>NZ_JBITDM010000003.1:0-596815 GCF_044454195.1 Streptomyces sp. NPDC051561 | reverse complement strand
GCCTCGGGAAGTGCTTCGCGCAGATCGCGGACCACCTTGCCGATGGCCGCTTCCTCGTTGTGACAGGGCACAACGCAGGCGATCGTGGGACTCACGGAATTCTCCTCAGGGCTGATCAACATCTCGTGACGCGGCTATGCGGTGGGGCTGACAGCTGGGCCCGCAATGTGAAAATATAGTGTACAAAGCTATCGCAGGTGTGTGGCCCATGCTCTCAGTGGGTAGCCCGGTGGGGCGTCCTCCGGCCGGTCAACGGCCTGTTTTTCGCCCCGTGGTGGGCCCTCGGCCGTGCGGCGGCTACTCTCGGCTCTCGTGTCGACAACTTCTCCCGCTCCGCCTTCCCTGCGTTTGCGACTGCATGCGGTACTGCGCCGCACCTGGCGCGAGGTCGCCTCGTTCGGTGTGGTCGGGGCGCTTGCCTTCGTCGTGGACAACGGCGGCTACAACCTGCTGGTCTTCGGTCTCCCCGGCGGCTCCGGCGGCCCCATGGAATCCTCCCCGGTGGTCGCCTCGGTGCTGGCGACCACGGTGGCGGTGGCGGCCAGCTGGGTCGGCAACCGGTACTGGACCTACCGTGGCCAGCGGCGCGAGAACGTCGTCCATGAACTGGTCCTCTTTGCTCTGGTGAACGTCATCGGTATCGTGATCACCGCCGGTACGGTCTCTCTCTCGCGGCATCTGCTGGGGCTCGACTCTCCGCTCAGTGACAACGTCGCGCGGCTCCTTGGCTGGGCTATCGCAACAGTTTTCCGATTCTTTACCTACCGACGTTTCGTATTTGTGGCTTCTTGACCGATTGCAGCGTGCGGCCGCGGTGCGCGCGACCTTCACCTGTTCTGATGGGTCCCGTGCGGCGTTGGTTCCATACCCGGGAGTGTCATCGGCGCCGGAGCGGGCCCCGTGGCCCTGTTAGCGTCTGCGCCCATGGAACGTAAGAGGTCATTCCTCCACAGATACCGACGAGTGCTGATACCGGCACTCGTCGCCGCCGTGTGCTGGATCGGCACCGTCGCCGTCTTCTCCCCGGGCTTCCTGACCAGGGACAGCGTCAGCCAGCTCATGCAGGCCCAGGGCCGCGAGCCGTTGACCGACTGGCACCCGGCCGTGATGTCCCTGCTGTGGAGGGGGCTCATCGACCTGACCGGCAGCGTCGGCTCGATACTGGTCCTCCAGCTCTTCGTCCTGTGGGCGGCGCTCGGCGTCCTGTCCTGGGCGCTGTGGAATCTGACCGGCCGCTGGCAGGCGGGCCTCGCCGTCTTCGGGGTCGGCCTGGCCCCGCAGGTGCTGACCATCAGCGGAGTCATCTGGAAAGACATCCAGATGGCCTTCGTCCTGCTCGCCGCCGTGGCGGTCGCGCTGGCCGCGAGGTGGCTGCGCCCCGAACGGCCGGCCGTCCGCTGGGCGCTGCTCGCGGGCGGCGTGCTGCTGCTCGCCTACGCGGTGATGGTGCGCAAGAACGCCTTCGTGGCCGTGCTCCCGGTGTTCTTCATGCTCGTCGTCACCCTGTGGCCCCGGCCGGGACGCAGGATCTGGGCGCTGACCCTGGCTGCCCTGCTGGCCGCCGTGGTGGTGCCCACCGCCGCGATCTCGGTGCTCGCCAAGCCGGCCCCCACCAGCCAGAGCGCGCAGATCATGCTCGACGACATGCTGATGGTGATGCCCGCCGACGCGCTCGCCAAGGCCGCCGAGACGCCCGGTGTGCGGGACCGCCTGGTGGCCGCTTCCGCCCTGTGCAAGAAGCGGGAGCGGCTCTCCGACACGTACTGGACCTGCTGGGACGTCGGTCCCGGGCTCACCAAGGACGCCGCGGAACTCCAGTCGATCTGGCTGAAGGGAGTGCTGCGGGAACGTCCGCTCGCCTACGTCCAGTACCGGGCGGAGCTCTACTCCACGATGCTCTTCAGGACCCGGCTGCCGTTCCAGCCGGGGCTCGACCAGCCCGAGGCCGGCGTCGAGATCTCGCACCCGCGACTGGCCAAGACGCTGGAGAACTACGTCACCGGGGCCGTGCGCGATCTGCCGATGCTGTTCCAGGGGTGGTTCTGGCTGCTGGTGGGCGTGGTGTTCACGGTGCGGCCGGGGCGCGGGATGTTCCGGATGCCGGTGCGGATGCTGGGGATCAGCGCGGCGGTGTACATCCTGGCGTACATCCCCGTGATGCCGGCGGCGGACTACCGGTACGTGTACTGGCCCGCCATCGCGGGCACGCTGGGCGGGCTGCTGTGGCTGGTGGGGCGCAAGCGCCGAGAGCCGGAGCCCGAGGTACGTGAGGAGGGCGGCGCGACCCGCGTCGACGAGCCGGTCGGGGTCTGAGACACGGACTTTCACGCTTTCACGGAAGTACGCTGACTTTCGACTTTCACGGAAGTACGCGGGACCCCGGGGCTGCCAGGCCGGCCCCGGGGTCCCGCGATTTCCGCGGTACGTCGCGGAGGCGATCCGTTGCCCTACCCGGTACGTCGCGGGGGGGATCCGGCCACGGTGTACGGCGGCCCCGCGGCCCCGGAGGGCCGCCTACTCCACGCCCTTGATCCGCCGTACCAGGACCGCACCCACCAGTCCCACTCCCGCCGCGACCCCGTACAGGACGCCGTACCCGCCGCCGTGGGTGACGATCGGGGCGGCCAGGGCCGGGGCGGCCACCTGGGGGAGGGAGTTGGCGACATTGATGACGCCGAGGTCCTTGCCCCGGTCGGCTGCCTTGGGCAGGACGTCCGTCATCAGCGCGAAGTCGACCGAGGTGAACACGCCGAATCCGATGCCCAGGAGAGCCGCCGCGACCAGCGCCCCGGGCCAGGTCTGCCAGAGCGCCAGCAGCCCGGAGGCCGCCGCCATCAGCACTCCCGCCCACAGCACGAACGGCTTGCGGCGGCCCACCCGGTCCGACCACGCCCCGCTGACCACCACCGTGGCGAGCAGGGTGACCCCGTTGACGGCCGTCAGGATCAGCACACCGGTCCCCGGGTCCTCGTGGTGCAGCCGGTCGCGCAGGTAGTAGAGCAGATAGAGCAGGGCGATCGAGTTGCCCAGATTGATCAGGAACCGGGTCAGCCAGGCCCACCCCAGGTCGGGGTACGTGCGCGGGCTCAGCCAGAACGACCGGAGGAACGGCCCCCACACGAACGGCGGTTGCCGCACCCCGGCCGGATCCTTGAACCGCAGCACGAACGGCAGCGCCCCCGCCACGCAGAACACCGCACACGCCGCGTACCCCGCCACCACCCCGCCGCCGAGTGTCGCGAGCCCCGTGCCCACCACCACCCCCAGGATCTGAGCCGCGCCCAGCCAGCCCCCGACCACCCCGCGCCGGCGGTGCGGCACCCGGTCCGGGACGGACGCGGTGATCGCCGCGAACGCGGCGTTCAGCGTGACCTGCACCAGGCACCAGCCGAGCGTCATGGTCACGATGCCGGGCGCGAACGAGAGCAGGACCAGAGCGGCCGCGCCCGAGACGACACCGCCCGCGATCCACGGCGTACGACGCCCGAACCGCGAGGCCGTACGGTCGGACAGCGCACCGAAGACCGGGTTGCAGAGCATCGAGACCGCGGCCCCGATGCCCGTCACCCACGCCAGCACCGACTCCTTCGGCATACCCGTGCCGGGCGCCAGCTCCGCCGCCTGAAGGGCGAGCAGGATCTGGATCGGCCCGAACCAGCCCACCCAGATCGCCCCGTTGGCCAGCGACAGCGCACCCGTCCAGCCACGCGGGACCTCAACGTCCGGCTCCCGCAGGGCGGTTGGTGCGTCCTCCCCGGGCGCCGGGGCGGAGTCCGTGGTCACCGCTGGGCCCGAAGTGCCTCTTGCAGCCAGCGGAACGACGCCTTCGGGGTGCGGTCCAGAGTGCCGCCCTCGTAGTCGATGTGGACCAGGCCGAACCGCTGCCGGTACCCCTCCGCCCACTCCCAGTTGTCCATCAGCGACCACACGAAGTAACCGCGTACGTCGACGCCCGCGTCCATCGCCCGGTGCAGTGCCCGCAGATGGCCGTCCAGGTAGTCGATCCGCGCCTGGTCGTCGAGACCGTCGTAACTGCACCCGTTCTCGGTGATGACCACCGGCGGCAGCCGGTCGCCGTACCGGTCGCGGAAGGAGACGAGGAGTTCGGTCAGCGCCTCGGGGACGACCGCCCAGTCGAAGGCGGTGCGCGGCACGCCCTCGACGGGGTGGACCGAGAAGGGCATCTCCGGCGGCACGGTGATTCCGGCGAACTCCGCGGACACCGCGGGGTTGGGGGCGCCCACCCTGGTCGGCTGGTAGAAGTTCATGCCGTACCAGTCCAGCGGCTGCGAGATCAGTTCCAGGTCCTCGGCGACCGGGCCCGGCAGCATCTCGGCGATGCCCTCCGGGTACTCGCCGAGCAGGATCGGGTCGGCGAACAGCCGGTTGAGCAGTACGTCGTAGAAGTCGGCGGCGCCCCTGTCCTCCTCGGAGTCCGAGGCGGGCCAGGTCGGGCCGTGCGAGTTGGCGATGCCGAGGGAGCCCGAGCCGCGCGAGCGCAGCACCTGTACGGCCAGACCGTGCGCCAGGAGCTGGTGGTGGGCGACCGGCAGGGCGTCGAACAGCAACTGCTTGCCGGGGGCGTGCTCGCCCAGCGCATGGCCCAGCATGGTCAGCTCGGCGGGCTCGTTCAGGGTGATCCAGCGGCCGACCCGGTCGCCCAGCCGCTCGGCGACCACCTCGACGTACTCCGCGAACCGGTGCGCGGTGTCCCGCTCCAGCCAGCCGCCCTTCTCCTCCAGGGCGAGCGGGGTGTCCCAGTGGAAGAGCGTCGGCACCGGACGTACGCCCGCCTCGCACACGGAGTCGACGAGCCGGTCGTAGAAGTCGAGCCCGGCCTTGTTGATCGGCCCCGCTCCTTCCGGGAGTACCCGCGACCAGGAGACCGAGAAGCGGTAGCCGCCCACCCCGAGCTCCTTCAGCAGGGCCACGTCCTCGGGGTAGCGGTGGTAGTGGTCGACGGCGACGGACGCGCTCGAACCGTCCTTGATCTTCCCGGGCAGGGCGGAGAAGAGGTCCCAGGAGGACTTCCCCCGCCCGTCCTCGGCCGCCGCGCCCTCGATCTGATGGGCCGAAGTCGACACTCCCCAGAGGAAGTTGGCGGGAAAGCGGGGCAGCGGAGACCGGGATCGGGGCGGCAACGTTGTCATGGGGGAGATGGTGAATACTCCCAAGTAACCCTGTCAACGACCGGGCGGTACCGATTTTCCGCACAGTCGGCCGCGGGCTTCACCGGCCGGCTGCGGAGACGCGATTGAGCAGTCGCTCAATCGGCTCAGGCGCCCTCCTTGAGCACGCGCTCAATCAACTCGCGCTGTGCGTCCGAGAGTTGCGGATCGGCGCAGTGGAAGGTCCGGCCGTCCACCGTGATCTCGTAACTGAAGCCGTCCGCGATCCCGGCCCCCGGCATGCGCGGGCCCCGGCCGTCGGCGAGAGCGCCGGTGGCCAGGGCCTGCCAGGCGGGCGCATCGGGCCGGCCCGAGGTGTCGACCTCGGCCCGGCGCTCGATGCCGGCGAAACCTCCCGTGCGGACCACCTGAATCAGCATGGGGTCCGTTCTAGTACGCGGGAGGCTCCGCCGGAAGAGGGCGATCGGTCCACCAGGGGCGATGTGCCCTCCGGAGCAGGGCCGTTCAGTGGGTCGGCACCCCGACCTGCTCCCACGCCTTGAGCAGCGTCTGCTGCTCCTCGCCGTCCCCGAACCGGTTGCGGGCCGCCGCCACGGTGGCCCGCGCGAAGTCCGCGAAGGTCGGGGTGACGGTGAGGGTCCCGGCGGTCAGGGTGTCGTACCAGATCTGCCCGGCCCGCTCCCACGCCTTGCCGCCCAGCGCCTCGGCGACCAGGTAGAACGCGTGGTTGGGGATGCCGGAGTTGATGTGCACACCGCCGTTGTCGCGACCGGTGGTGACGTAGTCGTCCATCGTCGCGGGCTGCGGGTCCTTGCCCAGCACGTCGTCGTCGTACGCCGTGCCCGGAGCCTTCATCGAGCGCAGCGCCACACCGGTGACCCGCTCGGCGAGCAGGCCCGCACCGATCAGCCAGTCGGCCTCGTGGGCCGTCTGGTCATTCACGTACTGCTTCACCAGTGAGCCGATGACGTCCGACATCGACTCGTTCAGCGCGCCCGGCTGGCCGAAATAGGTGAAGTTCGCCGTGTACTGGGTCATGCCGTGGGCCAGTTCGTGGCCGATGACGTCGACGGGGAGGGTGAAGTCGAGGAAGATCTCGCCGTCACCGTCGCCGAACACCATCTGTTCGCCGTCCCAGAACGCGTTCCCGTACTCCTTGTCGAAGTGTACGGAGGCGTTCAGCGGCAGACCGTTGCCGTCGATGGAGTTGCGCTCGAAGGCCTTGAGGAGCAGCTCGAAGGTGGCGCCCAGACCGGCGTACGCACGGTTGACCGTGGCGTCCTTGCCGGGCTTGTCGCCCTCCTTGCGGACGACCCGGCCCGGCAGCTCGCGCCGGTTGCGGGCGTCGTAGATGGTGCGGTGGACCTTGTTGTCGGCGGCTCCCGGGGCGGGGGCGATCGACGGGGCGCCGATGACCGTGGTCAGTCGGCGATGGGTGCGCTGGGCGGCGTCGGCCTCCAGGGTGCGGCGGGCGGGTGCGGCGAGCGCGGGGTCCTCGGAGCGGGCGAGCTTGTCGAGGACGTGGGGCGGCACGATGGTGCAGAAAACGGGATGGATGGCTTCCATGGCGAGCAATGTGGCACTGGGTCATGGCTGTGTCACTACCTGCGACGGAAATTTGCGTCATATTTCAATGCTTCGAGTGATGGATCACTGTTTCGACGACATAGATGCTCGGTCTTGCATACTGATACGGGACCGGCGTCCTCGTCGTCCCTCGGTTAGGCTGCGGCACATCATGCGTTTCGGGCTGCTTCTCCTTAGCTGCCGCGGCGAGGGCCTGTAGTCGTAGGCCGACCCCCTCCCCGCGGGATCTGGTGCTGCGCTCAAAGAAGTCGGCCGTCCCCTTGCAGGAGACCCGAGGAGCCCTACGCAATGACCCAGCAGTCCGTCGGCCGCCCGACGCCCGTCACCAACGCCACCCAGCAGCAGAAGCCGTCCGGCATGCCGGTCCACAAGTACGGCACGTACGACGCCGTGGACATCCCGGACCGCACCTGGCCCGAGGCCCGCATCACCAAGGCCCCCCGCTGGCTGTCCACCGATCTGCGCGACGGCAACCAGGCTCTGATCGACCCGATGAGCCCCGCCCGCAAGCGCGAGATGTTCGACCTGCTGGTGCGGATGGGCTACAAGGAGATCGAGGTCGGCTTCCCGTCGTCCGGTGAGACCGACTTCAACTTCGTACGTTCCATCATCGAAGAGGGCGCGATCCCCGAGGACGTGACGATCTCCGTCCTGACCCAGGCCCGCGAGGAGCTGATCGAGCGCACGGTCGAGTCCCTGCGCGGCGCCCACCGGGCCACCGTCCACCTGTACAACGCGACCGCGCCGACTTTCCGCCGCGTCGTCTTCCGCGGCTCCAAGGAGCAGGTCAAGCAGATCGCCGTGGACGGCACGCGGCTGGTGATGGAGTACGCCGAGAAGATCCTGGGCCCGGAGACGATCTTCGGATACCAGTACTCGCCGGAGATCTTCACCGACACCGAGCTGGACTTCGCGCTGGACGTCTGCGAGGCCGTGTGTGACGTCTGGGGTCCCGAGGAGGGCCGGGAGATCATCCTCAACCTGCCCGCCACGGTGGAGCGTTCGACCCCCTCCACGCACGCGGACCGCTTCGAGTGGATGTCCCGCAACCTGACCCGCCGCGCGCACGTCTGCCTGTCCGTCCACCCGCACAACGACCGCGGCACCGCGGTCGCCGCCGCCGAACTGGCGCTGATGGCCGGCGCCGACCGCGTCGAGGGCTGCCTGTTCGGCCAGGGCGAGCGGACCGGCAACGTCGACCTGGTCACCCTGGGCATGAACCTGTTCTCCCAGGGCGTCGACCCGCAGATCGACTTCTCGCAGATCGACGAGGTCCGCCGCACCTCCGAGTACTGCAACCAGATGGAGGTCCACCCGCGCCACCCCTACGCGGGCGACCTGGTCTACACCGCCTTCTCCGGCTCCCACCAGGACGCCATCAAGAAGGGCTTCGACGCGATGGAGGCCGAGGCGGCCGCCGCGGGCAAGACCGTCGACGACATCGAGTGGGCGGTCCCGTACCTGCCGATCGACCCCAAGGACGTCGGCCGCTCCTACGAGGCCGTGATCCGCGTCAACTCGCAGTCCGGCAAGGGCGGCATCGCCTACGTCCTGAAGAACGACCACAAGCTGGACCTGCCGCGCCGGATGCAGATCGAGTTCTCGAAGATCATCCAGCAGAAGACGGACACCGAGGGCGGCGAAGTCACCCCCAAGGCCATCTGGTCCGCCTTCCAGGACGAGTACCTGCCGCACGCGGAGAACCCGTGGGGCCGCATCCAGGTCCGCTCCGGCCAGACCACGACGGACACCGACGGCCGGGACACCCTGACGGTGGAAGCGGTCGTGGACGGTACTGAGACCGTGCTGACCGGTGTCGGCAACGGCCCGATCTCGGCCTTCTTCGAGGCGCTGGCCGCCGTCGGCATCGACGCCCGCCTGCTGGACTACCAGGAGCACACCATGAGCGAGGGCGCCTCCGCGCAGGCCGCCTCGTACATCGAGTGCGCCATCGACGGAAAGGTCCTGTGGGGCATCGGCATCGACCCGAACACGACTCGGGCCTCCCTGAAGGCAGTTGTGTCCGCCGTGAACCGGGCGACCCGCTGATCCTGAATCGGGTGCACGGGCCGACCGCACCTCCACCGGCCCGCTGACCTGAGTGTTTCCCCTGTGTTGCACGGAAGTCCCGTCCACCCGCGCGGTGGACGGGACTTCCGTCTTTTCCCGGGGTGCTGACGGGGCCCGGTGGATGTGGCTAACATCACGTCCAACCCCGGCAAAGATGCCGAAGCGTTACGGAGGTACGCCGTGCTGCCAGTGCGAGGCCGATCGCTCAGCCCGTGGGGCAGCCTGTGGGGCGTCCGCACCACCTGGACCACCGTCGGCGACGGTGAGTTCTTCTGCCCCGGATGCGGCGGCGACCGCAACTACGCCCGCCGGACCGGCCGTCGGCGCCTGGCCGTCCTCGGCATCCCGCTGTTCGCGCGCGGCCATGTCGGCCCGGTCGTCCAGTGCGCGTCGTGCGACGGGCAGTTCGCCGCCGACGCGCTCGACCACCCCACCACCGTCCGCTTCTCCGCGATGCTCCGCGACGCCGTCCACACGGTCGCCCTCGCCGTCCTCGCCGCCGGAGGCACGTCCTCCCGCGAGGTGACCGGCACGGCCGCCGCCACGGTGCGTTCCGCGGGGTTCGAGGACTGTACGGAGGACCAGCTGACGTACCTCATCGAGGCGCTGGCCCAGGACACCGGGCGGTACCTCCCTGAGGACCCGGAGACCGGCACCGGAGCGGACAGCCCGTACAGCGCCACCCTCGCCATCGAACTGCACGAGGCGCTCGAACCGCTCGCCCCGCACCTGGCCCCCGCGGGCCGCGAGTCGCTGCTGCTCCAGGGCGCCAGGATCGCTCTGGCCGACGGGCCCTACAGCCCGGCCGAGCGGGAAGTGCTCATCACCGTCGGCGCGGCGCTGCAGCTGTGCGCGGACGACACCGCACGCCTGCTCGCGGCGGCGCGCACGCCATCCTGACATACCCCCCGGCGCGGGCCCGCCGACCGACAGGACCGTAACGGCACGGCGCTGCGCAGGCGACGCACGGACGCCTGTGGCACGTTGGCCGCATGGCGCACAAAGAGAGCGAAGGTGCTCAGGGGCGCGGGTGGAGCGGGCTGACGCTCACCACGGCCGCCTTCCTGTTTCTGCTGCTGCGGCTGTTCGCCGTGTCCGGGTATCAGTGGCACACCGCCTTCGCCGTACTGCACACCCTTGATCTTGAGGACAGCATCGGCATCGTCCTCGGCACGGTGATGGCCGATTCGACGGTCGCGGCCGTGCTGCTCGCCGTCCTGCTGCCCGCGTTTCTCTTCCGGGTGGTGGGTGGCTTCCTGCTGGCGCTGCGCCTGCGGCAGGACGCGCTGGACGAGGTGACCGCGGAGAAGGTGGCGGCGGCACGGGGGAGGACGGGCCGGGAGCCTTCGGAGGGGGCGCCCGGTACCGGTCCGGTGGACCTGGCGGGCCTCGGCATGCTGGCGATCGTGGTCGCGGGCTGTACGGCGTACGTCTCCAGCTTCCACACCTGGTGGCCGCTGGTCGCCGCGGTGGGCGTGACGCTCGCGACGGGCGCCCTGGGGTATGCGACGCGGCGTCGGCCCGACCAGGTCGGCGAGGCCTCCCGCTGGGCGAGCAGGCACCTGATGGGGGTGGTGATGGGTGCGGTCCTGGTGGCCCTGCTGGTCAGCGCGGCGGTCGTGAGGACCCCATGGATGCCGCTGGAGCGGATCGAGCTGCACGGTCAGGGGAAAGCGCTGACCGGCTACGTGCTGGAGGCCGAGCCCGGATTCTTGAAGGTCATGACGGAAAAGGACCGGCACTTTGTGATTCTGAACGACGGTGCGGTGAAGTCCCGGGAAGAACTCATCGAGCACTAGGCGCGACCACCGGCCACGACGCTGAAGTGCGCAGACTCCCCCCGAGAATAGCCATCCGGTATCTGCCCCGTACCGCGAAACGTGAAATCCATTCGCGGCGGGAACCCATGTCGGTGAATGAGGAAAACCGCACTGTTCAGCTTGTTCAGCCGGAGGAAGATGTGAAGGAATTGCGTGCGGCAGGGGAGCGGTGAAGCCGTCACCGCTCGGCTCGTACGTGGTGGATCTCACCAGCGGACGGGTCGGCAGAGTGGCCGCGAAGGTGGGCCGCCTGCTGCGGCTGATCCCGGCCGGTGGGGGCCGGGAGTGGAACTGCGACCAGGAGGACGTCCGCCCCGCCACGGCCGCCGAGCGGCTCAGCGCGGCGACCGCTTACGTCAACGCCCGCAGCCGGGGGGAGCTTCCTTGAGGCGCCGCCCGGCCCCGCCTCCTCGTACGGGACAATGGACCTCATGAGTCTGTTCCGCGACGACGGGATCGTGCTCCGCACCCAGAAGCTCGGCGAGGCGGACCGCATCATCACGCTGCTCACCCGTCACCACGGGCGGATCCGTGCCGTCGCGCGCGGGGTGCGCCGGACCAAGTCCAAGTTCGGCGCACGCCTGGAACCCTTCAGTCATGTGGACGTGCAGTTCTTCGCCCGGGGCAGCGAGCTGGTCGGGCGGGGGCTGCCGCTGTGCACCCAGGGCGAGATCATCGCCCCGTACGGCAGCGGGATCGTCACCGACTACGCCCGCTACACCGCCGGTACGGCCATGCTGGAGACCGCCGAGCGGTTCACCGACCACGAGGGCGAACCCGCCATCCAGCAGTACCTGCTGCTCGTCGGCGGACTGCGGACGCTCTCGCGCGCCGAACACGCGCCGAATCTGATCCTGGACGCGTTTCTGCTGCGCTCGCTCGCCGTCAATGGTTACGCACCCAGCTTCACCGACTGCGCGAAATGCGGCATAGAGGGGCCGAACCGGCTGTTTTCCGTCGCTGCGGGCGGCGTCATATGCGGTGAGTGCCGGGTGCCCGGCAGCGTCGTACCCTCTGCGGAGGCCGTCGGGCTGCTGAGCGCACTGCTCACGGGGGACTGGGCGGCGGCCGACGCGTGCGAGCCGCGGCACGCGCGTGAGGGCAGCGGGCTGGTGTCGGCGTATCTGCACTGGCACCTGGAGCGCGGACTGCGTTCGCTGCGGTACGTGGAGAAGTAGACCGAGCAGAACAGCACATTCAGAACCGAGCAGAACAGCACATTCAGAGCAGCCAAGAACTTCCAGAGCAGACAGCACATCTCAGAGCAGACAGTAAATCTAGGAGATCCCTCTCATGGCACGACGCGGAATTCTGGGGCTGGGCGGCCGTCGCGAGTACAAGGTCCCCGAACCGCACCCGTCCGGTGCGCGTCCCCCGAAGATCCCCGGCGAACTGGTCCCGGAGCACGTGGCGATCGTCATGGACGGCAACGGCCGCTGGGCCAAGGACCGCGGCCTGCCCCGCACCGAGGGCCACAAGGTCGGCGAGGGCGTCGTGCTGGACGTACTCAAGGGCTGCCTCGAAATGGGCGTGAAGAACCTTTCCCTGTACGCCTTCTCGACCGAGAACTGGAAGCGCACCCCCGACGAGGTCCGCTTCCTGATGAACTTCAACCGCGACGTCATCCGCCGCCGCCGCGACGAGATGAACGACCTCGGCATCCGCATCCGCTGGGTCGGCCGGATGCCGAAGATGTGGAAGTCCGTCGTTCAGGAGCTTCAGGTCGCTCAGGAGCAGACCGTCGACAACGACGCCATGACGCTCTACTTCTGCGTCAACTACGGCGGCCGTGCCGAGATCGCCGACGCCGCACAGGCCATCGCCCGCGACGTCGCCGCCGGAAAGCTCGATCCGTCGAAGGTGAACGAGAAGACCTTCGCCAAGTACATGTACTACCCGGACATGCCGGACGTGGACCTCTTCCTGCGCCCCAGCGGCGAGCAGCGCACCTCCAACTACCTGCTGTGGCAGAGCGCGTACGCCGAAATGGTGTTCCAGGACGTGCTGTGGCCGGACTTCGACCGGCGCAACCTGTGGGACGCCTGTTACGAATACGCCCAGCGTGACCGGCGGTTCGGCGGCGCGGTCCCCAATGAGCAGCAGGCGCAGGAGATTTTGGCTCCGCCGCAGGTACCCGAACAGGGCTGATGGGCCCGCCCCCGGCAGTATCATTCCGCCGAAGGAGGCGCGGCCGGGCCAACCGGCTTCCCTGGGCGGGGGTTTGAGAGTGGCCGAACGACTGGTGGTGGCCGGCACGGCGCCCGGGAGCAGAGAGCTCGACGCGGTGTTGCTGCTGGTCGAGGACGATGCCGCGGACGCCCTGCTGTTCACCGAAGTGCTGCGGGACAGTGATCTGCGGGCCGAGGTCCACTGGTGCACCTCGCTCGGTGAGGCCCGCAAGTTCCTCTCCGGGCACATCGGTCCGGTGTGCGTACTGCTCGATCTGCATCTGCCGGACGTCCGGGGGCTGGACGCGGTACGCCAGGTGCTCGCCGCGCACCCGGACGCGGCCATCGTGGTCCTGACCGGCCTGGTGGAGAGCGAGGCAGGACACACCGCGGTCGCGGTCGGCGCCCAGGACTATCTGGTCAAGGGACGCCTGGACGCGGAGATCCTGAGCCGTGCGGTCCGCTACGCCGTACAGCGCAAGCAGGTCGAGCGTGCCTCGGTCGCCCTGCACGAGGGCCGGCTGCGCGCCGAGGAGAACGCCCGGCTCGAACTCGGTCTGCTGCCCGTGCCGTTGATGCGCGGCACCGGCTTCGAGGTGAACGCCCGCTACGACCCCGGCCGCGAACAGGGCCTGCTCAGCGGTGACTTCTACGACGTCGTACAGACCGCCGACGGCACCGTGCACGCCGTCATCGGCGATGTATCGGGCCATGGCGCGACCGAGGCGGCGCTCGGCGTCTGCCTGCGGGTGGCCTGGCGTGCCGCCGTCCTCAGCGGCTGCACCGGATCCGCCCAGCTCCGCCTGCTCGAAGAGATCATGGCGGCCGAGCGGTCCGCCCAGCAGGTCTTCGCCACCCTCACCAGCCTGGTCTTCCCGCCGGACCGGTCCTCGGTGCGGGTGGTGCGCGCGGGACACCCGGGTCTGCTGGTACGAGGCCCCTCCGGCACCACCTGGTACGACCCGCCCGGCGGCATGGCCCTCGGTATTGCCCCCGGCACCGGCAGCTGGCCGGAGACCGATCTGCCCCTGGAGCCCGGCACCGGCATCGTCGCCTTCACCGACGGCCTCTTCGAGGGGCTCACCGGACCCCGCACCCGGCTCGGCGAGAACGGTCTGCTCGCCCTGGCCAGGCAGTACGAGGCGCTGCCCGCCCTGGAGTTCGTCCAGGCCCTGGTCCAGGCGGCGACCGCCGCCGCCGCCCCGCACGGCGGCCTCGCCGACGACATAGCGGTGCTGCACCTCGCCTGGGGAAGCAGCTGAGATGCCCGGCACCACCCCGCACTCCGGCACCACCCCGCACTCCGACGCCGCCCCGCACTCCGACGCCGGCCCGCCCACCGGCGCTTCCCCCCGCCCGGACCCTGCCTCGCACACCGAGCCCCCCACAACCCACCGGCCCAAGGGCTTCGGACAGCTGTCCGTACGGGGCTGGATCCGTTTCGTCCTCCTTGCCATGGCCGTGCTCCTGGTGCTCTGCGCCGTCGTCGGCGCCACCCTGCTCGGCCGCACCGCCACGGCCAACAGCGAGCTCGTCGACCACCTCCAGCCCGGCCGCTCCGCCACCCTCCAGCTCCAGAAGTCCCTCCTCGACCAGGAGACCGGGGTGCGCGGCTTCGCGCTCAGCGGCGACGAGACGTTCCTCAAGCCGTACGTGGTGGGAGTGCGCGACGAGGTCCGCTACCGGAAGTCGGTGGCCGGGTACCTCGGGCGCGGGGGCCGGTTCGGCGCCGACCTGGACGCGGTCACCGCGAAGGCCGCCCAGTGGCGCACCCAGCAGGCCATGCCACTGATCGCCGCCATTCGCGCGGGGGAGAGCGTCGCCGCCGTACAGCCGCGCGTCGAGGCCAGCAAGCGGGGCTTCGACGAACTGCGCGCCCTGCTGCGCACCCAGGAGACCCACATCGACCAGGCGCGGGTGAGGACCCGCGCCGAGGCGGAAGGCCTGCGCACCCTGCGCGACTGGGCGTTCCTCGGCATGCTGACGGTGATCGTGGCGACCGGGCTGCTGCTCGCGCTGCTGCTCAGCCGGATGGTGGTGCGCCCGCTGAAGGCGCTGAGCGAGGCCGCCGACCGGGTGGCGGGCGGCGAGTTCTACAGCCGGATCGAGGTGCCGGGCCCGGTGGACGTGAGGGCCGTCGGCGTGAGTGTGGACGCCATGCGCCGGCGTATCGCCGGGGAGCTCGCCGAGGCCCGCGCCAGGGAGGCCGAACTGGCCCGGCAGGCCGCCGATCTGGCCAAGCAGGCCGCCCACCTGGACGAACAGGCCACCGAACTCCGGCGTTCCAACAACGAGCTGGAACAGTTCGCCTATGTCGCCTCGCACGACCTCCAGGAACCCCTGCGCAAGGTCACCGCGTTCTGCCAGCTCCTGGAGAAGCGCTACGGCGACGCCGTCGACGACCGCGGCAAGCAGTACATCGGCTTCGCCGTGGACGGCGCCAAGCGCATGCAGATCCTCATCAACGACCTGCTCACCTTCTCCCGGGTGGGCCGCCTCGACGCAGCCCCCGTCGAGGTCTCCGTGGGTGAAGTGCTCCAGCAGGCGCTCGGCAACCTCGCGATCGCCGTCGCAGAGTCCGGCGCGGAGATCGAACTGCCCGCCGGGCCGCTGCCGGTGGTGATCGGCGACCCGACCAGCCTGACCATGCTCTGGCAGAACCTGCTCGGCAACGCGGTCAAGTTCCGTCATCCGGAGCGTCCCGTCCGGATCCGCGTCAGCTGCGAACGGGACGGCGGGGACTGGCGCTTCTGCGTTCACGACAACGGCATCGGAGTGCCGGAGGAGTTCGCCGAGAAGGTCTTCGTCATCTTCCAGCGGCTGCATTCGCGCGAGGACTACGCGGGCACCGGGATCGGCCTGGCCCTCTGCCGGAAGATCGTCGAGTACTACGGCGGCAGCATCCGCCTGGACACCGCCGTCTCCCAGGGGGCGAAGGTGTGCTTCAGCCTGCCGGTGACGGGCCAGGCCACCGGTTCGGTCCCCGCGCGGCCCACGACCACCTCCCCGACCGCGCCCGCACCCGCGCCCGCACCACCAGCACTCGCAGATCCCTCCGCACCCGCAGATCCCTCCGCACCCACAGGAGCGAGCGCATGAGCACCCCCGGCTCTCACCTCAACCCCATCGAGGTCCTGCTCGTCGAGGACGACCCCGGTGACGAACTGATCACCCGTGAGGCCTTCTCGGACAACAAGATCCGCAACCGGCTGCATGTGGTGCGCGACGGGCAGGAAGCCTTCGACTTCCTGTACCGGCAGGGGGCGCACACCGACGCGGTGCGACCCGACCTGATCCTGCTCGACCTCAATCTGCCGAAGTACGACGGCCGACAGGTCCTGGAGCGGATCAAGAAGGACGAGGACCTGGCGCACATCCCGGTGGTGGTTCTGACGACGTCCTCGGCCGAGGAGGACATCCTTCGCAGCTACAAACTCCACGCCAACGCGTATGTCACCAAACCGGTCGACCTGGAACAGTTCATCGCCGCGGTCCGCCAGATCGACGACTTCTTCGTCACCGTGGTGAGACTTCCGCCCAACCGGTGAGCGGGCAGGCCACCGGTCCCTCGCTCGGTGCCCGAGGGATCGGCGGCCGAGTGCCGGGGCAGGTGGCCGACTTGCCTAGCCCACCTGCGCCTTGTCGTACGCGGCCTTCACCTCGTTGCCGAAGTACGGGCCGAACATGTAGCCCGGCAGGAAGGTGTAGCCGAAACTGTTCACCGACGCCTGGAGGCCGGTTCCGGTCGACTCGTTGAACGAGTTGAACCACGGGCCGCCGCTGGAGCCGCCGGTCATGTTGCAGCCCATCCGGTGGTCCTTGGACAGCAGGAAGTCCTTGGTGGTGTTCCCGGAGCAGTAGATGAGCTTCTTTCCGTCGTACGGGGAGGCCGCCGGGAAGCCGAAGGCGTACATCGGTTTGTTGTAACCGCCGTTGAACTGGATTCCCTGCGCGCCGACCACATCGGCCAGTTTCTGGCCGTTCAGCGAATTCACCACCGCCAGACCGACGTCGTAGTTGATGTCCTCACTGGCCGCCCACTGGTCGGTTGCGGAGGTCTTGGCGGCCGTCCAGGTGCCGTAAGGGGTCTGGCCGTCGTTGTAGGCGGGGACGAACACCCAGTTGGTGTGCCAGACGTTCTTCAGCTTGACGCAGTGCCCGGCGGTGACGACGGTGGACTTGTTCTGGCTGGTCACCGAGTTGCCCGAGCAGGAGGCCGTACGGCCGTCATAGGTGAAGAACACCCGCCCCGAGGTCTTCACCACTGCCCCGCCGCCGGTCCACGCGCCGCCCTTCTGCGGGAACGCCATGGCGGAAGGTGCGGCTCCGGGGAGCGACACCGTGGCGCCGCCGGCCTTCGCCGGCTTGACCTCGGACGGCGCGGCCTTCAGGAGGTCGAGCGGGGTCGCGGAGCGCATCCGCTCCGGGGTCCAGAAGCTTCGTACCTGCTGCTCGGCGGTCGCGGCCGGGGCCGCCGACGGGGCTTCGGCGGCGGGCGCCGGAGCCGCTCCGACAGCGAGCAGAGCACCCACTGCCACGAGCGGACCGAGCAATGCACTGTGGGGACGACGTCTCACGCTGACTCCTTCTGCGAAGAGGGGAGCGGTGCGGAAATCGATGTGCGTGAGGCAGGTTGCCACGGCTGCTGAATAACTGTCAGGAGTGCGGTGCAGGGTTGGCCGAAACCTGTTGGACATGGCGAACGCCCCGACTCCGCAAGGGAGCCGGGGCGTCGAGGTCACCCGTGAGGAATGGGGATCAGGCGGCAGCGCACTCCGCGCAGGTACCGAAGATCTCCACCGTGTGCGCCACGTTCACATAGCCGTGCTGGGCCGCGATGGACTCGGCCCAGGACTCGACCGCGGGTCCTTCGACCTCGACCGCCTTGCCGCACATCCGGCACACCAGATGGTGATGGTGCTCACCCGTCGAGCAGCGCCGGTAGACCGACTCGCCCTCACTGGTGCGCAGCACATCGACCTCGCCCGCGTCCGCGAGGGACTGGAGCGTGCGGTAGACCGTGGTCAGGCCGACAGAGTCGCCCTTGTGCTTGAGCATGTCGTGCAGCTCCTGTGCACTGCGGAACTCGTCCACCTCGTCCAGCGCCGCCGCCACGGCGGTCCGCTGCCGGGTGGAGCGCCCACGTACCGGTGCGGCGTTGGCCGTCGCACCGCTCGGCGCCGTCGTCACAGGTGCCTCCTCTGGTCGCCCGTTACGCGAATGGATACGTCGGGCCATTGTGCCAGTGCTGTCCACCGGCCCCGCGCGTCGTGTCGTACTCAGGCCTTCACCGTCTGTGCGGCCAGCGGTTCACCGGACGGTCGCTCGGCAGAGTGTCCCGCGCGCGAGCGCCGTCGGGCCAGGGGTGCGGCGAGAAGAGTCAGCACGATGAACACGGCGATGGCCAGCAGCACGATGGTCGCGCCCGGCGGGACGTCGTACTGGTAGGAAGTGACGGTTCCGGCCAAGGTCACCGCCGTACCGATCACCACCGCGAGCACGAAGGTCACCGTGAAGCTGCGCGAGATCTGCTGCGCGGCAGCCACCGGGACCACCATCAGCGCACTCACGAGCAGCAGCCCGACCACCCGCATCGCCACGGTGACCGTCACCGCCGCCGTGACCGCCACCAGGAGGTTCAGCGCCCGCACCGGCAGCCCGGTGACCCGCGCGAACTCCTCGTCCTGGCTGACCGCGAACAGCTGCCTGCGCAGCCCCATCGTCACCAGCACCACGAAGGCCGCCAGGATCACGATCGCCGTGACGTCCTCGGAGGAGACCGTGGAGAGCGAGCCGAAGAGGTACGAGGAGAGATTGGCGTTGGACCCGGTCGGGGCCAGGTTGATCAGCAGCACACCGCCCGCCATACCGCCGTAGAACAACATGGCCAGCGCGATGTCGCCGCGGGTCTTGCCGTACCAGCGGATCAGTTCCATCACCACCGAGCCGACGATCGCGACGGCGGTGGCCGTCCAGACCGGGCTGGCGGAGAGCAGGAAGCCGAGGCCGACACCGGTCATGGCGACATGGCCGATGCCGTCGCCCATCAGTGACTGACGGCGCTGCACCAGATAGATGCCGATGGCGGGAGCGGTGATGCCGACCAGTACGGCGGCGATCAGGGCCCGCTGCATGAACGGGGTGCTGAAGATGTCCAGGAGTTCGCTCATGTCAGCTCAGCAGTCCCGTCGGTACGCCGGACGCGGCGGCGGGCGCCGTGTGCGGGTGGCAGTCTTCCTTGGTCAGGTGGTGGTCGTCGTGGCCGGGCAGGGCGCCCGCTGCCGACGGCGGCCCGTCGTGCACGACGACGCCGTCGCGCAGTACGACGGTGCGGTCGATCAGCGGCTCCAGCGGGCCCAGCTCGTGCAGCACGAGAAGCACCGAGGAGCCCGCCGCGACCTGCTCGCGCAGCGTCGCTGCCAGGATCTCCTGGCTGGCCAGGTCCACGCCTGCCAGCGGCTCGTCCATGATCAGCAGCTCCGGCTCACTGGCCAGCGCTCGGGCGATCAGCACCCGCTGGTGCTGCCCGCCGGACAGTGCGCTCACCGAGTCCTTGGCCCGGCTGCTCAGCCCGACCAGGTCGATCGCCCGCTCGACGGCCGCCTTGTCCGCCCTGGACAGCAGCCCGAGGCGGGCCCGCGACAGCCGCCCGGACGACACCACCTCACGTATCGTCGCCGGCACTCCGCCCGCCGCCGTCGTCCGCTGCGGTACGTAGCCGATCCGTGCCCACTGCTTGAACCGCTTCAGCGGCGTGCCGAAGAGCTCGACCGAGCCGCCGGTCAGCGGCACCTGCCCGATCGCCGAGCGGACCGCCGTGGACTTGCCGGAACCATTGGCTCCGAGCAGCGCGACGACCTCGCCGCGCTGCACGGCGAGGTCGATCCCGCGCAGCACGGGTCGCGAGCCGAGCGTGGCGGTGGCCGCGCTCAGGGATATGACAGCGTCGCTGTTGAAGCTGTTCGTCCGCACGGGGAGCGCCTCCGATGCTGCTGAGGGGTGAGGGGGAGAGGGGATCACTTCGCGCCGAGGGCCTTCTGCAGCGCGGCGAGGTTGGACTGCATGACCTCGATGTAGTCCGAGCCCTTGGACTTCTCCGTGATGCCTTCCAGCGGGTCCAGGACGTCCGTCTTCAGCCCGGTGTCCTTCGCCAGGGTCGAGGCCGTCTTGTCGCTGGCCAGCGTCTCGAAGAACACGGTGGAGACCTTGTCCTCCCTGGCGATCTTCTGGAGCTGCTTGATCCGGGCCGGGCTGGGCTCCGACTCGGGGTCGACGCCGCTGATGCCCTCCTGCTCCAGGCCGTAGCGCTCGGCGAGGTAGCCGAAGGCGGAGTGGGTGGTGATGAAGGTCTTGGTGGTGGTGTTCTTCAGGCCGTTCTCGAACGCCGTGTTCAGGCCGTCGAGCTTGGTGACCAGGGTGTCGGTGTTCTTCTTGTACGTCGCGGCATTGGCCGGGTCGGCCTTCTGAAGGGCCTTGCCGACACCCTTGGCGACCTCGCCGTACTTCACCGGGTCCAGCCAGATGTGCGGGTCGGAGGCGCCCTCGGCGCCGTGGTCGTGCCCGTGGTCGTGGCCCTCGTGCCCGGCCTCCTCCTCCGCGCCGTGGCCGCCGGTCTCGGTGCCGTGCGCCTCCAGGGAGGTGAGGGTGGTGGCGTCGACGGTGTTCTTGGCACCGGACTGCTGCACCGCTTCGTCCACGGCGGGCTGGAGGCCCTTGAGGTAGACGATCAGGTCCGCGTCGGAGAGCTCTGCGGTCTGCTTGGGCTTGAGCTCCAGGTCGTGCGGTTCGACGCCCGGCTTGGTGAGCGGGGTGACGGCGACCTTGTCGCCGCCGATCTGCTCGGCCAGGTACTGCATGGGATAGAACGACGCGATCACGTTGAGCTTGCCGTCCGCGTTCTTGCCGTCGCTGCCGGTGGCCGAGGCACCCCCACAGGCGGAGAGAGTGATCAGGCCGAGGGAGACTGCGGCGGCAGTGGCGGTCAGGGGTATCAAGCGTCGTACGTTCATGACACTCATTTTCAACAAAAGTGGAAACGATTGTCAATAGTGCGGTTGTCGGCTCTGCACCGGTTACCGATTTGATCCGGGCCCCCTGCACGCCGGTAATCTGAAGCATTCGCCGGGCCGAGCCGGGTCGTGGTCGTGCAGGGGGGCTACGCGCGGGGCTGCGCGCACCGGCGTCCGAGTCAGGTTTGAGAACGTGTCAAATCTGAGAACGCACAGACCTTCGTCGTCGTAATGAAGAGAGCACCGTGGCCGCCGACAAGATCGACACCATCGTCAGCCTGAGCAAGCGCCGTGGCTTCGTTTTCCCGAGCAGTGAGATCTACGGCGGTTCCAAAGCTGCCTGGGACTACGGGCCGCTGGGCGTTGAGCTCAAGGAGAACATCAAGCGTCAGTGGTGGCGGGCGATGGTCGTCGCGCGCGAGGACGTGGTCGGTATCGACTCGTCGGTCATCCTGGCCCCCGAGGTATGGGTCGCTTCCGGTCACGTCGCGACCTTCTCCGACCCGCTCACCGAGTGCACCGCCTGCCACAAGCGGCATCGCGCCGACCACCTGATCGAGGCGTACGAGGCCAAGCACCACGGCCGCACCCCCGAGAACGGCCTGGCCGACGTCAACTGCCCCAACTGCGGCACCAAGGGCCAGTTCACCGAGCCCAAGCAGTTCTCCGGCATGCTGGAGACCCACCTCGGCCCGGCCCAGGACACCGCCTCCAAGGCGTACCTGCGCCCGGAGACCGCCCAGGGCATCTTCACCAACTTCGCCCAGGTGCAGCAGACCTCGCGCAAGAAGCCGCCGTTCGGCATCGCGCAGATGGGCAAGTCCTTCCGGAACGAGATCACTCCGGGCAACTTCATCTTCCGCACGCGCGAGTTCGAGCAGATGGAGATGGAGTTCTTCGTCAAGCCGGGCGAGGACGAGCAGTGGCAGGAATACTGGATGGAGCAGCGCTGGAACTGGTACCTGGACCTCGGCATCAACCCCGAGAACATCCGCTGGTACGACCACCCGAAGGAGAAGCTGTCCCACTACTCGAAGCGCACCGCCGACATCGAGTACCGCTTCAACTTCGGTGGCACCGAGTTCTCCGAGCTCGAAGGCGTCGCCAACCGCACCGACTTCGACCTGAAGGCGCACTCCGCCGCCTCCGGCCACGACCTGGTCTACTTCGACCAGGAGGCCAACGAGCGCTGGACGCCGTACGTCATCGAGCCGGCCGCCGGTGTCAACCGCGCCATGCTCGCCTTCATGCTTGACGCCTACCGCGAGGATGAGGCGCCGAACGCCAAGGGCGTCATGGAGAAGCGCGTCGTGATGGGCCTTGACCCGCGCCTGGCGCCGGTCAAGGTCGCCGTGCTGCCGCTCTCCCGCAACCCGCAGCTCTCGCCGAAGGCCAAGGGCCTCGCCGCCGACCTGCGCAAGAACTGGAACATCGAGTTCGACGACGCCGGCGCGATCGGCCGCCGCTACCGCCGCCAGGACGAGATCGGCACTCCGTTCTGCGTCACCGTCGACTTCGACACCCTCGACGACAACGCGGTGACCGTGCGCGAGCGCGACACCATGAAGCAGGAGCGCGTCTCGCTGGACATGATCCAGGAGTACCTGGCGGTCCGGCTGATCGGCTGCTAGCCGGTCCTTCCGGTCTGCCTGTACGTCGCTTTCCGCCTGTACGCCAAAGCCCCCGGCCGCCTTTTCACGAGGCAGCCGGGGGCTTCGGCGTACAGGCGCCGTGCCAGTGCCGTGCACAGGGCGGCCAGGGGGGTTTCGGCGCACACCGCCATCGCGGCGGCCTGGGCGCTCTACCTGCCCCGCGCGGACGCGGACCACCGCAGGGTGTTCGCGGTGCTCCGCTTCCTGGAGGGCGGGGGCTGAGGCCGGGGGCCTGGTGGTTCCGACTACTCCGACGCGAGCAGACCGCGCTGCAGCAGGCTCGCCACGGACCTGAACTCCGCGACGATGCCCGGCTTCTGCCATTCGGCGGCGTAACCGGGGTCGTGGAACTTCGCCGTCGCGTCGAAGACCGCTTGCGCGGTCACCTTCGGATCGCCCGCCGCCGGGAAGTACCGGGAGCGCGCACCCTCCTCGACGATCCTGGTGAGCTGACCGACGAGTTCGCGGATGTGCGCCTCGACGACCCCGCTGTTCTCCGCGAGCAGCACACCGTACGTCGCGAACAGCTCGGGGTCGTCGCCCGCCTTCTTGCGCTTGGCCTCGAAGAGGGCGGTGAGCCAGGTCCACACCTTCTCCGGCGCCGGCTGGTCGGCGGTGGCGATGACCGCCAGGGCCTCCGTCGTCCGGTCCAGCCAACGGCTGGTCACGGCCTCGCGCAGGGCGGCCTTCGTCCGGAAGTGGCGGTACACACTGCCGTGGCTGACACCGAGCACACGGGCCACGTCGACGACCGTCGCCTTTGCGGCACCGTGGCGGCGCAGGACGTCCTCGGTCGCTTCGAGGATGCGCTCGGGGGTCAGTGCTTCGCTGGTCATGTCACTGACCGTACCTGGCGCCACTGACAACTCACCGCTCGCTGTCGAGGTGGGCCATCTGCCCGGCGGGGTAACGGTCGCCCGCGGCCGCCCCGGCCGGGACCGCGGCCTCGATCGCGGCGAGGTCGTCGGCGCCGAGCGAGACGTCGAGCGCACCCAGCGCCTCGGTGAGCCGGTCCCGGCGCCGGGCGCCGACCAGCGGCACGATGTCCTCGCCGCGCGAGAGCACCCAGGCGATGGCGACCTGGGCCACCGAGACGCCCTTCTGCTCGGCGATCTTGCGGAGCCGGTCCACCAGATCGAGGTTGTGCCGGAGGTTGTCGCCCTGGAAACGCGGGCTCATGCCCCGGAAGTCGTTCGGGGCGAGCGCGCGGTCCCGGCCGAAGTGCCCACTGATCAGACCGCGGGAGAGCACCCCGTACGCGGTGATGCCGATGCCCAGCTCACGGGCGGCCGGCAGGATCTCCGCCTCGACGCCGCGCGAGATCAGGGAGTACTCGATCTGCAGATCCGAGATCGGCGCGACGGTGGCGGCCCGGCGCAGGGTTTCGGCGCCGACCTCGGAGAGCCCGATGTGCCGGACGTGCCCGGCCTCCACCAGTTCGGCGATCGCGCCGACGGTCTCCTCGATCGGTACGTCCGGGTCGATGCGGGCGATCCGGTAGATGTCGATGTGATCGGTGCCCAGGCGCTGGAGGGAGTACGCCGCGAAGTTCTTCACCGCGTTCGGTCGGCCGTCGTAGCCGGTGAATCCACCCTCGACCGTGCGCAGCGCCCCGAACTTCACGCTGGTGAGCGCCTGTTCACGCAGTGCGGCGGGCGCGGTGCGCAGCGCCTCGTTGATCAGCAACTCGTTGTGGCCCATCCCGTAGAAGTCACCGGTGTCGAGCAGGGTGACCCCGGCTTCGAGCGCGGCATGGATGGTCGCGACCGACTCGGCGCGGTCGGCCTCGCCGTACAGCGCGGACATCCCCATGCAGCCGAGACCGAGCGCGGACACCTGCGGGCCGGTGACACCGAGGGCGCGGGTGGGGGTGGGGCGGGAGGTGGTCATGGGGTGCTCCTCGGTCGGGGAGGGACGGGTGGCGGGTGACAGGGAACAGATAGCGGGTGACACATAACGACTGTGACATGACGGATGACAGATTTCAATATCTGTCATCTGTCATCTGTTAGTTGTCATCTGTCATTCGGCACCCGTCATTCGGCGACTGTCCGCTGCCCTGCGGGGCGGGAAAAATCCGGTGCCGCGGTCCTCCCGGACGGGGTACCGTCAGCGCATGTTCTTCCAGACGCCGATTTACGAGTGAGAGCGTGACGGGCCCCTCCAGTGGAGCGCGGACCCGTCCCCCACCGACGAATCCGTAGATCACCTCTCAACACTCCGGGAGAACCCCGTGGCAAAGAGCCGCAACAACCTGCTCAACATCGGCGGCAACCGCAGGAAACTGTCCCGCGCCGAGAAGCAGGACAACGGGCCGCACCGCAACGCCGACCGCGCGAGTGTCGCCGGCCAGAAGCAGGAACTGCTGCGCAAGATGCGCGAGCGCGCGGGCACCGCAGAAGGTGCTGACAGTGCCGCCGAGAGCACCGACGCGCAGGCCTGAACGACGTAGGGCCTGAACGACGTAAGGCCTGTACGACGCAGGACATGAATCAATGAGTCAGCGGGGCCCGGATCGCCGAGTGCGGTCCGGGCCCCGCTGCTGTGGGACGGGGTGGCGGGCCGGCGTCAGGAGCTCGCCGCGACCTCGGTCCGTTCCTGCTGCCCAAGGCGTTCCGCCGTCCGCCGCGCCGTGCCCTGCGCCCACTTTCCGCTGGTCAGCGCTCCGACGAGGAGCACGATCAGGCCGCATCCCGCGATGATCCACCAGGCCGGGATGCTGGCGTCCACGAAGCCGTCGGCGTACGAGGCGCCGCTGACGCCTGCCGCGATCACCGCGCCGATCACCGCGACGCCCAGGGTCGAGCCGACCTGCCGGCTGGTCGAGGCGACGGCTGCCGCGACTCCGGCCTGGGCGCGGGGCATTCCGGAGACCGCGGTATTGGTGATCGGCGCGTTCACCATGCCGAAACCGACGCCGAACAGGACGTACCCGGTGAACATCAGCGGTGGTGACGTCTCCGCCCGGAATGCGGCGAAGAGCACCCCGCTCGCCGCCATCGCCACCCCCGCGACCAGCAGCGACAGCCGTGGCCCGCGCGAGCCGACGAGCCGTCCGGAGAGCGGTGCGCAGACGAAGGTCATGGCGGCCATCGGCAGCATGTAGAGACCGGCGTGCAGGGCGGACAGGCCACGGACGTTCTGGAGGTAGAGCGTGTTGAGGAAGAGGAACCCGGCGAGGGCGGAGAAGGCGGAGACGGCGATCACCGTCGCGCCGCTGAACGGGGCGCTGTGGAAGAACCGCAGATCGATCAGCGGTTCGGTCCGCCGGGGCTCGTAGAGAATCAGGCCGATGAGGGAGAGGACGGAGACGCCCACCAGGGACAGCGTGAGGGCGGAGGTCCAGCCCGCCTCGGGGGCCTCAATGATCGCGTACGTCAGCGAGACGAGCAGCGCGATCACCAGGAGCTGGCCCACCGGGTCCGCGCGGCGGGCCTTCGCGGCGCGGGACTCGGGGACGTAACGCCAGGTCAGTAGCAGTGCGGCCAGGCCGACGGGGAGGTTGACCCAGAAGATGGACCGCCAGCCGACCGAGTCGACGAGCAGTCCGCCGATCAGTGGGCCCGCCGCCATGGAGATGCCGACGACGCCGCCCCAGACGCCGATCGCGCGGGCGCGTTCGCGGGGGTCGGTGAAGGTGTTGGTGATGATCGACATCGCGACCGGGTTGAGCATCGAGCCGCCGACGGCCTGCACGGCGCGGAAGGCGATCAGCGATTCGAGGTTCGGGGCGAGCGAGCAGAGCAGCGAGCCCAGCGTGAACATCACCAGTCCCGCCATGAACACCTTGCGCCGCCCCAGCCGGTCGCCCGTCGACCCCGACAGCATCAGCAGCGAGGCCAGGACCAGGGTGTAGGCGTCGATCGTCCACTGCATGCCGGAGACGGTGGCGTCCAGCTCGCGCTGCATGGAGGGGAGGGCGACATTGAGGGCCGTGTTGTCGAGGCTCACGATCAGCAGGCTCATGCAGCAGATCGCCAGGACGAGCATCCGGCGGCGGTGGGTGAGCGGCGAGGTGTCGGTGGCCGCGGACGAGGCAGGCATTTTTCGATAGTACGGTTAACTAAAGAAATCGCTCGTTCAGGGGTGGCACGTGGGCGACAATGAGGTAATGACTCCGCTCAACATCGGCCCCCATGTCGTGCAGCCGCCCGTGGTGCTGGCACCCATGGCAGGCATTACGAACGCGCCGTTCCGCACCCTGTGCCGTGAGTTCTCCGGCGGGAAGGGGTTGTTCGTGAGCGAGATGATCACGACGCGGGCGCTGGTGGAGCGCAATGAGAAGACCATGCACCTGATCCACTTCGACGCGCACGAGACACCGCGTTCGATCCAGCTGTACGGCGTCGACCCGGTCACCGTCGGCAAGGCGGTCCGCATGATCGTGGACGAGGACCTGGCCGACCACATCGACCTCAACTTCGGCTGCCCGGTGCCCAAGGTGACCCGCAAGGGCGGTGGCAGCGCGCTGCCGTTCAAGCGGCCGCTGCTGCGGGCGATCCTGCACGAGGCGGTGGGCAACGCCGGGGCGCTGCCGGTCACCATGAAGATGCGCAAGGGCATCGACGACGATCACCTCACCTATCTCGACGCCGGACGCATCGCGGTCGACGAGGGCGTCACCTCGATCGCCCTGCACGGGCGCACCGCCGCCGAGCACTACGGCGGCACCGCCGACTGGTCGGCCATCGCCCGTCTCAAGGAGCACGTGCCGGAGATCCCGGTGCTCGGCAACGGCGACATCTGGTCGGCCGACGACGCGCTCAGGATGGTGCGCGAGACCGGCTGCGACGGCGTGGTCGTGGGGCGTGGCTGCCTCGGCCGGCCGTGGCTGTTCGCGGATCTGGTGGCCGCCTTCGAGGGGCGCCCCGAGCGGGTCGAGCCGACGCTGCGCGAGGTCGCGGTGATCATGCGCCGTCATGCGGAACTGCTCGGGGAGTGGATCGGGGACGAGGCACGCGGTGTCATCGACTTCCGGAAGCATGTGGCTTGGTACCTCAAGGGCTTCTCGGTGGGTTCGGAGATGCGCAAGAAGCTCGCGATCTCCTCATCTCTGGCCGAAATGGACGCTCACATGAGCGAGCTGAACCTTGACCAGCCGTGGCCGGTGGGTGCGGACGGCCCTCGTGGGCGTACGTCCGGAAATGGGCGGGTTGTACTGCCGGATGGCTGGCTGAAGGACCCGTACGACTGTGCTGGCATCAGCGCCGAAGCGGAGCTCGACACCTCCGGAGGGTGATCGTCCAGGTGCGGGCGGTAGATAATCAAGGCTGAGCGCGGGTCTGCATCCTGAGATCCGCGCTCACTTGTGAGCGTGATTCTCGCCACGCCTGATGATGTAGTTGCTCACATGAGCGGCGCGAGCGGGATTGCACTTTTCCAAGGAGTGGCACTCGGTGCCACTCCTTCTTTGTTTACTGGGTGGGCAGTTTGCTCACTTTGAGTGGTGAACTGCGCAATCTATTCATCGGAGAGTGATGATGATTGCAAGTCTTGAACTTAACCCTGTTCGCCCCGCGAAACCCCTACGGCTTTCGATCTGCTGGCGGACAGGTGGTTAAAGCCGTATGACGGTTAAGTGGACGTACCCAGACACCTTCGATCTGGGTATGTTCCTCGCCGTCAGGGCAGCCACCGCGTCTTCGAGGAGCCGAGACCCGTGTCGGAAAACAAAGAACCCCACGTAACGCAGTCGTCTTCGGCCTCTTCGGCGTCCACGGCGCAGAAGTTCGTCTACGACTTCACCGAGGGGAACCGGAACCTCAAGGACCTCCTCGGAGGCAAGGGCGCCAACCTCGCCGAGATGACCAATCTCGGCCTGCCGGTGCCCCCCGGGTTCACCATCACCACCGAGGCCTGCAAGGTCTACCTCGACAGCGGTGACGCTCCCAAGGAACTGCGCGACGAGGTCAGCGCCCACCTGGACGCCCTTGAGGCGAAGATGGGCAAGAAGCTCGGCCAGGCGGACGACCCGCTGCTGGTCTCGGTCCGTTCCGGCGCCAAGTTCTCGATGCCCGGCATGATGGACACGGTCCTGAACATCGGCCTTTCCGACGCTTCCGTCACCGGACTCGCGAAGCAGGCCGGCGGCAATGAGCGCTTCGCCTGGGACTCCTACCGGCGCCTGATCCAGATGTTCGGCAAGACCGTCCTCGGCGTGGACGGCGAACTCTTCGAGGAAGCGCTCGAAGAGGCCAAGACGGCCAAGAAGATCAAGGTCGACACCGACCTGGAGGCCGCCGACCTCAAGAAGCTCGTGAAGAAGTTCAAGAAGATCGTCTCCGACGCGTGCGGACGGGACTTCCCGCAGGACGCGCGAGAGCAGATGGACCTCGCCATCAACGCGGTCTTCGACTCGTGGAACACCGACCGCGCCAAGCTCTACCGACGCCAGGAGCGCATCCCGGGCGACCTGGGCACGGCCGTCAACGTCTGCTCGATGGTCTTCGGCAACCTCGGCCCCGACTCCGGTACGGGCGTCGCCTTCACCCGCGACCCGGCCTCCGGCCACCAGGGCGTGTACGGCGACTACCTGCAGAACGCGCAGGGCGAGGACGTGGTGGCGGGCATCCGCAACACGGTCCCGCTCGCCGAGCTGGAGCAGCTCGACAAGAAGTCGTACGACCAGCTCATGCAGATCATGGAAACGCTCGAAACGCACTACAAGGACCTGTGCGACATCGAGTTCACCATTGAGCGCGGCCAGCTGTGGATGCTGCAGACCCGCGTCGGCAAGCGCACCGCCGGTGCCGCCTTCCGCATCGCCACCCAGCTCGTCGACCAGGGCCTGATCGACGAGGCCGAGGCCCTTCAGCGGGTCAACGGCGCCCAGCTCGCCCAGCTGATGTTCCCCCGCTTCGACGAGGACGCGAAGACCCAGCTGCTGGGCCGCGGCATCGCCGCCTCCCCGGGCGCAGCGGTCGGCAAGGCCGTCTTCGACTCGTACACCGCCGTCAAGTGGTCGCGTTCCGGCGAGAAGGTCATCCTGATCCGCCGCGAGACCAACCCGGACGACCTCGACGGCATGATCGCCGCCGAAGGCATCCTGACCAGCCGCGGCGGCAAGACCTCGCACGCAGCCGTGGTCGCCCGCGGCATGGGCAAGACCTGTGTCTGCGGCGCCGAGGAGATCGAGGTCGACACCAAGCGCCGCCGCCTGACCGTCGGCGACACGGTCGTCGAGGAGGGCGACGTCGTCTCCATCGACGGCTCCTCCGGCAAGGTCTACCTCGGTGAGGTCCCGGTCGTCCCGTCGCCGGTCGTCGAGTTCTTCGAGGGCCGGATGCACGCCGGCGCCGACGACGCCGACGAACTGGTCGAGGCCGTCCACCGGATCATGGCGTACGCCGACCGGCGCCGCCGCCTGCGGGTGCGTGCCAACGCCGACAACGCCGAGGACGCGCTGCGCGCCCGCCGCTTCGGCGCCCAGGGCATCGGCCTGTGCCGCACCGAGCACATGTTCCTCGGTGAGCGCCGCGAGATGGTCGAGCACCTGATCCTGGCCGACACCGACACCGAGCGCGAAGAGGCCCTGAAGGGTCTTCTGCCGCTCCAGAAGCAGGACTTCATAGAGCTTTTCGAGGCGATGGACGGCCTTCCGGTCACCGTCCGTCTGCTGGACCCGCCGCTCCACGAGTTCCTGCCCGACATCACCGAACTGTCGGTACGGGTCGCCCTCGCCGAGTCCCGCAAGGACGCCAACGAGAACGACCTGCGCCTCCTCCAGGCCGTGCACCGCCTGCACGAGCAGAACCCGATGCTCGGCCTGCGCGGCGTCCGCCTCGGTCTGGTCATCCCCGGTCTGTTCGGCATGCAGGTCCGTGCCATCGCCGAAGCGGCCGCCGCCCGCAAGAACGCCAAGGGCGACCCGCGTGCGGAGATCATGATTCCGCTGGTCGGCACGGTCCAGGAGCTGGAGATCGTCCGCGACGAGGCCGAGCAGGTCATCGCCGAGGTCGAGGCCGCCCACGGCATAGACCTCAAGCTGTCGCTCGGCACCATGATCGAGCTGCCGCGTGCGGCCCTCACGGCCGGTCAGATCGCCGAGGCCGCGGAGTTCTTCTCCTTCGGTACGAACGACCTGACGCAGACGGTCTGGGGCTTCTCCCGCGACGACGTGGAGGCGAGCTTCTTCACCGCGTACCTGGAGAAGGGCATCTTCGGCGTCTCCCCGTTCGAGACGATCGACCGCGACGGCGTCGGCGCCCTGGTGCGCTCGGCCGTCGAGGCCGGCCGCAAGACCCGCCCCGACCTCAAGCTGGGTGTCTGCGGCGAGCACGGCGGCGACCCGGAGTCCGTCCACTTCTTCCACGAAGTGGGTCTGGACTACGTCTCCTGCTCGCCCTTCCGCATTCCGGTGGCCCGCCTGGAAGCGGGCCGTGCGGCAGCCCAGTCCTCGGGCAGCGACAGCCGCTGACCCGACCCGCGAGACCACCGGATCCGCCGCCGGGACTTCGTACCCACCCTCACCCCCGGCGGCGGATCCGGCTCCCTACGAAGCGGCGGCACCCTGTGCGGGGGTGCCGCCGCTTCGGCGTGGAGGCGTTGTCGCGGCGATTTCCCGTGGGGCGGGTGTTCCTGGTGCGCGCCCTTGTGGTCCCGGTTCGGTTACCGGTATAGACCACGGTGGATCGATCGCGTCACCTCAAGCTCGTACGTCCCGGACGTCCCAGGAGGACCCCGCATGAGCAAGGAACCGCCGCCCCGCATATCCCGCCGCACCCTCGTCACCGCCGTCGGCGTCGTCTCCGCCGCCACCGCACTCCCCCTTCCCGCCGTCTCGGCGTACGCCGCCGAACCCGCACCGCCCCTGCGCGCACCCGCCACGACGGCCGACGGCACCAACGCCCGACCCGTCGTCGTCCCCGCCCTCCAGGAGTGGACCGGCTCCACCGGCAGCTACCGGGTCGACGTCGGCACCCGGGTCGTCGTCGACGGCCCGGCCGACCGTCAGCTCCTCGCCCTCGCCGACACCTTGACGCGGGAGATCGAGGAGGTCACCGGGGTGCGGATCGCCGCACCCCGGCAGGGCGGCGCCCGGCGCGGCGACATCGTGCTGCGGGTCGACCCCCGCGCCGTACACCCGCGCGGCGGCGAGCGGTACCGGCACGAGGGGTACGCACTCGACGTCACCGCGCACCGGCTGACGATCACCGCACCCGGATACCGGGGCGCCTTCTACGGCACCCGCTCCCTCCTGCAGATCCTCCTCCAGGACGACCGCCGCACCCGCGTCCCCGCCGGCACCGCCCAGGACTGGCCCCACTACCGGCTGCGCGGCTTCATGCTGGACGTCGGGCGGCGCTACTTCACCCCGGGATTCCTCCGCGACTATCTGCGGATCATGGGCTGGTTCAAACTCAACGACCTCCAACTGCACCTCAACGACAACGAGATCCAGGCCCCCGGCGGCGACTGGTCCAAGGCGTACGACGCCTTCCGGCTCCGCAGCGAGAAGAGCAGGTGGGACGGGCTGGCGGCCGAGGACGGGAGTTACGACCGCGCCGACTGGGACTCCTTCGAGGACACCGCCGCCGCACACGCCGTCCAGCTCACCCCGGAGATCGACGCCCCCGCGCACTCGCGTTCCTTCGTCCGCTTCCGGCCGGACATCGGTCTGGGCGGTGCCAACAGCGACCACCTCGATCTGGGGAATCCGGACACGCTGACCTTCATGAAGGAGGTCTTCGACGAGTTCGCGCCATGGTTCCGCAGCCCCGAAGTGCACTACGGGGCGGACGAGTACACCGGCCCCGAGGCTCACTACCGGGCGTACTTCAACGGCATGGCCGCCCATCTGCGCGAGACCCTGAAAAAGCGTCCGCGCGCCTGGGGCTCGCTGTCCCAGCTGACCGACGACCCGGCCGCCTACGACAAGAACGTCACCGTGCACAGCTGGAACAACGGCTGGTACGGCCCGCAGGCCGCGAAGCGGGACGGGTACACCGACCTCGTCAACACCAACGACGGGCTGCTCTACATCGTCCCCTTCGCCACCTATTACCACCCGCTGGGCCTCGACGGCCGTTATCTCTACGACAGTTGGGAGCCGCACGTCTTCCCCGGCAAGGAGAGCCTCGCGCCCTTCGACCCGGTGCTGCGCGGCGCCATGTCCGCCGTCTGGAACGACCTGGTGCACGCCACGTACACCGAGAAGGACGTCCACGGACTGATCGAGAAGACCTTCGGGGTGCTCGCCCAGAAGATGTGGAGCGGGGCCGGCGCCGGGATGCCGTACGGCGAGTTCACCGCCTCGATGCGGCGCGGGGCGCTCGGCCCCGGCCTCAAGGTGGTCGGACCGACCCTCGCCGAACCGGACCAGATCTCCTTCGGGGCCGACGCCTCGGCCTCCTCGTCCGGGGACGGCACCCGGCCGGGCGGCTCCACCGACGGCAGCCCGGTCACCCGCTGGAGCAGCCGCCAGGAGCGCGAACCGTGGCTGACCGTGGACCTCGGCAGGATGCGCGGGGTGGGCCGGGTGCGGCTCGACTGGGGGCAGGAGTTCGGGCGGGCGTACGACATCGAGGTGTCCGGGGACGGGCACGAGTGGCGGACCGTGGCCGAGCGGCGCGGGCGACAGACCCCCGGGCGGGACGAGTTGGCCTTCGACGCCGTGCACGCCCGGTACGTCCGGGTGCGCGGCCGGGAGCGGCGGCCCGCCAGGTACACCCTGTGGTCCGTGCAGGTCTTCGACGTACCCGACCTGGCGCGGGGCCGGACGACGACCGCCTCGTCCGCCGAAACCGGCCACCTGGGAGCCGAACTCGCCACCGACGGCGACCCGGGCACCCGCTGGGCGTCCCGGTACACCGACGGCGAATGGATTCAGGTGGACCTCGGGGCGGTGCACCCGGTACGGCGCGTCCTGCTCGACTGGGAGGCGGCGGCGGGCAAGGACTACGACCTCCAGGTGTCCGGGGACGGCTCCGCCTGGCGCACCGTCGCCGAGCGGCGTGGTCGGACCACCGCCGGGGAGGACGTCGTCGAACTGTCCGCCCCCGAACAGGCCCGGTACGTCCGGATGCAGGGCCGCACGCGGCAGTCCACCTACGGGTACTCGCTGTGGCGGTTCGAGGTCCGCGGATAGCGTCGGGTCGCCACCACGGCGGGCGCTCAACCCCGTTGCGCGAAGTGGCAGTTGAAAAGTTGACCTTTGCGGTACGGGGCGGAGGGTGACCCACCGCACACATGGCGCGGGGCGCGGACGGCAGATCCCCACCTACCGTCCGCGCCCCGCATCGCTGTCGGGCGGCCGGTCCTCGCACCGCGTACGTCGCCGTCAAGCGCGACGAAGCCCCCCACGGCCTTCGCCCCGCCCTTTCGTCGTCCGCGGCGCCCGGCGCCCGACACCACTCAGCCTTCCGTGTTCGAGGCGTGCCCGCGAGGCGTTTCAACTGTGGCCGAAAGGCCGTGGTGACCGCGTGTGAGTGCGTGCATACTCATCTGCGGGACGGTTGCGGATGCAACCTGCGGGCGAGGGTGGGGAGTTGGGTCGGTGGTGCTGCGTATCCACTTCACGGGGGAGGATCTCGCCCGGGTGCGGCTGGCCGCCAGGCCGGACGCGTGGTGGGAGACAGTGCTGAGCTTCCACCGGTTGCGGGACCGGCGGGGCGGCCGCGTGTACGCGCCGTGGCGCACCGAGGCACGGACCCGGTTCGGTGGTGGCGGGCGGGAGGCACGCCGGATGCTGGCCTCCGTGGTGCCGGTGCGCGGGTACTTCCCCGACTTCCTCACCCCGCCGGAGGGGGCGCACGGCTGGGAGGAGGGCGCGGAGGCGGTCCGGGCCACTCCCGAGGGGCAGGTGGTGCGAGAAGTGGCGCTGGCCCGGCGTGAGCTGAGCGGGGCGCCCGGCATCGGAGCGCCGACACCGGGGGAGTTGAGGAAACCACCCGCGCTCGGAGCCCTGGTGGATGCCCTGGGCGACTACCACCGCGCGGCCGTCGCCCCTTACTGGTCGCATCTGCACGCCCGGGTGGAGGCCGACCGGGCCGCCCGGGGCCGTGCCTTCCTCGACGGCGGCGCCGAGGCACTGCTCGCCTCGCTGTCGCCGGTGCTGCGCTGGGACTCGCCGGTACTGGAGACCGACTATCCGGTGGAGCGCGAAGTGCGGCTGAACGGGCGGGGGCTGCGGCTCCAGCCGTCGTTCTTCTGCCAGGGGGCGCCGGTCATGCTGTACGACCCGGAGCTCTCCCCGGTGCTGGTCTACCCGGTCGCCCACCGCACCCCGCCCGCCGCCACCGCCCCGGCCGGCGGCGGACCGTACCTCGGCAGGCTCGTCGGCCGGACCCGCTCCGTGGTGCTGCGGGCCATCGGCCACGGCTGCACCACCAGCGAGCTGGCCCGCCGCGCCGGGGTCTCCCTCGCCTCCGCCAGTCAGCACGCGTGCGTGCTGCGGGAGGCGGGCCTGGTGGTGACGCTGCGGCACGGCAGCGCCGTACTGCACTCGCTGACTCCGCTGGGTGCCGCCCTGCTCAGGGGCGGGGCGGCACCGGCGCCGGTGAGCCCAGCATGATCAAAGCGAGCGGCCCTAGGCGCGGAACGGGCCCGTGACCTCGTAGGTGAGGCCGCCGGAGGAGCTGCCGCTGGTGCCGCGCTGGCTGGAGAAGTAGAGGCGCTTGCCGTCGGGGGAGAAGGCGGGGCCGGTGATCTCCGAGCCGGACTGGCCGTTGACGCGCAGGAAGGGGGTGACGACATCGGCCGGGGTGATCATGCAGATCTCCATGTTGCCGCCGTCCTCGGCGACGTAGAGGTCGCCGGAGGAGGTGCCGGTGACGTTGTCCACGCCGGTGAGCGGGGCGGAGCCGCCGGTGACCAGGGAGTCGTCGTAGACCAGGTCGAGGGTGGATGCGGCGGCGTCGTAACGCCAGACGCGGTTGTCGCCCTTGGTGGTGAAGAAGCAGATGCCGTTCGCGTAGTAGCAGCCCTCGCCGCCGTTGAAGCGCTTGGCGCCGGAGACCTGGTCGCGGGTGGCTTTGGAGGCGCCGGTCGGGTCGGATACGGCCCCCCAGGTGACCGGGCCGCTGGTGCCGGAGCCCATCTTCAGGACCTCCAGCTTGCCCGCCGCGAGATTGCCCCAACTGCTGGGCGTGAAGCGGTAGAAGCAGCCGTCGGAGGTGTCCTCGGTGAGGTAGACGACCTTGCGGTCGGGGTCGGCCGCGGCCGCCTCGTGCTTGAAGCGGCCCATGGCGTCGCGGCGGACGGCCGCCTTCACACCCCACGGGTCGGTCTCGTAGACGTAGCCCCGGTCGACCTCCTCGCAGGACAGCCAGGTGTTCCACGGGGTCTTGCCGCCCGCGCAGTTCTGCCGGGTGGAGGAGAGGATGCGGTACGCCCCGGTGATCGCGCCGGTCGCGGAGAAGCGGACCGCGCCCGCGCCTCCGGAGGGGTTGATCTCGGAGTTGGAGACGTAGATCCAGCCGGTGCCGTCGGCGTAACAGGCGCCGCCGTCGGGGGCGTTGTGCCAGGTGTAGGAGGTGCCGGCCACCTTCTGGCCGGATCTGGCGACGATACGGCTGCTGAAGCCGGCCGGGAGCTGGATGCCGTTGGCGTCGGCGGAACCGAGGGCTCCGTAGGGGCCGGTGCCGGGCTGTGCCGGGTCGGCGTACGCGGCGCCGCGCCAGAGGGTGCCACCGAAGGCGGTCGCGGAGGCGGAGAGGACCGCGGTGCGCAGGAAGGTGCGTCGTTGCATGGGGGATCGCTCCAGGTTCCGGGGACGGGGCGGGGAGGGGCTTGCCGTGCCCCCGGAACCTAGGCAGCGCGAGTTGACGTGGCGTCAACTGGCGGTGAAGCAGAGGCGAATCAGTCGTCGATGCCGGACCTTTCGACTCCCGCGACGATCCACCGCTGGAAGAAGAGGAAGACCAGGACAAGGGGAAGGATCGAGACGGCCGCCGCGACGAACAGTTCGTGCAGATTGACCGTCTGGGCGGTGTTGAGGGTGGAGAGCGCCACCTGCACCGTCCATGACTGCTGGTCCTGCCCGATGACCAGCGGCCACAGGAAGGCGTTCCAGGCGCCGATGAAGACGATGGTGCCGACGGCGGCGAAGACCGGCCGCGAGTTGGGCACCACGATCCGCCAGTACGTCCGCCAGTAACCGAGCCCGTCGACCCGGGCCGCGTCCTCCAGCTCCCTGGGGAAACCCAGGAAGTACTGCCGGAAGATGAAGCAGGCGAAGGCGGAGAACAGCGTCGGAACGATCAGCCCGCGCAAGGTCGAGATCCAGCCGAGCGAGGAGACCAGCACGAAGCTGGGCACGAAGGTGACGGCAGCCGGGACCATCAGGGTGCCGAGGATCGCGTAGAAGACCTTGTTGGCGTGCCGGTAGGGGATGCGGGCCAGACCGTATCCGGCGAGTGAGGCGAGCAGCAGGGTGCCGAGTGTGGTGGCGACGGCGATCAGCGAGGAGTTGAGGAGGGTACGGGAGAAAGGGATCGCCGTATCGTTGAACAATTCTCCGATGTTGCCCCACTGAAGGGTGGACGGAAAGAACGTCCACTCCGGGGAGGTGATCTCGGCGTCGGTGGCGAGAGCGTTGCGCACCAGCAGATAGAAGGGGACCAGGAAGAGCAGCGCGAGTGCGACCAGCAGCACCACGCGCAGTGCGCGTCCCACTCGTACCAGGGCGTCGTCCATCCGGGTCAGTCCTCCTTCCGGCCGAGGCCGAAGAAGCGGGCCTGGAAGATCGTCACGATGGCGATGATCAGCGCCAGGATGATGGCGCCCGCACTGCCGAGCCCGAGGTTCTGCCCCTGCCCGAGCGCCGTGTAGTAGAGGTAGACGAGCGGGGGCCGGGCGTACGGCGGATATCCGCGCGAGTCCGACAGCAGGTTGTAGAACTCGTCGAAGGCCTGGAAGGCGTTGATGACGAGAAGAAGGACAACGGCCACCGAAGTCGCCCGCAGCATCGGGAAGGTGATGTGGCGGAAGACCTGCCAGCCGGGGCGGGCGCCGTCGACGGAGGCGGCCTCGTACAGCGTGGGTGAGATGCGCTGCAGCCCGGCCAGGAAGAGGATCATGTAGAAACCGGCTTGCAGCCACAGTCGTACGGTCACGATGACCAGCCAGTACCAGGGCGGATCGGTCGTCGACAGCCACGCCGTCTGATCCGCGCCGAACCAGCCGAGCACGGTGTTCGCCAGCCCGAACCGCACCCCGCTGAAGATCGACATTTTCCAGATCAGGGCCGCGACGACATAGGAACAGGCCGCCGGGAGGAAGAACACCGACCGGAAGAAGGCCTGCGCGAACTTCAGCCGGTTCACCATCAGCGCGAGGGCGAGCGAGAGCGCGTACGTCGCCGGCACGATGAACGCGGTGAACAGCACGAAGGTACCGAGGCTGCTGGTGAAGGCGTCGTCGCGCAGCATCGCCGTGTAGTTGTCGAAGCCGACGAATTTTGTCGGCGAGACGGTGTTGTGCGCGTCGAAGAAGCTGAGCCAGAGGCTCCACAGCAGCGGAACATAGGTGAACAGGCCCAGCCCGAGGGCGAACGGCCCGACGAAGACCCAGAACCACAGGGTGCGGTTCTGGGTCCCCAACAGCCTTGTTTTCGTCGTGCCGTGCGCCTTCACCGCGCTCACGAAGACTTCTTCTTCACTCGCTGAAGTTCTTCGTTGGTCTTGCGCACGACTGTCTTCAGTTCGGTGTCCGGGTTCGCGCCGTCCTTGATGATGCGGCTCAGCGCGTCCTGGTACGCGCTCTGGCCGGCCGGCGTCCACAGCAGCGGCTGCGCGTAACCGTTGTCGGTGGCGAACCTCACCGCGTCCGCCGCCGCGCCGTCCTTCAGCTTCGACGCCTTCTGGGCCAGCGAGACACGGGCCGGAATGTGGAAGCCGTACGACAGGGCGAAGTCTGTCTGGAACTCCTCCTGCTCGATCCACAACCACTTGATGTATTCCTTGGCGGCCGCCTGCTGCTTGCTGCGCGCACTCACCGCCGCCCCGTACGCCCCGACCGGCACCGAAGGCTTCCCGCTGCCGCCCTCCTTGGGGAACGGCAGCACCCCGAAGTCGTCCCCGAGTGCCTTCTGCACCGCGGGCAGCGCCCACAGCCCCGACCACTGCATCGCGGTCAGCCCCTGGATGAACGCGGAGGGATCGGACCAGTCCGTGGGCGCACCGAGCAGCAGCGACTTGTCGGCGTACAACTGGCGCAGCTTGCCGAGCGCACGGGCGGCCGACGGGTCGTCGAAACCGACCTTGCCGTCCTCGGTGATCAGTGAGAGCCCGGCGGCGTAGAGCGGGGTGCCGCCGAGCGAACCGGCGCCGCCGTCGTTACCGAGGAAGAGCCCCTTGGTCTTCCTGTCGCCCGCCTCGGTCAACTCCTTCGCCGCGTTCACCAGTTCGTCGAGGGTGCGCGGTGGCTGGAGATTGACCTTCTTCAGCATGCTCTTGCGGTAGAAGAGCAGCTGCATGTCGACGACCTGTGGGATCGAATAGATCTTTCCCTCGTACGTCTTCGGGGCGAGCACGGCCGGGTTGAAGTCGTCCTTGACCCCCGCGAACAGATCGGTGAGGTCGACGACCTGGCCGCCCCGGATCTGGTCCAGCGTCGGGCCGTTGACCTCGAAGACATCCGGGCCGCCGTCGGTGAGCAGGGCGGCGGCGGTCTGCTGGTCGTAGTTGCCGGGCCGCCACTGCACGGTGACCTTGGTCTTCTTGTACGCCGCCGCGTAACGCCGCACCGCCTGCTCGGTGCCGGGCTCGCCGTACTGGTGGTACCACTGGGCGAGATCGCCCCCGCCGGTACCTCCCGAACCACCCGTTGCGCCGCCGGAACCACCGTCCCCGCGACCGGTGTTGGAACCGCAGGCGGTGAGCGCGCCGGTCAGGGCGAGGCCGGAGCCTGCGGCGAGGAGGTTTCTGCGACTGATGGACATGGATTGTTCCCCCAGTGGTTGCTCGTCGGACCGGGCCATCGTGAAGCGGGACAGCCCAACGATCAACCATGCAGCGGTTTTACGGCCAGTGTGTTGCGGCGGTATGTCGCTGTGCGGGGACGCCCGTCAGACCCCGGAGCCGGTCAGGCTCAGCAGTTCAGCAGGCTCAGTCAGCGCCGTGCGGCTGCCCTGACCGGACATCGTGTGCGCGGTGCTGCGGAAGCCGTACCGCTTCGGCCGCCCTGGCCAGGGGCCGCCCCGGCTAGGGTTCCAGGAGATCCTTGAGGGCCTGGAGGCGGTCCTTCCAGAAGGCCTTGGCCGCCGCCACCGCGTCGGCGTCCGCGAGCTTGGTGTGGCCGACGGCGAGCAGGGTGCGGTCGGTGCCCCTGGGGGTGACGCCCACGGAGAGGCGGCCCGCGAGGCCCGGACGGGCGAGGTCGGCGGTCAGGGACTTGGCGGGCCGGTGGGTGCGGAGGGCGAATCCGTCCCCCGGGAGCCAGCGGCGGCGTACCGCGTCGTCGGTGAACGCCGCCAGGGTGCGGGCCGGGTCGGCGCGGAGGGTGCGCGACGCGCTGGTCTGCCATACGCCGGTCGACGACTGACCGGGTTGGCGCAGGCCGCGCTCCTGCTCGTAACCGACGGTGACGGACTGGGCGTACCAGCCGGCCATACCGTGCGCCTCGACGAGATGGCGGGCGATCTCGGTGTGGGTGCGGGCGGTGGCGTTCCAGGCGTCGAGTACGGCGAACCAGGCGGGCCAGTCCTTGCCGGTTTCGGCGTGCAGGGCCTCTCCGGAGAGCTTCTCGGTGATCCTCCTGCTGGGCTTGGCGGGGGTTTGCGGAGGGGTTCGGCCGTCCGGGAGGCCGTCGTTCGAAATCTGTGCCATTTTTCTTCCCGGGGAGCGATGAGTATGCGGATCACCCCCGGTCTACATCTGTGAAAGGCGGCGGCACAGGGGCCGCGCCGGACGAGAGAGACGAGAGAGACGATGTCGCAGTACCAGCAGATGATCTTCGTGAACCTTCCCGTCAAGGACGTCGAGGCTTCCAAGCACTTCTTCGCCCAGCTGGGTTTCTCGCACAACAAGCAGTTCAGCGACGAGAAGACCACGTCCGTCGTCATCAGCGAGACCATCGTGGTGATGCTGCTGAGCGAGCCCCGCTTCAAGGAGTTCACCCCGAAGGACATCGCTGACTCCTCGACCCACGCGGAGGCACTCATCGCCCTGAGTGCCGAGAGCCGCGCCAAGGTCGACGAGCTGTGCGACGCGGCCCTGGCGGCCGGTGCCACGCCGTCCAAGGACGCGCAGGACTACGGCACGATGTACGGCCGCTCCTTCCAGGACCTGGACGGGCACAACTGGGAGATCATGTGGATGGACCCGTCGATGGTCCAGGGCTGAGCCGTCCCGGCCTCTCAGATCTCCCGCCGCAGTGCCGGATACGTCACCCCGGTGAGCTGCTCCGACGCCGCCCACAGCCGTTCGCCCGCGACATCGTTCAGGGTCCAGGGCGCCCGCCAGGACGGGGCGGGGGCACCGCGCCGGCGCGGCAGGCGGGTGCCGGTGAAGGAGTCGGGGCGCACCCCGGGGGCGGTGGCGGCGTACAGGGTGGGCAGGGCGCCGGACTCGGGGCTCTGCGCGATGAGGCGCCCGCCCAGCTCGAAGATCCGTTCCACCTGCTTTCGGCCCTCCATGCGGGGCCGGCCGCCATCAGATTGGTGCGGGCGTAGCCCGGGTGCGCGGCGGCCGCGACCAGGTCGCTCTCCCCGGCCAGGCGCCGGGCCAGTTCGTGGATGAAGAGAAGATTGGCCGTCTTGGGCCGGGCGTAGGCCGGCCAACGGCGGTAGCGGCGCTCGCTGTTGAGATCACCGATCTCGACATTGGCGAGGGCGTGCGCCCCGCTGGAGACGCTGACCACCCGGGCGCCGGGGGTGGCCAGCAGGTGGGGCAGCAGAAGCCCGGTGAGGGCGAAGTGGCCGAGGTGGTTGACACCGAACTGGGTCTCGAAGCCGTCGGCGGTACGTCCCTGGGGGAGTGCCATCACACCGGCGTTGTTGATCAGCAGGTCCAGGCGGGGGGAGCCCCCGCTGCCGCCTGCCTCGCCGCTGCCTGCCTCGCCGCTGCCCCCGGATGCGCCGCTGCTGCCTGCCTCGCCGCTGCCCCCGGATGCGCCGCCCCCGCTCTCCTTGCCGTACGACGCCGAGAACTCCCGTACCGAGGACAGGTCGGCCAGGTCCAGCGGCCTGAACTCCACCCGGGCGCCCGGGACTTCGGCCCGGATCCGTTCCTCGGCGCCCCGGCCGCGCCGCTCGTCGCGGCACGCGAGGATCACCTGTGCGCCGCGACGGGCGAGCTCCCGGGCGGTGACCAGCCCGATGCCGCTGTTCGCGCCGGTGACGATCGCGATGCGGCCGCTCTGGTCGGGGATGTCGGTCGCGTTCCAGCCGGTAGTCATCCGGTCAGCGTACGAGCGGGGGTGGGCCGGGCGGCCGGGGGTGGGGTAAACCGAACCCCGGGCTTCCGTGCTGGCACGGTCGAGTCCAGGGCGTACGGCCGCCAGCCTTGAGGCATGGACATCGACACGAGCACGGCCCCCGGCACCGCCGCCTCCCCGATCCCGGCCCCCGCCCCCGTCTCCCCCTCCTCCGCGACCTCGCCGCACCCCGGGCGCCGCTTCCCCGGCGCCACGGAAATCCTCCGGGAGCCGTTCCGTGCCAGGACCTGGCGCGGGGTCGCCTACCTCCTCCTCGCCCTGCCCGTCGGGCTGCTCTGCCTCCCGCTCGCCCTCGTCGGCGGACCGGTCGCGAGAATTCAATTCGGTCTGGCGCAAAGGGTGCTGGGGGAGGGGCCCGCGACCGAACCCCGTGAGCGGACCTGGCTCCCGGGGGTGGCGCACGCGCTGCTCCAGGTGCCGCTGGCACTCGTCGGGGCGGTCGTGGTCGGCTTCTTCTGGTTCGTCGTCGCCATCAACCTCGGCTATCCGCTGCGGCCCGGCAACGACCCCACCGATTCCTGGGGCGGCCCCACCATGGCCGGAGCGTGGGCGGTGCACGGGCTGGCCGGCGGGGTGGGCTTCCTGCTGCTGACGCCGTGGGTCGCCAAGGGGTTCGCCGCGCTCCAGGTGCGGCTGGTGGCCGGGCTGCTGGGGAAGGACCGGGCCGGGCTCGGGCGGGCCATCGGGATCGCGGTGGCGGTGGCCGCGCTCTGCGGGCTGCTGTCCGTGCCGATCATCCATCAGCTTTAGTGGTCACCATGCGCCGCCGCCTCTTCCCCCGGGTCCGCCGCCTCTTCCCCCGGGTCAGGGTTCTGCCTCACGCCAAGGTCCTGCTGTACGCCCTGCTCGCTTGGCCGTTCGCCCTGACGGGCATGGCGCTGGTGCTCGCCGGGCTGCTGGCCGGGGGCATCCTGGCCGTCACGGCGCTCGGGCCGTGGCTGATCGCCCTGACCGTACGCGGGGCGGCCGGGCTGGGTGTGGCCCAACGCGCCCTTTCCCGAGGGCTGTTGGGTGTGGAGATCGAGGAGCCCGTACGCCCACAGGCCGGCGGGCTCCTCGGGTGGCGACGCACCGCCCTCACCGACCGGGCCGGCTGGCGGGCCGTCGGCTGGGCCTTCGCCGCCCCCCTGCTGGCGCTGCCCGCCGTGCTGGCGGTGACGGTCGGCTACGCGTACGGCATCCTCTTCCTCCTCCACCCGCTGCTCAAGCACGTCAACTTCTCGACCGTGCGGGGGAGCGACGGAACCGAGCGGCGGGTCTCCCTGGAACTCTTCGGCGTCCAGATGGACAGCTGGCCGAGGTGGCCGGCGGTCGTCGCCCTGGGGGTGCTGCTGCTCGCGGTCGCCCCCTGGCTGGTCCGCCGGGCCCTCGTACCGTACGGGACCGTCCTGCGCGCACTCCTCGGTCCCGGCGCCGCCGACCGGCGCATCCGCACCCTGGAGGAGACCCGCGCCCAGGCCGTCGAGGACGCGGCGGCCACCCTGCGCCGGATCGAACGCGACCTGCACGACGGCACCCAGGTCCGGCTCGTCGGCCTCGGCATGCACCTCACCATGATCCGCGAACTGGTCACGGACGGCGCGGACAAGGAACAGGTGCTGGCCGTCGTCGAGAGGGCCCGGTCTCACGCCAAACAGGCCGTCGTCGACCTCCGCCACCTGGTCAAGGGCATCCACCCGCCGGTCCTCGACCAGGGGCTCGACGCCGCACTCGCCACCCTGGCCGCCGACTCCCCGCTGGCCGTGACCGTACGGGTGGGGATCACCGAACGGCCCTCCCCTGCGCTGGAATCCATCGCCTACTTCTGCGCCGCCGAGCTGCTGGCCAACGCGGCCAAGCACAGTGGGGCCGGCGCGGTGGAGGTCGAAGTGGCCGCAGAGGCGGGAAGGTTGAGGCTGGAGGTGCGGGACGACGGGTGCGGGGGAGCGGTGGTCGGGGCGGGCAGTGGGCTGAGCGGGCTGCTGGGGCGGATCAGGGCGGTGGACGGCACGCTGGAGTGCGACAGTCCGGCCGGTGGGCCTACGGTGATCGCTGTCGTGCTGCCCTTCCGGTAGGGGCGCAACCGCCCGAGGGAGTCCACCCGCCCATGCCTTCGCATCCCGCTTCGACGCCCGTCCCGCCGCCCCTGCGCGTCGTGATCGCCGAGGATTCCGCACTCCTGCGCGACGGCCTCGTGCAACTGCTGTCGATGCGCGGCGTGGAGGTGGTGGCGGCGGTCGGCGACGCCGAGGCGCTGCTGGCGGCGGTGGCCGAGCACGCGCCGGACGCGGCGGTGATCGACGTACGGATGCCGCCGACGCAGACGGACGAAGGGCTGCGGGCGGCGGTGGAGATCCGGCGGACCCGGCCGGGCGTCGGGGTGCTGATCTTCTCGCAGTACGTCGAGACGCGGTACGCGGCGGAGCTGCTCGGCGGCGGCGGAGGTGGCAGGGGCGGCGCCGGGGTCGGCTATCTGCTGAAGGAGCGGGTCGTCGACGTCGGGGAGTTCGTGGACGCGATCGGGCGGGTCGCGGCGGGCGGCACCGCGCTCGACCCGGAGGTGGTGTCCCAGCTCTTCGGCGCCAGCAGACGGCACCGCGCACTGGACGAGCTGACTGCGCGCGAGCGCGAGGTGCTCGGACTGATGGCGCAGGGGCTGACCAACCAGGCGATCGCGGACAAGTTCATGGTCACCGAGCGCGCCGTCGAGAAGCACGTGGGGAACATCTTCGCCAAGCTGGGGCTCGCGGTGGAGGAGGGCGGCCACCGGAGGGTGCTGGCGGTGCTGAGGTATCTGGAGGGGTGAGCGCCGCTGCCCCGACCCGGGGCGGGGCGGTGACAGCGGCGCTCCGAGGGGGCGGGGTCCGAGGGGGCGGGGTCCGAGGGGGCGGGGCAGATGCTCCGAGCGGTGGAGACAGACAGAGGGGGCGGGTCCGGAAGCGGCGGGTCCGGAAGCCGCCCCCCGCAATGGCCTCAGCCGACCGTCAGCTCGCCCATCTCGCTCCACCCGGCCTGGCCCTCGATCGTCGTGCTGACGATCTCCGGGGTGCGGCGCAGCAGCGGCTGCATCGTCTTCATGGCCGCGCGGAAGTGGTCCGAGTCGACGTGTGCGGAGGCCGCGTCGTCCTGGAACGCCTCGACCAGGGTGAAGGAGGTGGGGTCCTCGACGCTGCGGGACCACTCGAACCACAGGTTTCCGGCCTCGGCACGCGTCGCGGTGGTGAACGCCTCCACGTGCTGCATCCAGGAATCGGCGTACTCGGGCTTAACGGGGAACTTCACGACAATAAAGATCATTGACCCATTCTAGGCCCGCTGGTTAACCGTCCTTCAGCCCTTCCTCAAGGCCGCCTTAAGGATCGGCCGCACTGCTCTGACCAGCGTTTTCGCCCGGCCCGGGCGCCTAGTCTGCCGGACGTGACGATCGAGGCCACCCCACCGCGGACGGACCCGGACTCCTACCCTGCCCTGGCGGCCTATCTGTCCAGCAGGGAGGCCGCCGCCGCCCCCACCGCTCCCGCCGGCGCCGCCCCGTGGGGTGCCGGGTCCGCCGCGGTGGCCCTGGACGTGCCGCCGCGTCTGACCCCCCGTACCGTCCGGACCGGCATCGTCGCCGGGCTCGGGGCGGTCTGCGTGCTGTGGGGTGCGCAGGCGGAACCGTCGTTCCGGCTCGATGTGCTTCTCGCGTCCGGGGCGCATCTCAGCGGGCTGCTCGCCGGATACGGGGTGCTGGTGATGCTCTTCCTGATGGCACGGGTGCCCGCCGTCGAGCACGGCGTCGGCGCGGACCTGCTGGCCAGGTGGCACGCACGGGGCGGGCGGTATGTGCTCACGCTGTGCGCCGGGCACGGGCTGCTGGCGCTGTGCGGTTACGCCGCGCACGGGGGCGCGGACCTGTTCACGGCCGGGGCGGAGCTGCTCGGGTACGGGGGCGTGCTGGCCGCCGCGCTGGGGACGCTGCTGCTGGCGGCCGTGGGCATCACCTCGGCCCGGAGCGTCCGCGGGAAGGTGCGGCACGAGACCTGGCGGGCCGTGCACCTGCTGACCTACCTCGGTGCCGCGCTCGCCTTCGTGCACCAGCTGGCCGGGCCCGACGTGGCGGGCAGCCCGGTGGTGGTGTGGGTGTGGGCGATGATGCACGCGAGCGTGGCGGTGCTGCTGGTCTGGTACCGGGCGGTGGTGCCGGTGCGGCAGGCGTTGCGGCACAGCCTGCGGGTGTCCGAGGTGCGGGACGAGGCGCCCGGGGTGGTGTCGGTGGTGGTGCAGGGCATCGGGCTCGACGAACTGCGGGCCGAGGCGGGTCAGTTCTTCCGGTGGCGTTTCCTGCAACGGCGGGTGTGGCACACCGCGCTGCCGTTCTCGCTGTCGGCGCCGGTGAAGGACGACACGCTGCGGATCACGGTGAAGGCGGCCGGGGACCACACCCGCAGGCTGCGGCGGCTTCGCGTCGGGACGCGGGTCCTGGCGACCGGTCCGTTCGGGGCGATGACCGCGCACCGCAGGACCCGGCGCAAGGTGCTGCTGCTCGCGGGCGGCGTCGGGATCACCCCGATGCGGGCACTCTTCGAGACGCTGCCGGGCGGGCCGGGAGAGCTGACGCTTCTCTACCGGGCCAACAACGCGGGGCAGTTGGTGCTGCGGGCCGAACTGGAGGAGATCGCCAGGGTCAGGGACGCCGGGCTGCACTTCCTGCTCGGATCCTCAGCAGCGGCGTACGACCCGCTCGCCCCGCGGGCCCTGCGCGCCCTGCTGCCCGACCTCGCCGAGCACGACGTCTACCTGTGTGGGCCGCCCGGGATGGCGGACGCGGCGACGGCCTCACTGGTACGGGCGGGTGTGCCCGCGTCCCGTATCCACGCGGAGGTCTTCAGCTTCTAGGCCGTACGTCTTCCACGCCGTACGGCCTCCCCCCGCCCGCCGGGCCGTAAGTCCCCCTCGCGCACCGCACAGCGCGCACCGCACACCGCACACCCCGCACCCCACCCACCCCAGGAGTCACCGTGGCACGCCACCGCAGACCCGTCCCCGCCCGTACCGCGGTCATGACCGCCCGTGCCCGCCGCCAGGTCGCCGCAGGTCTCTTCGGGGCGAGCGCGCTGGCCGCGACCTTCCTCGCCGTCGCCGTCGAGCCCGCCGCGCCGCCGGCCCCCGACCGGGTGCCCCCGGTGAGCGGCGCCGGGCTTGCTCAACTTTCCATCAAGTAAGTGGTGCACGGCACTTGAGCCCCGTACTGTCCTGATCATGCCTGATATCTCGGTCACCGCGGTGATCCTGCTCTGCCTGGCGGCAGCCGCCGCCGGATGGGTCGACGCGGTGGTCGGCGGCGGCGGACTGCTCCTGCTTCCCGCGCTGGTCATGGGGCTGCCGGCCAACATGGCGAGCACCTTCGCGCTCGGCACCAACAAGGCGGTGGCCATCGTGGGAACCACCGGCGCGGCCATCACCTACATCCGCAAGGCCCCGATCGACGTGAGGATCGCGGTACGGATCGGGCTGGCCGCCCTCGCCGGCTCGATGACCGGGGCGTTCTTTGCCGCCGGGATCAGCAACGAGGTCATGCGCCCCATGATCATGGTGGTGCTGGTGGGCGTCGGAACCTTCGTGATCTTCCGCCCGAACTTCGGCACCGCCCCTGCCACCGGCCCCGTCGGCAAGCAGCGGATCCTCGCCGCGATTCTCCTCGCGGGCTGCGGAATCGGCTTCTACGACGGTCTGTTCGGGCCGGGCACCGGCACCTTCCTGGTGCTCGCCCTGACCGCGATCCTGCACTTCGACATGGTCACCGCCTCCGCCACCGCGAAGATCGTCAACGTCTGCACCAACGCCGGTGCGCTCGCGATGTTCGCCTACCAGGGCTACGTGCTGTGGCAACTCGCGCTGCTGATGGCCGTGTTCAACCTGGCGGGCGGCATGTTCGGCGCACGCACCGCGCTCAAGAAGGGCAGTGGATTCGTCCGGGTGGTGCTGCTGGTGGTCGTCTTCACGCTGGTCGCGAAGCTTGCGTACGACCAGTGGGTGGCGTGAGGCCAAAGGGCCCCGCGGCTGCCGCGCCCTTCACCCCCGTGAGGTGGGCGTACGCGACCACATTGCCCCGGTAGCCCTTGCCTTCGACGAAGCCGCCGCCGCAGGTGATCACCCTGAGTTCGGGGCGCGGCGACTTGCCGTAGACCTTGCGGTCCGGGAAGTCCTCGGCGTCGTACACCTCGATCGCGTCGATGCTGAAGACGGCGGTACGGCCGTCCTCGCGCAGTACCTCCAGGGTGTGGCCCTTGCGCAGTGAACCGAGGCGGTAAAAGACCGCGGGCCCGCTCGTGGTGTCCACGTGACCTGCGACGATCGCGGTTCCGGCGGCCCCGGGCGCAGTGCCGTCCTGGTACCAGCCCGCGAGGTTCGGATTTCCTTCCGGCGGTACGTCGAGACCGCCCCCGGCGTCGAGTCCCAGCCGCATCACCGGGGTGTCCACCCGGATCTGCGGGATGCGCAGCCGCACCGGGTCGGACGGCGGCAGTGGGGCGGTCGCGGTGGCCGCCGCGGGCTGTTCACCGGTCCGCGCCCCCGACCGGTCCGCGCGGCCCGGTGCGAACGCCTCGGCCGCACTGGGCTGCGGCGGCGCTGTGGAGTCCGCCGATCCGTCCTGGATCAGCCACAGCCCGCTGAGCGCGGCGATCGTGACCAGGGCGCACTGGGTGCGCAGCCGGGCGGGATCGGCGGCGGGCCGGTCGGCGGCCGGGTGCGCCGGGGCTCGGTGCGCCTGCGTCCGGCGCTTCGGGGGCCGGTCGGGCGGAGTCATCTGCATAGGGGGAGCACTCCCAGTCGTGCGTACGGCCCGCGTTCCCGCCCGGAGCTCATGGTGAAGGGCGGGAACACGGGACGGCGGCGGTTCAGCGGTGCTGCGTCTCCCTCGCCCGGCGACGCAGCAGCCAGGTGCCGCCCACGGCGGACGCGACCAGCACGGCCGCTCCCGCCGCGATCTGGGGGGTGTCGGGGCGCGAGACGCCGCCGGCACCGGTGCGGACGTGACCGGTGGGGCCGGAGTGGTACGGGCTGGGGGAGCCGGAATCCGGCCCTCCCGCCGTCACCCACAGATCGGCCTCGGCCGACTTCACCCCGTCCGTGCAGGACACGCTGATCCGGTACTCGCCCTTGACCGCGTGGGACGGCACGGTGAACTTGCCGACCAGCACTTCCTTGTGGGTGGCCGTCTCCACGGTGAAGCCGCCGACACCGAGCGAGGACGCGTCGCCGCTGCCCGAGCCGCCCGGCCCGCACGCGGTGGTGTTGACGGTGACCTCGGTGCCGGGGGACACGGTCTCCGGGGTGAACTCCAGTTGCCCGGCGGCGGTGTCCTCCGCGTGCGCCACCCCCGCCGTACCCGTCGCACCGGCCGCGCCCAGCGCGAGCACCGCGGTCGCGGCCAGCGCCACGAGGGTGGGCCGGGCGCGGTGGCGGGGTCGGGCGGGGGGCTTGCGCATGGGGTCCTCCGAAGGCGTACCGCTCGCGGCGTCGACGTATCTCTCCCTCCGAGATAAGCGGCGCCGGGCCTGCCGCGCCTGCCGAGACGGCGTACCGGGACGGGTCGGGGGGTGCTGCTTCACTCATACGCCGGGCCGTTATGGCAGGTCAGAGAGGTGACGGGGGCTCAGGAAGGGGGCCGGGCCGAATGGGTGACGGGGCGGGGCGAAAGGGGGAGCTCCGAGCGGAGGCAGCGGGTGGAGAGGGGGATTCCGGCCGCCCCCGACCACCCGGAAAAAAAGAAGATTCCCAGCCGCGCTTGACCTCAAGCCCGCTTGAGGTCGGAGTCTTCTCCACATGGACCTCACGAGCACCGCATCCGCATCCACCGCCCCCGCCAACTCCCCTTCCGACAAGCCCATTCGGGTCGCCGTCATCGTCGCCAGCAACCGCGAGGGGCGCTTCGCCCCGGTCATCTCCCAGTGGTTCCTCTCCCGGGCCGAGGAGTTCGGCGGCCTGGAGGTCGATGTCGTCGACGTGGCCGAGGTCGAGCTGCCGACCGCGCTCTCCTTCAACCCCACCGGCGCCGTACGGGCCGAACTCGCCAAGACCTCGGCCAAGTTGGCGGCGGCCGACGCCTTCGTCGTCATCACCCCCGAGTACAACCACTCCTACCCCGCCGGCCTCAAGAACCTCATCGACTGGCACGGCGCCGAATGGCACGCCAAGCCCCTCGGCTTCGTCTCCTACGGCGGCCTCTCCGGCGGCCTGCGCGCGGTCGAGCACCTGCGGCAGGTCTTCGCCGAGCTGCACACCATGACCCTGCGCGACACCGTCTCCTTCCACGGGCCGTGGGGCCAGTTCGACGAGGACGGCGTGCACACCGACCCCGAGGCATGCAACACCGCCGCCAAGTCCCTGCTGAACCAGCTCAGCTGGTGGGCGCACGCGCTCCGCGACGCCAAGTCCGTCCGCGCCTTCTCGGCCTGATGACACTGAGGACCGGTACCCACCATGTCCGCACTCCCCGCGCTGCTCCGCGTCCACCTGCACCCTTACCGACGCACCCTCGCGCTGGTCGTGGCCCTGCAACTGGCCCAGATCGCCGCGACCCTCTACCTCCCCACCCTCAACGCCGACATCATCAACCGGGGCGTCCTCACCGGTGACACCGGTTACGTCCTGTCCTCCGGCGGCGTCATGATCGCCGTCACGCTCCTCCAGGTCCTCGCCGCCGGCGCGGCCGTCTTCTTCGGGGCGCGCGTCGCGATGGGGGTGGGGCGAGACCTGCGGTCCGCCGTGTTCTCCCGGGTGCAGGACTTCTCGGTGCGGGAGGTCGGCAGGTTCGGCGCCTCCTCGCTGATCACCCGCACCACCAATGACGTCCAGCAGGTGCAGATGCTCACCGTGCTCGCGCTGACCATGCTGGTGGCGGCCCCGCTGATGTGCGTCGGCGGGATCGCGATGGCGCTCTCCCAGGACGTCCCCCTGGCACTGCTGATGCTGGTCTTCGTGCCGCTGCTCGGCGGGGCGGTCGGGCTGATCATCCGGCGGATGCCGCGGCTGATCCGTGGGATGCAGAAGCGCATCGACGCCGTCAACCGGGTCCTGCGCGAGCAGATCACCGGCATCCGGGTCATCCGCGCCTTCGTCCGCGACAAGCACGAGCAGGAGCGGTTCGCCGACGCCAACGCCGACCTGATGCGAGTCTCGCTGCGCACCGGCCGGCTGATGGCGCTGATGATGCCGACCATCCTCCTGGTGTGGGAACTGGCCACCATCGCCGTCATCTGGGTCGGGGGACAGCGCATCGACTCGGGCACCCTTCAGGTCGGCTCGCTGATCGCGTTCCTCGGCTATCTGATGCAGATCCTGATGGCGGTGATGATGACCGCGTTCATGATGATGCAGCTGCCCCGCGCCGCGGTCAGCGCGGAGCGGATCAAGGAGGTCCTCGACACCGAGCCGAGTGTGGCCGAGCCCCTCGCGCCGGTAGCCCGGCTCCACGGACGGGGTCAACTGTCGCTGCGGGGGGTTGACTTCAGCTATCCGGGGGCGGAGGAGCCGGTGCTGGGCGGAGTCACCCTGGACGCGCGTCCCGGACGTACCACCGCGGTCATCGGCTCCACCGGCAGCGGCAAGACCACCCTGCTCCATCTGATCCCACGCCTCTTCGACACCACCGGCGGGCAGGTCCTGGTCGGCGGAGTGGACGTACGGGAAGTGGAGCCGGTGCTGCTGTCGCGCACCGTCGGCCTCGTACCGCAGAAGCCGTACCTCTTCTCCGGAACCGTTGCCTCCAACCTGCGGTACGGCAATCCGGAGGCGACCGACGCCGAGCTCTGGCACGCCCTGGAGGTCGCCCAGGCCAGCGACTTCGTCGAAGCACTCGACGAAGGGCTGGACGCCCCCGTCTCCCAGGGCGGCACCAACCTCTCCGGCGGCCAGCGCCAACGCCTCGCCATCGCGCGGGTGTTGGTGACCCGCCCCGGCATCTACCTCTTCGACGACTCCTTCTCCGCGCTCGACTACGCCACCGACGCGGCGCTGCGGTCAGCCCTGGCGGAGGAGACCGCGGACGCCACCGTGGTGATCGTCGCCCAGCGCGTCTCCACCATCCGCAGTGCCGAGAACATCGTGGTCCTCGACGAGGGCCGGGTCGTCGGCACCGGCACCCACGACGAGCTCATGCGGGACAACCAGACCTACCGGGAGATCGTCCTCTCCCAGCTGACCGAGGAGGAAGCGGCATGAGCATCACCATGGAGAACAGCGAGGAGGCACCGGAGGGAAAGCACGCCGCGGGAAGGAGGGCCGGGAACAAGGAATCCGGCAGCAAGGGGGCCGAGGGCAAGGAGCTTGGGGGCAAGGGGGCCGGGCGCAAGGCGGTCCCCGCCCGGCAGGGGCCGCCGCCGCAGCGCGGTCCCGGTGTGGTCGGCAGTCCGCCGCTGGAGCGGTCCCTCGACTTCCGCCGCTCCGGGCTGCGACTGCTCAGGATGACCGCCCCCGAAAAGCACCTGATGGCGGCCGTCCTCACCGCCGGTGTCCTCGCGGTCGCCCTGGCGGTGGTCACCCCCAAGATCCTGGGCGACGCCACCGACCTGGTGGTGACGGGCGCCAAGAGCCCCGCCGGAATCGACTTCGACGCGGTCGCCCGGGTACTGCTGCTCGCCCTCGCCCTCACCGCCGGCGGCGCCCTCTTCACCTGGATCCAGGCGCGGATCGCCATGGCCGTCGTCCAGCGGCTCGGCTACCGGCTGCGGGAACGTGCCGAGACCAAGCTCGCCCGGCTGCCCCTCTCCTACTTCGACCGCCAGCCGCGCGGCGAGGTCCTCTCCCGCACCACCAACGACATCGACAACATCACCCAGACCATGCAGCAGGCCTCCAGCCAGATGGTCCGCGCCCTGCTCACCCTGGTCGGTGTGCTGGCGATGATGTTCTGGATCTCGCCACTGATGGCGCTGGTCACGCTGGCCACCGTGCCGCTCTCGCTCTACGGGGCGTACGTCATCGGCAAGCGCGCCCAGCCGGAGTTCGTGAAGCAGTGGGCGGTGACCGGCCGGCTCAACGGGCACATCGAGGAGATGTACACCGGGCACGCCCTGGTGAAGGTCTTCGGCCGCAAGAAGGAGGCCATCGCCACCTTCGAGGCGCACAACGCCGAGCTGCACGGGGCCAGCTTCAGGGCCCAGTTCATCTCCGGGATCATGCAGCCCGCGATGTCCTTCGTCGGCAACCTCAACTACGTCCTGATCGCGGTCGTCGGCGGTCTGCGGGTGGCCTCCGGGTCGCTGTCGATCGGCGAGATCCAGGCTTTCGTCCAGTACTCGTACGAGTTCAACGGGCCCATCACCCAGGTCGCCGCGATGGCCAACCTCCTCCAGTCCGGGGTCGCTTCGGCCGAGCGTGTCTTCGACCTGCTGGACGCGCAGGAGGAGTCCCCTGAGCCCCCGGCCCGCACCCGCCGGGAAAGGGTCACCGGCCGGGTCGCGTTCGAGAACGTCGCCTTCCGCTACGAGGCCGGTAAACCCCTCATCGAGGACCTGACCCTCCAGGTCGCCCCCGGCCAGACCGTCGCCATCGTCGGCCCCACCGGCGCGGGCAAGACCACCCTGGTCAATCTGCTGATGCGGTTCTACGAGGTCACCGGCGGACGCATCACCCTCGACGGCACCGACATCGCCACCCTCTCCAGGGAGGAACTGCGGGCGGCGACCGGCATGGTCCTCCAGGACACCTGGCTGTTCGGCGGGACGATCGCCGACAACATCGCGTACGGGGTGCGGGGCGACGTGTCGCGGGCACGGATCGTGGAGGCGGCGATGGCGACGTACGCCGACCGGTTCATCCGCACCCTGCCCGACGGCTACGACACCGTCATCGACGAGGAGGGCGGCAACCTCAGCGCCGGCGAGAAGCAACTCATCACCATCGCCCGGGCCTTCCTCGTCCAGCCGTCCATCCTGGTCCTGGACGAGGCCACCAGCTCGGTCGACACCCGCACCGAGGTCCTCATCCAGCGCGCGATGAACTCACTGCGGCACGGCCGGACCTCCTTCGTCATCGCGCACCGCCTCTCCACCATCCGTGACGCGGACGTCATCCTGGTCATGGAGGCGGGCCGCATCGTCGAGCAGGGCTCCCACCAGGAACTCCTTCACATCGGCGGCAGCTACGCCCGCCTTCACGCCGCCCAGTTCGCTGCCGCGGTCTGACCCACTCACGGCCCAGGTCGCCCGCCCCGTCAGCCCCCTTGGGCGGCGGGGCCGTTGCCCTTTCCCCTTGGGTACGGGGTCGGGACGGGCCGGGGCGGGTGGGGTGCGACTCCGTCGGGGGCCGCCCCCTTGCCCGCCCGTTCCGCCCCCGGGGGCGGCCCCGCCGCCCAAGGGGGCTACCGGGCTACCGGGCTACCGGGCTACCGGGCTACCGGGCTACCGGGCTACCGGGCTACCGGGCTACCGGGCTACCGGGCTACCGGGCTACCGGGCCCTGCTTCGCCCCCGGCAACGTCACCACCGCCACCGCGCCCCCCTCCCCCTCATTGGACAACTCCACCAGCGCCCCCATCGCCCTCGCCTGCCCGAACGCGATCGTCAGCCCCAGCCCCGTCCCCTGCCCCCGCTCCTGAGCCCCCGTCCGGAACCTCTGCGGACCGTCCCGCAGCACCTCCTCGGGAAACCCCGGCCCATGGTCACGGACCACGATCCGAGCCCCCTCGACCCGCACCTCCACCGGATCGCCCCCGTGCCGCCGCGCGTTGACGACCAGATTGGTGACGATCCGCTCCAGCCGCCGCACATCCGTCGTCACCTCCGTGCCGGTCTCCGGCAGCACCACCTCGCACCCCAGCCGCTCCGCCATCCGCTCCACCAGCGCACCCAGCGGATGCACGGCCAGATCCGGAACCTCCGCCCCCGCGTCCAGCCGGGCCACCTCCAGCAGGTCCTCGGTCAGGATGCGCAGGGCGGCCACCCGGTCCCGCACCAGTTCCGTCGGCCGCCCCGGCGGCAACAGCTCGGCCGCGGTCTGCAACCCGGTCAGCGGCGTCCGCAGCTCGTGGGCCACATCCGCGGTGAACCGCTGCTCGGCCTCGATCCGCCGCTGGAGCGACGCGGCCATGGTGTTGAGGGCGGCGGCCAGCTCAGCCACCTCGTCCCCCGAATCCTGTGGCTGCCCCGGCCGCCGCGCGATCCGCGCGTCCAGGTCACCGCCACTGATCCGGCGCGCGGTGGCCGCCGCCTTCCGCAGCTCGCGGCTCAGCCGGGACGCCAGTGCGGCCCCGCCCAGCGCGGTGAGCGCGACCACCAGCAGACCCCAGCCGACCAGCGTGCGGTCGAGTTCGTGGATGTCGTCGCGCTGGGCGTTCAGCGGCAGCCGTACCGACAGCACGTGGGAGCCGATCGGCCGGGCCGCCCATACGGCGGGGTGGTCCCCCGACATGTCGAGATAGGTGTTGCGCCGCCCGGCCCCGGCATCGGCGGCCAGCGGCGCCGGAAGGTCGGCGGAGTCCAGCGCGGACCCGGTGTCCGCGGGGTCCACGTGCCCGGTCAGCTCGTACAGCTGCCGTACCCGGTAGAGCTCGGCGATCGCGGACTCCCCGGCGGTCTCGGCGACCTGGGAGGTACGGGCCTGATGGATCAGCCCGCCGATGGCGAGCGCGACCAGGGCGGCCCCGAGGGCGGGCAGTGCGGCGATCTTCCAGCGGAGGCTGAGCCCGGCGAAGAAGCTGCGGATCCGGCGGATCACCGGGTGGGTCCGGGGGAGGCGGGCCGGTCCTGGGAGGGCCCGGGGGGCGGCTGCGGGGGTGACGGCACGGGGCGGGGGGTGCCCGTCCTGGGGGTGCCGGGCTCCTGGGAGGGGGCGTCCGGGTTGGTCGCGATGCCGGGGGTGCCGTCGCCGTTGTGCCGGACCTCGTTCCGGTAGCTGCGGACCTCGCTGACGGTGATCATCCGGTGGCCGTCCCAGCGGTAGCGAACGGACTGCTCGCCGCCGTCGGTCGCGGAGCTGCGCACCACCAGGTCCACGCCGACGGACTCGATGACCGGGCGTACGCCGCTGGTGTGGAGGATCGGCACGACCTTCCCTTCGCGCACCGTGTACACCGCCATCAGCACCCGCCCGCTCTCCAGGTCCACCGCACTGATCAGTTCGGGGCGCCTGTCGCCGGTCAGGTCCCGCAGTACGGCCGGGCGGACACCGGGCTGCCCCGGCTTCTCGACGACCCCGTGCCGGGTCAGGCGCTTCATGCGCGGGTCGGCGCGCAGCACAGCCAGCTGATCCATCGAGGCGAATCCGCCGGCGGGTACGACGGGAGCGCCCGCCAGCGGTTCCGGTGTGGGCTGCAGCTCGGGGTCGGACACGGCGTCCGAGGGAGAGGACGACTTTGGCGACCAGGCGGGCCACAGTGTCGCGGGCACCGGCTGGGCACTGGCCGCGGGGGCGGGCTCCCCCTTGCCGAGACCGGAGGGCGCGCCACACGCGGTGACGGCGCCGAGCAGCCCGACCGCCACCATGACGTTCGACCTGCGGGTACGCGTACGGGGGTGCATGGGGGTGCCGCCTGAAGAGCTGGTGTACGGGACCGGGTGGTCCCTCGACCCTAACTACTACACATCACGGCAACCGAGACATTCTGTAACAACCACCCTGCGACCCCCCACCCCCATTACCGCAGCCCGCCCCCCCAGACCCTCGACTCACCCCACCGACGCACCCTCCCAATCGAACAGACCCCCACCCACCCCACCCGAACGGGTGTAACCAGTTTGGAAGTTGGCCGCCCCCAATAGGAACCTGCCCCCCATGCACAGCTCCCACCTCAAAACTCTCGTCACCGCCGCCGCCCTCGCCGCCACCTTCTTCGCCCCCACCGGCAAGTCCCACGCCACCGAATCCCTCGCCGCCGAGCCGCACGCCCCCGTGTCCCTCGCCCCCGACTACGCCCAGTGGGTGGGCAAAACCCTGGTCCGCAACGGCGAAAAGCCCCCCACCGGCACCCCCGCCGACCGCCTGGTCCACGAACGCGACATCCCGAAGCCGTACCGCGTCATCACCCCCGGCTCCTTCGTCACCCAGGAGTACAACCCGGACCGCCTCAACATCTACCTCGACGACGCCGGCGTCATCACCCGCGTCAACTTCGGCTGAACCTCACGGCCCCGCACCTCACCACCCCCTGGCCGCCCGCGCGCCGCCTCCCTCACCCCTCACCCCTCCCCGGCACCAGCCCCGCCGTCCACCCCCCGTCCACGGCCAGTTCCGCCCCCGTCACATAGCCGGCCGCATCCGACAGCAGGAAGGCCACGGCCGCCGCGATCTCGTCCGGTACCCCCACCCGCCCCATGGGGGCGGAGGGGTACTTGCCGTCCCCGACCTCGATGCCCACATGGGCCGTCATGGCGGTGTAGGTCATCCCCGGGTGCACCGAGTTGACCCGGATCCGCGCCTCGGCCAGTTCCACCGCCCCGATCTTGGACAGCCCGCGCACACCCCACTTGGACGCCCCGTACCCGGCCGTCCGCGCCATTCCGGTGAGCCCGGCGGCGGACGAGATGTTGACGATCGAGCCGCCGCCGCCCTCCCGCATCACCGGCACCACGGTCCGCATCCCGAGGAAGACCCCCACCAGGTTCACCTCGACGATCGCCCTGAAGCGCGCCACATCGGCGTCCGCGAGCAACTCCCCGCTGGAGATACCGGCGTTGTTGACCAGAGCGTCCAGCCGGCCGAACGCACCGACCGTGAAGGCCACCACCTCCGCCCAGCTCTCCTCGCCGGTCACGTCGTGCACCCGGAAGCGGGCCGCCGCATCCCCCAACTCCGCTGCCAGGCGCTCCCCTTCCTCCTCGCGTACGTCACCGATGACGACCCGCCCGCCGCCGGCCACCACGGCCCGCGCGGTGGCCGCCCCCAGCCCCCGGGAGCCCCCGGTGACCAGTACGACCTTCCCGTCCAGCGCGCCCAAAGCCCTGTCCGTACCGGCCACTTGAACCCACCCGCCTCCCGCTCGTATGCCTATCCGGCATACCTCAATCGGACGGCGGTCAGTGTGTCAGCGCCCCGGCCCGTCTGCCAACGCCTCCGTCACACCCTTTTCCCGCTCACCGAGAAAGTGCGGATCCGGCTTGAACGTGGCGTCCAGCGCGGCCTTTCCGGCGGCGAACATCTCCCGGGCGCCGCCGTAGTACCAGGTCACGTCGTGCTCGTCGTCGACGCCGACCCCGAAGCCGTCCACCCCCGCCGCATCGCACAGGGCGACGGCCCGCCGTATGTGGAAGCCCTGGCTGATCAGTACCGCCCTCTCGACGCCGAAGATCTGCTTGGCCCGCACACAGGAGTCCCAGGTGTCGAACCCGGCGTAGTCGCTCACGATGTGCTTGTCCGGCACCCCGTGGCGCACCAGATAGCCACGCATCGCGTCCGGTTCGTCGTACTCCTCGCGTCCGTTGTCCCCGGTCACCAGCACCACGCGGACCTTGCCCGTCCGGTACAGCTCCGCCGCCGCGTCCAGCCGTCGCGCCAGGTACGGGGTCGGCTCGCCCCGCCACAGTCCCGCCCCGAAGACGATCGCCACCTCCCGCTCCGGTGCCCGGTCCACGTCCCCGATCCGGCCGCCGGTCGCGGCGTACGTCCAGGTCGAAGGCAGCAGTGCCAGCACGCACCCCGCCATCACGGCCTGGACGAGGCGCCGTCTGCCGCGCCTTCCCGAGGGCGGAGCAGGCAGCCTGGGCCGCTTCACCTCGATGCGCCAGAGCCGCATGACATTCCCCCCGGTGGTACGTGCCGATCTCTCTGCCTTGTCGACGCCCGGGCGGGCGCGATAGTTCCGCGCACCACCCGCGAGGTGCGGCCGGAGACCCGGCGCGGGGCTCGGAACGGTCCCCTCCGGGCGTTGTCGGACCGAGATAAAACTCGCGTGAATTGCGGGCGCATGCCATGGATTCCCCGGGGCACACGTCTGCCTGGAGGTTGATAACTATGGTTCCCCTGCTTCTCGTACTGCTGCTGATCCTCATCCTTTTCGGTGCCGGATTCGCAGTCAAAATTCTCTGGTGGATAGCAATTGCCGTACTGGTGCTTTGGCTGCTCGGATTCGTTGCCCGGTCCGGTGGCAGCGGGGGCCGCCGTGGCCGCTGGTATCGCTGGTAGGCGAGGTGTGACAGTGGAGGCGTAGTACTGCGGTGAATGCGGGTGGCCCGGACGGAAAATCGTCCGGGTCACCCGCATTTGCGCTGTGCGCGCGAGGGCGGAGGGTGGGCGGCGGATGGCTGTGGGATGAATTCCGGTCGAAGTGGCCCGGCCCGTGTAGGCGATGCGAGTCGGGGCACTCGACCGGCGGCAGGGAATTCCGCAGGCTATCGAGCGGATGATTCCCCCCGATTGAACGCACTGTCCGGGCGCACCGCCCGAACGCAGAAGTTCCACTGCCGACGATGAAGGAGCTATTCATGAGCGAGAACATCTGGGGCTACCAGCCGACCACCGGCTACCAGTCCGGCACCAGCCTGGCCGGATTCAAGGTCGAAGCCACCGACGGCAGCATCGGCAAGGTCGACAAGCACTCCGACGAGGTGGGCTCCGCCTACCTCGTCGTCGACACCGGCGTCTGGATCTTCGGCAAGCACGTCCTGCTGCCGGCCGGCACGGTCGAGCGCATCGACACCGCCGACAAGAAGATCTACGTCGGCCTGACGAAGGACCAGATCAAGGACGCGCCCGAGTTCGACAAGGAGAAGCACATCGGCGACCCGGGCTACCACGAGCAGATCGGCGGCTACTACGGCAAGCACCGTCGTATCTGACGCAGTGCGTGCGGCCCGGCCACGGGCCCAGGACCCCGCGGGGCCGACCGGGAATCACTCCGGCCGGCCCCGTTGGCCGGGGACCCCTTTTCCACTGGAGTCCCCGCGCCGTGGCCCGGCATACTCCCCGCATGACGACCGACGGGAATGCCACGCTCCGGGTGGGCGAGGACGACGAGGAACTCACCGACCGGCTCGACAGGGAACTCACCGCCTTCAACAGCGCCGCCACCGGCGCGTACGACGAGAAGGAACTGTCGGTACGGGCCACCGACGCCGCCGGAGAACTCGTCGGCGGACTCACCGGATACACCTGGGGCGGACTCACCGGATACACCTGGGGCGGACTCGGCGCCATCCACATGCTCTGGGTCCGCGAGGACGCCCGGCACGAGGGGTGGGGCAGCAGGCTGATGCGCGCCGCCGAGGCGGAGGTCCTGCGGCGCGGCGGGGACCGCATGACGGTGTCCTCCTACACCTTCCAGGCGCCGGACTTCTACCGGGGACTGGGGTACGAGGAGGTCGGCCGTCAGCCCGGCGTACCCGGCGGGCACGAGGACGTGTACTTCTTCAGGAAACTGGACGGGGCGCAGCGGCAGTAGACGTCACTCCCGCGCAATCCGGCCGCAACGTACGCCCGGGAGGATCCGGAACATGACGACAGAACCGTCCTTACCGCGCGAGACCGACTCCCTGCCCCTCGACAGCACCGCCGAACTCCTCACCCGTATCACCGCCCAGCTCTCCACCCAGCTCGGCCGGATCTCGCCGGACGGCTCCCGGCGCGAGGGCCCCCGGCTTGAGGGCTCCCGGCTGGAGCGGTGGCGGCGCGACGGGCGGCGGGCCGACCGGCCGCGCGCCGAGGGGCCCCGCGGCGCACCGTCGTCGCCCGCACCCGCCTGACCTGCGAGCGGCGGACGAGGGTGACTGTCAGTGCTTGCGGTTACGGTCATGCGTATGGAAAGCACCGCATACGACTCGGCCGCGACGCAGCGCTGGGACGCCGAGCCCGACAAACGGCCCGGCAGGACCGCGTTCCAGCGCGACCGCGCCCGGGTGCTGCACTCCGCCGCGCTGCGCCGCCTGGCGGGCAAGACCCAGGTGGTGACGCCCGGTTCACGCAGTCAGGTGTGGGATTCGAGCCCCCGCACCCGGCTCACCCACTCCCTGGAGTGCGCGCAGGTCGGCCGCGAACTGGGCGCCGCCCTGGGCTGCGACCCCGACCTGGTCGAAGCGGCCTGCCTCTCGCACGACATGGGCCACCCGCCCTTCGGCCACAACGGCGAGCAGGCTCTCAACGACTTCGCCAAGGACGCCGGCGGCTTCGAGGGCAACGCCCAGTCGCTGCGACTGCTCACCCGCCTCGAACCCAAGCGTTTCGTCCGCAGCGAGGCCACCGGCGAGCTGGTCAGCGTCGGCCTCAACCTCACCAGAGCCGCCCTGGACGCCGCCACCAAGTACCCCTGGGCGCGCGGCGGTCACCCCACCGACCCCGACTCGGTGAAGTTCGGGGTGTACGAGGACGACCTCCCGGTCTTCCGGTGGGCGCGCGAGGGTGCCCCCGGCCTCCGCAAGTGCTTCGAGGCCCAGGTGATGGACTGGTCCGACGACGTCGCCTACTCCGTGCACGACTTCGAGGACGGCCTGCACGCCGGCCACATCGACCCGGGCCTCCTCCTCGCCGAACCGGAACGGGCCGAGATCTACCGGGTGGCCATAGGCCGTTACGTCCCCGAGGACACCGACCCCGCCGAACTGGCCGAAGCCCTCGACCGGTTGACGGAACAGGAGTGGTGGCCGCACGGCTACGACGGCTCCGCTCTGGCCCAGGCCCGCCTCAAGGACGCCACCAGCCAGCTCATCGGCCGGTTCTGCCTCGCCGCGGAGAGTGCGACCAGGGCCGCGTACGGCAGCGGACGGCTCACCCGGTACGCGGCGGAGCTGGTCGTCGGGCGCGAGACGCGCAACGAGTGCGCGGTCCTCAAGGCGGTCGCCGACCGCTATGTCATGCAGCGCGACGAGCAGGAACGCCTCCGCGCCGACCAGCGCATCGTGATCGCCGAACTGGCTGAGGCGCTGACCCTGCGGGCACCGGGGGAGGGCCTGGACCCCCAGTTCCGTGCCCTCTTCGACGCGGCCACCGACGACCGCGCCCGCAAGCGCGTCCTGGTGGACCAGATCGCCGCCCTCACGGACTCCTCGGCCCGCTCCCTGCACTCACGCCTCACGACCCGGCGCTGAAGCGGGTCGTGCGTCGCGGACACCGGCTCTCAGAACCCCGTGCCTCCCATGTCCCCGTCGAGCAGGGCGTCGCCCAGGCCGGTTCTGCGGTGCACCACCGCCGAGCCGCGCCGGTGGGAGGCCACCAGACCCGCCTCGCGCAGCACCGTCGCGTGCCGGCTGGCCGTGGACAGCGCCAGCCGCAGAGCCGATCCCAGCTGGGAGGTGGTCATCGGGCGGTCCAGTACGTCAAGGACCGCGGCCCGGGTGTGCCCGATCAGCTGGGCCACCGGCAGCGCGGCCGCCGGTTCCCCGTCCCTGAGGGCCCGGGAGCGCATCAGCCAGCCGGGCTCCGGGGTCAGCGGGTGCACCAGCACCGGCGGCAGGCCGGGGTCCGCCAGCGCCACCGGGCGACGTACACAGAAGAAGGACGGAATCAGCGTCAACGACCTTCCGCCCAGAACGAGTTCGCGTTCCATCGGATACCCGGCCTCCAGCAGCCTGCCGTCCTCCCGCCAGGTCAGCTCCGGCTGATAGCTGGAGAGCAGCCCGTCCGCGCCACCTTCCAGCGCCGCCTCCGCACGCACCGGCCGGTCCGCCGCGACCGCCGCCCGGATCTCCCGCGAGTAGGGGGCCACCGCCACCGCGTAGAACCGCCGCAGCGCCTCCCCCAGACGCAGCAGCGTCCGGGGGTCCCCCTCCGCGAGCCGCCGCGCCACCGCCGGAACCGGCGCCCCCGCCCCGGCGAACAGCTGCCCCAGTTCGGCGTTCAGCCGCCGCATGGGCGTGGAGAGCACCTGATCGATACCGGTCTCCAGATCGACGGTGCCCCGGCCCGGGGTCAGGAAGTCGGGGAAGTACGCCGCCCACGGGCACAGCCTGCCCAGCGCGGCCACCGTGGCGGTGAGCTCCTCGCGGGCGACCGCCTCGCGGACCTCCTGCCGCCAGGGGGCGAAGACCAGCGCGGCCTGCCGGTTGTGCAGGAGATGCAGGGCGTGCACGAGTTCCCACAGGGGGTCCGGGTGGGCGGCGATCCGCAGCCGGTTCAGGTCCTCGGCGGCGAAGTGGATGCGAAGCACGCGCGCATCGGCCCCCTTCTTCCCCGCCGTCCCGTGTCCCACGCCTCCCCGGCGCTTCTACGAGCGTAACGACCGTTCACCGGAGGGGGACGTTCCCTTTGCTTTGTGCACGAAAGCCCCGCCAGTCGCACACATGACCACGACCCTGGGGTGGCGATGGCCGCGGAGGGTCCGGCGGGGGAGACGTCCGCGGCCATCCGCCCGGGCGCAGGGCCGAACGGCACGGGGCCACTGCCCGGACGGCTCAGGGCCCTCGCCCTGACGGCACGGGGCCACTGCCCGGACAGCGTGGGGCCACTGCCCCGCTGCGACGACGCTCCTCGGCCCCCACGCCCTACCCCCCTCTTTCGTCATTCCCCTCCGTGCGGGACGCTCATTTGGGGCGGCGTACCCGCGGACACCGCGCGCACGCCGCCCGGAGACAGCGCGCCGGAGCAGCGCGGCGGTAGCACAGGGCACAGTGGTGGAGGCATCAAGTGGTCGACGCAGATCAGACGTTCGTGATCGTCGGCGGAGGGCTGGCCGGGGCGAAAGCGGCCGAAACCCTTCGTTCGGAGGGATTCACCGGCCGGGTGATCCTGATCGGCGACGAACGTGACCACCCCTACGAACGCCCACCCCTCTCCAAGGGCTTCCTCGCGGGCAAGGACGACCGCGACAGCGTCTTCGTCCAGGACACCGGCTGGTACGCCACCCATGACGTCGAGCTGCACCTCGGCCAGACCGTCGACCACCTCGACCGCGAGGCCAGGACCGTCCGGCTCGGCGACAGCACCCTCATCCGCTACGACAAACTCCTCCTCGCCACCGGCTCCGAGCCCCGCCGGCTGGACATCCCCGGCACCGGACTGGCCGGCGTCCACCACCTGCGCCGCCTCGCGCACGCCGAGCGGCTGCGCGGAGTCCTCGCCACCCTCGGCCGCGACAACGGGCATCTGGTCATCGCCGGAGCGGGCTGGATCGGCCTGGAGATCGCCGCCGCCGCCCGCGGCTACGGCGCCGAGGTCACCCTCGTCGAAGCCGAGCCCACCCCCCTGCACAACGTGCTCGGCCCCGAACTCGGCCAGCTCTTCACCGACCTGCACGCCGAGCGCGGCGTCCGCTTCCACTTCGGCGCCCGCCTCACCGAGATCATCGGCCAGGACGGCATGGTGCTCGCCGCCCGGACGGACGACGGCGAGGAACACCTCGCCCACGACGTCCTCGCCGCCATCGGCGCGGCCCCCCGCACCGTCCTCGCCGAATCCAGCGGCCTCGACCTGGTCGACCGCGCCCACGGCGGTGGCATCGCCGTCGACTCCCGGCTGCGTACCAGCGACCCCGACATCTACGCCGCCGGCGACGTCGCCGCCGTACCCCTGCACCTGCCGGGCTCGCCCCTCCACGGGCAGCGGCTGCGCGTCGAGCACTGGGCGAACGCCCTCAACGGCGGACCGGCCGCCGCCAGGTCGATGCTCGGGCTCGGCGCACCGTACGACCGCATCCCCTACTTCTTCTCCGACCAGTACGACCTGGGCCTGGAGTACACCGGCTGGGCGCCGCCCGGGACGTACGACCAGGTCGTGGTCCGGGGGGACGCGGGGAAGCGGCAGTTCCTCGCCTTCTGGCTGAAGGACGGGCGGGTGCTGGCCGGGATGAACGTCAACGTGTGGGACGTCACCGACCACATCAAGCAGCTCATCCGCAGCGGCGGCCGGGTCGACCAGCACGCCCTCGCCGACCCCTCGGTACCGCTGGAGTCGCTGGTCACCCCATGATCGGCAGCCGTTCCGCCGCGTGATCAAGTGACCGGGGAGGCCGGAGTGTCCGAGCCTCCCCGTACACTTCACGCGTGGCAGGCAGGATCAATGACGACGACGTGAAGGCGGTCCGGGAGGCGCTCCCGATCGACGCCGTCGTGTCCGAATACCTTCAGCTCCGGAGCGCGGGCGGCGGCAACCTCAAGGGCCTCTGCCCCTTCCACGACGAGAAGTCGCCCTCCTTCCAGGTCAGTCCGAGCAAGGGTCTCTTCCACTGCTTCGGCTGCCAGGAGGGCGGCGACACGATCGCCTTCGTGATGAAGATCGACCACCTCACCTTCTCGGAGACGGTCGAGCGGCTCGCCGCACAGGCGGGCATCACCCTGCGGTACGAGGAGGGCGGCTACAACCCCTCCACCCAGCGCGGCGAGCGCACCCGCCTGGTCGAGGCGCACAAGGCCGCCGCCGACTTCTACATCCAGCAGCTGGAGAGTCCCGAGGCGGAGATCGGCCGCAAGTTCCTCGCCGAGCGCGGCTTCGACCAGGGCGCCGCCGCCCACTTCGGCGTCGGCTACAGCCCGGCCGGCTGGGACCACCTCACCCGCTACCTCCGCGGCAAGGGCTTCACCGACAAGGAACTCCTCACCTCCGGCCTCGCCCAGGAGTCCCGCCGCAGCCCCATCGACCGCTTCCGCGGCCGCCTGATGTGGCCGATCCGCGACATCGGCGGCGAGGTCGTCGGCTTCGGCGCCCGCAAGCTCCGCGACGACGACAACGGGCCCAAGTACCTCAACACACCCGAGACCCCGATCTACAAGAAGTCCCAGGTCCTGTACGGAATCGACCTGGCCAAGAAGGAGATCGCCAAGGTCAGCAGGGCCGTCGTCGTCGAGGGTTACACCGACGTCATGGCCTGCCACCTGGCCGGTGTGACGACGGCCATCGCGACCTGCGGCACCGCCTTCGGCACCGACCACATCAAGATCCTCCGCCGCCTCCTGATGGACAACGGCTCGGCCCGCGTGATCTTCACCTTCGACGGCGACGCCGCAGGCCAGAAGGCCGCCCTGCGTGCCTTCGAGGACGACCAGAAGTTCGCCGCCGAGACCTACATCGCGATCGCCCCCGACGGCATGGACCCCTGCGACCTGCGCCTGGCCAAGGGCGACGAGGCGGTCGCCGACCTCACCCAGCCGCGCACCCCGCTCTTCGAGTTCGCGCTGCGCCAGATCGTCGCCCGCTACGACCTGGAGACCCCGGCGGGGCGGGCCGCCGCCCTCGACGAGGCGGGCCCGGTCGTCGCCCGGATCAAGAACAGCGCCTCGCAGCACGAGGTCGCCGTCCAGCTCGCGGGCATGCTCGGCATCCTGGACACCCAGTTCGTGGTCAAGCGGATCGGTCAGCTCGCCCGCTGGGCCAAGGACAAGGGCGGGCGGGGCGGTCCGCAGCAGGGCGCGCGTGGCGGCAGGCAGGGTTACGACGCCGGGGCCACCGGCGCACCCGCCCCCGTCGTCGCGGGCCCCGCCCTCAACCTCCGCAGCCCCGTCCACCGCACCGAGCGCGAGCTCCTCAAGCTCGCCCTCCAGCGCCCCGACCTGGTCTCTCCCGCCTTCGACGCCTACGGCGCCGACGAGTTCACCGCGCCTCCCTATGCGACCGTCCGGCAGACCATCGAGGAGGCGGGCGGCGCCGAGCAGGGGGCCCAGGCCGCCGCCGAATACCTTGCCCGGGTCCGCGAGTCCGCCGTCAACGACCAGGTCAGAGCCATGGTCACCGAACTGGCCGTCGAAGCCATCCACGCCAAGTCCGTCGACGAGATCTACGCCGGCGTCCAGCTCGTCCAGGTCAGGCTGCGCGCCGTCGACCGCCGCATCCTGGAAGTCCAGGGCTCCCTCGCCCGCGCGGGCAGCAACGGTGACCCGGCCGCCCTGGCCGCCGTCCAGAACGAGCTCTGGGTCCTCCAGCAGTACGCCCAGTCCCTCCGCAACCACGGAGCCGCGGCCCTCTAGCGGGGACCTCTCCCCGCCAGGCCTCCTCCCGCAACACGTGCCCGTCCGGGAGGGGGCCGCACCGCGCCCGCCCCTCACCCGGGTAACCGCCCGGTTACGGACCGGACTCAGAAAGTCAACGCACGCCCCTCGCGGCGGCCATGTGTCGCACCCCACACTGGTTGCGGTGCCTGAGGCCCCGACCCGGCAGCGTTCACCCTGGAGGTCGCCCCCGTGCAGACCCAGACCCTGACCGATCCGGTCGCGGCCGTACCCGCACAGAGCCGCGCCGAGCACCACCCACAAGCAACAGCGACGGCCGAGGCCCCGGAGGCAGTGGAGACTGCCGAGGCCCCCGACCCCGCCGAGGACCCGGTGGAAGAAGCGGGCCAGCAGTACGAGCGGCCCGACCCGCCCAAGCGCCCGCTCCGGGCCGCCGATTCCGCCGGCCCCTCCTCGGACCTCTTCCGCCAGTACTTACGGGAGATCGGCCGCATCCCCCTCCTCACCGCAGCGGAGGAAGTGGAGCTGGCCCGCAGCGTCGAAGCCGGCCTCTTCGCCGAGGAGAAACTCGCCCGCTACGACGATCTCGACTCCCAACTCGCCCTGGACCTCGACAAGTTGGTGGTTCGGGGCCGCATGGCGAAACGCCGCCTCATCGAAGCCAACCTCCGCCTCGTCGTCTCCGTGGCGAAACGGTACGTCGGCCGTGGCCTGACCATGCTCGACCTGGTCCAGGAGGGCAATCTCGGCCTGATCCGTGCCGTCGAGAAGTTCGACTACGCCCGCGGCTACAAGTTCTCGACGTACGCCACCTGGTGGATCCGCCAGGCCATGTCCCGCGCGCTGGCCGACCAGGCCCGCACCATCCGCGTCCCGGTCCACGTCGTCGAACTCATCAACCGCGTCGTCCGCGTCCAGCGCCGCATGCTCCAGGAACGCGGCAGCGAACCCACCCACGACGAGGTCGCCGCCCAGCTCGACCTCACCCCCGAACGCGTCGGCGAAGTCCTCCGCCTCGCCCAGGAGCCCGTCTCCCTGCACGCACCGGTGGGGGAGGAGGACGACGTGGCCCTCGGTGACCTGATCGAGGACGGGGACGCGACGTCGCCGGTGGAGTCGGCGGCGTTCCTGCTGCTCCGGGAGCACCTGGAGGTGGTGCTCTCCACGCTCGGCGAGCGAGAACGCAAGGTCGTCCAGCTCCGCTACGGCCTCGCCGACGGCCGCCCCCGCACCCTTGAGGAGATCGGCCGCATCTTCGGTGTCACCCGCGAACGCATCCGGCAGATCGAGTCCAAGACGCTCAACAAACTCCGCGACCACGCCTTCGCCGACCAACTCCGCGGCTACCTGGACTGAAGCGCCCTCTCACTCCTGGCAACCCGCCCCCGGGGCGGAACGGGCGGGCAAGGGGGCGGCCCCCGACGGAGTCGCACCCCACCCGCCCCGGCCCACCTGCGCCCCCGTACCCCCTACTCCACCTCCACCACCGCCTGAGCAAACTGCGCCGCGTACAACCGCGCATAAGCCCCCTGGGCCCCCAACAACTCCCCGTGCGTCCCCTGCTCCACGATCGACCCGCTCTCCATCACCAGAATGACATCGGCGTCCCGGATCGTCGAAAGCCGGTGCGCGATCACGAACGATGTACGCCCGTGCGCCAACCGCGCCATCGCCTTCTGGATCAGCACCTCGGTCCTGGTGTCGACCGAGCTCGTCGCCTCGTCGAGGATCAGGATCACCGGGTCCGACAGGAACGCCCGCGCGATGGTGATCAGCTGCTTCTCACCCGCGCTGACCCCCGCCCCGTCGTCGTCGATCACCGTGTCGTACCCGTCGGGCAGCGTCCGTACGAAACGGTCGGCATGGGCGGCCCGGGCAGCGGCCTCGACCTCCTCCCGCGTCACCTCCCCGCTCGCCCCGTACGCGATGTTCTCCGCGATCGTCCCGCCGAACAGCCAGGTGTCCTGCAGCACCATCCCGACCCCGGAACGCAGCTCCTCGCGCGACATCTTCGCGATGTCCGCCCCGTCCACGGTGATCCGGCCGCCGGTGACCTCGTAGAACCGCATCAGCAGGTTCACCAGGGTCGTCTTGCCCGCACCCGTCGGCCCGACGATCGCCACCGTCTGCGCGGGGGAGACCCGCAGCGACAGGTCCTCGATCAGCGGCTTGTCCTCCTCGTAGCGGAAGGAGACGCTCTCGAACTCGACCGCGCCGCGCGGCACATCGGGGTCCGTCACCGGCAGCTCCGCGGTCGCCGCGTCCGGCTCCTGCTCCTGGGCGTCGAGGAGTTCGAAGACCCGCTCGGCGGACGCGACCGCCGACTGGACCAGGTTCGCCATCGACGCGATCTGCGTCAGCGGCATCGAGAACTGCCGCGAGTACTGGATGAACGCCTGGACGTCACCGATCGACAGCGTGCCGGACGCGACCCGCAAGCCGCCCACGACCGCCACCAGCACGTAGTTCAGGTTGGAGACGCACATCATCAGCGGCTGCATGATGCCGCTGTTGAACTGCGCCCTGAAGGACGCCTCGTAGAGCTTGTCGTTCTGCTCCTTGAAGGCCGCCGCGGACTCGTCCTGCCGGCCGAAGACCTTCACCAGTGAGTGACCGGTGTACATCTCCTCGATGTGCGCGTTGAGGGTGCCGGTCGTCTTCCACTGCTGCACGAACTGCGGCTGCGACCGCTTGCCGACCTTCGCCGCCACCACCACCGACAGCGGCACCGTGATCAGCGCGACCACCGCGAGCAGCGGCGAGATCCAGAACATGATGACCAGCACGCCCACCACGGTCAGCACCGAGTTGATGAGCTGACCCATGGTCTGCTGCATGGTCTGGCCGATGTTGTCGATGTCGTTGGTGGTGCGCGAGAGGACCTCACCCCGCTTGGCCCGGTCGAAGTACGACAGCGGGAGGCGGGAGAGCTTCGCCTGCACGTCCTGGCGCATCCGGTACACCGTCCGGTTGACCGCCAGGTTCACCAGCCGCGTCGAGACCAGCATCAGCAGCCCGGCGCCGACGTACACGCCGAGCACGATCAGCAGGACGTGCCCGATCGCCGTGAAGTCGATTCCCTGCCCCGGAGTGAAGTCCACCCCGGAAAGCATGTCGGCGAACCCGCCCTCGCCCCCGGCCCGCAGGCGTTCGATCGCCTGTTCCTTCGTCTGGCCGGCCGGCATCTCCCGTCCGACTATCCCGCCGAACAGCAGGTCGGTCGCCGAACCGAGGATCTTCGGCCCGATCACCGACAGTGCCACGCTGCATACCAGAGCCACGAACAGCACCCACAACGTGGCCTTCTCCGGCGCCAGTTGGTGCACCAACCGCTTCGCCGACCCCTTGAAGTCGGCCGATTTCTCGACCGGGGGTCCCATCATCCGTCCACCGGGCCCGCTCATGCCGCCTCAGCCTCCGTCAGCTGGGAGAGCACGATCTCCCGGTAGGTCTCATTGGTCTCCATCAGTTCGCGGTGGTGCCCGGTGCCCACGACCCTTCCCTCGTCGAGTACGACGATGCGGTCCGCGTCCCGGATCGTCGACACCCGCTGGGCGACGATCAGCACCGTCGCCTCGGCCGTCTCCCGGCCCAGCGCCGCCCGCAGCGCCGCGTCCGTGGCGTAGTCCAGCGCCGAGAACGAGTCGTCGAAGAGGTAGATCTCGGGCCGCTGCACCAGCGTCCGCGCGATCGAGAGCCGCTGCCGCTGCCCGCCCGACACATTGGTGCCGCCCTGCGAGATCGGGGCGTCGAGCCCGCCTTCCAGCCGCTCCACGAAATCCCTGGCCTGCGCCGTCTCCAGCGCGTGCCACAGTTCCGCGTCCGTCGCGTCCGGATTTCCGTATCGCAAATTGCTCGCGACGGTCCCGGAGAAGAGGTACGGCTTCTGCGGCACCAGCGAAACGGTCCGCGCGAGCAGTACGGGATCCAGCGTGCGGACGTCGACACCGTCGACCAGCACCTCGCCGCCGGTCGCGTCGAACAGTCGCGGAATCAGCCCGAGCAGTGTCGACTTCCCGCTGCCGGTGGACCCGATGATCGCCGTCGTCTCGCCGGGCCTGGCCTCGATCCGGATCTCCTTGAGCACCGACTCCTCGGCGCCCGGGTAGCAGAACTCGACGTTGCGCAGCTCCAGTTGACCGTGCCTGCGCAGCTCGGTGACCGGGGCGAGCGGCGGCACCACACTGGACTGAGTGCCCAGCACCTCCTCGATCCGCTCGGCACACACCTCCGCGCGCGGCACCATCATGAACATGAAGGTGGCCATCATCACGGACATCACGATCTGCATCAGATACGCCAGGAACGCGGTCAGGGAACCGATCTCCATGGCCCCGCTGTCGATCCGGTGCGCACCGAACCAGACCACCGCCACGCTGGAGACGTTCACGACCGTCATCACGATCGGGAACATCAGCGCCATCAGCCGGCCGGTGGACAGGGACACCTCGGTGAGGTCCTCGTTGGCCTTCTGGAAGCGGGCCTTCTCGTAGTCGTCCTTGACGAACGCGCGGATGACCCGGTTGCCGGTGATCTGCTCGCGCAGCACCCGGTTCACATTGTCCAGACGCTCCTGCATCGACCGGAACAGCGGACGCATCTTCCGGATGATCAGCGAGACCGCGACGCCCAGCACCGGCACCACCGCCAGCAGCACTCCGGACAGCGGTACGTCCTGTCCCAGCGCCATGATGATGCCGCCGACGCACATGATCGGCGCGGCCACCACCAGGGTGAAGCTCATCAGGACCAGCATCTGCACCTGCTGGACGTCGTTCGTCGTCCGGGTGATCAGCGACGGTGCCCCGAACTGCCCGACCTCGCGCGCCGAGAAGCTCTGCACCCGGCCGAAGACCGCCGCCCGGATGTCACGCCCGAGGGCGGAGGCCGTGCGGGCACCGTAGAAGACGGCGCCGATGTTGCAGACCACCTGGATCAGGCTGACGCCGATCATGAGCGCGCCGAAGGTGAGGATGTAGCCCGTGTCCCCCTTCACGACACCCTTGTCGATGATGTCCGCGTTGAGGGTGGGCAGATAGAGGGAGGCGCTGGTCTGCAACAGTTGCAGCACCACCAGCAGGGCTATGGGTTTCCTGTACGGGCCGAGATGGGCCCGCAGAAGCTTGAGAAGCACACGGGGTCTTTCGTCGGGCGGCGGCGGGGTCGCGGCGGCTGCCGCGGCGGTTGTCGCGCAGGACAGGGATCGGCCCCCATCCTCCGTCAACCACCGCGCCCGCGCCCAAGGGATTAACCCAAACCCCGGTCAAGACCGCACCAGCGCTCTCCCCGGAGAACCGGACCCCACCCCTCCGCGAACCGGCCGGCCGCCGCCCCCTTCCCACCCTGCTACTGCCCCGGACCGAAGGCCTCCGGGTGGATCTGGTCCCGCGACGCCCGGTACTGCTGCCGTACGGCATTGCCCACGGGCAGCTCCTCGCCCGGCTCCAGCACCTGCGCCACCGCCCCCTGCCAGGCAGGCGGGTCGTGCGGCGAGAGCGTGCCCTGCGCGACCCCGAGCGCCCACGCCGCCTGCCGGGCCGCGCCCAGCGCCGCGTACTGCGCGGGCTGCGGCACGACCACCTGAGTGCCGAGCAGTATCGGCGCCATCGCCCGCACGGCCGGCAGCTCGGCCGCCGCCCCCAGCAGGAACACCCGCCGCACCTGCACCCCGCGCGCCCGCAGCACGTCCATCGCGTCCGCCAGCGAGCACAGCATCCCCTCGAACGCCGCCCGCGCCAGATGCTCCGGCTTCATCGACTCCCGCCGGAGCCCGCACAGGGTGCCCGCGGTGTGCGGCAGCCACGGCGTGCGCTCACCCTCCAGATACGGCAGCAGTACGAGACCGGAGGCGCCCGGCGTCGATTTCAGCGCCAGCGCGGACAGTTCTTCGAGGCTGTCCACACCCAGCAGTTCCGCGGTGCCCCGCAGCGCCCGTACCGCATTGCTCGTGTGCACCACCGGCAGATGCATGCCCGTGGCGTCGGCGAACGACGTGATCATCCCGCTGGAGTCCGCGAGCGCCTCGTGGTGCACCGCCATCACCGAACCCGAGGCACCCAGCGACACCACCGCGTCCCCGACCGCGACCCCGAGCCCGAAGGCGGCGGCCATCGTCTCGCCCGTACCCGCGGAGATCAGCAATCCCTCAGGTGTCGTTCCCGCCGTGTCCGAAGGACCCAGCACCTCCGGCAGCACCGCCCGGTGCCCCAGCGCCAGCTCCACCAGGTCAGGGCGGTAGGAACCGGTGGCCGCCGACCAGTACCCGGTGCCCGAAGCGGCGCCCCGGTCCGTGGTCCTGCGCGCGGGCCTGCCCAGCAACTGCCACACCAGCCAGTCGTGCGGCTGCATCACCGAAGCGATCCTGCGGGCGTTCTGTGGCTCGTGCCGCTTCAGCCAGCCCAGTTTGGCCAGTGGCTGCGGCGCGGAGGGCACCGCCCCGACCGCCTCCGCCCACGCCTGCTTGCCGCCGAGTGCCTCCACCAGGTCGGCCGCCGCCACCTGCGCCCGCTTGTCGTTGCCGAGCAGCGCCGGACGCACCTGATTGCCCCCGGCGTCCAGCGTGACCAGGCCGTGCTGCTGCGCGGAAACCCCGATTGCGGCCACCTCGTCCAGCAGCCCGTCCGCCGCGGCCTCGCCCAGCGAGAGCAGCCACGCCTGCGGATCCGCCTCCGAGGACTTCTCCTCGACCGGATGCGGGGCGTACCCCTCGCGCAGTACGGCGCCCGTGTCCGCATCGCAGACGACAACGTGTGTGTAACCGGAGGAACTGTCCAACCCCGCGACTATGCCCATGCACACGATTCTGCCGCACCCCACCGAGGTGGAATGCGGCAGCCGTGAAACCAGAGGCGTGGGGGTCAGGTGTTGCTGGTACCCCAGTCGTCCTCGCCGCCGTGCCCGCGCTCCCGGAGCGAACGCACCCGCTGGGCCACCGAGTCCGGAACCCGGCCGCCCACCTTGTCACCCACCTTCTCGGTGACGGTGTGCATCGCCTTGCCCGCGAACTGGCGGCCACTCTGCGCCGCCGACTCCGCGGTGTTCCGCACGGCCGGGTTCTGCGCGATCCGCCGGGCGGACTTCCTGATCTGCTCGTAACGCTCGCGCCCGGCCCGGGTGCCGATCACGTACCCCAGGGCCAGTCCGGCGACGAACGTGAGCCGGTAGCGCATGGCTGCCACCCTTCTCCTGCAACGGTGTCGGTGTGCTTGGCCGCCTACCCGTACAGCCCGCTGATCATCCGGGGCGATACCGATTGGCGGAGCACCCCCCTGCTTGCGCTAATGTATGTCTCGCAGCGAGCGCACGCCCCCGGTAGACCCGGTGGGAGGTGCATTCGGTGCAACCGCAGCAATCCCCTGTAGCTCAATTGGCAGAGCAGCCGGCTGTTAACCGGCAGGTTACTGGTTCGAGTCCAGTCGGGGGAGCGCGGTCCCCTGTAGCTCAATTGGCAGAGCATTCGGCTGTTAACCGGAGGGTTACTGGTTCGAGTCCAGTCGGGGGAGCAGGAAAAAAAAGAGGGCCTCTTCGGAGGCCCTCTTTTTGTGCGTCCCGGCCGCCTCCCGTGTGCGCCCGCAGCTTCCGTTCAGCCTCTTTGGTGTGGCATGAGCCACGTCGGGGAACCGTCCGGACAGCGGTGAAGTCCTCATGGTCATGCGTTGCCGACCATCCGAGGCAGGAGATCGTATGACCGGCTATGCTGCGGCAGACGGCGCGCACATTTGTACGCGCCACGCCGAGTGGGGGCGGTAGCTCAGCCGGTTAGAGCAGCGGACTCATAATCCGTCGGCCGTGGGTTCGAGTCCCACCCGCCCCACTTAGGCAGGTTCGGAAGAAACGTATCGACCTGCGCGGCAGTCGTGGAGAGGGCCCCCGGGAAGTTTCCCGGGGGCCCTCTCCCGTGTTCCGGCCGGTCAGCGGATCTGGTCCGGGGTGACGGTCAGCCAGTGCTTGTCGGCGGTGACCTTTTGGCCCAGTTCCTTCTGGCGCTTCACGCCTGCCGCCTTCATGCCGTCGAGTTCCTTCATGTACGCGTCCTTGCGGTTGACCCACACCCGGACGCCGCCATTGGCCACGTCCGTCGAGCGGAAGAGCATCGGGCCGTCGCTCCTGGGAGTGTCACCGGCGGCGAGGACCGGCTTCTGCCAGGGGTCGATGTAGGTGCTGATGGCGGCGGGCTTGCCCTCGTACCAGGTGGCAGGGGCCCAGAGGGTGGGCGTCAGCTCGTGGTGCGCGAGCTTCTGCTGGTCGAAGCGGCCGGCCGCGATCTCCTTGCGGGAGCTGGTGACTTCGCCGGTGCGGCGGTCCTTGAGGAGGGTGGAGACGCCGAGGACGTTCTGCGGCTTCACGCCGTAGCCGTACTTGGGGTCGGCGAGCACCATGCGCACCAGGTCCTCGTGGGCCGCGCTGACCACGTACACCTCGATGCCGTGCTTGGTGAGGGTGCGGTAGAGCTCCTGCATGCCGGTGGAGAACTGCGGGGGCTTGGCACCGCCGGGCAGCGGGCCCTTGTACGCGAGCAGTTCGTCGACGTACCCCTTGAGCTGTTTCAGGGTGAAGCCGGAGAAGATCTGGGCGGCCCAGGGGTAGGAGACCTGGTCGTCGATCTCGCAGAGGCGTTCGTAGTACTCGGTGAGGGTTTCCCGGTGGGTGGCGGTGTCCTTGAAGGGGACGACCTTGAGGGAGGGGTCCATGGTGGCGCGGGTCAGGACGCCCTTCATCTCCAGGAAGGGGAGGAGGGATTCCTCCAGGTCGCCCCGGTAGGTGGTGTTGTCCGCGTCGAAGACGGCGTAGGCGCCCCGGTGGTCGTGGGAGGCGATGGTCCTCGCGAGCTGCTTGGCCACGGGGGCGGGCCAGTGGGCCAGTTCGGCGGTCACCGCGCGCTGCTCGCGCTGGCGGGTGCCGTCCGCCGCCCTCGCCTCGGTGTCCGGCCACAGTGCGGTGGTGGCGACCACGGCGGTGGTGAGGGCGAGCGCCGTGGTGAGCAGGACGGACTTCTTGCGCGTCGGGCGTGCGGGGGGAGTGTTCACGGCGCGTAAGCGTAGGCCGGGCGTACCGGATTGCCCATGATCGAACTCATGGAGTGGGGCGGTCCCGGACGGGTAGGTGCTGGGGTCCGCACGGCTCTTCTCGCGGGCCCCGGGCGGGTCTACCCTGGGCCGCAGCGGCCCCGGACCCCGGCATGCGGTCTCTGCCCGGGCGGTCCGTTCAGGGCTTGCGAGCGACGACATGGGGGCCAGTCATGGTCGTTCTGTTGGTGGTCGGTGCGGTGCTGTTCGTGATGGGTTTCTCGCAGCCGGTGTGGTGGCTGATCGGGGGCGTCGCGCTCTACGGGTTCCTCCGGTACGGGAACGGGGTGCGCGGTGCCTCGGGGCCGGAGTACGAGCAGTACCGGGAGCAGCGGGAGAAGCGGGACAGGTGGGACCGCAAGTACCGGCGGCAGCACCGGGGGAGGCGGATCACGCCGGACCGGCCGATGGATCGCTGACCTCGGCCGATCGCTGGAGTTTCGGATCTGCGTTCGCTTTGTGAGACAACTGAACGGATCATTCCGTTCCGGCTTGTGCCGGGTCCGGTGGTCCGCCGGTGGTGTCCTCCGGTTGTCCTGCGTTGAAAGGTGAACTCCATGGTCCTCTCCCTCCTCCGGCGTGCGCGGGCGAAGGCGGGTTCGGCGGGCGGTGGCGGGCTGGTGCTGCCGGTGCCCCGGGGTGCGGGGACGGTCAGCTGCGAGGTGGTGGACCCGGTCGGCCAGAAGCTCGGCGGGGCGGAGATCACCGTCACCGCGAAGAGCGACGGGCGGGTGGCGGCCAAGGGCACGACCGATCTGTTCGGCCTGTTCACGGCCGCGCTGCCGGCCGGTGAGTACGGGCTCCTGATGTCCGCCGAGGGGATGACCCCGGCCAGCTGGTCCTTCTACGTCGACCCGGGGGAGGCGCTGTCCATGGGGCGCGTCGAGATGGAGGTGGCGCAGCAGTTGCCGCCGCCGACGCCGGGGATGTGGACGGTCGACCCGCCGCACACCGCGATCCGGTTCATCGCCAAGCACGTCGGCATGGCCCATGTGCACGGCCGCTTCCAGAAGTTCGAGGGCGGGGTGCGGGTGGCGGAGAACCCGGAGGAGTCCGAGGTACGGGTGCGGATCGAGGCGGCCAGCCTGACGACCGGGAACAAGACCCGGGACGCGCATCTGCGGTCCCGGGACTTTCTGGATGTGGAGAACTATCCGTACATCGACTTCGTGAGTGACCGGTTCGTGTACCGGGGCGGGAACGGGTGGACGGTGCACGGGGCGTTGACGTTGCACGGGGTGAGCCGGTCGGTGGCGCTGGAGACGTCGTACCTGGGGGCGGTGAACGGGGGGTACGGGGAGGAGCTGCGGTGCGCGGCGCGGGCCGGGGCGGAGCTGCATCGGGAGGACTTCACGTTGAACTGGCGGAACATGCTGGCCAAGGGGATTGCGATTGTGGGGCCGACGGTGAGGCTGGAGATGGATGTGCAGACGATGTTCCAGGGGCCGGATACGCCGACTCCTCCGGAGTAGGGGCGGGGGTGTTGTGGGGCCGGGGGTGGGGGCTTGACCGGGGTCGGGGTGGGCCCGGGTGGGGTGGGTGCGACTCCGTGGGGGGCCGCCCCCTTGCCCGCCCGTTCCGCCCCCGGGGGGCGGCCCCGCCGCCCAAGGGGGCTGACGGGGGGTGGGAGGGCAGCGGCTTTGCCGGCCGAGGGGGTGGGGTCAGTTGAGTTGGGTGCGGAGCCAGCTGGCGACTGTTTCGATGTGGGCGGCTGCGGCGTCGCGGGCGGTGTTGGGGTCGCGGGCGACGAGAGCGGCGTAGATGCGGCGGTGCTCCTCGCGGGCGAGGGCGAGGGCGCCGGCTTCCTGGTGGCCGTGGCGGATGCGGGCGCGGAAGGTGCGGGAGGAGAGGCCCTCGACTATGGCGGCGAGTGCCTCGTTCCCGGCGGCCTGGGTGATGGTGCGGTGGAAGGCCATGTCGGCGGCCAGGAACTCCTCCGCGTCCTCGGTCCGGTTCATGGCTTCCAACTGGGTTGCCAGTTCCGCCAGTTGGGTTTCGTCGATGCGGGCGGCGGCCAGGGCCGCCGCTGAGGACTCCAGGATGCGGCGTACCTCCAGGAACTCCACCAGGCGTGGCTTCGGCGAGATCTCGGCGACCACGCCGAAGGTGTCGAGCAGGTCGACGGCTTCGAGGTTGGTGACGTAGACGCCCGAGCCGTGGCGGGATTCGAGGATGCCCAGCACGGTCAGGGCCCGGATCGCCTCGCGCATGGAGCTGCGGGAGATTCCCAGGCGGGCGGCCAAGTCCCTCTCGGTGGGCAGTCGTTGGCCCGCCGTGAGCCGGCCGGATGTGATCATGGCTTTGATCGCCTCGATGGCGCGGTGGGTCACCGTCCCCTTGGCGGGCGCGAGTTCGGGCGCACTTTCAGGGGCGCTCTCGGGGCTGCTGACGGCCATGGGGTCCCTCCGGGCGTTGGCGGTTGTCGGCGAGTCTAGTCCGCCGTCAAGACACAGTCATCGGACCAATGTGGCGTCAAAATCGGGATGATGGGGCCTGAGGGGTGTTGAAGGGCCTGATAGGTCTGATAAATATGCGTCGCGGCCTGATGGGAAACATCGGACGGCAGAGCCCCGGCGGAGGACCTTTGGCGCCGGCCTGCCGGCCTGTGACTCCGTACCGGGCGCTCCCCCCAAGCATTCCTTTTCTACGAGGAGCCGTCAGATGACCGGCAGGACAGCGGGTAGCAGGGCGAAGGCACGTGCGACGGGCTGGGTGGCCCTCGCGGCAAGCGCCTCGCTGGCGCTCACCGCGTGCGGCAGCACCAAGGACGGGGCCTCCGGTGCGGCCGGTGGCGAAGGCAAGGTCGGCGTGATCCTGCCCCTGCTGACCTCGCCTTTCTGGCAGTCGTACAACGACTACGTGCCGAAGATGGCGAAGGAGGAGAAGGTCGAGGCGCTCAAGACCGTCAACTCCAACAGCGACCCGGCACAGCAGATCACCGACATCAACAACCAGCTCAACCAGGGCGTGAAGGGCCTCGTCGTGGCCCCCCTCGACAGCGCCGCGATAGCCGCCGGTCTGGACCAGGCCGAGCGCAAGGGCGTTCCGGTCGTCGCCGTGGACGTCGCCCCCGACAAGGGCAAGGTCGCGATGATCGTGCGCGCCAACAACGTGGCGTACGGCCAGAAGGCCTGCGAGTTCCTGGGCTCGAAGATCAAGTCCGGCAAGGTCGTCCAGATCATGGGTGACCTCGCCTCGGTGAACGGGCGCGAGCGCTCCGAGGCCTTCCGCAAGTGCAACAAGGAGAAGTTCCCGGACCTGAAGGTCCTGGAGATTCCCGCGAAGTGGGAGTCGGATGTCGCCGCCTCCAAGCTGGACACCCTGCTCAACGACAACCCCGATATCAAGGGCATCTACATGCAGGCGGGCGGCGTCTACCTGGCCCCCACCCTGCAGACCCTGAAGACCAAGAAGCTGCTCAAGCCGGTCGGCGACCCCAAGCACATCGCGATCGTCTCCAACGACGGCATCAAGCTGGAGCTGGACGCCATCCGCAAGGGCGAGATCGACGCGACGGTGTCGCAGCCCGCCGACACCTACGCCAAGTACGGCATGTACTACATCAAGAAGGCGATGGCCGGCGAGACCTTCAAGGAAGGCCCCACCGACCACGGCTCCGTCATCGTCAAGCACCCCAACGGGCTCCTTGAGGACCAGCTGCCGGCCCCGCTGGTCACCAAGGAGAACGTGGACGACTCCAAGCTCTGGGGCAATGCCTCCAAGTGAGCCACGTGACCCGAACCGACGCCTCGGTGCGACCGCTGGTCGAGGCGTCCGGGATCACCAAGCGGTACGGTCCCACCCTCGCGCTCCAGGACGGCAGGCTCACCGTGCACGCGGGCGAGTCGCACGCACTGGTCGGGCGCAACGGGGCCGGGAAATCGACCCTGGTGACGGTGCTCACCGGGCTTCAGGCCCCGGACGCGGGCACCGTCCGCTTCGACGGGCAGAGCGCGCCCGCGCTGTCCGACCGGGACGGCTGGCGCTCCAAGGTCGCCTGCGTCTACCAGAAACCGACGGTCGTCCCCGAACTGACCGTCGCCGAGAACCTGTTCATCCACCGGCAGCCCACCGGCTTCGGCGGCATGATCCAGTGGAAGAAGCTGCGGTCGGACGCCGCCCGGCTCCTCGAACAGTGGGACGTGCGCGTCGACCCTGAGGTGCGCACCGCCGAACTCAAGGTCGAGGACCGGCAGATGGTCGAGATCGCGCGGGCGCTGTCCTTCGGGGCGCGCTTCATCGTGCTCGACGAGCCGACCGCGCAGCTCGACAACAAGGAGATCGAGCGCCTCTTCGACCGGATGCGGACCTTGCAGGAGCAGGGGGTCACCTTCCTGTTCATCTCGCACCACCTCCAGGAGGTGTACGAGGTGTGCCAGGCGGTCACCGTGCTGCGCGACGCCCGCTGGATCATCACCGCCCCGGTCTCCGAACTCCCGCGCGCCGCCCTGGTGGAGGCCATGGCGGGGGAGTCGGTCACGGCCGCCGAGAGCGCCGCCAGGTCCGACGTACCGGCGGATGCGCGGGTGCGGCTGGACGTGGCGGGGATGTCCTCGGCGGCGTACCAGGACATCAGTCTGACCGTTCGCGAGGGCGAGGTCGTCGGCCTCGCCGGGACCAGTGGCAGCGGCAAGATCGAGCTGGCCGAGACCTTCGCCGGGCTGTACACGCCCGACCGGGGTCACGCCCAGCTCGACGGCCGGGTCCTGGAGTTCGGGGATGTGCCGGCGGCACTGAAGGCCGGTGTCGCGTGCGTCCCCCGGGACCGGCACGACCAGGGGCTCGTCTCCGGCATGAGTGTCGGCGACAACGCCACGATGAGTGTGCTGGGGCGCCTGGGCAGGTACGGATTCGTCGGTACGGAGAACAAGCGGAAGGTCGGCGAGGAGCTGATCCGGCGCCTGGACATCCACGCCGAGGGGCCGCACCAGCCGGTGTCGGACCTGTCCGGCGGCAATGCCCAGAAGGTGGTGATGGCGCGGGCGCTGGCCTCCGATCCGAGGCTGCTCGTGCTGATCAACCCGACGGCGGGCGTGGACGTGAAGTCCAAGGAATCACTGCTCGCGCGGATGGACAGTGCGCGCGAGGACGGCACGGCGGTGCTGGTGGTGAGCGATGAAATCGATGATCTGAGGCGCTGCGACCGGGTGCTGGTGCTCTTCCACGGGCGGGTCGTCGCCGACCATGCGGCCGGCTGGAACGACCACGAGCTGATCGCATCCATTGAAGGAGTAGACCGTGGCTGAGACAACAGCCTCGCAGGCGGCCACAGCCCCGGCGGACCGGCGCAGGAAGCCCGGGAAGCCGGGGAAGCCGGGGCGGCCCGGGGCGGACCGGAAGAAGTCGTTGCTGGTCAGCAGGGCGCGTGAACTGGCCCTGGTACCCGCGCTGTTGGTGCTGGTGCTGCTGGGCGCCCTCACCAATGACACCTTCTTCACCGGCAACAACATCATCTCGATCCTGGGCGCGTCCGCCGCGCTCGCGATGGTGGTGCTGGCGGAGTCGCTGGTGCTGATCACCGGGAAGTTCGACCTGTCGCTGGAGTCGGTCGTCGGCATCGCTCCCGCGATGGGGGCGCTGCTGGTGCTGCCCGCGTTGCAGGCGGGATTCGGGACCGAACTGCCCACCTGGGTGGGCATTCTGGTGATCCTGGTGGTGGGCGCGCTGATCGGTGCCTTCAACGGCTCGCTGGTGGTGAAGCTGAAGCTGAACGCGTTCATCGTGACGCTGGCGATGCTGATCGTGCTGCGCGGGCTGTTGGTGGGGGCCACCGAGGGGAAGACGCTGTTCGGTATGCCGGACGCGTTCTTCTCGCTGGCGACGTCGACCTTCCTGGGTGTTCCGCTGTCGGTGTGGATCGCTGCGGTGGCCTTCGGGATCGCGGGCTTCGTGCTGAAGTACCACCGGGTGGGACGGGCGTTGTACGCCATCGGCGGTAATCCGGCGGCGGCCAGGGCGGCGGGTATCCGGGTGGACCGGGTGATGCTCGGGGTGTTCATCACGGGTGGTGTGCTGGCGTCGCTGGGCGGGCTGATCCAGACCGGCTACGTCGGTGCGATCAACGCCAACCAGGGCCAGAACATGATCTTCACGGTGATGGCGGCTGCGGTCATCGGCGGGATCAGCCTGGACGGCGGCAAGGGGTCGATGTTCGGGGCACTGACGGGGGTGCTGCTGCTTGGTGTGGTGCAGAACCTGCTGACGCTGGCGCAGGTGCCGTCGTTCTGGATCCAGGCGATTTATGGGGGGATCATTCTGGTGGCGCTGATGATTGCTCGGGTGACTACGGGGCGGGCCCAGGACTGAGGGACACGCCCCCTGCTGTGCCTCACCCGCCTGGACGGCGGGGCCGTCCCTCCTCCCCCGCGCCACCTCAGCCCACCTGGGCGGCGGGGCCGCCCGGCCCTTCACCCCTTGGTAGCCCGCTTGGGCGGCGGGGCGGCATGCCCCTCCTCTCATTACCTCGCCCGCTTGGGCGGCGGGGCCGCCCCCCGGGGGCGGAACGGGCGGGCAAGGGGGCGGCCCCCGACGGAGTCGCCACCCTTGCCGTCCCGGCCCGCCCCGGTCCCGGTCACGCTCCCCGGGGAGGAGGTCCGCTGCGCGGGGCTTCACCCCACCCCGCCCCTTCCCGAAACTGGGGGCGGGCCCCCAGACCCCGGCGAGGTGGCGGGCCCTCCAGGGGTGGGTGGGGATGTGGCGGGTGGGAGGGGGCTGGTCGCGCAGTTCCCCGCGCCCCTGGGGCGGGGTCAGGGGTGGGAGGGTGCGCCCGCGCGGCGGAGCCGCAGAGTGATACGGGCCCGCGCCCCTGGGACGGGGGTCAGGAGTGGGAGGGGGTGGCCGTGTGGCGGTGGCCGTACAGGGAGACGGGCCCGCGTCCCTGAGGGTGCGGCCGCGCGGCGGAGCCGCGGAGTGATACAGGCCCTTGCCCCTGGGAGGGGGCAGGCGTGGCCGTGCGGCGGTAGCCGCGGAGGGGCACGGGATCGGGGCCCTGGAAGGCGGGGCTGTGGGGCTGTGGCCTGGCATGGGTGTGGGCTTGTGGTTCTGGGCCCGAGGGCGGGACGGACACCCCCCCGGGCAGAGGAAAAAACCATCTTGCGTTCTCCGTGGACGCACATCGTGAGGAGTCAAGGGATATGAGATTGCAGCGACTTGGTGAGGTCGGGAGTGAGCGGTCCGGGATCCTGGGCGAGGACGGGCGGATCTACGATCTGGGTGGGATCACGGGCGACATCGACGGTGCGTTTCTCGCCGGCGGCGGCCTGGCCCGGGCGCGCGCCGCGTACGAGGCCGGGGAGCTGCCCCTGCTCGACGGGGCCGACGGGATGAGGGTCGGCGCACCCGTCGCCCGCCCCGGCAAGGTCGTCTGCATCGGGCTGAACTACCGCGACCACGCCGAGGAGACCGGCGCCGCCCTCCCGCCCCGGCCCGTCGTCTTCATGAAGGATCCCGGGACCGTCGTCGGCCCGTACGACGAGGTGCTCATCCCGCGCAACTCGACCCGGACGGACTGGGAGGTCGAGCTCGGGGTGATCATCGGGAAGCGGGCGCGCTATCTGGAGAGCCCCGAGGCGGCGAAGGAGTGCATCGCCGGCTACGCCGTCAGTCACGACGTCTCCGAGCGCGAGTTCCAGCTGGACTTCTCCCCGCAGTGGGACCTCGGGAAGTCCTGCGAGACCTTCAACCCGCTCGGGCCCTGGCTGGTCACCGCCGACGAGATCACCGAGCCGCAGGACCTGCGGCTGCGGCTGGAGGTCAACGGCGTCCAGCGGCAGGACGGCAACAGCAAGGACATGATCTTCCAAGTGGCGGAGGTCATCGCCTACTTGAGCCAGTACATGGTGCTGGAGCCCGGCGACGTCATCAACACCGGCACTCCGGCCGGCGTCGCCCTGGGGCTGCCCCAGAATCCCTATCTCCGTGCCGGCGACACCGTGGAGCTGTCCATCGACGGCCTCGGCAGCCAGCGCCAGACCTTCGCCCAGGCGTGAGAGGCCCCACCACGTGACCAGTACAGGCAGTAGTGCAGGCGGCCCCGTCATCCGGGAGGTCGCGACCTACGACATCCGCTTCCCCACCTCGCGCGAGCTCGACGGTTCGGACGCGATGAATCCCGACCCGGACTACTCGGCGGCGTACCTCATCCTGCGCACCGACGCCGAGGACGCCATCGAGGGGCACGGTTTCACCTTCACCATCGGGCGCGGCAACGATGTCCAGGTGGCGGCGATCGAGGCGCTGAAGCCGCATCTGATCGGCCGCTCGGTGGCGGAACTGTGCGCCGATCCGGGGACGTTGGGGCGCGCCCTGACCGGGGACAGCCAACTGCGCTGGCTCGGGCCCGAGAAGGGGGTGATGCACATGGCGATCGGGGCGGCGGTCAACGCCGCCTGGGACCTGGCGTCCAAGCGGGCGGGGCTGCCGCTGTGGAAGTTCCTGGCGCAGGCCGAGCCCGAGTGGCTGGTCGACCAGGTCGACTTCCGGTACATCGCCGATGTGCTGACCCCGGCCGACGCGCTGAGTCTGCTGCGTGCCGGACGGGCCGGGTCCGCCGCCCGGGAGGAGCAGCTGCGCGAGCGCGGCTACCCCGGCTACACCACCTCGCCGGGCTGGCTCGGCTACTCCGACGAGAAGCTGACCCGGCTCGCCCAGCAGGCCGTGGCCGACGGGTTCGGGCAGATCAAGCTGAAGGTGGGCGCCGAACTGGCCGACGACGTACGGCGGATGAAGGCGGCACGCGCCGCCGTCGGCCCGGACATCCGGATCGCCATCGACGCCAACCAGCGCTGGAACGTGGGCGAGGCGGTGGAGTGGACGAGGGCGCTGGCCGCCTACGACCCGTACTGGATCGAGGAGCCCACCAGCCCCGACGACATCCTCGGCCACGCCGCGATCCGCGAGGCCCTGGCCCCGGAGCGCATCAAGGTCGCCACCGGCGAACACGTGCAGAACCGGATCGTCTTCAAGCAGCTGCTGCAGGCCGGGGCGATCGACATCCTCCAGATCGACGCCGCCCGGGTGGGCGGGGTCAGTGAGAACCTGGCGATTCTGCTGCTGGCGGCGAAGTTCGGGGTGCCGGTCTGCCCGCACGCGGGGGGTGTGGGGCTGTGCGAGCTGGTGCAGCACCTGTCGATGTTCGACTTCGTGGCGCTGAGCGGAACGACCGAGGACCGGGTCATCGAGTACGTCGACCATCTGCACGACCACTTCGAGACCCCGGTGGTGATGCGGGACGGGCATTACGTCGCCCCCACGACGCCCGGCTTCTCGGCGACCATGCACGCCGGCTCGATCGCCGAGTTCACCTATCCGGACGGCCGGTTCTGGGCCGCCGATCTGGCGCAGACGTCAGAGGTGAAGTCCTCGAAGGAAACGTCCGACGAGAAGTCCACGAGTGCGGCGAGCGCCGCACAGATCGCCGAGGAGGCCGCCGTATGAGCGAGCTTGCAGGACTGAAGGCCCTGGTCACGGGCGGTGCTTCGGGTATCGGCCTGGCCACCGCGGAGCTGCTCGCGCAGCGGGGTGCGCAGGTCGCCGTGCTGGACCTGGATCCCTCGGGGGCGGGTGCGCCGCTGCTCGGCTTCAAGGCCGACGTCTCGGACGACACGTCGGTACGGGCGGCCGTCGCCGCGGCGGTGGACGCACTCGGCGGTCTCGACATCCTCGTCAACAACGCGGGCATCGGCGCGGCCGGCACCGTGGAGGACAACGACGACGAGCAGTGGCACCGGGTGCTCGACGTGAATGTACTGGGAATGGTGCGGGTGAGCCGGGCGGCGTTGCCCGCGCTGCGCGCCTCGGACCACGCCGCGATCGTCAACACGTGCTCCATCGCCGCGACCGCCGGATTGCCGCAGCGCGCGCTCTACAGCGCGAGCAAGGGGGCGGTGCTCTCGCTGACCCTCGCGATGGCCGCCGACCATGTGCGGGAGGGCGTCCGGGTCAACTGCGTCAACCCGGGGACGGCCGACACCCCGTGGGTCGGACGGCTGCTGGACGCGGCGCCGGATCCGGTCGCGGAGCGGGCCGCGCTCCACGCACGTCAGCCGATGGGCCGACTGGTCTCCGCAGGTGAAGTGGCAGCTGCCGTCGCCTACTTGGCGAGTCCGGCCGCCGCCTCCGTCACCGGTGCCTCGCTCGCCGTGGACGGCGGAATGCAGGGGCTGCGGCTGCGTCCGGAGGGGCAGTAGTGGCCGCCGCCCGGCTGGGCGCCTCGGCCGTGCCGGTCACCCCGCTCGGCCTCGGGGCGGCGACACTGGGCAACCTGTTCGCGCCGGTCACCGACGAGGACGCCCGCGCCGCCGTCGACGCCGCCTGGGACGCCGGAGTCCGCTACTTCGACACCTCTCCCCACTACGGGCTCGGCCTCTCGGAGCGACGGCTCGGCGAGGCCCTGCGCGACCGGCCCCGGGACGCGTTCACCCTGTCCACCAAGGTGGGGCGGCTGCTGGAGCCGACGGGCTCGGGCGGCGCGTACACCGGCGGTACGGACGCCGGGTTCGCCGTCCCGGTGACGCACCGCAGGGTGTGGGACTTCAGTGCCGACGGCGTACGGCGCTCCCTGGAGGACAGCCTCCAGCGGCTCGGCCTCGACCGCGTCGACGTGGTCTATCTGCACGACGCCGACGAGTGCGGCGACGGCGGCGAACAGGCTCTGCGCGAGGGCTACCCGGCGCTGGAGCGACTGCGGGCCGAAGGGGTCGTCGGTGCGATCGGGGCCGGTATGAACCAAGTCGCGGGCCTGGAACGGGTGGTGCGGGAGACCGACGCCGACGTGGTGCTCTGTGCCGGACGGCTGAGCCTGCTCGACCAGCAGGCCGCGCTCACCCTCCTCCCGGAGGCCGAGAAGCGCGGACGCAGCGTCGTGGTCGGCGGAGTCTTCAACTCCGGACTGCTCGCCGACCCCCAGCCCGGCGCCACCTTCGACTACCGCGCCGCCTCCGTCGACCTGCTCGGCCGCGCCCTGCGCATCAAGGCGATCGCCGAGGGCCACGGGGTGCCGCTGCGCGCCGCCGCCCTCGCCTTCCCCTTCCGGTACGCGGCCGTGGCCGGTGTACTGGTCGGGATGCGTACGGCGGCGGAGGCGACCGACGCTGCGGCCATGCTCGCCGTCGGCGTACCGGACGAACTCTGGGACGAGCTGCGGGCGGAAGGCCTGCTGGGGGAGGGTCTGTGAGCGTGCTGCCCCGGGTGGTGGACGCCCATCACCACGTGTGGGACCTGTCGGTACGCGACCAGGACTGGATCACCGGTCCTCAACTCGACCCCATCCGGCGGGACTTCCTCGTCGGGGACCTGGAGGCGGAGGCGGCCACGGCCGGGGTGAGCGCCTCGGTGCTGGTACAGACGGTCCCGGTCGCCGAGGAGACCCCGGAGTTCCTGGCGCTCGCCGAGGCGCACGAGCTGATCGCGGGCGTCGTCGGCTGGACCGATCTCACCCACGAGAACGTCGCCGACCGGCTCGCCGCACTCCGGGCCCTGCCGGGCGGCGCACATCTGGCCGGCATCCGGCACCAGGTGCAGGGCGAGAGCGATCCACAGTGGCTGCTGCGGCCGGAGGTGCGCCGCGGGCTGGCGGCGGTCGCGGACGCGGGACTGGTCTACGACCTGGTGATCACCCCGAACCAGCTGCCGGCCGCGGTGCGGGCGGCCGCGGCCCTTCCCCAACTCACTTTTGTGCTCGACCACTTGGGGAAACCACCCATCGTCACCGGCGCCCTGGAGCCCTGGGCGACGGCCGTCCGCGAACTGGCCGCGTGGCCGAACACGGTCTGCAAGCTGTCCGGGATGGTCGTCGAGGCGCACTGGCAGCGGTGGACCGTGGACGATCTGCGGCCGTACGCGCAGACCGTGCTCGACGCCTTCGGGCCCGGGCGGCTGATGTACGGGTCGGACTGGCCGGTGTGCGAGCTGGCCTCCTCGTACGAGGAGGTGCTGGTGGTGGCCAGGGGGCTGATGTCCGCACTGTCACCGGACGAGCAGACGCAGGTCTTCGGGGGAGTGGCGGACCGGGTGTACGGGCTGAAGGCCTGAGGCGGACGTCAGCCGGGCGGCTGTCGCGGGCGAGCGGGGACGGGTGCGGGGTTACGGAAGCGGCAGTGCCACCTTCACGGCGTACACCGCCACCAGCCCGTACCCCACCCGGAACGTCCACGCCCGCACCCGCGCCGAGATCCGCGCCCCCGCGAACCCGCTCGCCGCGACCAGGAGCTGCTGCCACAGCAGGGACGCCGCGAACACCCCGGCCACGAAGAGCGCGCCCGCCCCGCCCTCACCGAGGCTCGCGCCCTGGCCGGTGGTGAGGGCGGCGAAGTAGAGGGCTGTCGTCGGGTTGATCAGGGTCAGCGCGGCGAACCGGGTGAAGGTACGGACCGGGCTGGCGCCGACCGCCTCCGGGGAGGTCCCCTCCGTGTCGGGGGCCGGGCGGAGGGACGCCCACAGCCCCCGTACCGCGATGGCCATCAGCACCGCGCCCGCCACCAGCCGGACCCACGCCTCCACCCCGTCCAGGGCCCCCGCGACCAGCGGTCCCAGGGCGACGGCCACCGCCGCGTAACCCATGTCGACCACCGCCACGGCGGCCGCCGCGGCCACCGCGCCGCGCCGGTCGCGCATGCCCTCCTGGATGAGCAGGACACCCATCGCGCCGACCGGCACCGCCACGCCCAGACCCGCGGCCGCACCGGCCAGCGCGGGCGCCATCAGCTCGCTCATGGCGCTCACTCTCGGGGGTCGAAGGGTGAGCCCGCGACCGGTTTTCCCGTGGAGGCGGCGGGGGAGGGGCGGCGGACTACAGCGGGGCCTGCCAGGTCAGGGTCGTCCCCCGGGCGGTGCCCGCTTCCGGCCCCGGCCCCGGCCCTGTTCCCGCGCCCGGGCCCGTGCCCGCGTCCGGTCCGTCGTCACCCGGCTGCACGCCGTCCTCCGGCTCCCCGTCGTCCGTCACCGTCAGCCGTACGCAGGGGCGCCCGTCCGGCAGGACCGCCGTCGCGTCCACCCGCACCCGTACCAAGGAGACGGCCGCCCTGCGGTGGGCGGCCGCCAGCGCCCCGCGCAGGGCGGCCACCAGCTGCTTGTCCACCGGGGAGCCGACCAGGGTGTCGACGGCCCCCTCGAAGTGCACCGAGGGGGCGAAGCCGAGCAGCGTCCCGGCGCCCGCGGTCTCGCGCAGTACCTTGCCGCGCACGGTGGTCGGTGCGTCGGCGGGCGGCTGCTGAAGGGCGAAGATCGCGGTCCGTACCTCCTGGATCGTCGAGTCCAGCTCGTCGACCGCCCGCCCGAGCAGGCTGTCCATCTCGTGCCCGGCGTCCGAGGCGTCACAAGTGCCGGAACCCGCGGCCGCCACCTTCGCCCGCCGCCGGGTCGACTCCAGCATCATCTCCGTCGCGAACAGCCGCTGCACCACCAGGTCGTGCAGGTCGCGGGCGATCCGGTCGCGGTCCTCGAAGACCGCGAGCCGCTCCCGCGCGTCCCGCCCGTCCGCCAGCACCATCGCGAGCGCCGCCTGCGAGGCGAACTGCGAGGCCAGCAGGCGTTCCGTGCGGGTGTACGGGGCCGCGCCGCGCAGCCGCGGCAGGGCCAGGGTGCCGATCAGCTTGCCGCCGCTCTGCAACGGCAGCAGCATGCTCGGCCCGAACCGGGTCCGCACGGCCGTGGTCATCCGTGCGTCGGTGGCCGAGTCGTCCACGAACACCGGCTTCCCGCCGAGGAGTTGCTCCAGTACGGCGCTGCCGGGAGCGATCGCCGTACCGAGGTAGTCGGCCGCGTCGTCCCCGGGGCCGGTGGCCGCCGCCACGATCTCCATGCCGCCCGCCTCGGTCGGCTGCAGGATGATCCCGGCGTTCGCCCCGGCCAGCGACCTGGCCTTCTCCGCGACCGTGACCAGCGCCTCGGACTCGCTGCCGCCGTGCAGGAGCGAGGTGGTGACGGCGGCGGCACCCTCGATCCAGTGCTCGCGCAGCCGGGCCTGCTCGTACAGCCTGGCGTTGCCGATCGCGATGCCGGCCTGGGCGGCGAGCACCCGCAGCAGCGCCAGATCGTCGCTGGTGAAGGGGGTGCCGTCGCGCTTGTCGGTCAGATAGAGGTTGCCGAAGACCTTGGTGTTCACCCGGACCGGGACCCCGACGAAGGACTCCATGACGGGGTGCCCGGGCGGGAACCCGGCCGCGCGCACATCCGCCGCGATGCTCGGCACGAGCAGCGGGCGCGGCACCTGCACCAGGATGCCGAGCAGCCCGGAGTGCGCGTCCGGCAGCTGCCCGATGAGCTTCTTGGCCGCCTCGCCCATCCCGGCCGTGAACAGCTCGGAGATCCCGGCCCCGTCGGGCCTGATGACGCCCAGTGCCCCGTACCGCGCCCCGGAGAGTTCGATCGCCGAGTCCACGATGTGCTGGAGGGTGCCGCGCAGCTCCAGGTCCGAACCGACGCTGAGCACCGCGTCGAGCAGCAGGGGCAGGCCGGGAGCGGTGCGTCCCTCGTCGTGCATGGGGTCCATGAATCCTTCGGTCGGTGGGTACGAGCCCTAACCGGAGCCGGCCCCTCAGTCGGCCATCGGGTCCAGCGCCATCGGCGAGATCCGCCCCTCCAGCATCGCCCCGAGTCCCAGCACCCCGCACACGTCGGGGCGTTCCGCGATCTGCACCGGCATTCCGGTGGCGTCCCGCAGCATCTGGTCCAGGCCGGGCAGCAGGGCGCTGCCGCCGACCATCATGATTCCGCATTCCGCCAGGTCGGAGACCAGATCGGGCGGGCAGTTGCGCAGGATCTTGCCGATGCCGTCGACGACGGCGGTCAGCGGGGTGTGGATGGCGCGGCGCACCGCGGCGGTGTCGACCAGTACCGAACGGGCGAGACCGGTCGCCACGTCCCGGCCGTGGATCTCGGTGGAGGCCGGGCCGCCCGCCGCGAGCCCCGTCCCGCTGAGGGCGAGCTGGAGCGGACGTACCGACTGCGAGGGAAGCATCAGCTCGTGGGCCTGGCGCAGATGCTGGATGACCGCGTGGTCGATGGCGTTGCCGCCGACCGGAATCCGCTCCGCCGCCACGATCGAGCCGATCGAGAGGACCGCGATCTGGGTGGTCGCCGCCCCGCACACCATGATCATCGTGGCGGACGGCTGCTCGACCGGCAGCCCGCAGCCGACGGCCGCCGCGATCAGCGTGTCCACCAGTTCCACCCGGCGGGCCCCGATGCCCACCAGGGTCTCGACGGTGGCGCGCTGGGCGAGCGGGTCCGCGTCGTGCGGGGTGCTGGCGGCGGCCCGCAGCCTCGGCTTGCGGCGCAGCTGGCGGCGCAGCTTGTCGCCGAGGAGCTGCTGGAGCATCCGCCGGGCCATCTCGATGTCGACGACGGTGCCGCCGGTGACGGGGCGCACCACCCTGATGTAGTCGGGGGTGCGTCCGGTCATCTGCTCCGCGAACGCGCCGACCGCGATGAGCGCCCCGGTGCGGGTGTTGACGGCGACACAGCTCGGCTCGTCGACCACGAGGCCGAGCCCCTTCACGAACACCCGTGTCCTGGAGGCACCCAGATCGACGGCGACATGGCAACGGCGCAACTGCTCAAGGCTGACGGTCATAGTGGCATCGTGCGCCGCGCGCAGAGCGGGCGCGCGCTGGGATGAGCCGCACGGGGCAATGGAGCTGACGCAGTGCCAGAAAGCGGGGCTACGGGGCTTCCCCCTCCGGCCGGGCGGCGGAGAGACCGTCCAGCAGCCCCCAGGTGAACTCTGCCACCCGCCGCTCCCCGCCCGGCAGCGTCACCTCCAGACGCGACCGGTGCGGGGTCCCGCTGTCCCGCATCCGTACCGGTCCGAAGGCCCGCGCCACCTCGTCCACCGTCGCCGACCAGGGCCGCAGGTCGTCAGCGGTTTCGAGCACCGGGCCCGGGGCGCCCGGCGCCCGCACCAGCCACTCGTTCCACACCCGCCCGTCGGGCCCGCGCATCGCCTCGAACCGCAGGTCCGGCCAGAGCGGCACCGGCCACAGCAGTGCCTCGCACTCCAGGTCGCCGATCTGCCGCCGTACGACTGATTCCGGCGGCCCGAGCACCGAGAGGTAGCGCTCCGCCGCGCCCCGCGCCCTCGGTGAGCGCACCATGGCCTGCCAGCGGCGATTGACGTCCCGCATCGCGGTGAGGCTCACCCCCATCGAGATCCGGGCGTCCTGGGCCAGGTCCGGCTGGAAGTCGGCCAGCCGGCGCAGCAGCACCAGCTGGAACTCCCTCGGACCGAGAGGGCCCGGAGATCCCTGGGGCCCCGACGTTCCCGCCATCATCCACCTCACTTACTTGACAATCTCAAACATTGAGGTGCAAGGTTCATTCAGATCGTAAAGTTGTTTGTTGTCGACCCGGAGGCCGCATCCCATGACCACTCTCCCCACCACCGGCCACGCCTGGCACCTCGTCCGCCGTCCGAACGGCTGGCCCGTCCCGGAGGACTTCGCCCTGGTCGAGTTCCCGGTGAGCGCACCGGCAGAGGGCCGGATCCTGGTCCGCAACCTGCACCTCTCCGTCGACCCTTACATGCGCGGCCGGATGAACGACGTGAAGTCGTACGTTCCCGCCTTCGAGCTCGACAAGCCGATGACCGGCGGCGCGGTCGGCGAGGTCATCGCCTCGAACGACGAGCGCTTCTCGGTCGGCGACCACGTCCTGCACGACCAGGGCTGGCGCGACGTCGCCGACGTGAACGCCTCGTACGCCACCAAGGTCAGCGCCGAGCTCGCCCCGCTCTCCACCTACCTCGGCGTCCTCGGCATGCCGGGGCTGACCGCCTACGCCGGTCTCTTCGAGGTGGCGTCCTTCAAGGAGGGCGACGCGGTCTTCGTCTCCGGCGCGGCCGGTGCGGTCGGCAGCCAGGTCGGCCAGATGGCCAAGCTCAAGGGCGCCTCGCGGGTGGTCGGCTCGGCGGGCTCCGCCGACAAGATCAAGCTGCTCACCGAGGAGTACGGCTTCGACGCCGCGTTCAACTACAAGGACGAGGCCCCGGTCGCGAGGCAGCTGCGCGAGGCGGCTCCGGACGGCATCGACGTCTACTTCGACAACGTGGGCGGCGAGCACCTCGAAGCGGCGATCGGGTCCCTCAACGTGCACGGCCGCGCCACCCTCTGCGGCGCCATCTCCGGCTACAACGAGACCGAGCCGACCCCCGGCCCGCGCAACATGATGCTGGTCATCGGCAAGCGGCTGCGCCTGACCGGCATCCTGGTCGGCGACCACGCCGGCCTGAAGAAGCAGTTCGTCGAAGAGGTCTCCGGCTGGATCCGCTCCGGCGAGCTCAAGTACTCCGAGACCGTCGTCGAGGGCCTGGAGAACAACGTCGAGGCGTTCCTCGGCATGCTGCGCGGCGCGAACACCGGAAAGATGATCGTTTCTCTCCCCGCCTGACCGGATAGGCTCGTCCACAGCCGCCGCGATCCGTGGGCGCGAGTCGCGGCGAACCAAGCAGGAGGACCCACCCGTATGACCATTCAGAAGATCGACGTCAAGTACACCGCCGTCGCCACCGCCGAGAACGGCCGTGACGGCCGCGTCTCCACCGACGACGGCCGGCTCGACGTGGTCGTCAACCCGCCGAAGGAAATGGGCGGCAGCGGCGCCGGCACCAACCCGGAGCAGCTCTTCGCCGCCGGCTACAGCGCCTGCTTCCAGGGTGCGCTCGGTGTCGTCGCCCGCAAGGAGAACGTCGACATCTCCGGCTCCACGGTGACCGCCGAGGTCGGCATCGGCCAGAACGAGGCCGGCGGCTTCGGCCTGGAGGTCTCCCTGAAGGCCACCATCCCGAACGTGGACGCGGCCACCGCCCAGTCCCTGGTGGAGAAGGCGCACCAGGTGTGCCCGTACTCCAACGCCACGCGCGGCAACATCAAGGTCGAGGTCTCGGCCGCCTGATGTCCTGGGCGTACGGCGCCTGATGTCCTGAGCGTACGGCGCAGGGGCCGCCCCGGAGTGATCCGGGGCGGCCCCTGCTGCTGTGCGGGCCATCCGCACCTCTACCCGGCCGTGGCGTACAGCGCCCGCGCGATCTGCGCGAACTCGCCCTTGGGGTGTGCGCGGAACAGCGGCTGGGTGCCGAACAGCACCACCTGCGCGCCCCGCGCCGACGTACCGGAGACGATCGCGGCCTGACCGGCCGCGTCCTTCGGGCCACCGCTGCCGTCCTCGTTCGCCCGCCAGTGCCCGGAGACGAGCGGGTTGGCGCCCTTCCCGTACGACTGGTCGGTGCGCACCCTCTCGCCGAGGCCGGTGAACCACATCGGCGAGAAGACGAAGGTGTGCGCGGGCGCCCCGGCGGTCACCGGGCTGGTGCCCGAACTGTCCACCCGGACCACACCGTTGGCGTCCCCGTTGCCCCGCACCGCCGTCGCGGTGATCAGCGCGGTGTCCGTGTTGAGCTTCGCTCCGGCCTCACCGAGCCCGACCAGACCGTGCCCGGACGCCAGGAAGCCGTCCAGGCCCGCCTTCGCCGCCGGGTTCAGCTTTCCGTACGCCAGCGGCGCCGAGACGTACAGGGTGTCGACCGACTTCCAGTCGAAGCCCTTGTTGAGCACGTCCGTCGACACGGGCGTCACCGCGAAGCCCATCTCCCGCAGCGAGAACAGCTCGCCCGGAGTCACCGCCGCAGCCACCCGGGTCGCGGTGAATGGCCGCACGCCCTGGGTACGGGTGCTGTGGAAGGCCACCCCGAGGCGATCCGCCAGCCGGGCCGCCTTCCCACGCGCCGGACCCGGCACCACGGCCGACCCGTCGGCGGCCCGCCGCACCTTCACCCCGTCCGCGAGCAGGGAGTTGAGGGCGGCGACCTCCTTGGGATCGTCGAGCCGCAGCCGCAGATCGCCCCGGGGAGCGACGTAGCCGGTCGGGGAAGCGGCATGCACCGTACGCCTCGGCACATCCAGCCGTCCCTCCCGCACCTTGTCGACGCTCGCACCCCACAGCAGCCCCAGGCTCCACCCGGAGATGTCGTACATCGCGGAGACGTCCTGGCTGATGTCACGCCCCTCGGCCAGGATCACATTGGCGAGGCCCCGCTTGGGCTGACGCATGTCGACGACGTACGACCCCGCCGGGTAGCTCCTGCCGCCGAGCCCGAAGGGGCGCAGCGCTCGCTCCACCCGTACGTCGTTGGCCACCAGATGATCGACCAGCCTGGCCGCCGCCACGTCCGAACGCTGCCGGGAGCCGGAGCCCGCCGGGATGACGTAGGCGCGCGGGAAGTCGGTCGTGTAGACGTCCTCCGGGCCGATGCCGTCAACCCCCGGCACGGTCTCCTCCGAGACCGGGATCTGGGCCGCGCCCGCCGCACCCCGCCGGAAGGTCTCGATCTGGTCGGCGATCAACGAAGTGCGGTGCTGCGCGGTGTAGTTGAGGGAGGCCCTGATGGCCGCACCCGCGATGTCCGTGTTGATCGCGGACCTGCGCCGCAGCTCGGCGACCGGCTGGGTGTCGTACTCCTCGTTGTTGACCTGCAACGGGATCTCGATGGTGTGCGCGGCGACCGCCCCCTGGAACGGCATGTACTGCGGGGTGAAGATGGGCGGCCAGTCGTCCCAGCCCTCCTGCTGGTCCCGGAAGGGGATGACCGCCGGGTCCACGCCGTCCCCGGCGGGTGTGTAGCCGAGCCCGTTGACGGCCTTCTCCATGCCCAGCGCGTTGGCGTAGGAGTTCTTCAGGAAGAGGTCGTACTCGTAGTTCTCGCCGTGCGGCGGGGTGGTCGGCTCGATCAGCGTGCCGTTCACATAGCCGTGCATGTCGAGCATCACGGCGGGCTGCTTGTCGATGGCGATCCGGCGGATCGCGCGCGCCTCGGGCTGGGTGGCGGTGATGAAGTCCCGGTTGATGTCGAAGCCGTTGGCGTTCGGCCGGGTGCCCGCTATCCGGCCGTCGGGGTTGGCGGTGACGTTGATGTAGATGCGGTTCTGGGAGAGGAGTGCGGCGGTCCTGGCGTCGTTCGCCGTCGCCAGCTCCTCGATCAGCTTCAGGGACGCGTCCGTCCCCTCCCACTCGTTGCCGTGGATGTTGTTGTTGATGAAGACGGGGGTCTTGTACGTCTCCTTGATCCGCCGGTCCCCGGCGGCCGGGGCGGGCGCGTTCTCGATCTTCTCCCGCATCCGCTCCTGCTCGCGCGCCTGCCCCGCGCTCTCCGGTGCGGTCACGGTGACCAGATAGAGGTCATGGCCGCCGGCCGACTTCCCCGCGATCTCGACGCTCACCCGCTCGCCCAGGTTCTGGAGCTGGTTCAGCCTGGGGGCGAGCGCGTGGTACGGGGTGAGGCCCAGCTTGAGGGACTTGTCGGCGGGGTTGGGCGCGGGCACGGGGAGGGCGGTACGGCGGGGGTAGCCGGTGTGCCGGCGCGGGGCGAGGGCCTCGGTGCCGGTCCCCGTGCCGGCGGGGGCGAGGGTGCGGGCGGCCGGAATCCCGGCGGCCGGCCCTCTCAACTCCGCTGCGGAGGAGACCCCTTCGCGCGTGGGCGGCGGCTCCTGAGGGGCGGGCCGGGCGTTCGCCTGTGCGGGGGCGAGCAGTACCGCCCCGGTGAGTGCGGCGACACCGGCGAGGAGGGGTCCGCGGGTGCGGGTTCTGGTGGGGCCCATGCGTGTGCCTACCTCCGGTGCTGGGGCGGGGGACTGGTACGCGAAGGTCTATCGCCCCACCACCCGTTGCACAAGGGGGAGTTGGAGCCTGAAGGGTCTGCCGTATCGCAGGGGGCCCAAGGTGTCTTCAGACCTTCGGACCATTCCTTCAGACCTTCGGCCGATCCCCCCAGACCTTCGGCCGATTCCCCCGCTCCGTCGGCGAAAGCTACTTTCCCTCTGGTCTCACCCGAAACCAACTCCCGTCTCACAAAGGCGATTTCACATGTCCAGGCTTCGTCAGGTCCTCCGTCCGCTGGCCGTGCTCGGCGCCACCGCCGCCCTCACTCTGGGTGTGGTGTCCAGCGCGCACGCCGACACCATCAACGTCTCGGTGGTTCCCGTGGGCGGCAAGGCCGAGTTCCACGGCTGCTACGCCAAGCTCCAGCTGGGCATCCGCACCTCGGATCAGCGTCAGTTCGCACGAGGGCAGTTCGTCGGAATGGGCCTCAGCACCAGGAACCAGGACTGCGTCGGTTGGCTCCAGCGCTCCAACGGCAACGGCTGGGTCAAGGTGAGCGGCGACCACTACGCCGCGGACTACACCGCCTGGTACTACGACGACCACGCCTACAAGTCCCGCGTCTGCGTGGGCGACTTCCTCTACTCCAACTCCTACACCTGCGGCCAGGCCTTCTGACCCGGCCGGACCGACCGCTCGGGGAGGCTTTCGCCCCGGGCGGTTCGGCCCGGGCCTCGGTGTGAGCGCGCCGAGGCCCGGCAGCGGGTTCCCGGCCACCCCTTGCGGCCCGGCCAGGTCTTGGCGCCCGGCCGCCCGACCGTCCCCCGCGAGCCCACCCATAGGCTGTGGCCATGAGTGATCTCGGGGCAGGTTTCAAGTACTTGGCGAAGGGCCAGCGATGGATGGCGCAGAACGGGCGCAACTACGGTCTCGGGCTGCTGCCCGGCCTGGTCACCCTCGTTCTCTATGTCGCCGCGCTGATCGGCCTGGTGACGTGGTCGGGTGACTTCGTGGCCTGGGCGACGCCGTTCGCCGACGGGTGGGGCGAGACCTGGCTGACCCTCTTCCGGGGTCTGCTGCGGGTGGTGCTGTTCGCGCTGGCGCTCTTCGTCGCGGTGATCACCTTCACCGCCGTAACCCTCCTGGTGGGGCAGCCCTTCTACGAGGCACTGTCCGAGCGCGTCGACCGCTCCAGGTCGCCGGACGGCACGGCGCCCGAGTCCGGTCTCCCGCTGATGCGCGAGCTGTGGATCTCCGCCAGGGACAGTGTGCGGGTCCTGCTGCGGGTGCTGATGTTCGGCATTCTGCTCTTCGCCTGCGGCTTCATCCCGGTCATCGGCCAGACCGTCGTCCCGGTCCTCGGCTTCTGCGTCTCCGGTTTCTTCCTCGCCGAGGAGCTGACCGCCGTCGCCCTTCAGCGGCGCGGCATCGAGTTCAAGGAACGCCTGGCGCTGCTGCGCGGCCGCCGCTCCCTGATCCTCGGCTTCGGCGTGCCGCTGACGCTCGCCTTCCTGGTGCCGTTCGTGGCGGTCTTCCTGATGCCGGGGGCGGTGGCGGGAGCGACGCTGATGGCTCGGGACCTGCTGGAGGAGCCTTCGGTGGACGACGAGGAGGAGGCGCCCGCCCTGGGTGCCTGAGCGGCGTCACACCCCGGCCTCGTACGTGCACGCGGCGTACGAGGTCGGTTGACTCACCCCGGAAGTCCCTTGATCCGCAACGGCGTTGGGGCGAGTATCGCCCCCATGACCGAACTCCTGGCGGTAGCCCTGATCACCGTCCTCGCCGTCATCAGTCCCGGCGCCGACTTCGCGATGGTGGTCCGTAACAGCTACCTCTACGGCCGCACCACCGGCCTTTTCGGCGCGGCGGGCGTGGCCGCCGGCGTCCTGGTGCACGTCACGTACACGATGCTCGGCGTCGGCCTCCTGATCGCCTCCTCCACCGCCCTCTTCACCGTGATCAAGCTGCTCGGCGCGGCCTATCTGGTGTACATCGGCGTGCGCACCTTCTTCGCCCGCGCCGAACTCGCCGTGGACCTCGAAGGCAAGCGCGAGCTGACCCCGCCGGCCGCGATGCGGGCCGGCTTCCTCACCAATGTCCTCAACCCCAAGACGACCCTCTTCGTCGTCTCCACCTTCACCCAGGTCGTCGGCCCGGACACGGCGGTGTGGCAGCAGGCCGGGTACGGGCTCTTCATGTCGGCGGCGCACTTCGGCTGGTTCGCACTGGTCGCCCTGTTCTTCTCGGACGGCCGGCTGCGCGCCGCGATGCTCCGCCGGCAGAAGGCCCTCAACCGGGGCATCGGCTCGGTCCTGGTCGGCCTCGGCGTCACCCTGGGCCTGGCCCGCTGACCTGCTGCCGCCTCCCGCTGCCACTCAGTGGCCGTGACTGCTTCCCGGCGGTCGCGGGCTACTTCCCGGCGGCCGCGATCCGGATGACCTCCCGCACCTGCGCCACGATGTCCGCCCGGTTCTTCACGTACACCGGGTCGCTGATCTCCGTGGTGTTCGCGTGGTCGAACTCCAGCACCGGGGTGTGCACATGCCCGCCCGGGATCCTCAGCCCGAGCCGGTCCCGGAGCAGGGTCGCCCGGTAGGCGATCTCGTTGGAGAGGTAGTCCCCGCCGCCCCCGGCGCGCGCCTGCGACCCGGGGGTCGGGCCGTCGGGGCGTACCACCGGGTCCTTCCCGCCCGCCGGGACCTCGGTCACCGAGGTGTTGTCGTACACCGGGAAGCGCCCCGTGCCCGCCGCCACGATCTTCGCGTACGGCAGTGAGGTCTTCGTCCACTGCGGCTGCGAAGCGGGGTCCTTGACCGGTACCGGGCCGGTGCGGCCCACATTGAGGTTGTCGCCGAACCCGCCCCGCCAGGCCCCGTTGGTGCGCTCGATGTCGATCCGCCCGGCCCGCCCCTGGCTGACCGTCGTGAAGGCGTCGACGTAGGGCAGTTTGGCGCGCAGCGCACGCTCGACGGTGCCTGCCGCGAAGTCGTCCCAGCGGACCGGGAAGACGGCGGTCTCGACGCGCACCCGGCGGCCGTCGGCGGTGCGGATCTCGGTGCCGTCCAGGGCCAGCGCGGTCGCCCCGGACGGATTCCCGATCCGGATGTCCCGGTCCAGCGTGAAGGGATCGAACCCGGTCATCAGCACCCGCCCGACCCCGCCCGAGTGCCCCCGCCGCTCCGGGATCCGCAGGTCCTCCTGGCCCCGCGAGCCCCGCTCCAGCCGCTCGGCCAGCGCCGCCCTCGCGCCGTCCGTCATCTCGAACTCCGGCTGCCAGCCGCGCAGTTCCCGGGTCATCGCCAACCGGGCCCAGTACAGCGGCCGGTCGTCGGCCCGGTCCAGGTCGCCCCCGGCGGGCCCCCGCCCCTGCACCCGGTCCACGGCCTTGCGCCACACCCGCTCCCCGTGCCGCACCACCACCCGCTCGGCCTCCCGGTACGACCCGGCCTCGCGCAGCGCCTTCGCGAACTCCGGCCCCACGGAGGCGAATCCGCTGCGCCGCAGGATCTCCCGCGGCACCCCCTTGTCGAGCCGCGCCTCCTCGACGGTCGGCGCCGCCGCGCCCCGCACCTGGGCCGGCGCGGGCCCCGCCGTCGTCACCACGCCCGCCCCGACCAGCACCGCTACCGCCAACACACCGAGACGTCGCACAACGCGTCCTTCCCTGGGAAGACCTGAGGCTTCCGGGACGGAAGCGCCCCCAGTATCGAAGAGCGCCGCACGGTGCGAAAGGGGGTCCGGGGTCTCAGCCCTCGGCCCCGCCACCCCGCAGCAGCCCCAGAAAGTTCCTGAACGCCTCCGGCATGTCCACCGAGTCCGGGTCGTGCAGCCACTGGAACTGCAAACCGTCCAGCACCGCCACCAGCAGCGGAGCCGCCTGTTCCGGGGTCAGGCCGCCGGGGAGACGGGGGCCGAACTCGGCGCGCAGGGCCAGCGCCATGCCCGTGCGGACAGCGGCGTAGCGATGGGTGAAGAAGTCCGTGGCGGGGTGTTCGTCGGTGACGCTCTCGCCGAGGAGGGCGGAGAAGGTCTGGACGACTCCGGGGCGCATCGCGTTGTACTCGACCAGCGATTCGAGGAGGTCCAGCCGGTAGGAGGCGGCGCTCAGACCCGCCCCGCCGGTGTCCCACTGGTCGCGTTCCTCCAGCACGGCGACCAGCAGTGCCTCCTTGGTGGGGAAGTAGTGCAGCAGGCCCTGCTGGGTGAGGTTCACGCGCTCGGCGACCGAGGCCAGCGACGCTCCCCGGTAGCCGCGCTCGGCGATCACCTCGAAGGCGGCCCGCAGGATCTCCCCGCGCCGCTCCTCGCTCCTGGCTCTGGCCATCCGCGTCGCACCCCTCACCCGATGAGTCCCGTGATCTTGCTGGTCAGGACGGTACGCCATGTCCAAAAGTCACGAATGGATTACGAAGCCTACCGAATTACAGGTAATGCGAGTAACCATGGGGGCAACACCAGATCTCAACGAGGAGGTACGGCCGTGGCAGGCGAGCCCACCACCCAGCACCATGAGCAGCTTCGCGAGCAGGCCGTCGAGGCGGCACTCGGCAAGCTCGACCTCGACGCGAAGGCCGGGCTGCTGGCCGGCCAGGACATGTGGACGCTGCCCGCGCTCCCCGGGATCGGCCTGAAGTCGCTGGTGATGTCGGACGGCCCGATCGGCGTCCGCGGCGTCCGCTGGACCGCCGACGACCCATCGATCGCACTGCCCTCGCCGACCGCGCTCGCCGCCACCTGGGACCCGGAGCTCGCCCGCCGGGCCGGCCGGCTGCTCGCCCAGGAGGCCCGCCGCAAGAACGTGCACGTCCTGCTCGCCCCCACCGTCAACCTGCACCGCTCGCCGCTCGGCGGCCGCCACTTCGAGTGCTACTCCGAGGACCCCTACCTCACCGGTGAGATCGGCTCCGGCTACGTCAGCGGCGTCCAGGACGGCGGCGTGGGCACCACCGTCAAGCACTTCGTGGGCAACGACGCGGAGACCGACCGCTTCACCGTCGACAGCGTCATCGCCCCGCGCCCGCTGCGCGAGCTCTACCTGGCCCCCTTCGAGGCCATCGTCAAGAACGCCCACCCGTGGGGCATCATGACCGCCTACAACCAGGTCAACGGCACCACCATGACCGAGCACCGCTACCTGGTGAACGAGGTGCTGCGCGGCGAGTGGGGCTTCGACGGCTTCAACGTCTCCGACTGGATGGCCGCCCGCTCCACCAGGGGCGACATCGAGGGCGGCATGGACGTGGCGATGCCCGGACCGCGGACCGTCTACGGCGAGTCCCTCGCCGGGGCCGTCCGCGCCGGTGACGTCGAGGAGTCGCTGGTCGACGACGCGGTGCGCAACGTGCTCCGGCTCGCCGCCCGCGTCGGCATCCTCGAAGGCGCCCCCGCCGTCGTCACCGACCTGCCCGCCGCCCTCGACGGCCAGGCCCTGGCCCGCGAGATCGCCCGCCGCGGCTTCGTCCTGGTCAAGAACGACAACGCCGCCCTGCCGCTGGACGCCTCCGCCCTCCGCAAGGTCGCCCTCAGCGGCGCCGCCGCCCGCGACGCCCGCGTCCTGGGCGGAGGCTCCGCCACCGTCTTCCCCGAGCGTGTCGTCGCCCCGCTCGACGGCCTCCTGCACGCACTGCCCGAGGGCACCGTCTCGTACGCCGTCGGCGCCGACCCGAGCGACGAACTCACCGTCGCCGACAAGGGGTTCGAGCTCCGCGCCATCTGCCGCGACGAGCACGACAACGTGCTCGGCGAGGGCTCGCTGCCCAACGGTCAGGTCCAGTGGATCGGCGACGACCTCCCGGACGGCGTCACCCACGAGGCGCTGCACAGCGTCGAGGTCATCGGCACCTTCACCGCCCGCGAGGCCGGCGAGCACGCCTTCGGCACCCGGGGCATCGGCCACTTCGCGATGACCCTCGCCGGCGAGGTCGTCCACGACGACGTCCAGGGCATGTCCGCCGCCGCCGACCCCTTCGAGGCGTTCTTCGGCGCCCCGACCGAACGCGGCCGCCGCACCCTCGCCGAGGGTGAGACCATCACCGTCTCGCTGCGCCATACCGTCCTGAAGAACACCGGCTCGCCCCTCACGGCGATCATGTTCTCCTTCACCCACCTCGGCCCGCAGCTCGACGAGGACGCGCTGATCGCCCAGGCCGTCGAGGCCGCCCGTGACGCGGACGCAGCCGTCGTCGTGGTCGCCACCACCGACCGCGTCGAGTCCGAGGGCTTCGACCGCAAGGACCTGGAACTCCCGGGCCGCCAGAACGACCTGGTCCGCGCGGTCGCCGCGGTCAACTCCCGCACCGTCGTCATCGTCAACTCCGGCTCGCCGGTCGAGCTGCCCTGGCGCGACGAGGTCTCCGCGGTCCTCTTCAGCTGGTTCCCCGGCCAGGAGGGCGGCGCCGCCCTCGCCGACGTCCTGCTCGGCACCGAGGAACCGGGCGGACGGCTGCCCACCACCTGGCCGGTCGCCTTCGCGGACGCCCCCGTCACCGAGGTCACCCCCACCGACGGCCAACTCCACTACACCGAGGGCGTGTTCATCGGCTACCGCGCCTGGGACAAGTCCCATGTCGCCCCGGCGTACGCCTTCGGCCACGGCCTGGGCTACACCACCTGGGAGTACGAGTCGCTGACCCTGGACGGCACGACGGCCACCGTCCGCATCCGCAACACCGGTGAGCGCACCGGCCGCGAGGTCGTCCAGGTCTACCTGGCCCCGATCGCCGACACGGTGGAGCGCCCGCTGCGCTGGCTGGCCGGATTCGCGAGCGTGCAGGTCGCCGCCGGGGAGAGCACCGAGGTGACCGTCGAGCTCCCGCGCCGCGCCTTCGAGATCTGGGACGAGGCGGCCAACGCCTGGTCCCTCGTCGAGGGCTCGTACGAGGTCGGGGCCGGCCGCTCGATCGCCGACCGCCGCGTGAGCGCCACGCTGGAGGCCCGCGCCTGAGCACCGGGCAAGAGGGGAGGGGCGGGATCCTCGCGGACCCCGCGCCTCCCCGGTGCCGGCCACCACGCCCGCGCCTCCCGGGCGCCGGCTACCGCGCCCGAGTGATTCCCCGGTACGCCATCTCCGCCAGCCGCCCCTGCCCGTCCACGCTCGGGTGGAACCAGTCCCACTGGCTCAACTGCACCCCGGTGAAGGCGTACCGGAAGACCGCCCCGCCGTCGTACCGGCACCACTTGTCCTTCGCGCACACCTCCCGCAGCGCCTCGTTGTACGCCACCACCCGCTCGCGCACCGTGTCCCTGCGGGTCATCGCCCGCTGGTCCATCGCGTCCGCGTCGCCCAGCATCGACGGGCACACGCCCAGCTTCCACACCTGCTTGCCGAGCGGATTGCCCCGCCCCTGCGACCACAGCCGCTTGAGGTCCGGCACGCTCGCCACATACACCTGGGTCTTCGGCAGGTCGTCCCGCAGCGTGCGCAGGGCCTTCTCGAAGGAGGCGCGGAAGTCGGCGACCGGAGTCATCCGGTCCACGCTGTCGCGGCAGGCGTCGTTCGCCCCGGTCATCACCGTGACCAGCGCCGGCTTGTGCTCGACGGCCCGGGACATCTGCCGGGGCAGGTCCGCGATGCGGGAGCCCGACACCGCCAGGTTCCAACTGCGCTCCGTGGCCCCCGCGGGCCCCAGCAGCCGCCGGGCCAGACTGTTCACGGCCGCGTCCGTACCGGTCGCCCAGGACGCCTCCGGACAGTCGGCCAGTACCGAACAGGCGTCGAACCCGCGTGTTATCGAATCGCCGACGGCAACGAGCGAGGACGGCGAACGGTCCCACGTGGGGGTTGGTTTCGGCGTGGGGCTCGCGCCCGGCCGCTGCCCGGCCCCCGCCCCCGTACCGGAAGGACTGCCCTCGGCCCCACCGCCCGAGCATCCGGCGACCGCGAGCAGGGCGGCGGCCGCCAGTGAAGTGGTCACGGCCCGCCGTGCGCCCCTCCTGCTGTCCCGCATCCTTGTGCTTCCCTCCGCGCGCCGGGGTGCTTCCTGGCCGTCAAAAGCCTCCGGAAATGGGCCGGAAGCCCGGGAAACCCCGGAGACCCCGGTATTTCCCTGCCCCCGGACCGACAGTACGTCACACTCCGGCGCACGCCGCACGGTAGCTTTTCCCCACGACGTCACCGCAGCGCCCCGGTGGCCACACCACTGGGTCCGCCGTCCCTCCCGTACCGGTAAATTACCTGACGTCACATACTGTCCCTTTTCGGGAGATTCTCTCCCGATGCTGTTTACTGTTGACAACCTCGGGAGCCGGCCGGGCGATTCACCGCGATTCGCATGGTCAGGGAGCGCGAGGCCGCTGGTGAAGGCGAACCTCGACCCACACAGCAGGAGGTCCCGGTGACGACACGTGGAGTTCTCTACGTCCACTCCGCACCGCGCGCGATGTGCCCCCACGTGGAGTGGGCGGTGGGTTCCGTGCTGGGCGTGCGAGTCTCTCTCGACTGGATCAGACAGCCGGCCGCGCCCGGTACCTGGAGAAGCGAGTTCTCCTGGCAGGCCAAGGCGGGCACGGCGTCCAAGCTCGCCTCCGCCCTGCGCGGCTGGGACATGCTCCGCTTCGAGGTGACCGCCGAGCCCTGTCCCACCGCCGAGGGCGAGCGCTACAGCTCCACCCCGGCGCTCGGCATCTTCCACGCGGTCACCGGCATGCACGGCGACATCCTCATCCCCGAGGACCGGCTGCGCGCGGCACTCGCCCGCTCGGTGCGCGGCGAGAGCCACCTGGAGTCCGAGATCTCCCGCCTGCTCGGCAAGCCGTGGGACGACGAACTGGAGCCCTTCCGGTACGCCGGTGAGGGCGCCCCGGTCCGCTGGCTGCACCAGGTCGTCTGAGGGCCCGCGTCCGGGGTCCGGTCAGGTACGCCGAAGGCCCGCCCCGGAATGTGGGGGCGGGCCTTCGGCGTACGTGCGGCAGGACCGGACGGCCGGGAGGATCAGGCCGTGCGGAAGGCCAGCACCACGTTGTGGCCACCGAAGCCGAACGAGTTGTTGATCGCGGCGATGGTGCCCTCGGCCGGCAGGGCGCGCGGCTTGTCGCGGACGATGTCCGCCTCCGCCGCCTCCGGGTCGAGGTCGTCGACGTTGATGGTCGGCGGGGCCGTCCGGTGGTGCAGGGCCAGCACGGTGGCGACCGTCTCGATGCCGCCGGCACCGCCCAGCAGGTGGCCGGTCATCGACTTGGTGGCGGATACCGCCACGTGGTCGAGGTCGTCGCCCAGGACCTTGCGGAGCGCCTTGATCTCCGCGACGTCACCCTGCGGGGTGGACGTGGCGTGCGCGTTGAGGTGCACGATCTCGGACGGGGCGAGACCCGTGGCGTCCAGCAGCTGCTGGAGAGCGGCGGCGATGCCGCGGCCGGTCGGCTCGGGCTGCGCGATGTGGTGCGCGTCCGAGGACAGGCCCTGGCCGATGGCCTCGCAGTAGACCTTGGCGCCGCGGGCTGCCGCGTGCTCGGCCGACTCCAGGACGACGATGCCGGCGCCCTCACCGAGGACGAAGCCGTCGCGGGCGGTGTCGTAGGGGCGCGAGGCACGCTCGGGCTCGTCGTTGTTCTTCGACATCGCCATCATGTTGGCGAACGCGGCGATCGGCAGCGGGTGGATCGTCGCTTCCGTACCGCCGGCGATGACGACGTCGGCGCGGCCGGAGCGGATCATCTCGATCGCGTAGCCGACCGCCTCGGCGCCGGACGCGCAGGCGCTGACCATGGAGTGCACGCCCGCGCGGGCGCCCATCTCCAGGCCGACGTTGGCGGACGGGCCGTTGGGCATGAGCATGGGGACGGTGTGCGGGGAGACGCGGCGTACGCCCTTCTCCTTGAGCACGTCGTACTGGTCGAGCAGGGTGGTGATGCCGCCGATGCCGGAGGCGATCACGGTGCCGAGGCGCTCGGGCGCGATCACCGCGGTTCCGTCAGGGGCGGTGTCCTCACCCGCCTTGGCGGTGAAACCCGCGTCGGCCCAGGCCTCGCGGGCCGCGATGACCGCGAACTGCGCGGAGCGGTCCAGCTTGCGGGCCAGCGGGCGCGGCAGCACCTCGGACGGGTCCACGGCCGCCTGGGCCGCGATCCGTACCGGCAGCTCGGCGAAGCGCTCGCCCTCCAGGGGGCGTACGCCGGACCGGCCGGCCAGCAGACCTTCCCAGGTCGATGCGGCGTCGCCACCCAGCGGTGTTGTTGCGCCGATACCGGTGACGACCACGGTGCGATTGGTCGGGCTCACAGGAATTCTTTCTCCACGTGTAGAGGGGGAAGTTTTTTCACGGCGCCACCGCCGGGTGGCGACACAGAGCGATCGGGCCCGATCAGGCGGCCTGGTGCTCCAGGATGTACTTCGCGGCGTCGCCGACCGTCTTGAGGTTCTTGACGTCCTCGTCGGGGATCTTCACGTCGAAGCGCTCTTCGGCGGCGACGACGACCTCGACCATGGACAGCGAGTCGACGTCCAGGTCGTCGGTGAAGGACTTGTCCAGCTGGACGTCCTCGGTGGGGATGCCGGCGATCTCGTTGACGATCTCGGCGAGACCTTCGACGATCTGCTCCTGAGTGGCGGCCATGGTGGCGCTCCTTCGGTGTGTGTGAATCAGAGGGTTTGGAGGGTGGGCATTGTCCGGATGAATCCGAAGTAAGTGCCCTAGGGGAGGGTAACGACCGTCGCGGCGTACACGAGACCCGCCCCGAAGCCGATGACGAGGGCGGTGTCCCCGCTCTTCGCCTGCCCGGTCGCCAGGAGCCGCTCCATCGCGAGCGGGATCGAGGCGGCCGAGGTGTTGCCGGTGGTTTCGATGTCACGGGCGACCGTGACGTGCTCCGGCAGCTTGAGGGTCTTCACCATCGAGTCGATGATCCGCATGTTGGCCTGGTGCGGAATGAAGACGTCCAGGTCGTCCGCGGAGATCCCGGCCGCGTCCAGCGCCTGCTGGGCGACCTTCGCCATCTCGAAGACGGCCCAGCGGAACACCGCCTGGCCCTCCTGCGTGATGGCCGGGAACTTGACCTCGCCGCGGCTGTCCAGCGGCAGCTGCGAGACGTCCCCGATGCGGAACCGGTCCCAGGCCACCGTCTGCTTGATGGTCTCGGACTTGTCGCCCTCGGAACCCCACACGGTCGGACCGATGTGCGGTTCCTGGGAGGGGCCCACCACGACCGCGCCCGCGCCGTCACCGAACAGGAAGGCCGTCGCGCGGTCCTCCAGGTCGGTCAGGTCGCTGAGCCGCTCCACGCCGATGACCAGCACGTATTCCGCGCTGCCTTCAACGATCATGCCCTTCGCCAGGGTCAGTCCGTAGCCGAAGCCGGCGCATCCGGCGGAGATGTCGAAGGCGGCGGGCCTGGTCGCGCCGATCTTGTGCGCGATCTCGGTCGCCACGGCGGGGGTCTGCTTGAAGTGCGACACGGTGGAGACGATGACCCCACCGATCTGCTCCGGGCTGATCCCGGCGTCGGCGATGGCCTTGCCGGACGCCTCGATCGACATCATCGCCACGGTCTCCTCGTCGGAGGCCCAGTGGCGGGTGGAGATGCCGGAGCGCGAGCGGATCCACTCGTCGGACGACTCGATCCTTTCGAGGATCACCTCGTTGGGCACGACCCGGGTGGGGCGGTAGCCGCCGACACCGAGGATGCGCGCGTACGGGGCGCCCTTGCTGGGCCTGATCTTCGACATGGGTGCTCGCTCCTTACGCGGCCGCGTGCTCGGCGAGGAGCGCGCGGGCCGCATCGAGGTCGTCGGGGGTCTTGAGCGCGAGGGTCTTGACCCCCGGCAGCGCGCGCTTGGCGAGGCCCACCAGGGTGCCGCCCGGGCAGACCTCGATCAGCGCGGTCGCACCGAGCTCCTTGAAGGTCTCCATGCAGCGGTCCCAGCGGACCGGGTTGGAGACCTGGCTGACCAGTCGCGAGACGATCTCGGAGCCTGCGGCAACGGTTGTGCCGTCGGCGTTGGAGACATAGGTCAGCGTCGGGTCCGAGACCACCAGGTCCTGGGCGGCCTTGCCGAGTTCGGTGACCGCGGGAGCCATGTGCTCGGTGTGGAACGCACCGGCGACCTTCAGGGCGACGACGCGGCGCACACCCTCCGGCTTGTCGGCCTCCAGGGCCGCGAGCTGCTCGGCCGTGCCGGCGGCGACGATCTGGCCGGCGCCGTTCACGTTCGCCGGGGTGAGACCGAGCTTCTCCAGATGCGGAATCGTCACCTCGGGGTCGCCGCCGAGCAGGGCGGACATGCCCGTCTCGGTGACGGCGGCGGCCTCGGCCATGCCGAGTCCACGCGTACGTACGAAACGCAGCGCGGCCTCCTCGGTCAGCACACCGGCGAACGCGGCGGCGGTGATCTCACCGACGCTGTGTCCGGCGACCGCACCGGCCGAGGAGAAGTCACCGAGGGCGGACGCCGAGAGGAGACCGGCGGCGACCAGCAGGGGCTGGGCGACGGCGGTGTCACGGATGGCGTCCGCGTCGGCGTTCGTGCCGTAGTGGACGAGGTCGAGCCCGATGGCGTCGGACCAGGCCGCGAGGCGGTCACCCGCGCCGGGGAGGTCGAGCCAGGGAGTCAGGAAGCCGGGCGTCTGAGCGCCTTGGCCGGGAGCGACGAGTACGAGCACCCTCACACTCTCTCTTGTGGGCGGCGTCTTCTGCCCGTGGGGACTGGGACGAAGAACCGACGGGCTAATTGTTTGTATCCAACAAAAGTCTAGGACGGAGAGTCGCCGTCGGCCAGACGCCCCAGGATCAGGGCGATGCGCAGCGTGAACGCGGAGCGGACGTCCGAGGGCGACCACCCGGTGACGTCCGTCACACGTCGCAGCCGGTAGCGCACGGTATTGGGGTGCACGAAGAGCATCCGGGCGGCACCTTCGAGACTGGACGCCTGCTCCAGATAGACGCTCAGCGTCTCCAGAAGAGCGGAGCCCGCCTCCTCCAGCGGTCTGTAGATCTCCTCCACCAACTGCTCCCGCGCAGCAGGGTCGGAGGCGATCGCCCGCTCCGGCAGGAGATCGTCCGCCAGTACGGGCCTGGGGGCGTCCTGCCAGGCAGTGCACGCCTTCAGCCCGGCGGCCGCCGCCTGCGCGGACCGGGTGGCCGCGAGCAGGTCGGGTACGACGGGTCCGGCGACGACCGGACCGGCGGCGTACGGCCCGATCAGGGCTTTCGCCACCTGCAGCGGATTGTCGCTGCCGCCCGCGATGACGACCAGCCGGGTGCCGAGCACCCCGGTCAGCACCTGGAGCTTGGCGTGCCGGGCGGCCCGCCGGATCGCCTCCACGGTCAGCTCGGAGTCCCCGTCCGGGGCGGTCCCGAGCACCACACACACGTGCTCCGGCGCGTTCCAGCCCAGCGCGGCGGCCCTGGAGACGGCGCCCTCGTCGGCCTCGCCGCTGAGCACCGCGTTCACCACCAGCGACTCCAGCCGGGCGTCCCACGCGCCCCGCGCCTCCGCCGCCTGCGCGTACACCTGGGCGGTGGCGAAGGCGATCTCCCGGGCGTACACCAGCAGCGCCTCGCGCAGCACCGACTCGTCACCGGGGGCGGCGACCTCCTCGATCGCCGACTCCATGACCTCGATGGTGGTGCGCACCATCTCCACGGTCTGGCGCAGCGTGATCGCCCGGGTCAGCTCGCGCGGCGCGGTGCCGAACACATCGGTCGAGATCGCCTGCGGGGTCTCCGGGTGGCGGAACCACTCGGTGAACGCCGCGATGCCCGCCTGCGCCACCAGACCGATCCACGACCGGTTCTCCGGCGGCATCGCCCGGTACCAGGACAGCGTCTCGTCCATCCGCGCGATCGCGCTCGCGGCGAGGGAACCGGAGGACTGCTCCAGCCGCTTCAGGGTCGCGGTGTGCGGGTGGGCGGCACGCTGCGCGGGCCCGTCGGCGGCCCCTGCTACAGGCGCGGACGGCTCGGGCTGCGGCGCTGGCTGCTGCGCGGGATCGGATCGGGGCACGGTGACAAGACTGCCTTATCCGGCGGGCGGCGCTGTGTGCCGGGGCTACCGTGGTCCCTGTGATGTCCCTGCACCGCGCCGCCGACCGCTACCGGGGCGGCGACAGCGCCGCCGGTATCGACTCCCGCCACGCCTTCTCCTTCGGCCACCACTACGACCCGGACAACCTCCGCTTCGGCCCGGTCCTCGCCTGCAACGAGGAACGCCTGGCCCCCGGCGCCGGCTTCGACGAACACCCGCACAGCCACACCGAGATCGTCACCTGGGTCGTCGAGGGCGAACTCACCCACTCCGACACCGCCGGCCACGAGACGGTCGTACGTCCGGGCGACCTCCAGTACCTCGGCGCGGCCGACGGGGTGCGGCACGTGGAGCGCAACGCGGGCCCCGGCCCGCTGGTGTTCGTCCAGATGTGGCTGGCCCCGCTCGCGCCGGGCGGCGACCCGACGTACGACCTCGTCCGTGGCATCGCGGACGCCACCCCCTACGACCTCCCGGCGGCCGGCGCGGTGCTGCATGTGCGCCGCCCGGCGGCGGGCGAGCGGGTGCCGGTGCCGGAGACCTCGTACCTCCATGTGGTACGAGGCCGGCTGACGCTCGGCGACGAGGAGTTGGAGCCCGGCGACTCGGTGCGGGCCGGTGGCGGGAGCGCACTCGAACTGCTCGCCACCGGGCCGGCCGAGGTGCTGGTGTGGGAGTTCGTCACCCCGGCTCAGTAACCGCCCTCCGGTTCCTCGGCGTTGCGCCACAGGGTGAAGTCCAGCGTGACGTAGTCGCTGGGGTCCGAGGAGCCGGACCTGCCCCGGTACGTCACCAGCGCGATGTGCCCCGACTTGGTGTGCACACAGAACTGGGAGCCCCGGGACACCTGGCCCAGGGTGACCTGTTCGGTGAAGCGCGTCTCGGCGCGGCAGGTCTTCAGGGACCCCTGCTGGGAGTTGTTCAGCAGGACGACCTTCTCGTCCTTGCTGCCGAGGTAGCGGTCGTCGCTCCAGTAGTAGAAGTCCGCGTCGTCCTCGTAGGCGGCGTCGCCCGAGTGGATCGGCTTCAGGGGGGAGTCGGCGAACCGGACGTAGTAGTCGTTGGGGACGTTCACGCCCTTGTACGTCACCGGCTTGGGGTCGGGGCGCGGGGTGGAGCCCTTGCCGCCCTCGCCGTTCGCCGCGCCGGAGGCACCCGGCCGGTCGCTCTTGGTGGTGGGCAGGCTGGCGACCAGTACGGCACAGCCGCCGATCGGCAGCGCCAGGGCCGCGAGGACGATCAGCGTGATGGCGCCGCCGCCCATCTTCTTCTTCGGCGGAGGCTGCGGCGCCCAGCCCGGCTGCGGCTGCATCGGGTAGGGGGCGGCGTGCAGGCTGTGCGGCTGGTGGGTCTGGGCGGTCTGGGAGGGGTACGTCGGGTGGGCGGGGCCGGGGCCGGGGTGGGTGGCCGGGCCGGGCTGGTGCTGTCCGGCCTGGTGCTGTCCGGGGAGACTCCCGGGGTACGGCGGTGGGGTCGGCGGGGCGACCTGTGGGGCGGGGGTGCCCGGCGGGGGAGTGGGGACGGCGGCCTCCGTCGGGGCGTGGTGCACCCCACCGGGGGCGGCGGACCGGGTGGGCGAGGCGTGCCCCACTGCTTCCGCCACTCCCGCCGCACCAACCGCTCCCGCCGCGCGCACTGCCTCTTCCGCACCCGTCTCGCGCGCCGACATCGTCGTCCGCATCGCCGCCCACGCGCGGGTGCGCCGGTCGATGTCCTGCGTCATCGGCTCCGGCAGCCAATCGCCCTGCTGGCTGAGGGGGCCGGGGGAGGCCGCCCGGCACAGTTCGATGATCTCCGCCGGGTCGGGCCGCTGGGCCGGGTCCTTGGCCAGGCACTGCGCCAGAAAGCCCAGCTCCTCGGGCAGCCCGGTCAGGTCCGGCTCCTCGTGCACGATCCGGTACAGCACCGCATGCGAATTGCCCTCGCCGTGCGCGGTGTTGCCCAGCGCCGCGTACACCCCGACCTGCCCCAGCGCGAAGAGGTCCGACGCCGGTCCGAGCTCCTTGCCCGCCGCCTGCTCGGGTGACATGAACGCGGGCGTGCCGACCGTGACGCCGGTTCCGGTGAGCGCGGTGGCGTCCGCCGCCCGCGCGATGCCGAAGTCGATCACCTTCGGTCCGTCCGCGCCCAGCAGCACATTGGCGGGCTTGAGGTCCCGGTGCACGATGCCCGCCGCGTGGATGACCTTCAGCGCCTCCGCCATTCCGGCCAGCAGCCGCAGCACGGTGGGCACCGGCAGCCTGCCGTGCTCGGAGACGGCGACGGCGAGCGAGGGCCCCGGCACATAGGCGGTGGCCAGCCACGGCCGCTCGCCCTCCGTGTCGAAGTCGATCACCGGCGCCGTGTACAGCCCCTGCACCCGCTGGGCCGCCTGCACCTCCAGGCGGAACCGCTGCCGGAACCCGGCGTCGTCGCCCAGCTCCGGGCGGATCACCTTGATGGCGAGCGGATGCCCGCCGGGCGTGTAGGACAGATACACCTGCCCCATACCGCCCGCACCCAGACGGGCGGCAATCCGATAACTCGCCACCGTACGAGGGTCTTTGTCCTCCAGCGGGTGGAACTGTCCGCCCGTACTGCCCTGGTGCATCTGCCGTCCCGCCCGTTGAACCGTGTCGCTGCCGTCGGGTGGGAGGGTAGCCCAAGGTGGAGTGCGCCCCGGTGGGCCCCGCCCGAGAAGGCGAACACCCCTGTCCTAGGGTCTGCTCCCATGACCGACGAGAGTGCCGAGCCCGCCAAGCAGTCCTTTCTCGCGCTGCACGACTACGGCATGGGCGCCTGCTGGTGGTGGATCCGGGCCAGGTCCGCGCGGGAGGTCGTGGAGACCTTCGCCTGGCTGGAGGTGGTCGAGGATCCGGAGAGCGTGACCAGGTTCGAGCAGGACGCGGAGGTGGACGTGGTGGACATCGACGCGCCCGCGATGCCTCCCGGACTGGACGCCCTGCGGGCCGAGCGCGAGGCCCAGCGCGGGAAGCCGGGCTTCGGGGCACTGGCCGGGCGTGACCTCGTACATCTGCGGCGTCGCTGGGACGAGGAGGACGAGGCGTGGGACGAGGGCGAGGTGCCCCCCGACTTCCTGATGGAGATCGGGTCCGACGGGCGGCGCACCCGGCAGGTGGAGGTGACCGCCGACGGCACCGCCGTGCGCAGCACCCCCGACGACTGGGTGCTGAATCCGCCGCTGGTGGACCTCTTCGACCCGAAGGTGGTGGATCAGGAGATCAGCGGGGGCGAGTTCGAGGAGGCGTGGGCGCGGGCCAGGCCCATGACGGAGGCCGACTGGTGAGGGGCCCGCGCCACCGGGGGGTCAGAGCGTACGCGCCTCCGCCAGGACCGCGTCGACGAACGGCGGCCAGACCTCCGCCGCCCACGGGCCGAAGGCGCGGTCGGCGAGGGCGACGACGGCGCGCGAGGCATCAGGGTCGACCAGCAGGAAGGTGCCCGCCTGGCCGAAGTGGCCGAAGGTGCGCGGGGAGGACGAACTCCCGGTCCAGTGCGGGGACTTGGAGTCGCGGATCTCGAAGCCCAGGCCCCAGTCGTTGGGGTTCTGGTGACCGTAGCCGGGGAGGACGCCCTTGGTGCCGGGGTAGTGCACGGTGAGGGTGGCCTCGGCGACGGTGCGCGGGTCGAGCAGGCGGGGGGCCTGGAGCTCGGCGGCGAAACGCAGCAGGTCGTCGACCGTGGAGACACCGTCGCGGGCCGGGGAGGCGTTGCCCTCCAGAGCGGTGGCCGTCATGCCGAGGGGTTCCAGGACGGCCTGGCGGAGGTAGTCGGCGAAGGGGATCTCGGTGGCCTTGGTGAGGTGGTCGCCGAGTGCCTCGAAGCCCGCGTTGGAGTAGAGGCGGCGGGTGCCCGGCTCGGAGGTGACGCGCTGCTCGTCGTAGGCGAGGCCACTGGTGTGGGCGAGCAGGTGGCGGACGGTGGAGCCCGGGGGGCCGGCGGGCTCGTCGAGCTCGATCGCGCCCTCCTCGTACGCCACCAGCGCCGCGTACGCCGCGAGCGGCTTGGTGACGGAGGCCAGCTGGAAGCGGTGGCCGGTGGGGCCGTGCGACCCGAGGACGGTGCCGTCCGCCCGTACGACTGCTGCGGCGGCCGTGGGCACCGGCCAGGACTCGATCATCGTCACGCTCTGCATGGGTCGAGCCTAACCGGAGCCCCCGGACGCCTCCCGGGCGCAGGCTCTCAGGTGAGGTTCAGCCGCATCGCCGGTTCGTCGCGGCACACGAAGCCCAGCGAGGCGTACAGCGGCTCGGCGTCGGCGGAGGCGCTCAGGTCGACCTGGGCCACCCCGCGCTCGCGGAACCAGTCGAGCAGGGCCACCGTGCAGGCGCGGGCCGCGCCCAGGCGCCGGGCGTCGGGCTCGGTGACGACCCCGAAGATGTGGCCGCGGTCACCGAGCGGGGCGGGCGGTCCGCCGATCCGGTAGTCGATCGTCCCGGCGACCATGGTGCCCAGCTTGCCGCCACCGTCCGGGTGTTCACCGACGAAGACCGCGAAGTTGCCGTCCTGGTCGGCGAGTTCCTTGCGCAGCCGGGGGAGGGAGGCGTCCTGCCAGTCGGTCGGGGCGGGCTCGTGCCGCATGGATTCGATCATTATCTGACGCAGGCGCAGCAGCTCGGCCGCGTCGTCGGCGGTCGCGCGCCGTACCGTTCGGTGATTCATGCGGCGCAGATTACGCCGCGCACGGTCGTTGCGCAGCCAAGAATTCTCAGAGGCAGCGCTTGCTTCGAGTGCACTCCAACGTTCTAGCGTGGAGGACATGACGGTGATCGACAGCAGTCCCGTACAAACCGACTCGAAGCGCACGACGGCCACCTGTGAAGTGCCCACTGGGCACCCCCTGCCCGAGGGACGCGACCACTACACGATCAGTGAGGTGGCGGCGGTCACCGGGCTCACCGCGCACACCCTGCGCTGGTACGAGCGGATCGGCCTGATGCCGCACGTGGACCGCTCGCACACCGGGCAGCGCCGCTTCCGCAACCGCGACCTGGACTGGCTCTCCCTGGTCGGCAAGCTGCGGCTGACCGGGATGCCGGTCGCCGACATGGTGCGGTACGCGGAACTGGTCCGCGCGGGCAAGGACACCTTCGAGGAGCGGCAGGACCTGCTGGAGGCGACCCGCCGGGATGTGATTCACCGGATCGCGGAGCTTCAGGACACGCTCGCCGTACTCGACCACAAGATCGACGTTTATGCGGACGCCCGCCGGGCGTCGGAGAGGTTCTGACACTTCCATGAATACCCACCGCATCGCCACCACCCGACTCGGCGGCCCCACCGGCCCCGAGGTCGGCGTCCAGGGCCTCGGCTGCATGGGCATGAACTTCGGGTACGGCCCGACCGACGCCGCCGAGGCGCGGGCCACCCTGGAGCGGGCCCTTGAGCTGGGCGTCACCATGTACGACACGGCGGACGCGTACGCGGACGGCGAGAACGAGCGGTTCCTCGCCCCGTTCGTGAACGCGCACCGGGACGAGATCGTCATCGCCACCAAGTTCGCGCTGGCCATCGACCCCGAGGACAGCACCAAGCGGGTCATCAACAACGATCCGGCGTACATCCGCGGGTGTGTCGAGAACAGCCTGCGCCGGCTCGGCGTGGACGTCATCGACCTCTACTACATGCACCGGCGTGACCTGAGCATCCCGATCGAGGAGACCGTCGGTGTGATGGCCGAACTGGTCGCGGCCGGCAAGGTCAGGCAGCTCGGGCTGAGCGAGGTCACCGGCGACGAACTGCGGACCGCGCAGGCCGTGCACCCGATCGCCGCCGTGCAGTCGGAGTGGTCGCTGTTCAGCCGGGACATCGAGGCGGGTGTGGTGCCCGCCGTCGCGGAGACCGGCGCGACCCTGGTGGCGTACTCGCCGCTCGGGCGCGGCTTCCTCACCGGGGCGTTCGCCAGCGCGGAGAAGGAACTGAGCTCCAACGACTTCCGCCGCCAGCAGCCCCGCTTCAACGGCGCCAACGCCGAGGCCAACGGCGCGCTGCTCGACCCGGTCCGCGAGATCGCCCGCACCCGGGGCGTCACCCTGGGCCAGGTCGCGCTGGCCTGGGTGCAGCAGCAGGCCAAGGTGCACGGCCTGTCCGTGGTGCCGATCCCGGGCACCCGCAAGCGCAGCCGCGTCGAGGAGAACACGGCAGCAACCCAACTGGTGCTGAGCGCCGACGAACTGGCCCTCCTGGACCCGATCGCCGGCCAGGTCGCCGGGCCCCGGTACGCGGACATGGGGTTCACCTCGGCCGGCCGGGAGTAGGGACCGGGGCGGGGCACAGGCGCTCCCCGCTCACGCCAGACCCAGCGCGAACGCGGTGAAGCTCGCCGCCAGAAGGCCCGCGATCGCCTTGCGGGCCTTCGTCGCGTTCCGGGCCCCCTTCCCCGGACTCTCGAAGACCCGGGCGTACTTGGCGATCACCGCCAGCAGCACCGCGAACAGCGGCATCCAGGCGAGCCGCGCCGCGATCCAGCCGAGGGTGTCGGGGGCCGCGGTCAGACCCGGGATCGTACCGAGGTACGAGCCGGGGACGGCGGCGGCCAGCATCGCGGTCTGGTGCCAGCACAGGATCGTCATCGCGGAGAGGTTGATGACGACTACCGGGGCCCAGAACGCGGGCCGGGCCAGGAACCGGGCGATCCGGTCACGGAGCAGGATGGCGGCACCGCTCTGCGCGGCGGCCAGGGCGAGGACCAGCAGCGACGGCGGGTGCGAGTTGGTGCGGTCGTGACCGGGGACGCCGACCATCGAGGCGGGGTAGTGGAAGTGGGCGAGGAGGGCGGCGAAGAGGACGGTGCCGCCGATCAGCAGCAGGGACGCGGTGCGCCTGGTCAGCCGCTTCTCGCCCCAGACGACGCCGAGTTGGTAGGCGAAGAGCCAGCCGGGCAGCAGGTTGAGCAGGCTCAGCCAGGAGGGCATGGAGTCCGCGAACGGTCCGTACCTGAGGAAGTCGACGACCGCGACGGACCCGATCAGCGGGGCCGCCGACCAGGCGCCCATGCGGCGGGCGGCCCGGATGCAGAGCGGCGTGAGCGCGGTGATCACCGCATACACCGCGACGAACCACAGCGGCTGGACGACGAGTTTCGCGCCGGTCCGCAAGGTGGCTTCCGGCACCCCGAGCCCGTAGAGCACCGGAACCAGCAGTGCCCACACGGCGGTCACGCCGAGCACCGGGCGTCCCAGCCGCACCAGACGGCCCTTGAGCCACTTTGTGGTGGACCCCTTGCGCTTGTGGAACGAGAGGACCGAGGCGTACCCGCCGACCAGGAAGAAGATCCCCAGCATCTGAAGGATCCAGCTGGCGGGAGCGAGAGCGGCGAAGGAGGAGAGCGGACTGGCGTTGTGCAACGAGCCCGCCGTCGCGTCGACGGTGAAACCGCCGAGGAGCCAGTGGCCGGTGGGGACCGCGAGGAGAGCGAGGGCGCGGAGGCCGTCGATGGCGCGGTCGCGGTGGGCGGGGGTGCGGGCGTCGATCCTGGCGGCGAGCGTGGCGAGTTTGCTGCTGGGTGCTTTCGCGGCCGGGAGGGGAGCGCCGGGCCTTGCGGGAGGGGCGGTGAGGCTCATCGAGGGTCCTTCGGGAGGGGGCCGGGGGCGGCCCTTCGGTGGGAGGAACGGGTGGCGCCGACCGGGACCTCAGGGCGTCCTGGCCGGGGAGGCGGGTGCGGTGACCGGGAGCCCCTGCGCTATCGCGGCGAAGGCGCGGAGCGAGTCCGTGCCGGGGGCGAAGTAGCCGGTGTGGCCCTTCGCGGTGGCGGCCGGGACCGGGCGGGCGCCGAAGGCGGCGGCGGTCGGGTCGGCGCCGTGGCCGAGGCCGAGGAAGCGGACGTGGGGGATGTTGTCGATCCAGTCGTCCGCGTCCTTGGCGGCCCAGACCCGGGCGCTGGTGCGCAGGTCGGCGGCGGTGTCCGCGTGCATACCGGGGGAGGCGAGGGCGACCAGGTCGGCGGCGTCCAGCCGGGGCGCGGCCAGTCCGCAGACGACCGAGCCGTAGCTGTGGCAGAACACCGCGGGGTCGGGGGCGCCCACCGCGTCGAGCCCGTCGGTGAGGCGGACCAGCCGGTCGGCACCCGCCTCGGCCAGCTCGCCGGTCGCGGCGTCGATCCCGACGCCGACGGGGGTGGTGTATCCGGCCCAGGCGATGACGGCGGTACCGGGCCCCGTCTCCTGGCGCAGGCTCTTGGCCATCCCGGCCGGGGTGCCGTACGGGTCCTTCTCGCGGTCGTACGTCGCGGCGTCGATGTCCGATCCCGGCACCACCACGGCCACATGGGCCGCCCGCGCCAAGTCCCCGTACACCTCGGCCACTTGGCCCCGCCCCCGCAGGTCGAAGGCGAGAATCTGCCGGCCGGGCGAGAGCAGCTCCGGGAAACGGCCGTCGGAGGCGAGAGCCCGCTTGTTGGCGGCGTACCGCAGGGCGACCGGGGCGCCGTCGAGATTCCCGACGACGGAGGGGTGCCGCCGCACCAGCTCGGCGGACCGCTTCTTGCTCAACGTCCCGAAGAAGGCGGCCACTTGGGCGGGCGTACTGGCGGCCGGGTCGATCAGCCCCTCCGCGCTCCAGGCCCCCGCCCCCGGCGGCGGTCCGGTCACGGCGCTCTGCGCGTCGGCGGACGCCCACCCCGCGGTCCCCGACACCACGGCGAGCGCCACACCGACGGCGGCCAACGTCCTCCTGAACCGGCGCATCTGCCTGCCCCCTCTTCCTCTGCTTCACGGTTGACGTGGAGCAAGGTAGGAAGAGGGTGGGTGCCGGGGCGTCACACCACGGGGCCAACTCTGCGGTGATACCCCAGTACTGGAGGATTTCCGCAGGTCAGAGGGTGGGGTTGGCCCCCCTGCGGGGGGTGGGGCAAGCCGGTTGGCGGAGGTGATCGGGGGTGGGGAGGGGGGCCGGTCCGGGGCCGCTCCCGCCCTCCCCGTATCGCCGCAGAGGGCCGCGTGCGGAGCCAGTGGACAGTACGGCCACCGCCCCCAGCAGCTGCCGCGTCCAGCGGCGCTCCCCGTGCCGGACACGCAGCGCGAGGGCGCCGAGCGCGAGGGCGCCAACGGCGACGACGTACCAGTTCAGAGCCGCCGGGGCGATGTTCGGACTCCGTACGCGTAGGGAGGGGCGGGGTCCGGGGGGAGTGCGCGGTCCTTCATGACGACAGAGTCCCGTCGGGTACCCCGCCCCGCCTCACCACGGCGAGTGATCCAGGTCCCCCGTGCGGGGGAGCGGGGCGGCCCCGCCTACCCCGCGTCCCCCGGCGCCACCAGCCCCGACTCGTAAGCGAAAATCACCGCCTGCGCCCGGTCCCGCAGGTCCAGCTTCGCCAGCACCCGCCCGATATGCGTCTTCACCGTCTGCTCCGCCAGGATCAAGTGCTCCGCGATCTCCTGATTCGACAGCCCCCGGGCGATCAACTCCAGAACCTCCGTCTCCCGAGGCGTCAGCCCGTTCAGCCGCAGCGCCGGATTCCGCCGCGCCACCGGGCGCTGCGCCGCGAAGTCCGCGATCAGCCGCCGTGTCACCGACGGCGCCAGCAACGCCTCGCCCGCCGCCACCACCCGTACCGCCGCGATCAGATCGGCCGGCGGCGCGTCCTTCAGCAGGAAGCCGGACGCGCCCGCCCGCAGCGCCTCGTACACGTAGTCGTCCACGTCGAAGGTGGTCAGCATCAGCACCTTCGGCAGATGCGCCACCCCCACCGGCGGGTTCAGGATCTCCCGGGCGGCGGCGAGCCCGTCCATCTCCGGCATCCGTACGTCCATCAGCACCACATCCGGATGCGTGGCACGGCTCACCTGCACCCCCTGCCGCCCGTCCGGCGCCTCGCCCACCACATCGATGTCTGCCTGCGCCGAGAGCAGTGCGGCGAATCCGGCCCGCACCATGGCCTGGTCGTCGACGATGATCACGCGGATGGTCATGGGGCGGGGGAGTCCTTCGCTGAAGAGGTGGTACCGGCAGGGTTGTCCGGACCAGCATCGTCGCCCAGCCGGTCCCCGTCGACCACATCGGCCGCCCCCACGGACCCCGCCGATTCCGCCGATCCCGGCGTACCACCCGCCCCCAACGGCAGCTTCGCCGCCACCCGGAACCCCCCGTCCGGCAGCGGCCCGGTGTCCAGCGTGCCCCCGGTCAGCCGTACCCGCTCACGCATCCCGACCAGTCCGTGCCCACCGGCCCCCTTCGCCTCCACCCGGTCCCTGCGCGGAGTCGGCTCGCAGGCGGGCCCGTTGACGACCAGTACCAGCAGATCCGCCCCCTCCGCCCGCACCGACACCCGTGTGACGGCCCCCGGCGCATGCCGCACCACATTGGCCAGCGCCTCCTGCACGATCCGGTACGCCGACAGGTCCACCGCCTGCCCCACCGCCAGCTTTCCCTCCTCCGCGACCAGTTCGGCGGACATCGACAGCTCGGCCGGCACCCCGGCCCGTACCGTCGCCTCGACCAGCTGCTGCACCTTGTCCAGGCCAGGCTGCGGCGCGCGCTCCCCTTCCGTACCGTCGCTGCGCAGCACCACCAGCAGTCGCCGCATCTCGGTCAGCGACTCCCGCGCACTCGACGCGATCGAGGCGAACTCCTCCTCGGCCTCGGCGGGCAGATCGCTGATCCGGTACGGCGCCGAGTCGGCCTGCACCGTGATCATCGACATGTGGTGGGCGACCACATCGTGCAACTCCCGGGCGATCCGGGTCCGTTCCTCCAGCAACGTCCGCCGCGCCCGCTCCGCGACGCTGATGGTCTCCTGCTCCACCAGCTTGCGCTGCGCCTCACCGCGTTCGCGCAGCGCACCCCCGATGATCAGCACCGCACCGCTCAGCACGATGGTCAGCACATTGGTGCCGTCACTCGCCTCCGGCGCCAGCTGCCCCAGCACGAGCCCGGCCACCGTGATCGCGAGCCACACCCCGACCAGCGCGGGCCGGCGTTCCCGCAGGGCCAGCGCGAACAGCAGGAACAGCAGACCCACGATGGTCGGCGCGGGCCACGGCCAGATGGAGTGCCCCTGCGCCCCGGTGAGCAGGAACGGGCTGCCGATCACCCCGGTCAGGAACACCACCCACCAGGCCTGCAACGGCCGGTGGGCGATCAGGAGCAACGGCACCGTCTCCCCGACGGCCATCGCCCCGGCGATGCCCCCGGACACCCCGTAGTCATTGGCGAGCACCTGCACGGTGACCGGCAGCAGCGTCGCGGTGAGGGCGAGCACCACCCCGTACGGCAGCAGCCGCTGCCACCGCTTCGGCGCCTGCTGGAGCAGGGGGGTCGGCGGGTGCGAGGGATGAGTGAGGGCGTGCAGCACGGCACGCGTGTGCCGGAGCCCGGCGGCGAACAGCCCTTCCACCGCCGGGGCCGACGAGGGCGGCGGGGGATAGGAGGGCGGCCGCGGCGTGGCGGGCGAGGGGGGCTCTGTGGGTGGTTTCATGGCCCCCTCAGCGTAGGCAGCGCACCCGTTCTCCCACGTCATACCGGGGTTCGGAGAGTGCGGTCATACCCCGGTACTACCCTCGGGCCCCACCCGTCACAGCTCCGCCAGCAGCTCCGCCTTCTTCGCGTTGAACTCCTCGTCCGTCACCAGCCCGGCCCGGTGCAGATCCCCGAGATGGCGGATCCTTTCGGCGATGTCGGCGGGCTCCCGGCGCCCCGCGCCGCCCCCCGCCTCCACCGGAATCCGGTCCCGCTCGGATGCCACCGCCGGCACCCCGCTCCGTACCGCGGCCAGCACCGCCGCCGCGAACGGCAGCGACTCGTGCACCGGCCCGTAACCCAGCCCGAACACCACCGCCGCCGGATCCTGGTCCGGCTGTCCCGGCTTGCCCTCCTCGGTGGCCGCGTCGCGCCGCAACAGCCGCAGATGCCCGTCGAAGACATCGGGGGAGCGCCACTCGACCCCGCTCAGGGACGCGACCGGAAAGCTCTGGTCGCCCACCTTCCACTTCGCCGACGACGCCCCGGTCCAGAACCACCGGAACGCCACCTGCGTCCCGTCGAAACTGGCCTTGCCGTCGTACGCCTTGAAGTGCAGCGGCCCCTGCGGGGGCGCCACCAGGAACCGGTCGGCGCTCTCCGCCGCACCCGTACCCGCCCGCACCCTGGCCCGCAGCTCGTCCGCGTAGTACTCCGCCAGCACCTCCCGCTCGGCGGGCAGCACCAGCCGATACGGGTCGCACCCCTCCTTGAGCTGCCCCGCGGCCGCCTCCATGAGCGGATCGGCGCCCGCCCTGGGCACCGCGTGCAGCACCACGGTGCCGCGCTTGCCCTGGGTCAGCGTCACATCGGCCAGCGCCTCGTGCGGGATGCGCCGCTCACCGAGCGCGGTCAGCAGCTTCGGTGTTCGTATCCCCCGTTCGAAGCGTATGAGCATGGAGTCGCTGTCGAACTCCCAGGTGGCATGAATTCCGGCCAGCACATCACCCATGCGGCTCATCGTATGCGGCGTCCGCCCCGGCGTCGCCCCTCGGCGCTCACCCCGATTTCCGGCTTTCTACGCGCGTCGGACACCTCGGACCGCTCCTCCTGCGGAATCAACACCTTCGGAATGACCGCTGCCGGATACGCCGCCGCCGTCATCGCCGCCGCCGGTCCCACCCCTCCCGCCGGTCCCACCCCTCCCGCCGGACTCACCGCGTCCCCCCGATCCCGTCCCGGCAGGCCGCCGAGCCGCCCGCACAGCTCACCTCGTCGTACGACCCGACGCCGATCCGCGCCAGGTTGTCCACGCTCACCGTGCCCGGCTCGAAGTACCCGGTGTGCCCCACCGAGTCCGCGGCCGAGAGCACCCGGGCCCCGAACTCCGGCGACACCGGGTCCGTCCCGTGCCCGAGCCCGCCGACCTCCAGGTACGGCACGTCCTGGATCCAGTCGTCGGCGTCCCGCATCGCCCACACCCTGGCCCGCGTCCGCAGGTCGGCGGCGGTGTCCGCGCGCATCCCCGGGCTGCCCGAGACCGCTATGTCACCGACCCGTTCCGGCAGCCGGTCCGCCGCCACCCCGCACACCACCGAGCCGTAGCTGTGGCAGAACAGCGACACCGGTACCGAGGAGCCACCGGGCAGCGCCCCGGTCAGCGCGATCAGCCGCTGCGCCCCCGCCTGCGCGGGCGCCCCGACCATCGCGTCCATGCCGAGGCCGACCGGCGCGGTGTAGTCCGCCCAGGCGATCACGGCGACCCGCTTGCCGGGCGAGGCCTTGCGCTCGGCGGCGTACAGCGACTTCGCCATGCCGACGGGGGCGGAGTACCGGCGGTACGTCCGCTCGAAGTTGACCACGTTGGTGTCCACGCCCGGCACGACCACCGAGATCCGGGAGGCCTTGCCGAGGTCGCCGAAGACCTCGGCGACCCGCCCGCCGCCGTCCGGGTCGAACGCCAGGATCTGCCGCTTGTCGCGCAGCAGCGCCGCGAACCGGTGCATCCGCCGGTCGGCGTCCTGCTTGCCCGCCCGGGAGACCCGGGGGTCCGTCATCCGGCGCTGCTCGATCGCCTTCGCCTGGCCGAGCGCCCGCCGGTTCGCGGCGAATCTCAACGGCACCGGGGTGCCGTTGAGATTGCCGACGACCAGGGGATACGCATGGAGGAGGCGGTTCTGCTGCCCCGGGCTCAGCCGGTCGAAGAACCGCTCCACCTGCTGGGGCGAGCCCTTCGCGTCGGGCAGCGCGCGACCGTCGATCCGGCCGTGCTGCCAGGCCGCGAAGGCTTCCTGGAGGGAGACGTCGTCGTCCCGCCGGCTCTGGATGGTGGTCCAGCCAGTGAGTGCGAGCATCACGAACACCACGGCCAGGGCGAGCAGCGCGCGCCAGGCGGTGAGGGAGGGAGAGGAGTCGAAGGAAGTCACTGCGGGACACCCTAGGAGAATCACCGGGGCCCGTGCGTATTCCGTGACGCGGATCACGTTTCGATAAAGGTGTGGAGGTCAGCCTGTGTATGCGGCTGAGGTCCGACCGGAATCGGGACGTCCGTCGGCCCCCCGCCAGTCCCCGGCCAGCGCCGGGCCCAGCTGGTCCAGACAGTGCGCGGTCATCTCCCGGATCGCCTCCAGGCTCGCGTCCTGCCGCTGCCCCCACATCCGGCCGGTCAGCCGCATCACCCCGCCGAACGCGGCCACCGCGATCCGGGGCCGTGGGTCCGCCTCGACGTCCAGGCCCTCCCGCTCGGCAATGACACGTGCCATGGCGTCCTCCAGCTCGGTGGAGCGGCGCAGATGGACCGCGAGCAGCGCGGGCGTGGACTCGATCATCTGGCAGACGCGCATATGGAGCTCGATCGGGACGACCGCCTCGATGGCCTCGCCGACCGAGTCCCACGCCCACATCACCGCATTGCGCATGGCGGTCAGCGGGCCCTCCTGGGCCGGCCGCGCGCGGACCGCATCCAGGAAGCGCGCCTCGACCATCGAGACTACGGTGAAGGCGACCTCCTCCTTGGACGCGAAGTAGCGGAAGAAGGTGCGCTGCGAGACCTCGACGGCGTCCGCGATCTCGTCGACCGTCGTCGCGTCGTACCCCTGGGTGGTGAACAGCTCCAGGGCGCTGCGCAGCAGGGAGTCCCGGGTGCGCCGCTTCTTGCGCTCGCGCAGACCGATCGGGCCGCTCAGGGCGCAGGCGCGCTTGCGCCCTGATGGTGCGCCTGTGCCGTTCCTGACCGGTGCACCTGTGCCGTTCCCGGCCGGTAGCCCCGTGCCGTTCCCGGCCGGTGCGCCCGTGCCGCGCCGGGCGGCTCCCGCAGATTCCAGCTCGTCCGCCATTGCCCCTTGAGTTTCTGATTCCACCGATTTGCACTGCATGTGGCCTGCTCAGCTTACCTGTGAGCTACCTGACAGTTACCGGCTTGTGAATTGGTTCGTCAAGTGTCAGTGGCTGACACTAATCTGGAAATCATGACTGCACAGACCACGCTCGACAAGGTGCCGCCGGGCCCCGACCCCGTACCGCAAAAGGCCAGGGGGCTTCGCGGCCACCCGTGGCTGACGCTCTTCGCCGTGGCCATCGGCGTGATGATGGTGGCCCTCGACGGCACCATCGTCGCCATCGCCAACCCCGCCATCAAGGATGACCTCAAGGCCTCGCTGGCCGACGTCCAGTGGATCACCAACGGCTATCTCCTCGCGCTGGCCGTCGCGCTCATCACGGCGGGCAAGCTGGGTGACCGCTTCGGCCATCGGCAGACCTTCCTGATAGGCATCGCGGGCTTCGCCGCCTCCTCGGCCGCGATCGGCTTCTCCACGGAGATCGGCCTGGTCATCGCCTTCCGTGTGCTCCAGGGCCTGTTCGGCGCGCTGCTCATGCCTGCCGCGCTCGGCCTGCTGCGCGCCACCTTCCCCGCCGAGAAGCTGAACATGGCGATCGGCATCTGGGGCATGGTCATCGGCGCCTCCACCGCGGGCGGCCCGATCGTCGGCGGTCTCCTCGTCGAGCACGTCAGCTGGCAGTCGGTCTTCTTCATCAACGTGCCGGTCGCCGTCGTCGCGCTGATCTTCGGCCTGGTCGTACTGCGTGACCACCGCGCCGAGAACGCGCCGCGGTCCTTCGACATCCCGGGCATCCTGCTGCTCTCCGGTGCGATGGGCGCGCTGGTCTACGGCCTCATCAAGGCCGGTGAGTCCTGGGGCTGGGGCGGGACGAACACCTGGCTGTGCGTGGGCGGTTCGGTGGTCCTGTTCGTGCTCTTCGCCTTCTGGCAGACCAGGGCGAAGGAGCCGCTGATTCCGCTGGCCATGTTCCGCTCCGTGCCGCTGTCGGCCGGTGTGGTCCTCATGGTGCTGATGGCGTTCGCGTTCATGGGCGGCCTCTTCTTCGTGACGTTCTACCTCCAGGGCGTGCACGGCATGAGCCCGGTCGACAGCGGACTGCACCTGCTGCCGCTGACCGGCATGATGATCGTCTCCTCGCCCGTCGCCGGCCTGCTGATCACCAAGTTCGGGCCCAGGGTCCCGCTGGTGGGCGGCATGGTCTTCACGGCGGTCGCCATGTTCGGGATGTCCACCCTGGACACCGGCACCGACACGCTCACCATGTCCCTGTGGTTCGCGATGCTCGGTCTGGGCCTCGCCCCGGTGATGGTCGGCGCCACCGAGGTCATCGTCGGCAACGCCCCGCTGGAACTGTCCGGTGTGGCCGGTGGCCTCCAGCAGGCCGGTATGCAGGTCGGTGGCGCGCTCGGCACGGCCGTCCTCGGTGCCGTCATGTCCTCGCGCGTCAACGCCGAGTTCGCCGGCAACTGGAAGGACGCGGGCATTCCGGGTCCGGCCTCGCCGCAGCTGGAGCAGGCCGCCGAGTTCGGCATGGTCCCGACACAGGAGCTCGCCAAGGTGCCGGGCATGACGCCCGAGGCGATCAAGGCGATCACCGGTGTCGTCCATGACACGTTCGTGTCGGGCATGGGCTTCGCCTTCACCGTCGGCGGAGTCGTCGCCGCGGTCGCCGCGCTCGTCGCCCTCTTCACCAAGCGCGGCGCGAACGCGGACGCCGCGGGCGGCGGAGTCCACATCTGACGCACGTCAGCACCTCCCGCGGAAGCGTCAACTCCGCGACCCCGCAGCCCCGTCGGACCGGTTCCGGCGGGGCTTTCGCCTATCCGGGTGATCCGCTGCCCGGCCCCTTTCGCAGGCCCGTTCGCGCAGGTCACGGTGGCTGCACGGAGAGCCGCGCAGCCAAGTGCGGCCACGGAAACGGGGGACGATCACGATGAACAGCCTGCTGCGCACCACCGCACTCGCCGCGACCCTGACGGCTGCCACCCTGACGGCCACCGCGCAGGCCCGGAGCGCCGCGCACGCCCCGACGCCCGCCGGGGCACCGGCCGTCCAGCTCGGCAACTGCGCCCCCGGCGAGCTCTGCCTCTGGCAGAAGCCCGGCTTCAAGGGCAAGCGGTACGCCCACGAACTGGCCGGCACCGACCTGGAATCCTGCATTCCGCTGCCGCCCGGCACTGACGCCCAGGCCCTCGCCAACCGCACCGGGCGGCCCGTCACCACGTATCAGTCGGCCGAGTGCGGCGAGACGGGCGAGTTCGACACCTATCCGGGCGGCGGCAGCTACGTACCCCAGTCCCCTTACCGGGTAAGGGCGTTCAAGGTGTGGGAGAGCTGACGGCATGACCGGACGGAGCCTGCGGAGGCACGCCGGGCGGAGCGCCGGCACCTTCCGCGGGCTGCGTCCGCTCCGCCGACAGCCGCCCCACCTCCGCGCGCAACTCCTTGATCTCCCGCGTCAGTGCTTCCAGCAGCTCCGTCTGCCGGCGCTCCTCGGCGTCGTCCCGCTCGAAGCGGGAGATGAACCAGGCGGCGATATTGGCGGTCACCACACCGAGCAGCGCGATGCCCGACAGCATCAGGCCGACCGCGAGCACCCGGCCGAGGCCGGTGGTGGGGGAGTGGTCGCCGTAACCGACGGTGGTCATGGTGGTGAAGGACCACCAGACCGCGTCGCCCAGCGTCCTGATGTTTCCCTCGGGAGCGTCCCGCTCGACCTCAAGGACCGCCAGCGACCCGAACATCAGCAGGCCGACCACCGCACCGCCGACATACGCGGTCAGCGTGATCTGCGGCGCCATCCGGGCCCGCCGTCCCACCAGCAGCAGGGTGGACACCAGCCGCAGCAGCCGCAACGGCCTGGCCAGCGGCAGCAGTACGGCCAGCAGGTCCAGCGGATGGCTGCGGATGAACAGCCACTTCGCCGGGGCCAGCGTCAGACGCACAAAATAGTCGACGGCGAACACCCCCCACACCGCCCACTCGGTCACCGAGCACGCCCTGTGCACCCAACGGTCGGCATCCGGCGCCACGATCGGCACGGCGTACGCGAGGGCGAAGAGGAGCGCGAGGGCGAGGAGGGGGTTCTGGGTGCGCCGCTCCCACCGGACCTGAGCGGTGTGCTGCTTCATGCCGGGCATCGTAAGGAAAGCCGAAAGGCGGCGGGACCCTCGGGGCCCGCCGCCTTTCCCAACCCGTTACCTCACCTGCTGCTTCAGGTGTGCTTCCGGTGGTGGTTCCTGGTGCTGCGCCTACGCGTCGCCGCCGGCCGCACCCGGGTCCGCCGCCGTCACGTCGAGCAGCTGGTAGCGGTCCACCGCCTGCTTGAGCACCGAACGGTCGATCTTCCCCGCCTTGGCCAGCTCGGAGAGCGTCGCCAGGACGATCGACTGCGGGTCGATGTGGAAGAAGCGGCGGGCCGCCCCACGGGTGTCGGCGAAGCCGAAGCCGTCCGCTCCCAGCGAGGTGTACGCACCCGGCACCCAGCGCGAGATCTGGTCGGGAACGGACCGCATCCAGTCGGAAACAGCCACGAACGGACCCTCTGCGCTTTCGAGCTTCCGCGTCACATACGGCACCCGGATCTCTTCCTCGGGGTGCAGCAGGTTGTGCTCCTCGCACTGCACGGCCTCGCGCCGCAGCTCGTTCCAGGAGGTCGCGGACCAGACGTCGGCCCTGACGTTCCACTCGTCGGCGAGGATCTGCTGCGCCTCGACGGCCCACGGCACGGCCACACCGGACGCCATGATCTGCGCCGGGAGCTGGCCCTGCTCCGCCGCCTTGTAGCGGTAGATGCCCTTGAGGATGCCGTCCGCGTCCACGTTCTCGGGCTCGGCCGGGTGCTGGATCGGCTCGTTGTAGACGGTCAGGTAGTAGAAGACGTCCTCGTTCTCCTCGGGCGTCCCGCCGTACATGCGCCTGAGACCGTCCTGCACGATGTGCGCGATCTCGAACCCGAACGCCGGGTCGTAGGAGACACAGCCCGGGTTGGTCGACGCCAGCAGCTGCGAGTGGCCGTCCGCGTGCTGGAGACCCTCACCGGTCAGCGTCGTACGGCCGGCGGTCGCACCCAGTACGAAACCGCGCGAAAGTTGATCGGCCATCTGCCAGAACTGGTCACCGGTGCGCTGGAAACCGAACATCGAGTAGAAGACGTACACCGGGATCAACGGCTCGCCGTGCGTCGCGTACGCGGAACCCGCGGCGATCAGCGAAGCTGTGCAGCCCGCCTCGGAGATGCCGTCGTGCAGCATCTGACCGGTCGGCGACTCCTTGTAGGCCAGCAGCAGATCGCGGTCCACGGCCTCGTACTGCTGCCCGAGCGGGTTGTAGATCTTCGCGCTCGGGAAGAACGCGTCCATGCCGAAAGTGCGGTACTCGTCGGGCGCGATCAGCACGAACCGCTTGCCGATCTCCTTGTCCCGCATGAGGTCCTTGAGCACCCGGACGAACGCCATGGTGGTGGCGATCGACTGCGATCCGGAGCCCTTCTTCGCAGCCGCGTACGTCTTGTCCTCGGGCAGCGTCAACGGCTTGGCGCGCACCACACGCGAGGGGACATAGCCGCCCAGCGACTGGCGCCGGTCGTGCATGTACTGGATCTCCTCCGAGTCGCGGCCCGGGTGGTAGTACGGCGGGGCGCCGTCCTCCAGGTCCTTGTCCGCGATCGGGATGTGCAGCCGGTCGCGGAACCTCTTCAGGTCGTCCGCGGTCAGCTTCTTCATCTGATGGGTCGCGTTGCGGCCCTCGAAGTTCGGACCCAGCGTCCAGCCCTTGACCGTCTGCGCCAGGATCACCGTCGGCTGGCCCTTGTGGGCCTTGGCCGCCGCGTAGGCCGCGTAGACCTTCTTGTGGTCGTGACCGCCGCGCCCCAGGTGCAGGATCTGCTCGTCGGACATGTCCTTGACCATGTCGCGCAGCCGCTGGTCGTCGCCGAAGAAGTGCTCGCGGATGTACGAGCCGGTCTCGGTGGCGTACGTCTGGAACTGGCCGTCCGGGGTCGTGTTGAGCTTGTTGACCAGGATGCCGGTGCGGTCCTGCGCGAGCAGCGGGTCCCAGCTCCGGTCCCAGACCAGCTTGATGACGTTCCAGCCGGCGCCGCGGAACTGCGACTCCAGCTCCTGGATGACCTTGCCGTTGCCGCGCACCGGGCCGTCCAGGCGCTGCAGGTTGCAGTTGACGACGAAGGTCAGGTTGTCCAGGCCCTCACGGGCGGCGATGGACAGCTGGCCGAGCGACTCGGGCTCGTCCATCTCGCCGTCGCCCAGGTACGCCCAGACGTGCGACTTGGAGGTGTCGGCGATACCGCGCGCCTCCATGTAGCGGTTCATCCGCGCCTGATAGATCGCGCCGAGGGGGCCCAGGCCCATCGAGACGGTGGGGAACTCCCAGAAGTCCGGCATCAGCCGGGGGTGCGGATACGACGAAAGCCCGTTGGGGAACTTGGACTTCTCCTGGCGGAACGCGTCCAGCTGAGTCTCGGTCAGCCGGTCGAGCAGGAAGGCGCGGGCGTAGATACCGGGGGAGGCGTGCCCCTGGAAGAAGATCTGGTCGCCGCCGTCGCCCTCGTCCTTGCCGCGGAAGAAGTGGTTGAAGCCCACGTCGTACAGCGAGGCGGAGGAGGCGAAGGTGGCGATGTGGCCGCCGACACCGATACCGGGACGCTGGGCGCGGGAGACCATCACGGCCGCGTTCCAGCGGGTCGCGTTGAGGACCTTGCGCTCGATCTCCTCGTCACCGGGGAAGAACGGCTCGTCCTTGGTCGCGATCGTGTTGACGTAGTCCGTGCTGCGCATCTCGGGCACGGCCACGCGCTTCTCGCGGGCGCGCTCGATCAGCCGGAGCATCAGGTAGCGGGCGCGCTCACGGCCCCGCTCGTCGACGGCCGCGTCAAGCGAGTCGAGCCATTCCTGGGTCTCCTCGGGATCGAAATCAGGGACCTGGCTCGGCAGGCCGCCAATGATGATCGGGTTGCGATCGGATCCGGAAGCCACGCTGTTCCTTCGCTGGTAGGGAAATGACCGCGTTCGGGGGGGTCGGCGGTCGGGGCGTCGCGCCGCTGTCCATCGTGTACCCAGGGAACGTAAACGTCATCTCTACCCAGTGGTAACCACCGGTGGGCGCCGACGTCCCGGCCACCGCGAATGAGCGGTATTGACCAAATCGCAACCTTACGCCCAGGGCGTTCATGTGTTTCGTAGAGGCGTTCGCCCCCGATTGGCGGATTGAAGGCGCAGAACATCTCAAAACGTCTCGAATGGTGTGGGATGAATCACTGCACGGGCTTCCAGGGGCGCCAGGAGTTGCGGCGGAGGCGCCCCATCCGTCACCGTTTCGGCGGTCCGGACGGCCGGGTACTTGCGCGATCGGTCCCGCCCGTGTGGACTACCGCCAATGCCGCGCACGCGCGCGGCTGCAGGCACATTGCTGAAAAAGCACTTCCCGAAAACAGATCAGGAGGCAATCCGTGAGCGCGACCGCGGACCACGCGGAGGAGCGGACCAACCCTGCCGCGAGGCTGGGTTTCCAGCCCGAGCAGGTGGTCCAGGAGATCGGCTTCGACGACGATGTCGATCAGGAGCTCCGCGAAGCCATCGAGGAGATCATCGGCGGCGAACTCGTCGACGAGGACTACGACGACGTGGCTGACGCCGTCGTCCTGTGGTTCAGGGACGAGGACGGCGACCTGACGGACGCGTTGGTGGACGCCACCACGCTCATCGAGGACGGTGGCACCGTCTGGCTGATGACGCCGAAGACCGGCCGTGACGGCTACGTCGAGCCGAGCGACATCAGCGACGCCGCACAGACCGCCGGTCTCTCCCAGACCAAGAGCATCAATGCGGCCAAGGACTGGACGGGCAGCCGCCTGGTCTCGCCGAAGGCGGCGAAGTCCGGCAAGCGCTGACAGCCGGAATTACCTCAGGTGCAGTACCCGAAGGGCCCCCGCCGACTCAGGTCGGCGGGGGCCCTTTGCGTAGGCTGGGCGACGTACCCGAACGGACCAGCGGCCCCCGACGGGCGCCGCCGGCGCTCACGTACCGACCTAATGGCCGACGTAATGGCCGACGTAATGACGGACAAGGAAAGCGCATCCCATGGCGATCGAGGTGGGCGGCAGGGCCCCCGGTTTCGAGCTCAAGGACAACCACGGCCGCACCGTGCGCCTGTCCGACCTCAGGGGCGAGCGAAGCGTGGTGCTCGTCTTCTACCCCTTCGCCTTCACCGGGGTGTGCACCGGCGAGCTGACCGCCCTTCAGGAGGACCTGGAGCGCTTCGTCAACGACGAGGTCCAACTGCTCGCCGTCTCCTGCGACTCGATGCACACCCTGCGCGTCTACGCCGAGCAGGAGGCCCTGGAGTACCCACTGCTCTCGGATTTCTGGCCGCACGGCAACGTCGCGCGGGCGTACGGCGTCTTCGACGAGGACAAGGGCTGCGCGGTGCGCGGGACATTCGTCATCGACAGATCCGGCGTCGTGCGGTGGCGGGTCGTCAACGCGCTGCCCGACGCCCGTGACCGAAGCGACTACCTCAAGGCCCTCGACACGCTCTGATCCGGGCGGGAGCCTTGTGGCCCGAGGAATTCGGGACTTAAGTCCTGCCGGTTGTGGGAACCGGTCACTAGGATCGACACGTTGATCCGTTGCCAGCTGCATTTCCGGGGCAGGGCTTCACCTGAACCCCCCGACACATTTTTGGAGGACTCGTGGGAGTCAGCCTCAGCAAGGGCGGAAACGTCTCGCTGTCCAAGGCCGCCCCCAACCTGACGGCGGTTGTCGTCGGTCTGGGCTGGGACGCACGCACCACCACCGGCGGCGACTTCGACCTCGACGCCAGCGCCATCCTGACGAACGACGGTGGCAAGGTCGCCAACGACTCGAACTTCGTCTTCTTCAACAACCTCAAGAGCCCCGACGGCTCCGTCGAGCACACCGGTGACAACCTCACCGGTGAGGGCGAGGGCGACGACGAGGTCATCAAGGTGAACCTGGCCGGTGTACCGGCCGATGTCGCCAAGATCGTCTTCCCGGTCTCGATCTACGAGGCCGAGGCCCGCCAGCAGAGCTTCGGCCAGGTCCGCAACGCGTACATCCGCGTGGTGAACCAGGCCGACAACACCGAGCTCGCCCGCTACGACCTCAGCGAGGACGCCTCGACCGAGACCGCCATGGTCTTCGGCGAGCTCTACCGCAACGGCGCCGAGTGGAAGTTCCGCGCCATCGGCCAGGGGTACGCCTCGGGCCTGCGCGGCATCGCGCAGGACTTCGGCGTCAACGTCTGAGACGTCAACGCCCGAGTCCTCGCAGGACTCTTCCCGTCCGGCGCCGCACGTGACCCACGTGCGGCGCCGGACGCGCCTGAGAACCTTTTGATTCCGTAAGTCACTACGGGGAGGAAGCAAGAACATGGGCGTCACGCTCGCCAAGGGAGGCAATGTCTCCCTCTCCAAGGCCGCTCCGAACCTCACCCAGGTGCTGATCGGGCTCGGCTGGGACGCACGTTCCACCACGGGGGCCGACTTCGACCTCGACGCAAGTGCCCTGCTCTGCAACGAACGCAACCGGGTGCTGGGCGACGAGTACTTCATCTTCTACAACAACCTCACCAGCCCCGAGGGCTCCGTCGAGCACACCGGTGACAACCTCACCGGTGAGGGCGACGGGGACGACGAGTCGCTGCTCATCGACCTCTCCAAGGTCCCGATGACCGTGGACAAGATCGTCTTCCCGGTCTCGATCCATGACGCCGACAACCGCGGTCAGACGTTCGGCCAGGTCAGCAATGCCTTCATCCGCGTGGTCAATCAGGCCGACGGACAGGAGCTGGCACGCTACGACCTGAGCGAGGATGCCTCCAGCGAGACCGCCATGATCTTCGGCGAGGTCTACCGGTACGGCGGAGAGTGGAAGTTCCGTGCCGTTGGCCAGGGGTATGCGTCCGGACTCCGGGGCATCGCTCTAGACTTCGGGGTCAACGTTTCGTAAAGCCCCTCGCATCGCATCGTGCGGGGGGAAAGTCGTACACAACGATGGGGTAGCCAGTGGTTCTGAAAACCTTCGGCTGGTCGTTCGCGGTCACCGCGATCGGCCTGGCCGCGGCGGTTCTCTACGGGGGGTGGACCGGCTTCGGAATCGTGGCGATCCTGTCCATCCTGGAGATCTCGCTGTCCTTCGACAACGCGGTGGTCAACGCCGGGATCCTGAAGAAGATGAATGCCTTCTGGCAGAAGATCTTCCTCACCGTCGGCGTGCTCATCGCCGTCTTCGGTATGCGCCTGGTCTTCCCCGTGGTCATCGTCGCCATCAGTGCGAGCCTCGGCCCGATCGAGGCTGTCGAGCTGGCGCTGAACGACAAGCCGCGCTATCAGGAACTGGTCACCGACGCACACGCGTCGATCGCCGCCTTCGGTGGCATGTTCCTGCTGATGATCTTCCTCGACTTCATCTTCGAGGACCGGGACATCAAGTGGCTCGCCTGGCTGGAGCGTCCGCTCGCCAAGCTGGGCAAGGTCGACATGCTGTCGGTCTGCATCGCCATGATCGTCCTGCTGGTCAGCGCCCTGTGGCTGGCTCCGCAGTCGGTCCAGCACGGCGGCGCGCACGTGGACAAGAGCGAAACGGTACTTCTCGCCGGTATCGGCGGCCTCATCACGTATCTCATCGTCGGCGGACTCTCCGGCTTCTTCGAGAACAAGCTGGAGGAGGACGAGGAGCGCGAGCACGAGGCCGAGGAAGAGGCCAAGCGCACCGGCAAGAAGAACACCGGCGTGCTGATGGCCGGCAAGGCCGCCTTCTTCATGTTCCTCTACCTCGAAGTCCTGGACGCGTCGTTCTCCTTCGACGGTGTCATCGGTGCCTTCGCCGTCACCAACGACATCGTCCTGATGGCGCTGGGCCTCGGTATCGGTGCGATGTACGTACGTTCGCTGACGGTCTACCTGGTCCGCCAGGGAACCCTCGACGACTACGTCTACCTGGAGCACGGTGCGCACTACGCGATCGGCGCCCTGGCCGCCATCCTGCTGATCACCATTCGCTTCGAGATCAACGAGTTCATCACCGGCCTGTCCGGCGTCATCCTGATCGCCTGGTCCTTCTGGTCCTCCGTGCGCCGCAACAAGCGGATCGAGGCCGAAGGCGGAAAAAAACCGAGTGAGCAGGCCGAAGTGCCCTCCGGAGTCTGACCCGTTGTGACGGTGTCCGAATCCGGGGTGTGACCCGGTCCGCATTGAGGAACGCTCTCCCCAGGGGCGGCCACGCGAGGCGCGAGCCTGCGAGGCCGCCCCTTTTGGGGTGCAGGGCATTTTGAGGGAGCAGGGCCTTTTCTGAGGGGGCAGGGACATCTGCGCCCGGGGCAGGCACGACATCAGGGGGTGGGCCGCATGGCCGTCTGGGACCGGATCAGCAGCCTGTGGCAGAGCAACGCGGCACAGTTCGACTCGGGCAGCGCCGCCACCAACTCCATCGAGCTGACCAAACGCCACCCGGTGGTCTCGCTCAGCAAGCAGGGCGCCGACACCGGCAGTATGCGGGTCAACCTCTCCTGGCGGATGCGCACTTCCGACATCGGCGGCCGGCAGAAGCACAGCGGCAACCTTTTCACCCGCCCCCTCAAGTTCTTCCAGCCCGACGTCGTCCAGGCGCACACCCAGGGCGTCGTCAATGTCGACCTCGACCTCGGCTGCCTCTACGAGCTCAAGAGCGGCGCCAAGGGCGTGGTCCAGCCGCTCGGCGGATTCTTCGGCGACATCAACGTTCCGCCGTACGTCAAACTCAGCGGCGACGACCGCTTCGGCGCCCCCTCCGGCGAGAACATCTTCATCAACCTCGACCACCGCGAGGAGATCGCCCGGCTGCTGGTCTTCGTCTACATCTACGACCAGACCCCCGCCTTCGACCGCACGCACGCCGTCGTCACGCTCTATCCGAGCAACGGCCCGCGGATCGAGATCGTGCTCGACGAGCGCGCCCCGCAGGCCCGTTCGTGCGCCGTGTTCTCCATCGAGAACACCAAGGACGGCCTCGTCGTGCGCCGCGAAGTGAAGTTCGTGTACGGCTTCCAGGCCGAACTGGACCGGCTCTACGGGTGGGGGCTCCAGTGGGGCCGGGGCTACAAGACCAAGGCGTAGACCCCGGGGCGACCGCACGGCGGGGGCGGGAGCAGTTGCGGTGCGGGAGCCGGGAGCCGGGAGCCGGGGTGCGGTGCGGGGACCCGGTGCCGCGGTTACCGCCGTGCGGGAGTCAGGCGCGGATGAACTGCGGGCCCTGCGGCGGGAGCCGGAAGCTGGGGTCCGGTGCAGGCGCGGCCGCCGCGGCCGGCTGCGGATAGCCGTACGACGGCTGGGGCGACGACGGCTGCGGGTAGCCGTAGGCGGGCTGCGCCGGGGCCGGGGGAGCGGCGGCCGGGGGATATCCGTAGGCCGGCTGCGCGGGCGGCGGCTGCACCGGCTGTACGGGAGCCTGGCCCTGCGCCGGAGCGGGGAACGGGGGAGAGGCCGGAACAGCGGAGCTCGCGGCGGTGGGGCCCTGTGCCGAACCCGGTGCGGCGCCCCGTGCCGGGTCCTCCCCGGCGGCCCCGCCGGGAGCGGCTTCTTCCTCGCCCTCGTCCACCGAGATGCCGAACTCCGTGGCCAGCCCGATCAGCCCGGTCGGGTACCCCTGCCCCACCGCGCGGAACTTCCAGCCGTCGCCGCGCCGGTAGACCTCGCCGCAGATGACCGCGGTCTCCTCACCGGTCTCCGGCTTCACGTCGAACAGGGCGAGCGGCTCACCGTCGGCGGCGGCGCCCGGCCCCGCGTCGTACAGCAGGATCCGCAGGTCACGGACGAGGTCGAGGGTCGCGGCGGCGCCGTTGAGCTCGAAAGAGGCCGCGATCACCACACGCTCGACGGAGGCGTCGAGGGAGGTCAGATCGGCGGCGATGGTGTCGGTCATGCCCTCCGGGACCCGCTTGAGCGCCAGCCTGCGCACCAGGCCCGACGGGTGCCGGGGCTGGTTGTAGAAGACGAAGTCCTCATCGGAGCGCACCCGCCCCTGCGAGCCCAGAAGCAGCGCCGAGGCGTCCACGCTGGGGATACCGGGACCAGGGGTCCAGCGGAGCACGGCTCGCACGGCCGTGGCGGCGAGCGGAACGTTCGCGCCCTTCAGCATCGCTTGCTTCATGCCCGTCATCCTGCCTTCCCTGGGCCCGTGCGGACAACGCGGGGGCCGCTTCCCGTACGGTCGTAAAGGGTGATGCATGGGCCGGGTTACCTGGAATTCATGCACAGAGGGAACTACGGACATGTGTTCGTACGTACTATTACCGGCCACAACCGGCCACGGTTCCGCGTCCGAACAGAGCCCGCGCGGGACCTTCCAGAGCCACACCAGGCAGCCCAGAGCAGCAATCGGGGGATCTACATGCGTCATTTCGGGCATATCCCGGCCGCTGTGCGCAAGCAGCTGTTCCATCAGGAGCCTTGTGAGTTCGATGAGAACTCCCCGGCGCCCCTGCTCGCCGCCGCGCTCGGCGCCACCCTCTACAGCCCGGCGACCCGGCCGAGGCTCGCCGCCGATGTACGCAAGCAGGCCGGGCGGGGAGTGGTCTCCATGGTGCTGTGCCTGGAGGATTCCATAGACGACGCCGAGGTCGCGGGCGCCGAGGAGAACCTGGTCCGGCAGTTCGCGGACCTCGCCGAGCACGCCGGGACCACCGTGCCGGCCCCGGGGACGGAACACTCCCCGGCCGTCCCGCTGCTCTTCGTGCGGGTCCGGGAACCCGGGCAGATACCCGACCTGGTGCACCGGCTCGGCGACTCGGCCCGATTCTTGTCCGGATTCGTACTTCCGAAGTTCACCGAGGAGCGTGGCGTCCCCTTCCTGGAGGCCCTCACCGAGGCCGAGGCGGCGAGCGGACAGCGGCTCTTCGCGATGCCCGTCCTGGAGTCGCCGGAACTCCTCCACCTGGAGACCCGCGCCGAAACCCTCGGCGGCATCGCCCGCACCGTCGACAAGTACCGCGACCGGGTGCTCGCCCTGCGACTGGGCGTCACCGACTTCTGCTCCGCCTACGGGCTGCGCAGGGCGCCCGACATGACGGCGTACGACGTCCAGATCGTGGCCGGTGCCATCGGCGACGTCGTCAACGTGCTCGGCCGCTCGGACGGCACCGGCTTCACCATCACCGGGCCGGTCTGGGAGTACTTCCGGGTCCAGGAGCGGATGTTCAAGCCGCAGCTGCGCCGCAGCCCCTTCCTCCAGGGCCGCGCGGAGGAACTGCGCACCACCCTCATCGAGCACGACATGGACGGCCTGCTGCGCGAGATCGGTCTCGACCGCGCCAACGGGCTCCAGGGAAAGACCTGCATCCACCCCTCGCACGTGCTGCCCGTGCATGCGCTGTCGGTGGTCAGCCACGAGGAGTACAGCGACGCCCGGGACATCCTCCGGCCGGAACGGGACGGGGGCGGGGTGCTGCGGTCGGCCTACACCAACAAGATGAACGAGGTGAAGCCGCACCGCGCCTGGGCGGAGCGCACACTGCTGCGGGCCGAGGCCTTCGGAGTGATGCGGGAGGACGCCGGCTTCGTGGAACTCCTGACGGCCGGCCTCGCGGGCCTCGCGGACTGACCCGTGCCAGAGCCAGCGCGACGAGGGCAACAGCCGGTGCGGCCCGGACCCGTGGAACACAGAGCCGTGGGACCCGGGCCCGTGCAACACAGACCCGTGGAACACAGATTCGCGGAACAAGGAAGAGAGAGCAACAACGTGGTGTGGTCCGGCAGTTGGGTCGCTGAACGCCTGGGTGTGGAACTCGTCGAAGGCGATGCCACGACCGGGGGCGGTGGCGGTACCGGCGATCCCGGCAGCACCGGCCGTGAGGCGCTGACCGACCTGCTCGGGCTGGCTCTGCGCCGCAACCCCAAGCGGGCCCACCTCCTGGTCTCCCATGTGCTCGGCAAGCACATCCCGCAGAGGCCTTCGCTGGTGTACGGCGCCGGGCTCGCACTGGGCCGGCGGGTGCGCCAACTCCTGGGCGACCGGGACGCCGCCCGCGCGGTCGTCCTCGGTTACGCCGAGACCGCGACCGGCCTGGGCCACTCCGTCGCCGACGGCCTCGCCCTCGCCCCGTACCTCCACTCGACCCGGCGGCCGGTCGCCGGGGTGGCCGCGGCGGGCGGATTCGAGGAGTCCCACTCGCACGCCACCTCGCACCTGCTTCTCCCCGAGGACCCCCGGCTCCTCGTGGGGAACGGCCCACTGGTCCTGGTCGACGACGAGTTCTCGACCGGCAACACCGTCCTCAACACCATCCGCGATCTGCACGCCCGCCACCCCCGCGAGTGGTACGTCGTCGTCGCCCTGGTCGACATGCGCTCCCCGCAGGACCGCGGCCGCCTCGCGGACTTCGCCGCCGAGATCGGCGCCCGCGTCGACCTGATCGCCCGCGCCACCGGTACGGTCCGGCTGCCGGACGGCGTCCTGGAACGGGGACAGCTCCTCGTCGCCGAAGAGGAGTCGAAGCAGCGGCATGCGCAGGGAACGCCGGACCGGCCCGAGGGGGAGCCCACATCCGGGCCCGCGCCCGGGGCAGAGCCTGCGCTCGGGACCGCATCCACGCCCGAGACCGCATCCACGCCCGGGACCGGGACCGGGACCGAGCCCGAGACCGGGACCGAGACCGCAACCACCGCACCCCACGCCGTCCGCCTGGAGCTCGACTGGCCCGCGGGCGTTCCCGACGGTGGACGGCACGGATTCCTGCCCACGCACCGGCCCGGCCTGGAGGACGCCCTGCCGGGCATCGCCGCCGGGATCGTCGGCGAACTTCCCGCACTCAACGACCGGTCGCGTGTCCTGGTACTCGGCTTCGAGGAGCTGATGTACGTCCCGCTGCGCATCGCGGAGGCCCTGGAGCAGCGGACCGGCGCCGACGTCCGCTTCTCCACCACGACCCGCTCGCCCGTCCTGGCCGTGGACGACCCGGGCTACGCGATACGCACCCGGCTGGTCTTCCCCGCCCACGACGACCCCGCCGACGGGCCCGGCGAGCGCTACGCCTACAACGTGGCAGGGGCCGGTTTCGACGCCGTGGTGGCCGTCGTCGACTCGGTCGCCGACACCCCCCGACTGCACGCCCCCGACGGCCTGTTGGCCCGCCTCGCCCCGCACACGGACCGCGTCCTGCTGGCGGTCGTCCCCTCGTACGTCCCCCTTCCTCCCCCGCCAGCGCAGGAGCCCGCCGTGACCACGACCCTCCCCGCACCGCTCCGGGGCCCCGCCTTCTCCTCCTACGCGCCCGACGACGTCGGCTGGCTCCTCCAGGACCTCTCGGAGGTGACCCTGGAAGCGCCCACGGAGGAACGCGAGGAGGCGATCCAGGCGGGCGGTGCGCACTACGCGGAGTCGCTGCCGGTCGAGTACCAGCCGACCGCCGAGTACCAGCAGCTGTTCCGCTCCGCGCTCCAGGAGTCGGCGGCCCGAATCGCGCAGGCGGTCGGCACCGTCACCGAGACCGTCCTCGCGGAGCGCTCCCCCCGCCCGGTTCTGGTCTCCCTCGCCCGGGCCGGCACCCCCGTCGGCGTGCTGATGAGGCGCTGGGCCCACTACCGGCACGGCCTCGACCTCCCGCACTACGCCGTCTCCATCGTCCGGGGGCGCGGCATCGACACCAACGCCCTGCGCTGGCTCGCCGCCCACCACGATCCGGCGGACGTCGTCTTCGTCGACGGCTGGACCGGCAAGGGCGCCATCACCCGTGAACTCGCCGACGCGATAGCCGAGTTCCACCAGTCCGCGGGGGCCGGTGACACCCTCCACGGCTTCGATCCGGAGATCGCGGTACTCGCCGACCCCGGCTCCTGCGTGCGCACCTACGGCACCCGCGAGGACTTCCTGATCCCCTCCGCCTGCCTCAACTCCACGGTCTCCGGCCTGATCTCGCGCACCGTGCTCCGCTCCGACCTGGTCGGCCCGAACGACTTCCACGGCGGAAAGTTCTACCGCGACCTCGCGGACACCGATGTCTCCGGCCTCTTCCTCGATACGATCGCCGCCCACTTCGACGAGGTGCGCGAGGCCGTCGACACCGAGGCCAAGTCGCTCCGCAACCAGGACCGCACCCCCACCTGGGAAGGCTGGGCCGCCGTGGAGCGGATCAGCGAGGACTACGGCATCCATGACGTCAACCTCGTCAAGCCCGGCGTCGGCGAGACCACCCGCGTCCTGCTCAGGCGCGTCCCCTGGAAGATCCTCGCCCGACGCGGCGCGGGCGCGGACCTCAGGCACGTACGCCTCCTGGCCGAACAGCGCGGTGTCCCCGTCGAGGAGGTCGACAACCTCCCGTACACCTGCGTCGGACTGATCCACCCCCGCTTCACCCGTGGCGCCACCGGCGCCAACGGCAAGGCCGTCGACACGAAGGCCGTTGCCCCAAAGACAGCCGACACGAAGGCCGTCGATCCGACAGCCGGCGACACCCCCACGGCAGACCCCAAGGCGGTCGACACCAAGTGAGTACCGACGCGAACCCCGTGACCGGCCCCGTCCTGGTCGCCAGTGACCTCGACCGCACCCTGATCTACTCGTCCGCCGCACTCGGTCTGCGGATGCCCGACGCCGAGGCGCCGCGGCTGCTGTGTGTCGAGGTGTACGAGGGAAAGCCGCTCTCCTACGTCACCGAAACCGCCGCCGGGCTGCTGACCGAGCTGGCGTCGGGAGCCCCCGGCACCCTCTTCGTGCCCACCACCACCCGTACCCGGGAGCAGTACCACCGCATCCACCTCCCGGGCCGCACACCCGAGTTCGCGATCTGTGCCAACGGCGGGCACCTCCTTGTGGATGGCGTCTCCGACCCGGACTGGCAGGACCAGGTCGCCCGGCGGCTCACCGCCCAGTGCGCCCCGCTCGCCGAGATCCGCGACCGGCTGTCCCGTACCGCCGACCCCGCCTGGCTCCTCAAGGACCGTGTGGCGGAGGACCTCTTCGCCTACCTGGTCGTCGAACGCGCCCTGCTCCCCGACGGCTGGGTCAAGGACCTCACCGCCTGGGCCGCCCCGCTCGGCTGGAACGTGTCCCTCCAGGGCCGCAAGATCTACGTCGTCCCCGACCCGCTCACCAAGAGCGCCGCGGTCCGCGAGGTGGCCCGCCGCACCGGGGCCACGCTCACCCTCGCCGCCGGTGACTCCCTGCTCGACGCCGACCTTCTGAAGGCCGCCGACCAGGGCTGGCGTCCCGGCCACGGCGAGCTCGCCGATGCCGGCTGGAGCGCCCCCCAGGTCACCGCCCTGCCCGAGGCCGGTGTCGCGGCCGGGGAGGAAATCCTCCGGCAGTTCATCCGTGCGTCCGCCCCGGACCGGTCCGAGGGGGAGCAGCCTGCCCGGAGCCCGTCCGCTCCAGCCGCCTGCGTCCCTTCCCCTTCCTGACCGCCCGCGCCACCACGAAGGCCACCACCGCGAGCCCCGCCACGACCAGCACCACCTTCGAGTACACCGAGACATAACCCGACACCTCCTCCCAGTTGTCACCCAGCAGATATCCGGCAAGCACGAACAGGGTGTTCCACACCGCGCTGCCCAGCGTGGTGAGTCCGAGGAACATCGCCAGCGGCATCCGCTCGATCCCCGCCGGCACGGATATGAGACTGCGGAAGACCGGAATCATCCGCCCGAACAGCACGGCCTTCGTCCCGTGCTTGGCGAACCACGCCTCGGTCCGCTCGATGTCGGACACCTTCACCAGCGGCAGCTTCGCCGCTATCGCCACCGTCCGCTCCCGCCCCAGGAGCGCGCCCACCCCGTACAGCGCGAGTGCGCCGACCACCGAGCCGGCCGTCGTCCACAGCAGGGCGGCCCACAGGCTCATCTGTCCCGCCCCCGCCGCGAACCCGGCCAGGGGCAGGATCACTTCGCTCGGAATCGGGGGGAAGAGGTTCTCCAGGGCGATGGCGAGGCCGGCGCCGGGCGCCCCCATGGTTTCCACGAGGGTGTTGATCCACTGAGGTGCGCTGCTTTCGATCATGCATTCCACGCTAGAGAACCGAGCCTGAAGGCACACTGAAGAAAACCGCAGGAACAGCTGCGGCACTCCGCAGGAAAAGACTGCGGTTTCCCACAGTGTGCGGACCGGGCCGGCCGGGCTAACTTCGGATCATGAAAGCGTTGACCCGAAGGGGAGTTGAGCTCGCGGCGGGCATGGCGCTGGGCGCCTGCACGGCGCTCGCCGAGCTGGTCCTCACCCTGGTCTCAGGAGTTCTTCTGCTGCCCGTTCTGGCCTGGCCGAAGGGGCGGCGTGCGGTACTGCGCCCGCTGCTCGCGGTGGCGGTGCGGCTGGCCGCCGTGGAGCGGACCCGACTCGCGGTCCTGCTCGACACCCGGGTCTCCACGGCCTACGACGGCAGCCAGGCACTGCGCTATCGCGCCGTCCGCTGGATACCGGGCCTCCTGGGAGCGGTGGTCCTGGCCTATGTGGTGGTGGGAGCGGGCTTCGGCACCTTCTTCGCCTACGGCTGGCTGATCGAGGACATCGACGACCCGTTCACCGTCGCCTACTCCAGCGCGGCAGGGCTGCTGCTCTTCCTGCTCTCCTTCCAAGGAGTCTTCGGGCTGGCCGCACTGGAGGGAAAGCTGGCCCGGCACTTCCTGGGGCCGAGCACCGCCACCGTCCTGGAGCACCGCATCGCCGAACTCGCCGCCAGCCGCGCCGGAGTCGTCGAAGCCGTGCAGGACGAACGACGCCGCATCGAACGGGACCTGCACGACGGAGTGCAGCAACGACTGGTCGCCCTGGGCATGCTGATCGGCCGGGCCCGCCGCAGCCAGGACCCGGAGCACGCGCGGAACCTGCTGCTCCAGGCACACGAGGAGAGCCAACGGGCCCTGGACGAACTGCGCGAGGTCGCCTGGCGGGTGCACCCCACGGTGCTGGACGAGGCGGGCCTGCGGGCCGCGGTGGAGACCGTCGTGGTGCGCTGCCCGATACCGGCCCTGGTGCAGTACGACGGCTTCACCACCGAGCCGCCGTCCGCCGCGTCGGGCGTCGCCTACTTCGTGGTCGCCGAATCCGTCACCAATGCCGTCAAGCACTCCGGCGCCACCCGCCTGAGTCTCCGACTCGACTGGTGCGGAGGCCTGTTGAAGGTCGCCGTCGAGGACGACGGGTCCGGCGGCGCCGACCCGTCGGGAGGAGGCCTGATAGGACTCGGCAGACGTGTCGCGGCCCTCGACGGCAGGTTCGCGGTCGACAGCCCGCCCGGCGGCCCCACCACCATCACCGCGGAGATCCCATGCGCGTAATCCTGGCCGAGGACTCGATCCTGTTGAGAGAAGGGCTGGTGCGGCTGCTCACCGAGGAGGGGCACGAGGTCCTCGCGGCCGTCGGGGACGCCGAGGCGCTGCTGGCCGCCGTCGAGAGGACACCTCCCGACGTGGTCGTCGCGGATGTCAGGATGCCTCCCACCCACACCGACGAGGGGCTGCGGGCCGTCCTGGACCTCAAGGGCCGCCGCCCGGACATCGGAGTGCTGGTCCTCTCCCAGTACGTCGAGAAGAGGTACGCCACCGAGCTGCTCACCGACGATCTGGGAGGCGTCGGCTATCTCCTCAAGGACCGGGTGGTCCAGGTCGACGAGTTCCTCGACGCCCTGGAGCGGGTGGCGGCAGGGCAGGCGGCCTTCGACCAGGACGTGGTCCGGCAACTGGTGCGCCGGTCCAACGGCAGCGACCCGCTGTCCCGCCTCACCGAACGCGAGCGCGAAGTGCTCGGCGAGATGGCCCAGGGGCATACCAACGCCTCGGTGGCCAAGCGGCTGCACATCTCGCTGAGTGCGGTGGAGAAGCACGCCAACGCGATCTTCGACAAGCTCGGGCTGAACGGGGCCAGCGGCTACAGTCGGCGCGTTCTGGCCGTACTCAGGTATTTGGGGAGCAGTGAATGAGCAAGGGCAACAGCACCAGGATCACAGATGAGTTGTACGACTACATCGTGGCGCACAACCCGCCTCTGGACGCGGTGCAGCGCAAGCTGATCGAGACGACCTGGTCACGCTTCCCCTCCGCGGCGAACATGCAGTCGGCGCAGGAGCAGGGGCCGTTGCTCGCGTTCCTGGTCCGGTTGGCGGGGGCGCGGCACATCGTCGAGGTGGGCACGTTCACCGGGTTCTCGACCCTGGCCATGGCGCAGGCCCTGCCCGAGGACGGGACCCTGATCGCCTGCGACGTATCGGAGGAATGGACCGCGTACGGGCGGGAGGCCTGGGCCGAGGCGGGGGTCGCCGACCGGATCGAGCTGCGTATCGCACCCGCCCTGGACACCTTGCGGGCGATGCCCGGCGAGCCGCACATCGACTTCGCCTACCTGGACGCGGACAAGGCCAACTACATCGCGTACTGGGAGGAGTTGGTTCCCAGGATGCGCAAGGGCGGTGTGATCGTCAGCGACAACGTGCTGTACGGCGGCGGGGTCGTCGACCCGGAGGCCACCGGGAACACAGCGGCCATCCAGGCGTTCAACACACACTCGAAGGAGGACAAGCGCATGGAGAGCGTCATGCTGCCCGTCTCGGACGGCATCACACTCTCAAGAAAGCGCTGAACCGCCGCCCCACCGGCCTCACCGCGACTAGCCGCAGCACCCGCCGCCGCAGCATCCGCCACCACCGCCGCCGCCACCCGACGGGGCGGCGGCCGAGGAGCCGGCGGCGGTGCCGACGGCCACCGCGGAGAGCAGCTTGACCGTGTCCTGGTGGCCCTCGGGACAGACGGCGGGGGAGCCCGACTCAGCCATGGGACGGGTCAGTTCGAAGGTGGAGTCACAGGGGCGGCAGCGGTACTCGTAGCGAGGCATGGGATCAGATTAGGCGCTGCACACAAAGCCCCGCGTTCCCGTCCCCCGCCCACGTGCTCCCGCCCGCGCACTCCCCACCACGCGCCCCGGCTCACCACGCGCCCCGCCTACGCTCCCGCGCCCCGCTCGTCCCGGATCTCCGAGACCACCCGGGTGACCGTGCGACGTACCGCGTCCGTCTCACCGAGGAAGTTCCAGTAGTCCGGGTGGCGGCCCTCCAGGGCGGCAACGGCACGGTCCAGCCGGGTCACCGCATCGTCCAGGGGTCGGGCGTGGCGCGGGTCGGGGGTGTTGCGGCCCGCCATCGCGAGGCGCTGGGCGTCGCGGATCGCGAAGCGGGTGCGCTGGATCTCCTGCTGCGGGTCCTTGGAGACGGCGTTGAGGCGCTGCAGGCGGTCGCCGGCGGCGGAGACCGCCTCATCGGTGCCGTCCAGCAGCGCCCGTACCGTACTGAGCAGTGAGGTCGCGTCCTGCCAGCGCTGCTCGTCGCGGGCCCTGGCGGCCTCCTTGAGGCGTTCCTCGGCCAGTTTCACGTTCTCCGACGCCTGAGCGGGGACCTGCTGGAGGTCCTGCCAGCAGGACGCGGTGAACCGCCGGCGCAGTTCGCTCAGCACCGGATCGACCTTGCCGGCCCGGGTCGTCAGCGCCTGCGCGCGGGTGCGCAGCGACACCAGACGCTTGTCGATCTCGGCAGCCCGCTCCGGCAGGCGCGACGCCTCGGCCCGCACCGCTTCCGCGTCACGCTGCACGTGCTCGGCACGGGCCAGCGTTTCGGGTACGCCGTGCTGGCCGGCGCCCTGGTTCAGCTTGGTCAGCTCGGGAGCGAGCGCCGCCAGCCGGGCCGCGAGATCGTCCGCCCGCAGCCCCGCCGCACGGACCGCGTCCAGCGCGTTGCTCGCGGCCAGCAGCGACTGCCGGGCCCGCTCCACCGCCGGGGCGAGCCGGGCGAGCTGCGTCTCCGCCTTGTCCAGCAACGGCCCAAGACCCTGCTGGTACCGGTCCAGATCCTTCTTGACCCGAACCAGCTCGTCCTTGGCCTTGCCCAGCTCCGCCCGGGCGCGCGAAGCGTCGCCCGTATCCAGATCGTCGCGCTCCAGGTCGTGGGCGTCGATGGCGGTGATGTACGTATGGCTGACCTCGTCGATCCGCTGACCCAGTGAAGCGAACTGGTCGGCCGCGCGCCGTGCGTCCGGGGAACTGTCCACCGCGGTGATCGTCTCGATCGAGATCCGCAGATCCCGCTGCGCGGTGTCCAGCTCGTAGAACGCGGCCGCGGCCGCGTCCCTCGCCGCCTGCGCATCGGCCCGCGCGCTCTCGTTCCGGCCGCCGAACCAACGCCGCGTACCCCCGCCCGCGAAGGACAGGGGAAGCGTGGCGGCGGCCACCGCGATCAGTGGAAGGGGCAGCAGGGCCAGTGCCAGTACGTCCCGGGCCGCGCGGGAGCCTCTTCTCGGACGGCCCCCGGCCCGACGGCTCACTCGCTGCGTGTGCTGCGCGTCTGTCGCCGTCACAACCCTCTCCCGTGCCGTGTCCGTCCTACCTGGTTCATTCTCCCACCAGGTAATGACGAACACACGGGCCGGTTAGTTCGCGCTTTGGACGGTGACTTCGCCGTTGTCGGTCCTGGCCTTCACCAGGTGGGTGCTGTTGTCGGACTTCGGCACGTCGACCTTCACCGTGCCGTTGTCGGTGTGCGTCTGAACGTTGTACGTCGATTTCGGCAGCGTGAGGCGGATGGCGCCGTTGTTGCTGTGGCCGTCCACCAGGTCGGGCACGACGGAGAAGCCCAGCTCGATCTCCCCGTTGTCGGACTTCGCGGTCACCGACTTCGCTTTGATTCCCTCGCCCGTGATCTCGCCGTTGTCGCTCTCCACGTCCAGCTTTCCGCGCATGTCCTTGAGGATGATGGCGCCGTTGTCGGAGTTGGCCTTGAAGTCGGTGTCGAAGCCCGTGGCGTGCACGCTGCCGTTGTCGTCCTTGATCGTCAGCGCGACGTCACGCGGCACCTTCACCGTGTGCCGCGCCTGGCAGTCCATCGACACACCCGTGCACTTCACCAGGAGCTTCAGCGTGTTCCCGGTCAGCTCCCACACCGGGTCGGGGCCGCTGCCCAGGACCACCCAGCCGTCCACCTGACGCTCCACCTGGATGTCCTTGACATCGGCGGGCACCAGTTCCAGCCGGGAATCGTCGGCCTCGATGGTCAGCGCCTTCCCGCCGTACGCGAAGGACTTCTTCTCCACGGGCGCGTCCGCGGCGTCCGCGCTGCCGCACCCGGTGGCGGCGAGCGCGAGCAGCACGGCCCCGCCGGCGGCGAGCAGCGTGCGGGTCGTGAGTGCGGTCCGTCGGACGGCCATGGTGATTTCCCCCTGTGGAATGCGGTCGGTGTGCCCCCAACTCTAGGAAGCACAGCCCTCCCGGGACGATCCTGCCGTCCACCGCATCCAGGGTGGGGGTAACCCCCGGCTCGCCCATGACCCACCCCTGACCAGCCCCTCCCTCCCTTCGCCACCGGGGGATCCGGATTACGGAGGTGCCGCCACGGCCATGTACGCTGTTGCCTCATGCCCGGGCGCGTAGCTCAGGGGTAGAGCGCCGCCCTTACAAGGCGGATGTCGGCGGTTCGAAACCGTCCGCGCCCACCGGGAACGAAGGCCCCCGACCTGATCAGGTCGGGGGCCTTCGGCGTTCCTTTGTCAGTGGGGCTGGCTACGGTTGTCGTATGTGCCGCAGCATCAGGACTCTTCGACCGCCCGCCATCCCCGAGGAAGCCACCGAGGAGGAGATCGCCGCTGCCGCGTTGCAGTACGTACGGAAGATCTCCGGGTTCAGGGCGCCCGCCCAGCACAACCAGGAGGTATTCGATCAGGCTGTGGGGGAGGTGGCGGAGGCGACCGCCAAATTGCTGGCGGGGCTGGAGGTGCGGGGGCGGCGGACCACATAGGCCGCCAGGGCTCCCGCGATGAAGAGGGCGAGGACGGAGAGGCCGGTGCTCAGCCAGCTCGCGCCCAGCCACTGGCCACCGAAGTAGCCCAGGCCGACGCTGTAGAGCGCCCAGGCCACGCCCGCCAGGGCCGACCAGGGGACGAACTCCTTCGCCTTGCGGTGTGCCGCGCCCGCGCCGAGCGAGACCACCGAGCGGCCGGCCGGGGCGAACCGGGCGATGACCACCAGAGCGCCGCCGCCCCGGTTGAGGGCCGTGCCGAGACGTTCCTGCGCGGCGGTCAGGCGGCGGGAGCGGGCGATCGCCCGGTGCAGTCGTGCGCCGCCGCGCCAGGCCAGCCGGTACGCCACCAGGTCGCCCACCAGCGAGGCCGTCGCCGCGCACAGGGCGAGCAGGGCCAGCTCGGGGAGGTCGTGGATGAAGGAGTCGGGGGTGGTGGCGTTGGTCGCGCCCGCGGCGGCCGCGGTGGAGGCGGTGATCACCAGTACACCGCTCGGCAGGATCGGCAGGAACACGTCCAGCACGATCGACGTACCGACAACCAGGTAGATCCATGGGCTGCTGGTCAGCGACCCAAGACTCTCCAGCACTGCGAACTCCCCGTAGGTCAGGAACAACGCCGCGACGTCGCATGGGGAGCGGCAGGGGCGGCTTAACAGCGGTCAAGCCTACGCCTGGTGAGAGAGGGGTTATGTCCTGAGGCGGGTGATGTCGCGGAGATCACTTCGGGCGCCCGGGGTGTGGCGCGGGGTGTGGCGCGGGGTGTGGTGCCGAGTGCGGTTCGGGGGGCCGGGGCGGGCGGACGAGCACCCAGGTGTCGGGGCCGCCGGGCCGCCGGGCCAGGGTGTCCGGGCCGCCGAGCGGGGGCGGCCCGGACACCCTGGTGTGCACGGCAAGCTGATGCTTGCGGTCAGGCGGCCGAGGGGCGGAGCGACCGGGTGGTCCGGTCGCCGGGCGGTCAGGCCGTGGTCGCCGTGGTCGCCCGCTCCTCCTTGGAGCCCTCCGGCCGCAGGGCGGCGGGCTGTGCGCGGCGCGAGGTCAGCAGCGAGTCCAGTGCCGCCGCGCCGGGCCCGGTGAAGATCAGCAGCAGGAACGCCCAGCAGAACATCGCGGATGCCTCGCCGCCGTTCTGCATCGGCCACAGCGCCTCCGGCTGGTGCATGACGAAGTACGCGTACGCCATGGAGCCGGAGGCGATCAGCGCTGCCGTCCTGGTGAACAGGCCGAGCGCCACCAGCGCCCCGCCGACCAGCTGGATCACCGCCGCGTACCACCCCGGCCAGGCCCCGACGGGAGCGGTCCCGCCGGTGCCGCCCGCCCCGCCCAGCACTCCGAAGAGGGTGGCGGCGCCGTGGCAGGCGAAGAGCAGGCCGGCCACGAAGCGGAACAGGGCGAGGGCGTACGGCCGGGAATCCGTCAGCCACCCGGACAGGGCGGAGGCGGAGGAAGCGGAGCCGGCGGAGGCGGAGGAAGCGGAGGGGGCAGTCATGAGTGGGGGACTCCTTCGGTGGGCCCGGAAGGGCCTTGCGGGCGGTGGGGACGTCGTGCGGACGCAGCCCGAAGAGACGTGCGATGCCCAGGAGGTTAGGTAACCCTCACTGTGCTTGCAAGTTCAACATTCCAGTCATGGCTGATTTCAGCTCCCAAGTGGCGCTTTTCTTAGGCCAGTTGCTCCCTTTGTGTCAGTCGTGTGTCAGGTTTGTGGTCATTGCAGTGGTCAGTCGCGCCGGGCCGGTGCTCTGTTCCCCGCCGCGGATGCGTTGGGCCTGCTCCAGGCGCAGTTCGGCGGCGCGCCCGCGCAGCGTCAGCGTCATCAGCTGGTTCCCGAACCACGGGCCGCCCGTCCGCCGCCACCGCAGCAGCGGCTTCCCCAGCCGCCCGTGCCGGGCCAGCCGCTTACCCAGTCGTTGGCCGGTCGCGCTCCACCCGAAACGGAACCCGAGCTTGATCGAAGACGGAATGCCGTTGTGCACCGGAGAGCAGGTCAGCTGGAAGACCCGGGCGGTATCCGGGCGGGCGTCGTCCGGCCAGTGGGTCGGCTCGGCGACGTAGGCGTGATGGACGTCTCCGGAGAGCACGCAGATCGTCGCGGGCGCCCCCGGCCCGCTGCCCGCCTCGGCGATCAGCCGGACCATCCGCTCGAAGGAGGCCGGGAACGCGGCCCAGTGCTCCAGGTCGGAGCGCCGGCGCAGGTCCTCGGCGAACCGGGCCCATCGCCCGCCCCGTATCCCCGAGGCCAGCGCCGCGTTCCACCCCTCCGCGTCATGGATCAGCGGCGGCAGCAGCCACGGCAGCGAGGTGCCGATCAGGAGGTGGTCGTACGGGCGCGAGTCGTCCAGCGCCTGGTCCGCGAGCCAGCGCGCCTCGTCCTCGTCGAGCATCGCCCGCGCGCCCTCCTCCAGTACGCGGGCCGCCCTGGTGTCCACCATCAGCAGCCGTACCGGGCCGAAGTCGCGCCGGTAGCTCCAGCGCACGCACGCCGGGTCCTGGTCCGCGCGGGAGGCGAACTCCCGCAGTACGTCCGTCCCGTCGGGGGTGGCACGCACCGCCGCGTACACCTCGTCGGCGTCCAGTTCGGTGGGGGAGAGGTTGCCCAGGTGCTGGTACACCCAGTACGACATCAGCCCGCTGAGGATGCGCTCGCGCCACCACGGGGTGGCCCGCATGTCGGCGACCCAGGCGGCGCTGGTGTTCCAGTCGTCGATGACGTCGTGGTCGTCGAAGATCATGCAGGTGGGGACGGTGGACAGCAGCCAGCGCACCTGCGGGTCGAGCCAGGACTCGTAGTAGAGGCGGGTGTATTCCTCGTAGTCCGCGACCTCCACGCCCGGCGGCTCGCGCAGATCGCGGCGCGCGGCCAGCCAGCGGCGGGTGGCCTTGGATATCTCGTCCGCGTACACCTGGTCGCCGAGGAGGAGGATCACATCCGGACGCTCGCCGCCCGGGTCCCCCGATACCCGCGCCGACAGCGTGTCCAGCGCGTCCGGTCCCGCCGGGTCCTTCTCCCCCTCGGCGGGCGCCGCCCACCGGCACGAGCCGAAGGTGATGCGGGCTGAATCCGCCCCGGGTGAAGGGGTGTTGATGGTGCTCGGCGGGAAGGCGTACTCCGGCGGCGGCCACACCGGGCTGCCGCCGAGCCGTACCTCGTACGGCGTCGACGAACCCGGCCGCAGACCGGTCACCGGGATCAGTGCGTAATGGTGGCCCGATATCTGGAAGGTCTCCGCCGTACCCCCGCCGCCGCCCTCGCAGACGACCTCGGCCGTGCAGGGCCGGTCCGTCTCCACCCAGACGGTCGCGGAGTCGCCCCGCTCCCAGTCGACGTACCTCAGTACTGGTCCCAGGCGCAGCCCGGTCATGTGTCCTCCTCCGTCGTCCCCCGTGCGGGGCCAGCCCCGTACGGTACGGAACGACGGAGGGGAGCGGGGAAGTTCCACGCGTCAACTTGTTGTTGACCTTGGTGCGGGAACCGGAAACGCCTGGTGACAGGCGGGGCGGGTGGGGCGGGGCAGTACTCCCGAGCGGGGCTCAGCAGTTCTTCAGGGTGCCTTCCAGTGCCGTCTTCTCCGCCTGGTCGACGGCCAGCTTCCAGTAGTGCTTCACATGCACCCACATCTGGGCATAGGTGCACTTGTACGCGGTCCGCGACGGCATCCACTCCGCCGGGTCCTGGTCACTCTTGGACTGGTTCACGTTGTCGGTGACGGCGATCAGCTGCGGGCGGGTCAGGTCATTGGCGAAGGCCTGGCGGTCCGGGGTCGTCCAGGTGCTGGCACCCGAGCGCCAGGCCTCGGCGAGCGGCACCATGTGGTCGATGTCGAGGTCCGAGGCCGCCGTCCAGGTGGCGCCGTCGTACTCCGAGTACCAGCTTCCCTTCACCGCCGCGCACTTGTCGTCCTGCTCGACGCCCTTGCCGTCCCGCTTCAGGACTGCCTCGCGGGTGTTGCAGGCTCCGGACTGGGTGATCCAGTGCGGGAACTTCTCCCGGCTGTAGCCGTCCGAACTGCCCTCCGCCCGCACCGTCAGCGCGGCGAGATAGGTGCGGGCGGTGGCCGCGTCGACCGGCGGGGGCGGCGATGCGGCGGCGGTGGGGGAGGTGGCGAGGAAGCCGGTGACCGCGAGGGCGGCGGCACCGCCCGCGACGGATATGCGACGCGCGTAGAATTTCGCGGAGCGAGTGGCGGCGTGGCGTGACATGTGAACTCCCGAGCTGTGGGGGGAAGTTGTGCCACGCGTCCCGTCAACTCCCGCGCGGCACCGTCATCGTGGCGACGCCGGATTGCCGGGAGGCGTGCACCAGGTAACAGGGTGAAGTACAGCCCGGAGTCATGGGCACGTCATCTCAAGGCATTCACCGAACCTGACGATCCGACACCGGGCGTCCACCGCACGGGGGTGGGATGCCCGAGCGGGCCCCTTCCTAGGCTGACCCCGTGCTGCTCCCCGTGAACCCGACCCTGGCCGCCGTCCTCGCCGTGCTCCTCGCCCTCGCCGTCACCGTCGCCGCCTGTGCCCGGCTCTCCGACGACTCCACCCGCGTACAGGGGCGGCGCATCGCGGTCGCCGGATTCCGCGCCGCCGTGCAGCTCGCCGTCGTGGCACTGGCCATCGGCTGGGTCGCCCGCTCGGGGTGGCTGCTGCTCGGATTCCTGCTGCTGATGTACGCAGTCGCCGCCCGCACCGCAGGCCGCCGGATCACCCGTAACCACACCTGGTGGTGGGCCGCCGCACCGATCGCCGCCGGGGTCGCGCCCGTGGTCGCCGCCCTGCTGCTCACCGGGCTCGTCCCGCCGCGCGGCATCACCCTGATCCCGGTCACCGGCATCCTGATCGGCGGCGCGCTCACCGCCACGGTGCTCGGCGGGCGGCGCGCGCTGGACGAGCTGGAGGCGCGGCGCGGAGAGGTGGAGGCGGGGCTGGCGCTGGGGCTGCTGGAGCGGGAGGCGCGGCTGGAGGTGGCCAGGCCCGCCGCGTCGGACGCGTTGATTCCGGGGCTGGACCAGACCCGGACGGTGGGCCTGGTCACGCTGCCGGGGGCGTTCGTGGGGATGCTGCTGGGCGGGGCTTCGCCGGTGATGGCGGGGGCGGTGCAGCTGTTTGTGCTGGTGGCGCTGCTCGCGGTGCAGGCGGTGGCGGTGGCGGGAGTGCTGGAACTGGTCGGGCGCGGGAGGCTGCACCGGGAGAGCCGCGAGTGACGGTTCGAGCGCCCATCCCGTATCCTGTACGGAGCACTGAAGGGGAGTAGCTCTTCGCCGGACCGTCGACATACTGCTGAGCACGCTCAGCCGGCGCCCGGAGGCAGACAAGGAATCAGGGATTCCGTCCGCCAGCGAGACCTTCGGCCGCAGTTGTTTTCGTATGTTTTCGATGACGCTGCCGTGCCGAAGCGACCCCGGAAGCAGTTCAGGTCTCTCGGTACGGGCAGCCCCGACCGATCGAGGAAACCCCGACCGTGTTCAGTTTCACCATCGCGGCCATCACCTTCGGAACCGTGTTCCTGGCCGAACTCCCCGACAAGACCGCCCTCGCCGGTCTGATGCTCGGCACCCGCTACCGCGCGAGTTACGTCTTCGTGGGGGTCGCCGCCGCCTTCCTCGTCCATGTCTGCATCGCCATCGCCGCGGGCAGCGTGCTGACCCTGCTGCCGCAGTGGATCGTGCAGACGGTGGTGGGCGTGCTGTTCCTGGTGGGAGCGCTGGTGCTCCTGTTGAAGAAGAGCGACGACGACGAGGAGATCAAGCCGCCGAAGGACCAGTCCTTCTGGAAGGTCTCCGGCGCGGGCTTCATGCTCATCCTGATCGCCGAGTTCGGCGACATCACCCAGATCATGACGGCGACCCTGGCCGCCCGCTACGACAACCCCGTCTCGGTCGGCATCGGCGCCGTCCTCGCCCTCTGGGCGGTCGCCGGCCTGGGCATCGTCGGCGGCCAGGCCCTGATGAAGCGGGTCCCGCTGCGGCTGATCACCAAGGTGGCGGCCTGCCTGATGCTGGTGCTGGCGGCCTTCAGCCTGTACGAGGCGATCGCGGGCTGAGTGCGGCCCAAGCAGGTGTACGGACGTCGGAGGGGCGGCCCGCAGCGAGTGCTGCCGGCCGCCCCTCGGCGACGTACCAGAAGTTCCGGACCGTAAGGAAAGGAGCGGGTCAGCCCCTAAAGGAGCAGGTCAGCCCGTAAAGAAGCAGACCGGCCCGTAAAGAAGCAGACCGGCCCGTGAAGAGGCAGGTCAGCCCGTGAGGTGCAGAGCCGTCGAGCCGTCCTCGGCGGTCACGACGCGTACCTGTGTGAGGTCGCGGACCAGCGCGGTCGGCGCGTGCTCGCCCGCGCGCGGGCCGATGCCCAGGACACGCATCCCGGCCGCCTTGCCCGCCGCGATGCCCGCGCCCGAATCCTCGAAGACGATGCAGTCGGCGGCCTCGAAGCCCAGCTCGGCGGCGCCCTTGAGGAAGCCCTCCGGGTCCGGCTTGCTCGCGGAGACCAGCTCGGCGGTGACCCTGGTGAGCGGCATCGGCAGTGCGGCGGCCGTCATCCGGGCCTGCGCCAGCTTCTCGTCGGCCGAGGTGACCAGGGCGTGCGGAAGGTGGGCCAGCGCCGCCATGAACTCGGGTGCGCCGTCGATCGGTACGACGCCGTCGGTGTCGGCGGTCTCCTTGGCCAGCATCACGCGGTTGTCGGCGTAGTTCTGCTCCATGGGGCGCTCGGGCAGGAGGACCGCCATGGTCGCGTAACCCTGTCGTCCGTGCACCACCTTGAGTGCCTCGGCCGGGTCGAGTCCCTGTTCGACGGCCCACTCGCGCCAGCAGCGCTCGACCACCGCGTCCGAGTTGACGAGTGTGCCGTCCATGTCGAGCAGCAGTGCCTTGAAGGGCAGGACGGTGGTTCCGGTGGACGGGGCGGGGGTGGCGGCGGCCGGCATGCGGACTCCAGGGCGCTGATAGAGGGCGCGGAAAAGAAACAAGCGGTTCCGTCCACCGGTCAGGGTATGCGGACGGAACCACTTTGTTCTTCCACGATACAAAACATGCGGGGCTCGCGCCAACCCGCCCCCTCGCGAACCCCTTACGGCTCGCGCGACCTGGACTCCAGGGCGGCGCGCGTGGTCGGGCCGTACACGCCCTCGGGGTCTTCCTCGATGTCCATGTACGACTGGAAGAGCGCGACCCCGTCGGTCACGTCGGAGGTGTACCTGCCGTGCATCGGGCCGCTGTACATCCACACCTGGGACAGTCGGCCCTGGAGCTCCCTGACCTCGGGGCCGGTGGATCCCTGGGTGAGGGTGCCGGGCGGCAGGGTGTTCACCGGCGGCTTCGGCGTCGCGGGGGCCGACGGGGTGGTGGCGGTGGGGGTCGGGCGCTTGGTGGGGGACGCGGACGGCGTCCGGGTGGGTGTCGCCGAACGGCTGGTGCGGACCGGCGTGGGGCGGGTGAGGCGTGAGGCGGTCACGGTGGGGGACGGCGGCGCGGAGGTGGGGGACGGGCTGCCGGCCTCGGGTGACTCGGTGACCAGGGTGGGGGTCGAAGTCGTCGGCGCCGGGAGGGCGAGGTCCGCGTCGGGGTCGCTGTCGAAGGCACCGGCAGCGAAGGCGGCACCGGCCACCACGGCCACGGCGGCGACCGCGGCGAGCAGCACGGTGCCGGTGCGCGAGCGGCGGGGGGCGGGCTCGTGGGCGGAGCGCCCTGCGGGGGTGCCCTCGGCGTAGGGGCTGTAGGAGCCGCCGGGGTCCGAGGAGCCGTGGGTGGAAGAGGGGGCGCTGGGGCCCGAGGAGCCGTAGGGGTCGTCGGCCGGGGTGGGGCCCGTGGGGTTGGTGGGATCCGTCGGGACGGCGCGCAGGGGCATGGTGCGGGCGGCTGCGGGGGGCTCGTCGTGCGGGCCGCCGGTCGGCGGCGGAGGCCCTTCCTCGTCGGGTCGGGCCAGATTGACGTACGGGCGGATGCGGAGCGGATTGAAGTCCTCCGCGTTCGCCACTTCAGCCGTGCGGCCGGCGTGGTGTGCCTCCGCCGCGCGGCGGGCGCAATCACAGGCAGGTGCGCCGGGGCCGGGTCTTATTCCGTCCGGTGCTGCCCGTTCTGTACCGCATTCAGGACATAGGTGTCCGTTTGACATGGGGTCCCCTCCCCTTGAACTGCCAGCGATTATGCAGACCCGGGGCCGCACGCCCAATGGGCAGGGCAGGTGGCGCAGGTGCATACCCGCACAGACCGGCTGAAGGGGAGGGGTGGCCGGGGTTTCAGTGGCCGGTGAGGTCCTTGGTGTACCAGTGCTCCGCATACTGCCGCGCGTTGTGTGCCGGGGCCTCGCGGTAGCCGTGCTTGAGGTACAGGCCGCGCGCCTCCACCAGATCGTTGCGGGTGTCGAGCTGGATACGCCGGATGCCGTACGCGCGTGCCGCGTCCTCGATCGCCTTCAGTACCAGCCCGCCGCCGCCCGTGCCGCGTACTTGGGGACGTACGAACACCCTTGTCAGCTCGGCCAGTTCCGGGTCCACCACGATCAGCCCCGCACACGCGGACGGTTTGCCCTCCCAGCGGCCGACGACGAACGCACCGGTCGGCGCGACCAGCAGTTCCGTGCCGTCGTCGGTCAGTCCCTCGTCGATCTCCCGCTCGGTGGCCGGGCGGTCCCAGTAGCGGCTGGCGACCTCGTCGTAGTAGTCGCGGCGCAGCTTCGTCGCGTCGGGGGTGTCGGGCCGTTCGGCGGTGATGATCCAGGTCATGGCAACTCTGTACCGGAGCCGGCGACCGTTTGGCCACCGGATAACGGGCTACCCGATGGGCGAGCGGCCCCCTGCGGGCCGAAGTCCTCCGAAGTGGCGGCACTCGTACCTGTAGCGGGCTCACACACCGGCAGCCCCCATAACCAGAAGGGCAGAGCATGTCCACAGTCCTGATCATTGTGCTGATCGTGGTGGTCGTGATCGCCGTCGCGGCGGCCGTCGTCTTCCTCGGTCCCGGCCGGGGCCGCGTGGGCGGCGGGAACCTGAAGCGACGCTTCGGCCCCGAGTACGAGCGGGTGCTGACCCGGCACGACGGCGACACCAAGGCCGCCGAACACGAACTGGCGGAGCGGGTGAAGCGGCACGGCGACTTCCGGCCGCGCCCCCTCTCGCCGGAGCGCCACGAGACGTACGTCGCCCAATGGGCCGGCGTGCAGGAGCAGTTCGTCGACTCCCCGCAGAAGGCGGTCGCGCAGGCCGACCGGCTGCTGGCGGCGGTCGCCGCCGAGCGGGGCTACCCGGAGAGTGAGCGCGAGCAGTTCGACGCCCTGTCCGTGCACCACGCCACACACCTCGACGGTTTCCGCCGGGTGCGGCACGCGGCACGCGGTGAGGGCGGTACGGAGCAGATGCGCGAAGCGATCGTCGAGGCCCGGGCGCTTTTCGAGGCACTGGTCACCGATCGGGGTACGGAAAACGGGACGCGGCCCCACGAGGGTGAGCACGGGGACAAGCATGGTTCGCACCGGTCGCGTCTCACGGGCCGGCCCGCCAAGGGGAGTGGAGTCTGACATGAGGTACGAGGCCGGAAACGACAAGCAGGGGCGAGGGCGGGACGCCGAGGCCCCGCACCGGGTACCCACTCCGTCCGAGCGCGGCGAGGAGGCCGAACCGGACGCACTGCACGACCCTGTCCAGGCCGAACAGCGGCGCACCGTGAGGGACTTCGGGGTGACCGGTGCCGGCGCCTCGGACGAGGTCGGGCCGCTTCGTCAGCCGCCCGGCGCGCAGGGCCAGGACGCCGGAGCACACGGGGTCCCGGGCACGCCGGCCACCGCGACGCCGGGCCGGGCCGAGGGCCCGGACGGCAGGCCCGACCCGCGGCTCTCCGAGCAGGAGCGCGGCGTGGGGCGCGGCGCAGGCGGGCAGGGTGCTGACGCCGGGCGCGGACTCGGTGGTGAACCCGGTATCGGCAACGACCCCGGTGTCCACCACGGGACCGGCGTCGCCGGTGACCGTGCGGGCGCGGGGCGCCCGGGCGGTGAGCGGACCGGCCTGACGGGCGCCGGTACGGCCGGAGCCGGCCGGACAGAAGCCGGTCACCTCCCGCAAGGAGCGACCGCCGGTCCCTCCGCCGCTCAGCTGCTGCCGCACGGTGAGCGCGACAAGCTGGGGCTGCGGCTCCAGCAGGCCGTCAACCAGTTCGTCGACGAGCCGCGCCGTGCGGTCGAGGAGGCCGACCACGTACTGGAGGAGGCCACCCGGCACGTCGCGGACACCCTCGCCGAGCACCGCCGTTCGCTCCGCAGCGCCTGGGAGAGCAAGGACCGGGACACGGAGACGGAGGAGCTGCGGGTCGCCCTGCGCAAGTACCGCGAGGTGACGGAACGGCTGCTTCAGATGTGACCGGTGCGGAAGTTGCGACCGGTGTGGGAGCAGTGACCGGTGTGGGAGCCGTGACCCGCGCGGAAAGGTGACCCGCGCGGGTCGGTGACCAGTAGGTGCTAGTCCGTCTTCGGTGCGGCCTGCTGGACCACCTCGAAGGACCACACCGTGGAGTCGGAGGCGGCGGGCCTGGGACGCTCGCCGCCTTCCGCGCTGTCCGCACCCGGCCGGGCACCCTGCTGGTGGGCGGCCTTCATCGGGCCCTCCATCCACGCCTTGAAGGCCTCCTCGTCACGCCAGCGCGTGTAGACGAGGTACTTGTCGGTGCCCTCGACCGGCCGCAGCAGCTCGAACCACTCGAACCCGTCGGAGTTCTCCACGGAGCCGGCCCGCGACGCGAACCGCTTCTCCAGGATCTCCCGCTGTTCGGCGGGCACGGTCAGTGCGTTGATCTTTACCACGCTGGGCATACGGCACCTCTCGGGAACACAGGCCAGGCACTGCACCTGGTCTTGATCGTGTACGTGCAGTGTCCTACGTCCGCGAGTCACATGGTGCGGGCGGCCGATGTCCCGGCCGGACGACTGGAGGGCGGTTGATGTCCCGGCCGGACGACTGGAGCGGCCGGTGGAGGTCCCGGCCGGACGGCGCGTCAACCGATCGGCCGACCTCGGCGTCGCCCGTACGCCCACCGGGCTCGACCGGTTCAGCGACGGCAGCGCCCGCGAACGGGACGGAGCATGGGCCGAGGGGGCCCATACCCCAAGAACACCCCGGGCCGCCCGTCCGACATCACGGAGGAACCCATGGCCTCGTCCCGCAGGATCGCCCTTCTGCTCGCCTCGCTCGCCGGGGTGTCCGTCCTCGCGACCGCGTGCGGCACGCAGTCCGATGCCGCCCCCACCGGCGAGCGGACACCCTCGGCCTCTGCCACGGCCACCGCCACCCAGTCGGAGCCCGCCTCGCCCGAGGCCCAGGCCGGGGCGGAGCGCCAGGAGGCCGACCCCTCCGCGAGCCGGGACCTCCTGGCGGCCGCGCGCGAGGGAAAGCCTGACGCCGTACGCGATGCCATCGCGCGTGGCGCCGGCCTCGAAACCCGTGACGCCGCCCGCCGCACTCCGCTCCTCCTCGCCGCCGCCGGCGACCACGACGTGGCCGCCCGGATCCTCGTCGAGGCAGGCGCCGACCCGGACGCGGTCGATGCGCAGCGCGACACTCCTTGGCTGGTCACCGGCGTGACCGGCAGCGCCAGGATGGCCCGGGTGCTGGCCGCGGCAGACCCGGACTACACCCTCGTCAACCGGTACGGCGGTACGTCCCTGATCCCGGCCGGCGAGCACGCTCACGTCGACTACATCCGGGAGGTCACCACCAACCCGGACATCGACGTCGACGTCAACCACATCAACAACCTCGGCTGGACCGCCCTGCTGGAGGCCGTGATCCTCGGCAACGGCGGCGAGGACCACCAGCAGTCCGTGAAGCTCCTCCTGGACGGCGGCGCCGACCGCTCCATCAAGGACAAGTCCGGCAGGACGGCGCTCCAGCACGCCGAGCAGAAGGGCCAGGACGCCATCGCCCGACTGCTGCGGAAGTAGCTGTCACCTTGCTCCCGGCGCACCTTGCTCCCGGCTCCCGTCGCTCATCGGATGTGGCAGGCGCCGTCAGGTTGGGTCCGTGGACTGCTGTACGGGCAGGCCCCGCTGCGCATCGAGCAGTACGCGGTCGCCGACCGGCCGCTTCAGTTCCACGGTGGCCCGGCTCACGCGCAGTGCCATGTCGCAGGCTGTCCCCGGCTCCAGCCCCTCCTTCCTGGGCCGGACCGACACCGCCAGGACGACGGTGCCCTCGGTTTCCAGGGCCCTGACCACGCCGGGGCCGTCACAACTGCCGTGGGTGTGGGCGACCGAGAGGACACGGCCCTCGATCCGGACGGAACCGGGCCCTTGGGCGGCTGTGCCGGACCCGGGCTCCCACGGCAGGGGGGCGACGGGGGACCTGGGGAACTCGTCCGGCGCGACGGCCGGGTAACCGAACGGGGAGTCGTACCCGGCCACCGTGAACAGCCAGGCGGGCACCCGGGCCGGGCCCCGGCCGGTGGCCACCTCGGTCTCGCCCAGCCGGGCGCCGGTCACCTTCAGCGTGTGCCCTCCGTCCGGCGGGTTGTCGCCCTCGCCGAGCAGGGCGACGGCCGCCTCGGCGGACAGCGCGGTGGCCGTGCGCCGGGTACCGTCCCGCCAAGTCACCGTTCCTGCGGGGAGGTTGGTGGGCAGCCCGGGTGCGGCCGTGTATGCGCCCTTGAGGTGGGCGGTCCGGTCGGCCGAGGAGCGCAATCCCCCCTTCGGCACGGCCGTCGAGAACCGGTCCAGCGGGTGGAAGCCGTCGCGTACGGCGGCCAGCGCCTTCGTCCCCTGCCACGCCTGGGCCACCTGCCGCATCCGGGGCAGTGGGTCCGTCTCGGTGGGGGCCGGAGTGCCGGTCTGTACGCGCACGGTTCCGCAGCCGGCGACCGCCGCGAGCAACAGGCAGGCGGCTCCCGTCAGTTGCCACTTGCGCGGGGTGCTTCTCGGTGCGCGGACGGTGCTTGAGGTACGCAAGACGGTCTCCCGGGGCTGAACTCCGTGGTGCGCGGGTGGTGCGGTGTGCGCTGGGACGTGGGGCGGGCGGTCCGGGTTCCCGGGGCGTTGTCAGTGGTCGCCGTTACTGTCGTGGGACCAGAGATCGTTGAGGAGAGGGGCGGGGAGTGCGCGAGGCGGTCGTGACGTCCGGCGGGGACCGGATGCGATGGGTGGAGCTGCCGGGCGAGGAGCCCTGCCGGGTGTACGTGCACGGGCTGGGCGGGGCCTCGGGGCTGTTCGTCGAGGCGGCGGCGCATCCGTTGCTGGCGGGGCGGCGGACCTTGCTGGTGGACCTGTTGGGGTTCGGGACGAGCGATCGGCCGCTGGACTTCGACTACAGCCTGGAGTCGCACGCGGAGGTACTTGCCGCGCTGCTGGAGGCGGCAGGAGTGGCCGGGGCCGAGGTGATCGCGCACAGCATGGGCGGTTCGGTGGCGCTGGTGCTGGCCGAGCGGTATCCGCAGCTGGTCTCCCGCCTGGTGCTGGTGCACGCCAATCTCGACGCGATCACCCCGAGAAGGGGCGACCCGGGCAGCGGCGGCATCGCGGGGTACGGCAGCGAGGCTGCCTTCCTGGCCACCGGCTGGGACTCGATGCGGGAGTCGGCCGGGGAGACCTGGTGGTCGACGATGAAGACCGGCGGCCCCGAGGCGCTGTACCGCAGCGCGGTGGGGCTCACCCGGGGGAGCGTGCCCGTGATGCGGGAGCTGCTGCTCGACCTGAGGATCCCGCGCACCTGTCTGCTGCCGGAGGGCGATCCGGACTTCCGGGGCGGTGACGAACTGACGGCGGCCGGGGTCGCGGTGGTGGCCGTTCCCGACTGCGGGCACAACATCATGCTGGACAACGTGGACGGGTTCGCGCGGGCGACTGCTGCCGCGCTGAAGACCTCGGGGGAGAAGTAGGCGCAAGCAGCAGCCCGGAGCGACAGGCCGGAGTGCCGGCCGGATGACCAGGGGGAGTCGGATGCGGATGAAAACGGAGATCCGGCGGTTGGCCGGGCAGTGGTCGGCGCACGGGGCCGCGCAGGGCGGGAACTTCGTGCGGTCGCCCGTGGGGCTGTGGCTGGCGTTGGGTGTCGCCGCCGCCGGTGCGCGGGGTGAAACGGCCGAGGAGATACGGGGGTTGCTCGGCTTCGCCGGGTCGGACGCGGCCAAGGCGGTGCGCGAGGCGACCAGGGTGTTGGACGGGACCGACGCGCTCGGGACGGCGACCTGTGTGTGGAGCAAGGTGCCGGTGTACCGGGAGTTCCAGCAGGCGCTCCCGGATGTCGCGGTGGGTCAGCTGGATCCGGTGGCGATCGACGCCTGGGTGCGGGAATCCACCGGTGGGCTGATCGAGCGGCTGCCGGTGCGGCTCGACGGCGGCATTCTGCTCGCGATCGTCAACGCCCTTGCACTGAAGGCGCGTTGGCAGTACCCGTTCGAGTCGTGGCTGACCGAGGACCTGGACTTCACCGACGCCGCCGGCGTGTGCCGCATGGTGCCGACCATGCAGAAGGGGGTGCCGCTCGCGGACGCCTGGACGGTCGGCGCGACCCGGGTGGTGGAGCTGCGCTGCCGTACCGAGGGGGGCGCGCAGGGGGCATCGCAGGCCGGAGCGCCCGGCTCGGCGCGGGACTTGGTGCCGGACGCGGTACCGGGCCGGGGGAAGGGCGTCGGCGGTCCCGCCAGGGTGCGGTTCCTGCTCGGGGAGCCGGGGGCCGGACCCGGGGACGTACTGCCTGCCGGGTGGGCGCGGTCCGGGGAGCGGACACCGCTCGACACCGACCTCGTGGACATCGCGCTGCCACGACTGGCGCTCCGTACCACCACCGAAGTCACCGAGGAACTGCCCGGCTGGGGAATCCACCGGGCCACCACCGACCTGGCGGACTTCTCCGGGATGTCCCCGGAGCAGCTCAAGGTGTCGCGGGTGGTGCAGGAAGCGCTGCTCAAGGTCGCCGAGGAAGGGGTGGAGGCCGCCGCCGTGACCGTGGTGCCGATGGCGGCGGGAAGCGCGCCGCCGCCCGCGCGGCGTACGGAGACGATCCGCTTCAACCGGCCCTTCGGGGTCGTCGTGCTCGATGCGAGCGGGGAGCTGCCGCTGTTTATTGCCTGGCAGGAGGGGGTGCCGGGCGAGTAGAACGGAGGCTCGTGTTCGAAAGCGGACGGCAGGAGTTCCCGGTGGCGGGTCATGGAGTAGAGGCGTTCTTCACGGACGGGCGGCTCACCGCCGTACCGCGCAAACCCGCCCGCAGGGCCGAGCTGCTCGCCCATCTGACGAAGACGCTCTTCGAGGACGGCCGCGAGTACACCGAACGCGAGGTCAACGACACGATCCGCACCGTGCACGAGGACTGCTCGGCGCTGCGCCGCTACCTGGTCGAGGGCGGCTACCTGGCCCGTACCAAGGACGGCAGCAGCTACCACCGTACGTACGAGGCACACTGAGTCATCGCGCCCGAACGGCCCCCTCACCGTGCGGTGAGGGGGCCGTTCCACCTGCCCGTGGCCTGCCGGGCACCTGCGTGTGAGCGCCCGCGTTACGAGGCCCTGCTCAGCTCGCGGCGCAGCTCATCGGCCTCTTCCTCGGTCTCGACCGCGGGCGCCGAGCCCGGCAGCGGACGCCGTGCGCTCTCCGTCATGAAGAAGACCGCGACACCACCGATGACGGCCGCGGCCATCATGTAGTAGGCGGGCATCATCAGGTTGCCGGTCGCGCCGATCAGCGCGGTGACGACCAGCGGGGTCGTGCCGCCGAACAGCGACACCGAGATGTTGAAGCCGATCGACAGCGAGCCGTAACGGGTCTTCGTCGGGAACAGCGCGGGCAGCGTCGAGGGCATCGCCGCGGTGAAGCACACCTGGAGCAGGCCGAGCACCAGCAGACCGGGGATGATCGCCGCCAGGCTGCCCTGGCGGATCAGCAGCAGCGCCGGAATCGACAGCACCAGGAAGCCCGCGCAGCCGACCGCGATCACCGGGCGGCGGCCGAAGCGGTCGGTGAGCAGGCCCGCGAAGGGCTGCACGCACATCATGAAGACCATCACGCCGAGGACGACGAGGAGGCCGTGCGTGGGGTCGTACTTCAGCTGCTCGGTGAGGTACGTCGGCATGTACGACAGCAGCATGTAGTTGGTGACGTTGAAGACGAGGACCAGACCGATGCAGAGCAGCATCGTCCGCCACTGGCCGAGAACGGTCTCCCGCAGGGACGGCTTCTCCGGCTTCGGAGCGGCCTTCTTCTCCTTGGCGGCCTGCTTCGCCGCCTGCTTGGCCAGCTTCTTGTCCTCGGCGGCCTGCGCGGCGAAGGCCGGGGTCTCCTCCAGCTTGAGGCGCAGATAGAGGCCGATGACACCCATCGGTCCCGCGATCAGGAACGGAATGCGCCAGCCCCAGTTCAGCAGGTCCTCGGAGCTGAGCAGCGCCGTCATCAGGGTGACCAGGCCGGCGCCGCAGATGTAGCCGACCAGCGTGCCGAACTCCAGCCAGCTGCCCAGGAAGCCGCGCTTCTTGTCGGGCGAGTACTCGGCGATGAAGGTGGACGCGCCGCCGTACTCACCGCCGGTCGAGAAGCCCTGCACCAGGCGGGCCAGGAAGAGCAGCGCGGGCGCCCACATGCCGATGGTGGCGAAGGACGGGATCAGACCGATGGCGAAGGTGGCCGAAGCCATCATGATCATGGTGATCGCGAGGATCTTCTGCCGGCCGATGCGGTCGCCGAGCGGGCCGAAGACCATGCCGCCGATGGGGCGGACCAGGAACGCGGCGGCGAAGGCGCCGAACGTCGACAGCAACTGCGCGGTGGGGTTGTCGCTCGGGAAGAAGACCTTTCCGAGGGTGACCGCGATGTAGCTGTAGACGCCGAAGTCGAACCACTCCATGGCGTTGCCGAGGGCGGCGGCCTTGACGGCCCGTTTCACCATCGCCGGGTCGGTGACGGTGACGGCGGTGTCGCTGGTGGCGGCGGTGTCGGTGGAGGTGCTCTTGCTCCGGCCCCCGTTCTCCTTGTCCGGGGACGTGGGCCTGGGTGCGACGGGCGTGGACGCCGGCACGAGTTCTCTCGCCTGCACTTTCTGGTGTGGACGGCGGTCCCTGCCCGGGACGACTGCGGGGCAAAGACAGGGGCCGCCCCGCAACGCGGAGCGACCCAAACCCGACCATATGCCTTTAGTTACGCCTTACGTGCTGTGCCCTGTTGATCACCCGGTGGCGCCCGAACCGCTTGGTGCCTGGGCAAACGGCTCTTCCGGGGCGCTTTGCCGATCCCTCGCGATGTGACTCAAATCGCAGGAATTCGACCGGGGCCTGTCAGTGCGTTCACAGCCCGGCCCGGTACCCACCGCTTCCTCTGCCCCGATCGCCGCGGATCAACCCCTGCTGACCCGTAGCTCAACCCCTGGTGACCCGCAGCTCCTTGATTCCGTTCAGCCAGGCCGAGCGGAGCCGTCGCGGATCACCGGTCAGCCGCAGGTCGGGCAGCGCGTCGGCGATCGCGTTGAAGATCAGGTTGATCTCCAGCACGGCGAGCGACTTGCCCAGGCAGAAGTGCGGACCGCCGCCGCCGAAACCCAGATGCGGGTTGGGGTCGCGGGTGATGTCGAACTTCTCCGGCTCCGTGAAGACCTCCGGGTCGTGGTTGGCGGAGGAGTAGAACAGCCCCACCCGGTCGCCCTTCTTGATCTGCTGTCCGCCCAGCTCCAGGTCCTGGGTCGCGGTCCGCTGGAAGGACACCACCGGCGTCGCCCAGCGGACGATCTCCTCGGCGGTGGTCTCCGGTCGCTCCCTCTTGTACAGCTCCCACTGCTCGGGGTGGGTGAGGAAGGCGTGCATGCCGTGGCTGATGGCGTTACGGGTGGTCTCGTTGCCGGCCACCGCCAGGATGATCACGAAGAAGCCGAACTCGTCCGACCCCAGGTTCCCCTCGTCCTCCGCCGCCACCAGCTGCGACACGATGTCCTTGGCCGGGCACTCCTTGCGCGCCGCAGCCAGGTTCATCGCGTACGAGACGATCTCCATGGCCGCCTCGGTGCCGACCTCCTCGGTGATCGCGTACTCCGGGTCGTCGTACGCCGCCATCTTGTTGGACCAGTCGAAGATCTTCGCCCGGTCCTCCTGGGGTACGCCGATCAGCTCGGCGATCGCCTGGAGGGGAAGCTCCACGGCGATGTTGCTGACGAAGTCGAAGCTGCCGTCCCCTTTCTCCGCCTCGGCCAGCGCCGCCTCGACGATCTTTCCCGCCCGGTCCCGCAGGGTGTTCTCCAGGGAACGGATGGCACGCGGGGTGAAGCCGCGCTGCACGATCTGGCGGACCCGGGTGTGCTCCGGCGGGTCCATGTTCAGCATGATCAGCTTCTGGACCTCGATCTGGTCGCGGCCGATCGACTCGTTGAAGCGGATCACGGCGGTGTTGGTGTTCGAGGAGAACAGCTCCGGGTGCGTCGAGACGTACTTGACGTCCTCGTGCCGTGTCACCACCCAGTAGCCCGCGTCGTCGAAGCCCGAGATCCCGGGTGTCTGGGCGCACCACCACACCGGGGCGGTCCGGCGCATCGTCGCGAACTCGGGCAGCGGGACGCCGGCTTGGAGGACGTCGGGATCGGTGAAGTCGAAACCCTCGGGGAGAACGGGACAGGACATCGGCAACTCCAGATCGTCTCGCTCGCACACTCTCTGACGGTCCATCAGAAGTTGACCGCAAGGTAGTAACGAGTTCTACAAGTGGCAAGACCCTTGCGCGGACAGGCCGTTCTTCACGAGACTGGACACAGAACTAGAACGCGTACTAATTCTGGTGAGAACTCGGTATCTGGAACTCGGTATCTGGTGAGAAGAGGACGAGCTCATGGCCGCGGAACCCGTCATCGTCGAAGCCGTACGAACGCCCATCGGCAAGCGGGGCGGGGCGCTCGCCAATCTGCACCCCGCATACCTGCTGGGTGAGACGTACCGCGAACTCCTGGGGCGCACCCAGATCCCTGCCGACTGCATCGAGCAGGTCGTCGGAGGTACCGTCACGCACGCGGGAGAGCAGTCGATGAACCCGGTGCGCAACGCCTGGCTGGCGATGGGGCTTCCGTACGAGACGGCCGCGACCACGGTCGACTGCCAGTGCGGCTCCTCCCAGCAGGCCAACCACATGGTCGCCAACATGATCGCGGCCGGTGTCATCGACATCGGCATCGGCTGCGGTGTCGAGGCGATGAGCCGGGTGCCGCTGGGCAGCGGCTCGCGGCACGGCCCCGGCAAGCCCTTCCCGGACGAGTGGAACGTGGACCTGCCCAACCAGTTCGAGGCGGCCGAGCGGATCGCCAGGAACCGGGGGCTGACACGTGAACGGGTCGACTCGCTGGGCCTGTTGTCGCAGGAGCGGGCGGCGACCGCCTGGGCGGAGGAGCGCTTCAAGCGGGAGACCTTCGCGGTGCAGGTCCCGACGAACGAGGACGAGCAGGCGGCCGGGCAGGGCATGTGGCGGCTCGTCGACCGCGACGAGGGCCTCAGGGACACGTCCATGGAGGCGCTCTCCGGACTGAAGCCGGTGATGCCGACCGCCGTGCACACGGCGGGGAACTCCTCGCAGATATCCGACGGCGCGTCCGCCGTCATGTGGGCGTCGAAGCGGATGGCCCGGGCGCTCAAGCTGAAGGCGCGGGCCCGGATCGTCGCACAGGCGCTGGTCGGCTCGGACCCGCACTTCCACCTGGACGGACCGATCGACGCGACGCGGGCGGTGCTCGGCAAGGCGGGCATGTCGCTCAAGGACATTGACCTGGTCGAGATCAACGAGGCTTTCGCGTCCGTGGTGCTGAGCTGGGGACAGGTCTTCGAGCAGGACCTGGAGAAGGTCAATGTGAACGGCGGAGCGATCGCTCTGGGGCATCCGGTCGGAGCCACCGGGGCGCGTCTGATCACCACCGCCCTGCACGAACTGGAGCGCAGGGACAAGGAGTTCGCACTGATCACCATGTGTGCGGGTGGGGCGCTCGCGACGGGGACGATCATTCAGAGGCTGTGAGTCAGGGGCTGTGAGTCAGAGACTGTGGGAGGGGTCGGGTGCTGAGGCTTTCCGCAGGGTGGCGTGGTGGTGTTTAGCGCACCCCAAGTATGCGGTCAGCCTCATGGTGGCGGGGGTGACGGCGAACCTACTGTCGAGACATGAAACAGACACGCACAGTAACCGCGTCCAGGCCGCCAACCGCCCTCCGGAGGACCGCTCTTCGGGCCACCGCGGCGGTCGCCGTCGCCGTCCTCGCGGGGGTCACGGCCGCGCCGGCGATAGCGGCCACCGGGCCGGCTTCCGTCTCCGCGGGCCGGTCCGCGGCACCCGCGACCGGCCCGGCCGCCACGTCGAGTGCGCACACCGGCCGGGGCACGCTGATCTCCGTCACGCCTGTCGCGCGCCTCGACCGGAGTGCGGTGCTCGCGTTCCTGGCCAAGGGCGGGGTGGAGGCCGACCGGTCCCTGGTACGGCACGACATCGCGGCGTACCGGCTGATCTACCGCACCGTGACCCCGCAGGGGGCTCCCACCACGGCCAGTGGTCTGCTCGTACTGCCCCAGGGCGGCGACCGGCGGCTCTCCCTGGTCTCCGACACCCACGGCACCATGGTCCACCGCGACTACGCGCCGTCCGTCGCCGATGACTTCAGCCGGCTCTCGGCCGCTCTGTACGCGAGTACGGGGCGTGCCGTCGCCGCCCCCGACTACCTGGGCCTCGGCAAGGGGCCGGGCTCGCACCCGTACATGGACACCAGGTCCGCCGTCACCGCCACCGTCGACATGCTGCGGGCCTCGGGCCGGGCCACCGAGAAGCTCGGCAGGAATCTCAACGGGGACGTCCACGCCACCGGCTTCTCGCAGGGCGGCCAGGTGGCGATGGCGATCGGACGCGAACTCTCCGGCCAGGGACCGTCGGGCCGCGAACCGTCCGGCGGCGAGCGGCACTTCCGGCTGAAGTCGCTGGCACCGGTCAGCGGACCCTACGACCTGCTCGGCACGGAGCTACCCGCGCTGTACGACGGCCGGGTCAACCCCCTGAGCGGCATCTTCTACTCCACCTACTTCCTGACCGCGCAGAACAAGCTGCACCCGCTCTACAAGGACCCCGCCGAAGTCTTCCGCAAGCCGTACGACAAGGTCGCCGAGCAGCTCTTCGACACCCACCACACCGAGGAGGACGTGGCCAGGAACCTTCCCGGCACACTGAAGGAACTGCTCACCCCCCGCTACTACGAGGAGATGCGGCGCCCGAGCGGTGCACTCCTCGCAGCGATCAAGGTGAACGACGGCACCTGCGACTGGAAGCCCAGGGCCCCGGTCCGGCTGTACACCTCCTCCGGCGACACGGACGTGCCGAGAGGAAACGCCCGCACCTGCGCCGCCGACCTGGCCCGCAACGGGGTGAAGGCCCCGACGGTCGACCAGGGACAGGTCGACCACTTCGGGACCTTCAAGAAGTCCGCACCGCAGATAGCGCGGTGGTTCAACAGCCTGGACCCGGTGCGCTAGGCGCCGTTACGGGCTCGGAGGCGTCGAGGCAGCCTCGTTGGCACCCTCGAAGGTGACCGGTGCCGCGAAGGCCGCCCGCCGGGTGGCACGGCGCAGCGCCTTCAGCAGGGCCGGCCCCACCGTCAGGGTCAGTACGACCGTGAGGACGGCCCGGCCGAGGTCCCAGCCCATGGAGGTCGCCAGACAGTACGCGAGGAAGCGGACCAGGTTCTCGTGCACCGGGTCGCCCGGCACGAAGGAGACACCGGTGGAGAGCCCACCGAGATAGGTCCAGCCCTGGAGGTTCATGATCGTTCCATAGGCGAAGGCAGCGACCGCCCCGTAGAGGGCGAGCAGCGCCACCTCGGCCCTGCCGCGCAGCCGCTGCCATCCCGGCAGCAGCCCGGCACCCATCGTGAACCAGCCCATGGCCAGCATCTGGAAAGGCATCCAGGGCCCCACCCCACCCGTGAGCAGAGCGGAGGCGAAGATCGTGACCGACCCGAGGACGAAGCCGAAACCGGGCCCGAGCACCCGCCCGCTCAGCACCATCAGGAAGAACATCGGCTCCAGGCCGGCCGTCCCCGCGCCGAGTGGCCGCAGGGCCGCGCCCACGGCGGCCAGCACCCCCAGCATCGCCACCGCCTTGGCATCCAGACCCGAGTCGGAGATGGTCGCCACCACCACCGCGACCAGCAGTGGCAGCAGCGCGGCGAACAGCCACGGCGCGTCCTTGGAGTGGGCGAGCCCGGCGGCGGAGTCGGCGAGCAGCGGCCACCCGAAGGCGATCACCCCGACGGCGCTGATCAGGACGAGCGCCGCCACCGACCGGCGCCCGAGCCGCACGGGACGGGCGGCGCCCGCCGTGCCCGCCGCACTCACCGGGTCCTGTGCCGGACTCCGCGCCGGCTTTCTCGCCGGGTCCTGCGCCGGGTCCGGTGCGGGCTTTCGTGCCGGGCCCTTCACTCCGTGCCGCCGGATCGTGTGGCCCGGGTGTCCCCGAGGGCGTCCCGTACCTGGGACACGGTCAGCCACTCCTGCGGGGCGAGGATCTTCGCCACCTGGGGTGCGAAGGAAGGGGAGGAGACCACCACTTCGGGGGTCGGGCCGTCCGCGACGACCTCGCCGTCCGCGAGGATCACCACCCGGTGCGCCAGTTCGGCGGCCAGCTCCACATCGTGGGTGGCCAGGACGATCGCGTGCCCGTCCGCCGCCAGTTCGCGCAGGATCCCGATCAGCCGGGCCTTGGCCGCGTAGTCCAGACCGCGGGTCGGCTCGTCGAGCAGGAGCAGTGGGGGCTTCCCGGTCAGGACGAGGGCCAGGGCGAGCGCCAGGCGCTGCCCCTCGGAGAGGTCGCGGGGGTGGGTCGCGTCCGGTACGTCGGGGAGCAGGGCGCTCACCAGGGCGCGGCAGGTGCCTGCCTCGGCGCCCGCGTCGTGGTCGGCGGCCGCGCACTCGGCGGCGACCGTGTCGGCGTACAGCAGGTCGCGGGGCTCCTGTGGGACCAGGCCCACCCGGCGCACCATCTCGCGCGGTGAGGTCTTCGCGGGGGCCCTGCCGCCGACCACGACCCGGCCGGAGGAGGGTTCGTGCATGCCGACCAGAGTGTTCAGCAGGGTCGATTTTCCGGCCCCGTTGCGGCCCATGAGGGCGATGGTCTCGCCGGGGCGTACGGACAGGGAGACCTGGCGAAGGGCCTCGATACGGCCCCGGCGCAGCGACAGGCCGTCGGTCTCGGCGACCGGGGGAGCGGCGGGCGGGCCGGTGACCGGGGCGGGGGCGCGGTCCGCGAGCCGGGACCGCAGCGGGGCGGCCCGGCGCCGGGCGTCCCGTACCGACAGCGGCAGCGGCGACCAGCCGGCCAGCCGGCCGAGGCCCACCACCGGTGGGTGCACCGGGGAGAGGGCCATGACGTCGGCTGGTTCGCCCATGACAGGAGCGAGACCCGGACCGGGAAGGAGGACGACTTGATCGGCGTACTGCACCACCCGCTCCAAGCGGTGTTCGGCCATCAGCACGGTGGTGCCCAGATCGTGCACCAGGCGTTGCAGCACCGCCAGGACCTCCTCGGCGGCGGCCGGGTCCAGGGCGGACGTCGGCTCGTCCAGGACCAGGACCTTGGGGTGGCCGGTGAGGACGGAGCCGATGGCGACGCGTTGCTGCTGGCCGCCCGACAGGGTGGCGATCGGGCGGTCGCGCAGGTCGGTGAGGCCGAGCAGGTCCAGGGTCTCCTCGACGCGGCGGCGCATCACGTCGGGGGCGATGCCCAGCGACTCCATGCCGTAGGCCAGTTCGTCCTCGACGGTGTCGGTGACGAAGTGCGACAGCGGGTCCTGGCCGACGGTGCCGACCAGATCGGCCAGTTCGCGCGGCTTGTGGGTGCGGGTGTCCCGGCCGTCGACCGTGACCCGGCCGCTCAGTACGCCCCCGGTGAAGTGCGGCACCAGCCCGGACACCGCCCCGAGCAGGGTCGACTTGCCGACCCCGGACGGGCCGACGAGCAGCACCAACTCGCCCTCGGGGACGGTCAGGTCCACCCCCTGGAGGGCGGGCGCGGCGGCACCCTCGTACCGGACGGAGACGTTCTCGAACCGGATCACTTTCACTTTCCTCTGACAGCGGGCGGTGCGCAGTGGGCGGGCGGTGCGGAAGGCGCGGAGGGGGAGGGAGGGCGTGAAGCGGTGGCGGCGCCCGGAGGGACGGGCGCGACGAACGCGGGCAGCAGCCCGATCAGCACCGACAGCGCCGGCCACACCGGGAACTGCGGGGCCACCAGCGGCAGCACCCCCGGATGCAGGGCCTCGGGGTCGTACGAGGCGGCCCAGATCATCAGCGCCGCCACGGCCGCCCCCGACCCGGCGACCAGCCAGGCGCGCACCCCCCACCGGTCGGGCCGGTACCGGGTGCGCACACTGCGCCGGCCGCCCAGCCGCAGCCCCGCCATCGCGGCGGCCAGGCCTATCAGCAGCACCGGCAGCGCGTACCCGGCGCCCTGGGCTGCCAGCAGGCCGTACGTCCCGGCGCACACGCCGAGCAGCCCGCCGAGAGTGAGCAGTGTCGTCAAGTTCCTTACCCGGCGCGGTACTTGGGCGGTGCGCCCGTATCCCCGGGCGTCCATCGAGGCGGCCAGGGCCACCGACCGCTCCAGGGCGCCCTCCAGCACCGGCAGCCCGATCTGGAGAAGTGCCCTCACCCCGCCGGTGGGGCGGCCGCGCAACCGCCGGGCGTGCCGCAGCCGTACGACGTCGGAGACCATGTTCGGTGCGAAAGTCATCGCCACCACGACTGCCACCCCCGCCTCGTACAGCGCGCCGGGCAGCGACTTCAGTAGCCGGGCCGGGTTGGCGAGCGCGTTCGCCGCGCCCACGCAGATGAGCAGGGTGGCGAGCTTGAGACCGTCGTACAGGGCGAAGACCAACTGCTCGGCGGTGACCCGGCCGCCGAGCCTGACCCCCTTCGCCCAGTCCGGAAGCGGGACTTCCGGGAGCGTGAACAGCACATGCTGGCCGGGGATCGGCGAGCCCAGGAACACCGAGAACACCAGCCGGATCACCAGCACCATCAGGCCCAGCTTGACGAAGGCCCCGTACGACCGCGCCCACGGAGCGTCCGTCCGCCGCGCCGCGACCACATACCCGGCCACCCCGACGAGCAGTCCGAGCAGCAGCGGATTGGTGGTGCGCGAGGCGGCGGCGGCGAGCCCCAGCGCCCACAGCCACCAGGCCCCGGCGTGCAGGGCGTTGCTGCGGCTGGCGGCGGGGGCCCGCAGTGTCACCGCGGAGCCCATGCGTCCGGACAGCCTTCCGCCGCCCGGCTCGTCCGTGTCCCGGCTCATCCCCGGCGGCGGCGTGCCTGCCACACAGCGGCGGCGCCGAGCGCCAGTACCGCGGCGAGGCCGACCAGCACACCTGCGGAGGGGCCCACGCCCTCACCGTCGTCCGTGGCGGAAACGGAATGCGAGGTGGTGGGAGAGGGTGCGGCCGGGTCCGCCGACGGGGCGGAGCCTTCCGCCACCTGGTCCGCGCAGCCCGACTTCGGGTAGCCGGAGATGGCGCACAGCAGCGCCGCGTTGTTGTAGCGCAGCGGCTTGGCCACCACCGCGAGTGCTTCGGCGGTCGTCGAGTCCTCGCCCACCTGCGCGCACACGCTGCGGGGCGCAGGCGGGCTCTCCCCGTCCGGCGCGTCCTGGGGGGTGCCGAAGTCGAGGACCAGGGCGACGCGCTTGCTGCCGTCCTTGGCCGGGGTCTTCCCGCAGACGGCTTCGAAACCGGCCTCACCGCGCGGCTTGGCGGCGTCCTGCGAGTCCCGGCTCACTGAGAACCGGAATCCCTGCACCGAGCCGTCGGCCGGATGGGTGGTGGCCGCCCCCTGGGTCGCGTACGCCCACTTCGCGCCGTCGCGCTCCCAGAACGACCAGTAACGGTAACCGGAACCGGCATCCGCGGCCACTGCCGACGCCGCGGGCAGCAGCGCGAACAGCACCGCCCCCACCACGAGCAGCACCGCGGCGCACGGTCTCCGGAAAGCGTGCCCCCCTGTGGTCAGGGCCTTCGTGCCCCGGGCCTTCGTGGTCCGTCCCGGCCGAGCCCGGCTCACAGCTGCTGGTTCTTCTTGTTGCGGCCGCTGATCAGGAAGCCCGCGCCCATGCTCGCCACGAAGGCGATGCCCACGATCCACCAGGTCGCGGTCGAACCACCGTCGTCGGACTTCTTCTCCTCGGCGGAGTCCTTCGTGCCGTCCTTCCCGGCCCCCGGCTGGGACTCGGGAGCGGGGCCGGTCGCGTTCAGCTGGGCGACGAGGTCGGCGCCGCCGAAGGAGCGCGGGTCCATGCCGGTGGCGTGCGCGGCGAAGATCAGCTGCGCGTACGCCGCGGGACCGGCCCCCTTCGCCCAGGCGGCGGAGTTCTTGGCCAGCCACTCGGCGGGTTTGGCGGCGGCGGCCTTGTAGTCACCGGCGGCCAGGGCCACCACGGCGTCCGCGGTGTTGCCGAAGTCCGGCTTGTCCTCTGCGCCGGGCATCGCCGACTTCAGGTGCGAGCCGTTCTTCTCCAGCGTCCGGGAGAGGTAGTCGGCGCCGCCCGCCACCGCGGCCTCGGGGGTGGTCATGCCGTCCTTGCAGGCGGGCGCGACGGTGAGTTCCTTGGCGGCCTTGGGCGCCTGCACGACCAGACCCTTGAGCGCGGACGCGGTGACCACGGAGGCGGTCGCGTCGGCGTTCGGGAAGAGCTTCTTGGCCTTGTCCGGCTGGAAGGCGAAGGCGCCCTGGTGGGAGGCGTCGCCGTCGCACTTCACCTGGAAGTCCAGCAGTGCCTCCAGCGGCGACTTCCAGTCCTTGCCCTTGATGTCCTTGGGCTTCTCCCCGGCCGCGACCAGCGCACCGATCACCAGCGAGGTGGAGTTGGCGTCGCTCGGCGTGCCCGGCACATAGGGCCAGCCGCCGTCGGCGTTCTGCACGGACCTCAGCCAGCCCACGGCCTTCTGCGCGGCGGCGTCCTGCCCGCCGAGCGCGCTCAGTGCCTGCACCGCGGAGGCCGTCGCGTTGCTGTCGAGCATGACTTTCGGGTCCTTGGGGTCGCAGGCCTTGCCCGCGTCCGCGCGGTAGGCGGCGAAGCCGCCGTTGTCGCACTGCTGGCCCACCAGCCAGTCCACCGCCTTCGCGGCAGGCTTCACCCCGACGGTGTCCTGCGCGAGCAGTGCCAGGGACTGCCGGAAGACACCGTCGTACGTCGGGTCGCCCTTGCCGTACAGACCGGAGGGGAGCGCCACCGGCGACGGCGTCGGCGCTGCGACGGCGGCCGGGGCGGCCACCGCGCCGAGAACTGCGGTGGCGGCGAGCGCTGCGGCGCTGCGGCGAAGGGTCATGATGCGGTGGTGCCTCTCCTGAAGGGAGGCCGGGCACGGACCCCTTCTCCGGGCCCCGCGGCGCCGGCTCCGTATACCTCTACCTCGACGGTGCCGAGCCAGTCATGCGGGCCGGGCGTTCCGACTCTTCACCCTGCGGCGGGGTTCGCGCGCGGGGGGAATCACGGTTGCGGGTCAGTGCCGGATTCGCACCGGCTTCTCCCGTACGGGCATGATGACGACTCGCACACTCTACCGACCCGTAGGGGCCGGGGCCTGCCGCTGGGCCCCGGGCGGCGGGGCCTACAGATTCCGTACGAGAGTCCAGAGCGCCGCCACCGAGACCAGGGCGGTCACACCTTTGGTACCGAGCGCGACCCGGTAGCGCCTGCCGCGCACGGTGGCCGCGCTCCACCTCCCGTACAGCCACAGCACCCAGGGCGCGGCGAGCAGCAGTACCGGATTGGCGCGCCACGCGCCGGGCAGATCGCCGTGCAGCAGGCTGTACGTCATCCGGGTGCCGCCGCACGCCGGGCAGTCGAGCCCGGTCACCAGCTTCCACGGGCAGCGCAGGAACAGCTGACCCGGGTCGTAGGGGCTGTGCACAAAGACGTAGACGAGCCCCGCGAGCCCGGCCGCCGTCACGAGCACGGGCAGCAGGCGCGCGGGGCTGCGCAAGGGGGCGCCGGTCATGGGTCAGCCGCGCAGGACGCGACCCTGGGCGTCGGTCTTGCCGTCGCTGACCAGCAGGAGGATGGCGTCGATCAGTGCCCAGACGCCCAGGCCGCCGCAGGTCACCAGCTGGGCGATGGCCATGCCGATGTGCCCGGTGTAGAAGCGGCCGATACCGAAGGCACCCAGGAAGAACTGGAGCACCCCGGCCACGATCTTCGACTTGTCCGAGTACGGGCGGCCGTACGGGTCGTAGCCGTAGGGGGCCTCGGGGGAGGGCGGGTACGGGGAGCCGGGCGGGAACGGGGAGCCGTAGGCCATGGGGGGTCGCTCTCTGCAGTACGAAAGGATCAACCACCCATGGTCGTTCATATCGGTCGTGGCCTTGACCAACGGGTGTCCCCGCGGCGCGAGCCGAAGGTCCCCATTCGCAGCAAAAGCCGCAATCGGCGTCTCACTTGGTGGCGTGGCGCCCGCAACGGCCCCGGTTCGCGGGGCAGTTGCGGAACCACGTGTTCCGCCTCACATCGCGACGTACACCACCGGATCGCTCCCCGGGACCGCCTCCGCGTGTCCCAGTTTCACCAGCCGCCGCAGATGGGCCTCGGCTTCCGAGACCGCGATGTTCCGCGAGCCGTACGGGATCTGGTCCCACGGGCGGTTCCACTCCATCCGCTCCGCGATCTGCCAGGGGGTCAGGGGAGTGGTGAGCAGGGCGCGCAGCCCGGCGAGCCGTTCCTCGTGGTGGGCGAGGAGTTCCTCGACGCGCTCGCGCGGGGTGGTGAAGGCGTGCTGGTGCGCGGGGAGCACCTCGGCGACGCCGAGGGCGGCAATCCGTTCGAGGGAGGCCAGGTAGTCGCCGAGGGGGTCTCCCCCGCTCGAACGGAGCGGGGAGCTCGGGGGAGGGCCTTCGCCGCTCGGACGGAGTTGAGGGCCGGTGGCGGTGGCGTCGTCCGGATCCTCGTAGAGGCCGATGTGCGGGGTGATGCCGGGCAGGAGGTGGTCGCCGGAGAAGAGGCGGCCGTGGCCGGGGAGGTTCGCCGGGTGGTCCTCCTCCAGGTGCAGGCACACATGGCCTGGCGTGTGCCCCGGCGTCCACACGGCGCGCAGCCGCCGACCCGCCAGCGGCAGCAGGTCGCCGGGCGCGATCTCCCGGTCCGGGAGCGCCGCACTCAGCCCCGGCAGCGTCCGCATCCGTCCCGACGCGCGGGCCGCCCGCAGCGGACCGAGGTGGTCCTCGGGGGCTCCCGCGTGGGCCAGCTTGGCGGTCAGGTAGTCGAGCCAGGTGCCCGGTTCGGCACTGCGGGTGCGGCGCACCACCTCGGTGTCGGCGGCGTGCATCGCGATCCACGCGCCGGAGGCGTCCCGCACCTGTCCGGACAGACCGTGGTGGTCGGGGTGGTGGTGGGTGATCAGCACGCCGTGGATGTCCTCGACGCGTACGTCCAGCGCGGCGAGGCCCGCGACCAGGGTGTCCCAGGAGGTGGGGTCGTCCCAGCCGGTGTCGATCAGCACCGGGCCCCGGTCGGTGTCCAGGAGGTGCACCAGGGTGTGGCCGAGGGGGTTGTCCGGGATCGGCACCTTGATGCTCCAGACACCGCCGCCGTGCTCGGTCACCTGTGTCGTGGCCTCTGTGGCCCCCATGGGTCCCCCAACTGTCGAAAGTGGTACGGGACTTGCCTTGCCGTCACTATAACTAGAACGAGTTCCAGCACATGGCGGGAGGCGGTCAGGGTCTCAACCCCCATGCCTCTCGGGGGAGTTGTCAGGGTCGCCCCCTGGTTGTCCCGGATGGCTCGCTGTCCGTACACGGACAGGATTCCTTTCATGACCCACACCACGCACACCACGCGCATCGCAGTCGCCACCCACCGCCTCCCCCGCCCCGCAGGCCTCAGCCGCTTCGCCCTCGTGGCCGGCCCCGTCGCCCTGATCGCCTACGGCGGCATCCGCCTCCTCAGCGAACGCGGCACTCCCGGCATCGGCTGGACGCTCGGCCACCTCGCCATGCTGGCCGGAGTGCTCCTCTACATCCCGGTGCTCGGCCACCTCCACCGCGCGGTCCCCGAATCCAGACGCCGCGCGGCCCTGATCCCCCTGGTGGCGGCCGGTGCCGGGCTCGCCGCCACCGCCGTCCAGGCCGCGATCGACCTGATCGCGGGGCTGATGTCCGCCGACCGGCCCGAGATGGTCGAGATCTTCCAGCAGGTCAAGGACGTTCCGGGGGTCGAACCCGTCGTCTACGGCGTCGTCCCGGTGCTCTTCTTCGTCGGCCAGCTCGCCCTGGTCCCCTTCCTCGCCGCCCCCGTCCGCACCCGTCTCTTCATCGGGCTCGCCCTCCTCCTCGGCACCGTCCTGATGGCACTCAGCCTGGACTTCCTCTCGCTGGGCGGCCTCTGCTTCCTGATCGCCTTCGCCCCGCTGCTCATGGCCGGCCGCGTCACGCCCCTTCCCCGTACGAACTAGAACTGGTATCAGTTCGTGGAAGGCGATAGCTGATAGAGCGTCAGCAGATCTGCACCGGGCCCGACTTGTGGGAGGCAGCAGCCATGACCGAACTCGTCGAACACCAACAGCTCTTCATAGCGGGCAAGTTGGTGGACCCTCTCGGGTCCGAGGTCATCGAGGTGGTCTCCCCGCACACCGAACAGGTCATCGGCCGGGTCCCGCACGCCAGCGAGGCCGATGTGGACCGGGCGGTGGCGGCCGCCCGGCGCGCCTTCGACGAGGGCCCGTGGCCCCGGATGTCGCTGGACGAGCGGATCGCGGTGGTCACCCGTATCAAGGACGCGATCGCGGTACGCCACGAGGAGATCGCCCGCGTCATCACCCTGCAGAACGGCACCCCGTACACCGCCGGCGTGATGATGCAGGCGCTGGCCGCGATGATGGTCTGGGACGCGACGATCAAGGTGGCGCAGGAGTTCCCGGTGGAGTCGCACCGCACCGGGGTACTCGGGAATCTGCTGGTGCGCCGCGAACCGGTCGGCGTCGTCGCGGCGATCGTCCCCTGGAACGTCCCCCAGTTCACGGCCGCGGCCAAGCTGGCCCCCGCCCTCCTCAGCGGCTGCACCGCGGTCCTGAAGACCTCCCCCGAGACGCCCCTCGACGGCTACCTCCTCGCCGAGATCTGCACGGAGGCGGGCCTTCCGGAGGGGGTCCTGTCCATCCTGCCGGCGCAGCGCGAGGTCAGTGAGTACCTGGTCTCGCACCCCGACGTCGACAAGGTGTCCTTCACCGGTTCGGTCGCCGCGGGCAAGCGGGTGATGGAGGTCGCCTCGCGCAACCTCACCCGGGTGACGCTGGAACTGGGCGGAAAGTCGGCCGCCGTGATCCTGCCGGACGCCGACCTGGCCTCCACCGTTTCCGGCATCACGCCCTTCGCCTGGATGCTCAACGGCCAGGCGTGCGTGGCCCAGTCGCGCATCCTCGCCCCCCGCTCCCGCTATGACGAGTTCGCCGAGGCCTTCGCGGCGGCGGCGTCCGCGCTCAAGGTCGGCGACCCCATGGACCCGGCCACCGAGGTCGGCCCGCTTGTCGCCCAGCGGCAGCAGCAGCGCTCCCTCGACTACATCCGCATCGGCCAGGAGGAGGGCGCCAAGATCCTCGCGGGTGGCGGCCGGCCGGCCTCCCAGGACCGGGGCTGGTACGTCGAGCCCACCCTCTTCGGCGCCGTCGACAACTCCATGCGGCTCGCCCGCGAGGAGATCTTCGGTCCGGTGATCTGTCTGCTGCCGTACGACGACGAGGCGGAAGCCCTGCGGATCGCCAACGACTCCGAGTACGGGCTGAGCGGGAGTGTCTGGACGGCGGACGTCGAGCACGGCATCGAGGTCGCACGGCAGGTGCGTACCGGCACCTACTCCGTCAACACCTTCAGCATGGACATGATGGGGCCGTTCGGGGGTTACAAGAACTCCGGTGTGGGCCGTGAATTCGGGCCCGAGGGGTACGGCGAGTACCTGGAGCACAAGATGATCCACCTGCCGGCCGGGTACGAGGCGCCGGGGGCGGGGTCCTGATGGGGGACCGCTGGCACGTGGAGGTCGACCGGTCGGTGTGTATCGGGTCGGGGATGTGCGTCAGTACGGCGGCGGGTGCGTTCCGGCTGGACACCGCCCGTCAGTCGCACCCGGTTGTTCCGGACACCGACGCCAATGAGGACGTGCTCGCGGCGGCGGAGGGCTGCCCGGTGGAGGCGATCGCGATCACGCTGCCGGATTCGGGGGAGATGGTGTTTCCGCCGGAGGAGTAGGGCGGGGGCGGGGTGGAGCGGGGCCGCCCCGCGGGGCTTTCCTCACCCCACCCCACCCCACCACCCCTGCCCGGAACCGGAGCTCGGCCCCGGGCCCCGAGGGCTGCCGCAGGGACTACCCGTCCTCCGCCGTCACGTCGATCAGCCTGCACACCGTCTCGATGTCGATCTTGACCTGGGCGATCGAGGCGCGTCCCGACAGCCAGGTGATCAGGGCCGAGTGCCAGGTGTGTTCGATGACGCGGACGGCGGAGAGCTGTTCCGGGGTGGGGCGGTCGGTGAGGCCCATGGCGTCCAGGATGATCGCGGTGGTCTGGCGGGAGACGGTGTCGACCTCCGGGCTGACCGAGCGGTCGGCGAAGGTCAGCGCGCGGACCATGGCGTCGGCGAGGTTGGGTTCGCGCTGGAGGGCACGGAAGGCGCGCATCAGGGTTTCGGCGACGCGCTCCGAGGAGGTGGTGGCCGCCGGGGGGCGCTTGCGCAGGGTGGTGTGCATGTGCTGGAGCTGGTCCTGCATGGTGGCGACCAGCAGGTGCACCTTGGAGGGAAAGTAACGGTAGAGGGTGCCGAGGGCGACCCCCGCCTCCTCGGCGACCTCGCGCATCTGCACCGCGTCGAAGCCGCCCCGGCTGGCCAGTTGGGCGCTGGCGTGCAGAATCCGCCGCCGACGGGCCTCCTGGCGTTCGGTCAACGGCGGCGTGGCGGAAAGCCCGCCATTGCCCGGCGCACCTGCACTCCGACCGATCGCGACACCACGACCCGCCCCCCGCCCGCCCCGCGGCCCCAGGCCCGCGGGGCGCCCCGCGGCCACGCCCGGTTCCGCGCCGGGACCCGCGTCCTCAGCAGTCCGTTCCGCCCCCCGTCCGGCCGCCTCCACCGCCCGGCCCGCCCCGCTGCCCGTGCCCCCGCGGTCCGTGCCCCCGGTCTCCGGTGTTTGCGCTTCCGCTTTCATGGTGTCCCCGTGTTTCCTGTGCGCCCCGTGCGCTTCGCGTGCCCGTCGGTCGTACGCCGGCCCGGGCGCGACCATGGGTCGTGGCGCGAATCACCCGATCCGGACCTTACGCCGCCGCTTCGTGCCGGTAGATTCAAAGCTCTGTGTTCGATCAACTCTGGAACTTGTTCTAGATTAGCGCCAGCGGCTACGCTCCGGCGGAAGTGCGTCAAGAAGGGGGCCGAGAGTGACCGCTGAGGCCATACAGGCGGGCCCCCGTGCCGGGGACGCCAACGACACGGCGGGTGAGCGTCCGCTGCGCATCGCGCTCCTCTCGTACAAGGGGAACCCGTTCTGCGGCGGCCAGGGCGTCTACGTCCGCCATCTCTCCCGCGAACTCGCCCGCCTCGGGCACCGCGTCGAGGTGCTCGGCGCCCAGCCCTACCCGGTGCTCGACGAGGGCGTACCGCTCACCGAGCTTCCCAGCATGGACCTCTACCGCAGCCCCGACCCGTTCCGGAACCCCAAGTGGGGCGAGTACCGGAACTGGGTCGACGTGGTGGAGTACGCCACCATGCGCACCGGCGGATTCCCCGAGCCGCTGACCTTCTCGCTGCGGGCGAAGCGTCATCTCGCCGCCAGGCGCGGGGAGTTCGACGTGGTGCACGACAACCAGACGCTCGGGTACGGATTGTTGGGTGATCTCGGCGCGCCACTGGTGACGACCATTCACCACCCCATCACCGTCGACCGGCAGCTCGACATCGATGCCGCCGGCACCCGCCTCAAGCGCGCCTCGGTACGCCGCTGGTACGGCTTCACCCGGATGCAGAAGCGGGTCGCCCGCAAACTCCCCTCGGTGCTCACCGTGTCCGGGTCGTCGCAGGCGGAGATCGTCGAACACCTCGGCGTACGCCGCGACCGCATCCGCGTGGTGCACATCGGCGCCGACACGGAACTCTGGTCGCCGGACGCGTCCGTGGCCGAGATCCCGGGCCGCATCGTCACCACGTCCAGCGCGGACGTGCCCCTCAAGGGCCTGGTCCACCTCGTCGAGGCCCTCGCCAAGCTCCGCGCCGAGCGGCCCGACGCGCATCTCGTCGTGGTCGGCAAGCGCGCCGAGGACGGCCCGGTCGCCCAGGCGATCGAGCGGTACGGGCTCCAGGGCGCCATCGAATTCGTCAAGGGCATCACCGACCAGGAACTGGTCGATCTCGTACGCGGTGCCCAGGTCGCCTGCGTCCCTTCGCTGTACGAGGGCTTCTCGCTGCCGGCCGCCGAGGCCATGGCCACCGGCACCCCGCTGGTCGCCACCACCGGCGGCGCCATCCCCGAGGTCGCGGGCCCGGACGGGGAGACCTGCCTCGCCGTACCGCCAGGAGACGCCGACGCCCTCGCCGGACAGCTGGCGCGACTCCTCGGCGACGCCGGCCTGCGCGCCCGCCTCGGTGCGGCGGGACGGGACCGGGTGCTCGCCAGGTTCACCTGGAAGCAGGCCGCGATCGGCACCGCCGAGCTCTACCGCGAGGCGATCGCTCAGCAGCAGCGGGCCGCCGCCAAGCAGGGCACCCTCAAGTCCTGAGGGTCAATCAAGTCCTGTGCGCCGCAAGCCACTTGACGTACTCCCGCAGCAGTGACCGAACCACCCCCACCGCCGGATGAAAGCTGAGCCCCCGTGCTGACCGTGGACTTTTCCCGCTTCCCGCTCGCCCCGGGCGACCGCGTCCTCGACCTGGGCTGCGGCGCCGGACGGCACGCCTTCGAGTGCTACCGGCGCGGCGCCCAGGTGGTGGCCCTGGACCAGAACGGCGAGGAGATCCGCGAGGTCGCCAAGTGGTTCGCGGCCATGAAGGAAGCGGGCGAGGCCCCCGAGGGCGCCACCGCCACCGCCATGGAGGGCGACGCGCTCAACCTGCCGTTCCCCGACGCCTCCTTCGACGTGGTGATCATCTCCGAGGTCATGGAGCACATCCCGGACGACAAGGGTGTGCTCGCCGAGATGGTGCGGGTGCTGAAGCCGGGCGGCCGGATCGCGGTGACCGTGCCGCGCTACGGGCCCGAGAAGGTCTGCTGGGCGCTCTCCGACGCGTACCACGAGGTCGAGGGCGGCCACATCCGCATCTACAAGGCGGACGAGCTGATCGGCAGGATGAAGGAGGCCGGGCTGCGGCCGTACGGCACCCATCACGCGCATGCCCTGCACTCGCCGTACTGGTGGCTCAAGTGCGCGTTCGGCGTGGACAACGACAAGGCGCTGCCGGTGAAGGCGTACCACAAGCTCCTGGTCTGGGACATCATGAAGAAGCCGCTGCTCACCAAGGTCGCCGAGCAGGCGCTCAACCCGGTGATCGGCAAGAGCTTCGTCGCGTACGCCACCAAGCCCCACCTGCCGGCCACCGCGGCGGCCAGCGGTACGGACACCAAGTGACGAGCCCCGGCTACACCGAACACCTGGTCCTGGACGGCGTTCTGACGGCCGATCAGGCGACCGAGACCGTCGCCGGCATCCTCGCGGGGCAGCGCGAGGACGGCGCCATCCCGTGGTTCCGCGGCCACCACCTCGACCCGTGGGACCACACCGAGGCCGCCATGGCGCTGGACGCTGCCGGTGAGCACGAGGCCGCCACGAGGGCGTACGACTGGCTGGTCAAGCATCAGAACCCGGACGGCTCCTGGTACGCGGCCTACCAGGACGGCGACCACAACCGTCCCACCGACCGCTCCCGCGAGACCAACTTCTGCGCGTACATCGCGGTCGGCGTCTGGCACCACTACCTGTCCACCGGCGACGACGCGTTCATCGACCGGATGTGGCCCGCCGTGTACGCGGCGGTGGAGTTCGTGCTCGCCCTCCAGCAGCCGGGCGGCGAGATCGGCTGGAAGCGCGAGGACGACGGCACCCCCGTCAACGACGCGCTGCTGACCGGGAGTTCGTCCATACATCAGGCGCTGCGCTGTGCGCTCGCCATCGCCGATCAGCGCGAAGAGCCGCAACCCGACTGGGAGTTGGCGGTCGGCTCGTTGCGCCACGCGATCCAGAAGCACCCCGAGCGCTTCCTCGACAAGTCCCGCTACTCGATGGACTGGTACTACCCGGTCCTCGCCGGAGCCGTCACGGGACCCCAGGCCAAGGAGCGCATCGAGGCCGACTGGGACGCCTTCGTGGTGCCCGGCCTCGGCGTGCGCTGTGTGCTCCCCAATCCCTGGGTCACCGGCGGCGAAAGCTGTGAACTCGCCCTGGCCCTCTGGGCGATGGGGGAGTCCGACCGTGCCCTGGAGATCCTCCAGGAGATCCAGCACCTGCGCGCGGACGACGGCAGCGGCATGTACTGGACGGGCTACGTCTTCGACGACGAGGCCATCTGGCCCCGCGAACTCACCACCTGGACGGCGGGCTCACTGCTCCTCGCGGTGGCGGCCCTCGGCGGCGAGCAGGCCACCTGTGCGGTCTTCAGCGGCGAGCAGCTGCCGCGGGGCCTGGCCCCCGACTGCTGCTGACCCCTACCGCGGACGGCTTCAGGCTCCAGGCCCGGGCGCTCCCAGCCTCAAGCCCCCGGCTTCAGGCCTCAGGGGTACGTCGCACACGAAGCGCGGCGTACCCCTGGCCCGGCCCGGCCCGTCAGCGGCGGCGCGCCGCGCCCGCGAGGGCGTGGCCGACGAAGAGATAGACCACGGCCGGCAGGCCGTAACCCGCCACCACCCGCGCCCACTGCTCGTCGAAGGTGAACAGGTCGTAGGACCACCCGGCCAGGAACTGCGCGGCGTCCTTGATGAACCCGACCAGCGCGTTCGACTGGTTGGCGTCCAGCAGGTAGAAGAGGATCCACAGGCCGAGGATGAGAGCGGCGATGTCCGCGGCGACGGCAATCGCGGTGGCTGCGGGATTTCCGGTGCGGGTTCGTGTGGACATGCCGAACATGTTGCCTATTTGACGGGCGTCAAACCCGGATGGCTGCGCCCTGGTGGTGGGCGGCGGGGGCCCGCGCGACGCTGCGGGGAAGTGCTGAACAGTCGCTCAGGCCCCGGGAGGCCCGCCGTGCCCCGTCCCTTCACCGCCACCCCTGTCCGTCGCGCGCTCGTCGGGGTGCCGCTGACGTGTGCGCTGCTGCTGCCGCTCGCCGCCTGCAACGACACGGACAAGGGCGCGGCTGCCGCCACGACGGGGAGCGCTTCGCCCTCCACCCAGGCGGAGAAGCAGAAGCTGGCCAAGACCCGGTTCGTGGCCAACGCCTCGCTGGCCGCCGGTGCGGCGTACCAGTGGATCGTGAAGCCGTTCAGGGCGGGCACCTTCCAGAAGGGTGCGGACGGACGGAAGTTCGCCATGGTCAAGGCAGGGCTCGCGGGCGCGTTCACCTACAACAGGCTGAAGGCCGCGGTGAACAACGCCAAGGGTGACGAGCTGCTCTCCAAGGCGGTCGCCCCGATGTCGGACGGCATCGAGAAGCTGAAGGGGCTCAGCGGCAAGCTCGCCGCGGGCACCATCGGCGCCGGTGAGGTCGGGCTGTTCGAGAAGGCCATCGGCGGGGTCAAGGACGCCGGAAAGTCCGCGGACGCGCCGGTGGTCGACAAGGTGCCCTCGGCGGGCGAACTGGCCAGGGGCGGCTCCCCGGCGCAGCTGCCCGCGCAGGCTCCGCCGCAGGCCCCGATTCAGCAGAGTGCCCAGCTCAGCGGCCGGACTGCGGCCCGCGACTAAGCAGTTGGCGGGGGTCCGCCTCCCGCCTACAGTGCGGCCATGACGTTTCTCGCGCACGACCGGTACTGCGACCTGATCATCGAGGAGACCGCCCGCCTGCGCGCGACGGTCTCCGGTGCGGACCTCGGGGCGCAGGTGCCCTCCTGCCCCGACTGGACACTGCGCGAGCTGGCCGTGCACACGGGCGCGGCGCACCGCTGGGTGCACCGGATCGTGTCCACGCGCGCGACCGAGGAGGTGGCGGACGAGGACGTGCCGCACGCCGACGGCCCCGCCACCGACGATGCGGCCGCCCTGGACGCCTGGCTGGCAGAGGGCGCCGCACTGTGTGCGGGCGCGCTGCGTGAGGCGGGCCCCGACGCGGCGGTGTGGGCCTGGGCGCCCACCGACCGCCCCGCCCTGTTCTGGGCGCGCCGGATGACCCATGAGACGGTCGTGCACCGCGCGGACGCCGCCCTCGCGGCGAAGGATTCCTACGAGGTGGAGCCCGAGGTGGCCGCCGACGCCCTCGACGAGTGGCTGTGGCTCACCGGACTCGACGACTCCGACGAGGCGATGCGGGTCCTGCACGGGGAGGGCAACACCCTCCATCTGCACGCCACCGACACGAACCCCGTCCTGAACGCCGAGTGGTTCGTCGACTTCACCGCCACACCGGTGACCTGGCGGCGCGGCCACGAGAAGGCAGCCGTCGCGGTACGGGGCCCGCTCACCGACCTCCTGCTGGTCTCCTACCGCCGCCGGTCCCCGGACGCCGGGCAGGTGGAGGTGCTGGGCGACCGCGCCCTCCTCGACGGCTGGCTGGCCGCCCTCGCCTGGTAGCGCGCACTACGTATTGAGCTCCGCCAGTACGCGCAGGGTGTGCGGGTCCGGTGCGGTGACCAGCAGGTCGGTCACCGGGCCCTTGCGCCACAACTCCAGTCGTTCCGCTATCCGTTGACGCGGGCCGACCAGTGAGATCTCGTCGGCGAACGCGTCCGGCACGGCCAGTACCGCCTCCTCCTTGCGCCCGGCGAGGAACAGCTCCTGGATGCGGCGGGCCTCGGCCTCGTACCCCATCCGCGCCATCAGGTCCGCGTGGAAGTTCTTCGCCGCGTGCCCCATCCCGCCGATGTAGAAGCCGAGCATCGCTTTCACCGGCAGCAGCCCCTGCGACACGTCGTCGCAGACATGTGCGCGGGCCATCGGGGCGACCATGAAGTCCGTGGGGAGTGAGCCGAGTTGATAGACGTCCGGGCGCGTCGGTGACCAGTACAGCGGCAGCCAGCCGTCCGCGATGCGGGTGGTCTGGGCGATGTTCTTGGGGCCCTCGGCGCCGAGCAGGAGGGGCAGGTCGGCTCGCAGCGGGTGCACGATCGGCTTCAGCGGCTTGCCGATGCCAAAGGCGTCCTCACCGCGGTACGGGTGCGAGTGGAAGCGCCCGTCCAGCTCCACCGGGCCCTCACGCCGTAGTACTTGGCGCACCACGTCGACGTATTCCCTGGTCGCGGTCAGCGGGCTGCGCGGAAACGGCCGCCCGTACCACCCCTCCACCACCTGTGGCCCGGAGAGTCCGAGCCCGAGCATCATCCGGCCGCCGGACAGGTGGTCCAGGGTCAGCGCGTGCATGGCCGTCGCGGTCGGCGTACGGGCCGCCATCTGCACGATGGCGGTACCCAGCCTGATCCGGCTGGTGTGGGCGGCGTACCAGGTCAGCGGTGTGAAGGCGTCGCTGCCCCAGGCCTCGGAAGTCCACACCGAGTCGTACCCGAGACGCTCCGCCTCCTGTACGAGTGCCAGCGAGCCGGGGTCGGGGCCGCGTCCCCAGTAGCCGAGCGCGAGTCCAAGTCGCATACCGGGGCCTCCCGTTGACGAATCCGCGAACCGTCCGTGACGTATCTGATGGGGCGTCAGGAGACGCGTCAGGGACTGTACGTCGCCGGGCCGCGCCGGACAAGAGCGGCCCCGGCCCCGCCCCGGACCGGCCCCACCCGTACCGCCCCCCGCCCCGGACCGGCCCCGGACGTGACGACGGCCCCCGCTTCCCCGGTGGGGGAGGCGAGGGCCGTCGTCGGTGCGAGCGGGGGAGGCATCAGCCGCGCTGGATCCCCGTGGTGTCCTGGAGCAGGCCGCGACGGCCGTCCTGGGTCTGTGCGATCAGGCCGGGACCGCGCTGGTCCACCGCCAAGTACCAGGTGCCGGGCGCCAGTTCGGCGATCGGGGTCGGCGCACCGTCCTCCGGGTACAGCGGGCGGGCGACCGGAACGGCGAACCAGAACGGGGCGAACCCGGAGGCGTCCGCCGGAGCCGGCTCAGGAGCGCCCTGGCCGCCCTGCGAGGGCTGACCGGCGGCCGGTGCCTGACCGGCGGCGGGGGCCTGGGTGGCGCCGCCCGGGTAGCCGTAGCCACCGGGGGCCGGCTGGCCGCCGAACGACGGCTGCTGGGCACCCGGGTAGCCGTAACCGGCACCCGGCTGACCGCTCTGGCCCGGCTGCGCGCCGTACGGGCCGACGGCCGGCTTCGGGGCACCCATCAGCGGGGCCTGGAGAGCCGGGACCAGCGGGGTGGCGACCGCGCCCGCCGCCAGCGCCAGGGTGGCGATGAGGCCGAGGATCATGCCCGCGCCGGCGCTGCCGCCGTCGACGATGTTCCAGAACGCCGTCCAGGCGGAGAAGACCGCGAAGGCGATGCCGAACTGGAGGAGGTCGAGCCCGGCCACCTTGCGCGGCGTCGGCAGCCCGCGCGCCACGATGATCAGCACCGCGGCGATGATCCCGGCCAGGAACATGCTCATCAGCAGCCCGAGAGTGTCCCAGGCGTTGATGGTGGAGGTGTTGGGGCAGAACTGACCGCTGCATTCGGGGGTGTCGACCAGGCTGAGGAACGAGGCGATGAACAGCACCACCGCTGCTCCGATCACCACGCCATCACCTCGTGTGAGGGAGCGGATGTTCACGTAAAGTCCTTTATCAGTCGTCATCTTCGGGGCGGCTGTCGCTGCACCGATGTAAGCGGTTCTGGGCGAAGCAGTTCTGGGCGAAGCAGTTCTGGGCGAAGCGCCTTTCGCGAGCAGTGCTTGCTCGCCATGCTCGCCGGAACAGGTGCGAAGCTCGGGGGTGGCTCCCCATCGTACGGATGAATGTATCGTCCGATCGCGCGGGTCGTCCCCATGGTTGCCGGACGGTAACCAGCCGCAGTGCTCCGGCCGGTGCGACGATCCGGACGTAACGCAGCAGCCCTACCCGTTCAGGAACCCGCTGATGCCGTCGGCCATGCCCTGGGCCGCTTTCTGCCGCCAACTGGCGCTGGAGAGCAGGGCGATGTCCTTCGAATCCCGCATGTTTCCGCACTCGATGAACACCTTCGGCACGGTCGACAGGTTGAGCCCGCCGAGGTCGCTGCGGACCACCAACCCGGTCCGCCCGCCCAGATAGTTGGCCGGTGCGTCACCCGTGACTCGCACGAAGTTGCCCACGATGTGTTCGCCCAGGTCGCGTGACGGGCCGACGATCGAAGAGGTGTCCGCGCCGCCGGAGTTCACCCGTGCGGGCAGGATCACATGGAAACCGCGGTGACCGGCGGACGAGCCGTCCGCGTGGATCGAGATCACGGCGTCCGCGTCCGCTTCGTTGCCGATTCGTGCCCTCTCGTCGATGCAGGGGCCGAACGGGCGGTCGGCGTTGTGGGTGAATTGGACGGTTGCGCCCTGCTTTTCGAGAAGTGCTTTCAGGCGGCGCGAGACATCGAGGGTGAATTCCGCCTCGGTGTAACCGGCATTGCTCGCGGTACCCGTGGTGTCACATTCCTTGCGGTTGGTTCCGATGTTCACCTGGCGATTGATTTCGCTGGTGTGCCGGAAATTACCGGGATTGTGGCCGGGGTCGACGACGACGGTACGACCGGAGAGGGGACCGGCGGCCGGGCGGGGGGCGGTCGGACCGGGGGTCGTGCCCCGGCTCGTCCCGGGAGCCGGACTCGTGCTCCTGGTCCGCTCCGGGCTCGGCTTGGCGTCCTGGGTGGGCGCCTTGGTGGCCGCCGTCGTCCGTCCGGGCAGCGGCAGCACCTTGGGCGGCTCACCGCCCTCCGGGCCGCTCATCGCCTGCCAGACCAGCCAGCCCGCCAGGGCGGTCGGCACCAGGGCCGCCACCACGATGAGCGCGTTGCCACGCCCTCGGCGCGGGGGCTGCCCGAACTCGGGCTCGGGCGGGTTTGCGTGGGGGTACTGACCGTCGTACGACACAGGGCGATGCTATTCGGCTCCCAGGATCCCCGAGCCGGTACGCCGCAGGACGCGCAGCGAGTCACTCACCGAGACCTCGGTGAACGCGCCGGACGCCAGTGCGCGGAGGTACACGCGGTACGGGGCCTGTCCGCCGTCCGCCGGGTCCGGGAACACGTCGTGGATGACCAGGAGGCCGCCGGGGGAGACGTGCGGGGCCCAGCCCTCGTAGTCCCCGTTCGCGTGCTCGTCGGTGTGCCCGCCGTCGATGAAGACCAGGGCGAGGGGGCTGTTCCAGAGGCGGGCGGCCTGCGGGGAGCGGCCGACGAGGGCGAGGACGTGCTCCTCCAGGCCGGCCCTGTGCAGGGTCCGGCGGAACGTCGGCAGGGTGTCCATCACCCCGAGCTCCGTGTCCACGGTCGTCGGGTCGTGGTACTCCCACCCCGGCTGCTGCTCCTCACTGCCCCGGTGGTGGTCCACGGTCACGGCCGTCACTCCGGCCTCACGGGCGGCGTCGGCGAGCAGCAGGGTGGAGCGCCCGCAGTACGTCCCCACCTCAAGAAGCGGGAGGTGCAGCGAGGCGGCCGCCTCGGCGGCGGCGGCGTACAGGGCGAGGCCCTCACCGAGCGGCATGAAGCCCTTGGCGGCCTCGAAGGCGGCGAGGGTGGCGGGCTTGGGTGCGGCGGCGGGCATGGCGGTCTCCTCGTGAGGTACGGGCTGGGGACATGGTCGCGTACGGGGGTGGCCGGGGCGGCGGGCGGGGTGGCCCGGTGGGGTGGCCCGGCGGGGCCGACGTGGCGGGGGCGCCGGCGGCAGGGGTGCGGGATTCAACCGGGAGCCCGGGGGCACCTGGACTTCGTGATTCCCGTGCGTGTACCGCACCCGTGCCGTGCCTTTCGGGGGGTCTTTCTCTTCGGGGTGTCTTTCGGGGTGACTGTGGAAGTGGGGTCGAGATGAGCAAGTGGGCTTTCGTGGTGACCGGAGCGGTCATCGGCGCGGTGGCCGGTCCGGTGGTGGTGCTGTTGCGGCGGCGGGGGCAGCAGGAGCCGGTCCGGCTGCTGGTGCCGCCGTCCCGGGATCCCGCCGCGCCCCCGGTGGCGGGATCCCCGCGTAACCCGCCCTGCATCTGACCTTCCGTCAGATTGGAACGTGTTCTAGTCTGCACGGCCATGGGCATCGGAATCACGCGTGAGCACCGGGAGTTGGCCGAGTCGGTGCGGGGGTGGGTCGCGCAGGTGGCCCCGCCGCAGGAGGTGCGCAAGCTGCTGGACGGGGAGGTGGCGGAGGGCAGGCTGCCCGGGTACTGGCACTCGGCGATCGCCATGGAGCTGCTGGACCTGCACCTTCCCGGCGGGGGAGGCGGGACGCTGCTCGATCTGGCCGTGGTGCTGGAGGAGACGGGCAGGGGGGCGCTGCCGGGGCCGTTCGTGCCGAGTGTGCTCGCGGTGGATCTGCTGCACCGGGGCGGACTGGCGAGCCGCTCCTACAACTACCCGGTCGCCGCGGTCGCGACCGGCCCCGGCACCCTCACCGCCGTCGCGGTGGAGGGCGGGGGGTACGTCCTCGACGGCACCGCGCCGCCGGTCCTCGGCGCCACCCCGGACTCGGAGTTCGTGCTGCTCGCCGCCGAGGCGGCACACGGCACGGTGTGGCTGGCGGTGGACGGCGGTGACCTGGAGATACGTATCCAGGAGTCGGCCGACCCGACCCGGCCCACCGCCGAGGTGACCGCCTCGGGGGTGCAGGTGCCCGGCGGGCGCGAGCTCGACCTCAGCACCGCCCAGGTGGGCGATGTGAGCGCCGTGCTGTACGCCGCCGAGGCGTGCGGGGTCGCGGGCTGGGCGCTGGACGCGGCGACCTCGCATGCCAGGACCCGTGAGCAGTTCGGCCGGCCGATCGGGCAGTTCCAGGCGGTGAAGCACCTCTGTGCCGACATGCTGGTACGGGTGGAGCAGGCGCGGGCGCTGGTGTGGGACGCGGCGAACGCCGTGGACGAGGCGGCCGAGGTGCGGGGACTGACGGCGGCGCTCGCCGCGGGGGTGGCCCTGGACGCGGCGTGGTCGTGCGCCAAGGACTGCATCCAGATCCTGGGCGGGATCGGCTTCACCTGGGAGCACGACGCACATCTCTACCTGCGGCGGGCCCTGGTGGCACGGCAGCTGCTCGGGACGGGCGACGGTCACCGGCTGCGGGCGGTCCGGCTGGCCGCGGCCGGGGCGCGGCGGGAGCTGCGTACCGAACTGCCCGACGAGGCGGCCACCTACCGCGCACAGGCCCGGAAGGCCATCGAAGGGGTACGGGGGCTGGATCCGGCGGCGGCGCGCAAGGCGCTGGCGCCGACCGGCTACGCGGCCCCGCACCTCCCGCCGCCGTACGGACTCGGCGCCGGCCCCGTCCAGCAGCTCGCCGTGCAGAGGGAGCTGACCGAGGCCGGGGTCACGCTGAGCAGCCTCGGCATCTCCACCTGGGTGATCCCCTCACTCCTCGCGCACGGCTCGAAGGAACAGCAGGAACGCTTCGTACCCCCCACCCTGCGCGGTGAGATGACGTGGTGTCAGCTCTTCTCCGAGCCGGACGCCGGATCCGACCTCGCCTCGCTGCGCACCCGCGCCGAGAGGACCGAGGACGGCCGCTGGCGGATCAACGGGCAGAAGGTGTGGACCTCGGCCGCCCAGTGGTCCGACCACGGCATCCTGCTCGCCCGCACCGACCCCGCGGCGCCCACCAAGCACCAGGGGCTCGGCTACTTCCTCGTCGACATGAAGAACACCCCGGGCATCGACATCCGCCCGCTGAAGGAGATCACCGGGGACTCGCTCTTCAACGAGGTCTTCTTCGACGACGTGGTGCTGCCCGCGGACGCCCTGGTGGGGGAGGAGACGGGCGGCTGGAAGGTCGCCCGCAACACCCTCGGCAACGAGCGCGTCCACATGGCCGACCAGGTCGCCTTCGACACCGGTCTGGAGGCGCTGATCGCCAGGTGCCCCGACCTCGACGGCGCCACCAGGGCCCGGATCGGCGCTCTCGCCGCCGAGGCCCACGCCCTCGCCTGTATCTCGCTGCGCACCACCCTCCAGCGGGTGGACGGCCTGGAGGCGGGCGCCGGGGCGAGCGTGCGCAAGCTCGTACAGACCCCGCACCAGCAGCGGATCGCCGAACTCGCCCTCGAACTCCTCGGCCCGCAAGGGGCGTTGAGGGAGGGTCCCGGGGAGCGTGCGGTGCACGGCTTCCTGATGTCCCGCTGTCTGACCATCGCGGGCGGCACCACCCAGGTACAGCTCAATGTCGTCGCCGAGCGCATCCTCGGCCTCCCGCGCGACTGAATGGAGACACGTCCGTGAAGGCGTACATCGTCGGTGTCGGCATGACCAGGTTCGAGAAGCCCGAATCGCGTGACTGGCAGTACTGGGACATGGCCAAGGAGGCGGGCTCGGCCGCGCTGGCCGATGCGGGAGTGGAGTACGGGCAGGTCCAGCAGGTGCCGGTCGGCTACTGCTTCCAGGCGTCCACGGCCGGCCAGCGGGCGGCGTACGAACTCGGCCTGACCGGCATCCCCGTCTACAACGTCAACAACAACTGTGCGACCGGCTCGACGGCGCTGATGATGGCCCGTCAGTTCGTCGAAGGGGGCCTGGCCGACTGTGTGCTGGCGCTCGGTTTCGAGAAGATGAAACGCGGGGCTCTGGGCGGCGGGAGCGACGGCGGCGACTTCGCCACCTCGCCCGTCGCCCGCCACTACGGGATCATGGCCGCCAAGCACGGCTTCGAGATGACCCCGCCCACCGCGCAGATATTCGGCGACGCCGCCCGCGAACACATGGAGCGGTACGGGACGACCACAGCGCAGCTCGCGGCGGTCGGCGCGAAGAACCACCGGCACTCGCGGCACAATCCGTACGCCCAGTTCCAGGACCCGTACACGGTGGACGAGATCCTCGCCGCCAAGACCATCCACCGCCCCCTCACCAAACTCCAGTGCTCGCCGACCTCGGACGGGGCGGCCGCTGCCGTCGTCGTGTCGGAACGGTTCGTCGTCGAGCACGGCCTGCACGACAAGGCCGTCGAGATCGCCGCGCAGGCCATGACCACCGACACCGAGGAATCCTTCGCGTCCGGCTCCTGCATCGACGTCGTCGGCAAACCGATGTCACGAGAGGCGGCCCGCCAGGTGTACGCGGCGTCCGGCCTCGGCGTCGACGACCTCGACGTCATCGAACTCCACGACTGCTTCTCCATCAACGAACTGCTGACCTACGAGGCACTGGGCATGTGCCCCGACGGGGAGTCCGGCAAGCTCGTCGAGTCCGGCGCGACGACGTACGGGGGGCGCTGGGTGGTCAACCCGTCCGGCGGCCTGATCTCCAAGGGTCACCCGCTCGGCGCCACCGGTCTCGCCCAGGCCGCCGAGCTGACCTGGCAGCTCCGCGGCCAGGCGGGGGAGCGGCAGGTGCCCGGCGCACGGGTGGCTCTGGCGCACAACATCGGGCTGGGCGGGGCGGCCGTGGTGACCCTCCTCCGCAAGTCCTAGGGCGTGGGTCGGGTGCCCGTGCGCCGAAACGCGGATGTACGGGGCACCCGGCACCTGCGACCATGACAGGCATGGTCCACGAAGTCCCCGTCGCCACCGACAGCCGCATATCCCCGCCGTCCGGCCGCCGCCCCGTTCACACCTGGGCGGTGGTCCTCGCGGCCTGCGCCGGACAGTTCCTGGTCGTCCTCGACGTGTCCGTGGTGAACGTGGCCCTCCCCTCCATGCGCGCCGACCTGGGCCTCTCCGCCACCGGCCTGCAATGGGTGCTCAACGCCTACTCCATCGCCTTCGCCGGTTTCATGCTGCTCGGCGGCCGGGCCGCCGACATCTACGGCCGCAAGCGCGCCTTCCTCACCGGCCTCGCCGTCTTCACCGCCGCCTCCCTCGCCGGCGGCCTCGCCCAGGAGGGCTGGCAGCTCCTCGCGGCCCGCGCCGTCCAGGGCCTGGGCGCCGCGATCCTGGCCCCCGCCACCCTCACCCTGCTCACCTCCGCCGTCCCCGAGGGCCCGGCCCGCGCCCGCGCGATCGGCACCTGGTCGGCGGTCGGCGCGGGCGGCGGCGCGGCGGGCGGCTTCGTCGGCGGCCTGCTCACCGACACCCTCTCCTGGCGCTGGACCCTCCTGATCAACGTGCCCGTCGGCGCGCTCGTCCTGACCGGGGCCTTCTTCCTCCTCACCGAGAGCCACGCCCGCGAGGGCCGCCGCCTCGACCTGCCCGGCGCGGTCCTGGCCACCGCCGGCCTCGCCACCCTGGCGTACGGCATCGTGCAGACCGAGGAAGCGGGCTGGACGGCGCCCGCCACCCTCGTCCCGCTGGGCGGCGGCCTGCTCCTCCTCGCCCTCTTCCTGCTGGTCGAATCCCGCACCCGGGCCCCGCTGATGCCCCTGAAGCTCTTCCGGGTCCGCTCGGTGTCGGCGGCCAACGCGGCCATGTTCATCAACGGCTCGGCCATGTTCTGCATGTGGTTCTTCATGACCCTGTACGCCCAGAACGTGCTCGGCTACACCCCGCTCGGCGCCGGCCTGGCCCTGGTCCCCAGTTCCCTCGCCATCGTCACCGGCTCCAAACTGGCTCCTCGCCTGATGACCGTCATCGGCGCCCGCAACCTGGTCATCCTCGGCAGCCTGATCGCCGCGACCGGCTTCGCCTGGCAGTCGACCATGCCCGCCCACGGCAGCTACGCCACCGCGATCCTCTTCCCCGGCATCCTGATGATGCTCGGCGCCGGCCTCTCCTCCACCCCCCTCGCCGCCCTCGCCACCTCCGGCGCGGCCCCCGGCGACGCGGGCCTCGTCTCCGGCCTCATCAACACCTCCCGCACCATGGGCGGCGCGCTGGGTCTCGCGGTCCTCTCCACCTTCGCCGCCGCCCGCACCAACGGCGGCACGGACCCGGAGTCGCTCACGGCGGGATACGCGCTGGCGTTCCGGATCGGCGCCGGGGTCATCCTGGCAGGCGTGCTGCTGGCGCTGGTGTGGCTGCCGAGGGGGGAGCGGAAGGTCTGCGACCAAGGCACCCGTACCGCCCCGACACCCCCCTCGGAAGGAATCACCCCGTGATCGTCGTCGCCGGTGAGGCTCTGATCGACCTGGTCCCGCAGTCCGGCGGCGACGCCCTGGCACCGCTGCTGCCCGCCCGGGGCGGCGGTCCGTACAACACGGCCGTCGCGCTGGGCCGGCTCGGCGCGGAGGTCTCCTTCTGCTCCCGGGTGTCCACGGACGCCTTCGGTACATCGCTGGTGGCGCGCCTCGGCGAGGAGGGTGTGCGCACCGAGCTGGTGCAGCGCGGCCCCGAGCCCACCACGCTCGCGCTCGCCGCACTCGATGCGACCGGCTCCGCCTCGTACACCTTCTATGTGAACGGGAGCGCCGACCGGCTCTTCGTCCTGCCGCCCCAACTGCCGGACGCGGTGGAGGCGTTGGCGGTCGGTACCTGCTCGCTGGTGCTGGAGCCGGGGGCGAGCGCGTACGAGGCGCTGATGCGGCGGGAGGCCGGGCGGGGGGTGTTCGTGCTGCTGGATCCGAACATCCGGGCCGGACTGATCGAGGATCCGGCGGCCTACCGGGAGCGGTTCTGGAGGTGGCTGCCGTCGGTCTCCCTGCTGAAGCTGAGCGAGGAGGACGCGCAGTGGCTCGGGGCCGATGTGCGGGGGTGGCTGGCGGCCGGGCCCGGGGCGGTGGTGCTCACGCGGGGCGGGGACGGGCTGAGCGTGTACACGCGTGGGGGAGGGGAGTGGTCGGTGGCCGGGGAGAAGGCCGAGGTCATCGACACCATCGGGGCGGGGGACACGGTCAACGCGGCGCTGCTGCACGCGCTGGGGGAGCGAAAACTTCTGGGGGCCGGGGCGCTGGACGGGGTGAGCGGGCAGGAGTGGCGGGAGATCCTCCGGTTCGCGGCGCGGGCGGCGGCGGTCACCTGCTCACGGGCGGGCGCGGAGCCGCCCTGCGTAGGGGAGTTGGAGGAGGGGGTGACGGCAGGGGAGTGACCACGGGTGACAGAGTGGGCAGGTCAGTACCACCCCCGATCCCTGATCCCCGGAGGAGTACCCCGGCATGGCGCACATCTACTCCCACACCACCCTCAAGCCGACCAAGCGCGAGCTGCTCTCCGCCTGGCTGCCCACCCGGCCCTGGTACCAAAGGTCCGCCACCGCACCGGAGCTGACCCCGGGCCGCGGTTTCCGGCTGGACGACCCGGCGGGCGAGGTCGGCATCGAGTTCCATGTGATCGCCGAGGGGACCGTGGTGTACCTGGTGCCCGTCACCTACCGGGGCGCACCCCTGGCCGGCGCACCGGAGCACGCCCTCGTCGGGACGATGGAGCACGGCGAGCTGGGCAAGCGCTGGATGTACGACGCGGGGTACGACCCGGTCGCCGTCGCGCAGCTGCTCGCCGCGATCGAGGGGCGGGCCGAGGTGCAGGAGCAGAGCGTGAGTGACACGGCCGCGAAGGGGTTCACACGCGCGTACGAGGGTGAAGGCGCCCTGGAGACGGGGGAGTTCAGCACCTCGGACTCGGCCGACGGCACCGGGATCCGGCTGCCCGGCGGGCCGGTACTACGGCTGGCGCGTACCCTGCCCGCCGCACTCCCGGCGGACGCCCTCGGCCGGCTCGTCGGCCCCCTGGTACTGCCGGACGGCAGCGCCACGGACACGGTCTTCGCCACACTGCACGCCTGAGGCGCCGGCCTCAGGCTCTCAGCCTCGGAGCGCCGCCAGCCAGGGGTGGCCGGGGTGCACCCGGGCCAGCAGGTCCGCCAGGGTGCTGCGCTGCGTGCCGGACAGCAGCGGCAGCGTGATGCCGAAGTCCGCCCGGTCCTTCGGGCGGGCCGCCTTCGCCTTGAAGAGCAGGCCCCACTCCGGTGCCAGGTAGGGGATGCCGTGTGCCGGATGGCTTCGGTGTACGGCCGGCGGATTCCCGGGTCGCGCCGGCACACCCACAGCGCCCCTTCGTGGGGTTCGCGGAAGATGTCCAGCCGGTACTGGCCGGTCGCCGCATCGCGCATCCAGGACTGATGGGTGGTGGCGAGGACCTCCTCGGAGGCGTCCTGCCAGACCAGCCCGGAGCCCGCCGTGTCGCACGCGAGGTCGGCGAACCGGGCGCGTACGTCCCCGAACCGCCCTTCCGGGACCGCGACTTCGACGTCGCCGTGCGGCCGGCCCGGTGCTTCCCCGGGCGCGCTCACCTGGCGCCAGAACATTTCGAGTGCCCAGCCTCCGGCGACGTACCAGGGCACCTCGATTCCCCGGAGGCGGCCGACGATCCGCTCCAGGGACCAGGGGGCTGCCCAGCGGGCGTCGATCTCGGCGGGGGTGAGGCGCAGGCCGCCTTGGGGGGTGTCGGACATGGGGGCAGTCTGGGGGAGCGGGGCGGGCGGCGCTACAGCCACCCCTGCTGCCGTGCCGCGCGTACCGCCTCCATGCGGTTGCGGGTGCCTGTCTTGCCGATGGCGGAGGACAGGTAGTTGCGGATCGTGGACTCCGAGAGATGCAGCTTGGCCGCGATGTCGGCGACGGTCGCGCCGTCCACCGCCGCGTTCAGGACGTCGCACTCGCGGGCCGTCAGGGGGCTGGGGCCGGAGCTGAGGGCGGCGACCGCGAGGGCCGGGTCGATGACGGTTTCGCCGGTGAGGACGCGGCGGACGGCGGCGGCGAGTTCCTCGACCGGGCCGTCCTTGACCAGGAAGCCGACCGCGCCGGCGTCCATGGCGCGACGCAGGTAGCCGGGGCGGCCGAAGGTGGTGAGGATCATGACCTTGCAGTCGGGGGTCTCGGTGCGGAGCAGGGCCGCCGCGTCCAGGCCGGTCATGCCGGGGAGTTCGATGTCGAGGAGGGCGACGTCCGGGCGGGAGTCGAGGGCGGCGTCGACGATCCTGTCCCCGGCGGCCACCTGGGCGACGACCTCCATGTCGTGCTCCAGGCCGAGCAGGAGGGCGAGGGCGCCGCGCATCATGCCTTGGTCCTCGGCGAGGAGGATGCGGATCATTTGGTCAGCTCCAGCTGTGTGTCGACCGGCAGTTCGGCCTTCACCAGGAAGCCGCCGCGCGGTCCCGGGCCCGCGGTGAGGGAGCCGCCGGCCGCCGCGAGGCGTTCGGTGAGGCCCTTGAGTCCGGTGCCGGTACGCACGAGGGTGGGGGCCGAGGTGCTGCCCGTCCTGGATCCGTCCTGTTCGGATCGTACGTCGCGGCCGTCGTCCGCGATCTCCAGCAGGACCCGGTCGGGGGCGCCCTTCACCGTGATCGTGCAGTGGGTCGCGGCGTCGGCGTGCCGTACGACATTGGTGACCGCCTCGCGGACCACCCAGCCGAGGAGAGCCGACGGCTGGGGTTCCAGGGGTGGGCCCGACTGGCGTACCGAGGGGGTGATCCCGGCGGCGGTGAGGGCCGACCGGGCGCCGTCCAGCTCGGTGGTGAGACTGCCCTCGCGGTAGCCGGTGACGGCCTCGCGGATCTCGGTGAGGGCCTGGCGGCCGACCGATTCGATGTCGTTGACCTGGGCGAGGGCCGCGTCCAGATGGGTGGGGGCCAGCCGGCGGGCGGCCTCGGACTTCACCACGATCACCGAGAGGGTGTGGCCGAGCAGGTCGTGCAGGTCGCGGGAGAAGCGGAGGCGTTCCTTCTCGACGGCGGTACGGGCCAGCTCCTGACGGGTCTCGCGGAGTTCCTTGACCGTGTCGGCGAGGGTCAGGATGGCGGAGGTGACCAGACCGGAGATCAGGGTTCCGTACGCGACGTTGATCGCGCCCCAGCCGTCCCGCCACCAGGCGATCGCACCCGCCAGCGCGGCCAGCACCAGCATCGCCCGGCCGACCTTGGGGCCCCGGATCACGGCGCCGGTGGCCAGAGCGAGCAGCGGCCAGAACAGCAGCCAGGGGCCGCCGTACCAGCCGGACACGAAACCGGTCATCAGGCCGAGGCCGACGAGCGCGAGCCTGGTGCTGCGGGCCTCCCGGGAACGTGGGTGGAAGGCGCGGAACACCACGTAGATGTAGAGGGAGTTGAAGGCGAGGAGGAAGACCGCGCCGATCCAGGGGTTGTCGGTCTTGCCCTGGAAGAGGTGGGAGAAGGCGCCCATGCCCATCAGCAGCCAGGGCAGCAGGGCGAAGCCGTTGGGCGGGCCCATGCGTTCGGACCGGTGGGTGTCCGGGGCACCGTCACCGGGCTGCCGCCGGGTGCGCCAGGCCCGTGTCAGAGCGTTGTTCTTCACCGTGCCACCTCTGGGTTGCGGTCCGCTGTTCACCGATGTCCGGATCCTGATCGGGCGCAGGCCCTCAGGCCGTCCGCGCGGCCTTGCGGTACGACAGCACAGCGTACGAGCCGAAGGCCAGCAGCCAGCCGGTGAGAACCGTCAGGGACAGCAGACCGGGCGCGCCGCCCAGCCCGGTCGAGGTGCCCAGCTCGGAGATCGCCTTGGTCGGGGTGTACGTCGCGATGCCCTGGAGCCAGCCGGGGAAGAACTGGGTCGGGAACCACAGCCCGCCCAGGATCGACAGCCCCAGGTTGCAGCCCACGTTCACCACGCCCGTGCTCTGCGCGGACAGCCGGTAGCCGTTGCCGAGGCCCAGCAGGGTGAAGGGCAGCGAGCCCAGCCAGAGCAGCGCGGCCAGCAGCCCCCACTGCCAGGCGGCCAGCCGGATCCCGCCCAGCAGCCCGCCCACCGCGAGCACCGCCAGAATCGCGGGGAGCACGACCACGGACGCGGTCAGCGCCCGGCCCACCACCACCTGTGCCGGGGTCATCGGGGTGATCCTCAGCTGACGCAGCCAGCCGAGCGCCTTGTCCTCGGCGACCCCGGTGCCCGCGGACATCGCCGCACCCATCGCGCCGTAGGCGGCCATGCCGACCATGGAGGCGGTCTTCCACCGGGCGTCGGCGCCGTCGCCGATGTTGGTGAACAGCAGGTACATCAGCACCGGCATCCCGATGCCGAAGATCACGAATCCGGTGTCGCGCAGGGTGCGCCGGGTCTCCAGGGCGACGTAGTCCCAGACGAGGGCCATCACACGTTCTCCTTCACGAGGGCGGTGGCGTCGATGGTGGCGGCGTCCGGGCCGGTGTCCCGCGAGTCGGCGCCGTTCGGGTCGGTGAGCTGGAGGAAGGCGTCCTCCAGGGTGGCCCGGGTGACTTCCAGGCCGCGTATCGCGCCCAGTTCCGCGAGGGCGATCACGGTGGCGTCCGAGTCGTCGGTACGGAGCCGGGCCCGGTCGCCCCGGACCTCGGCCTCGCTGACACCGGGCAGTTGGCCCAGGCCCTCGGTCGGGCGGCCCGCCAGGTCGAAGGAGACCAGATTGCCGCCCGCGCGGCGCTTGAGCCGCTCGCTGCTGCCGTCGGCGACGATCCGGCCCCGGTCGATGACGACGATGCGGTCCGCGTTCTCGTCCGCCTCGGTGAGGTAGTGGGTGGAGAACAGCACGGTGTTGCCCCGGGCCGCGTACCGCCGCGTCGACTCCCACAGGGCGCGGCGCGCCTCCACGTCCAGGGCGGCGGTGGGCTCGTCCAGCACGATCAGCTCCGGGTTGCCGACCAGCGCGATGGCGAACCGGACCCGCTGGATCTGCCCGCCGGAGAGCCTGTCGGCGCGACGCGGCCCGAACTCCCGTATCCCCGCCAGGTCCAGCGCCTCGTCGACGGGCATCGGCGAGGGGTACGTCTTCGAGACGAAGGTGACCAGCTCGCGGACCGTCACCCGGGGGATCGGCCGCCCGTCCTGGAGCATCGCGCCGACCCGGCCCGCCTGTACGGCCGTCGCGGGGGCGCCGCCGAAGAGGTGGACGCTGCCGGTGTCGGGGTCGTCCAGGCCGAGCAGCAGGCCCAGAGCGGTGGACTTGCCCGCGCCGTTGCGGCCGAGCAGGGCGACCCTCTCGCCGGGGCGCAGGACGAGGTCGATGCCGTCCACGGCGCGCACCTGGCCGTAGGCCTTGGTGGCGGCGGTGAAACGGACTGCCGGCGGTTCGTCCTGGGTGTGGTCCTCGGGTGTGTGGCTCATGCTGAAAACGCTACGGAGCTGGGGAGTTGGCCGGTAGCGCGGCATGTACTGGGTGCACCAGTACAAATGTCACGGGTGGTGGCCGCGCGGGACGACGGGCGCCCGGCGGTTTACCTGACGGATCGTCACGCATCGTCTTCCCAACCCGGGCGGGGTGCGTTATACATGGGGCCATCGGCCTAGAACGCGTTCTAGAAGTGGGGCGTGCGACGGGCCGGTCCCGTACGACCCCGGCGTGGCCGACGGTGCGGACGGCCGCGCCGGGGTCTCCCGTCGCCAGCCCACCCAGGGACGTTCAAGGAGCTTTGCGCCCATGCCCATTGATGTCGCGAAGGCACTCGCTGCCGACCCCCGGACCTCCCCCATTTCCTGGGGCCACAAGGACGTCCAGCTCTACCACCTGGGCCTCGGCGCGGGCATCCCCGCCACCGACCCCGGCGAACTGCGCTACACCCTCGAATCCCGGCTGCACGTACTGCCCAGCTTCGCCACCGTCGCGGGCGCGGGCATGGCCGCGATGGGCGGCCTCGCCGCACCCGGCATCGAGATCGACCTCGCCGCCGTCCTCCACGGCGGGCAGAGTGTGCGGGTCCACCGCCCGATCCCGGTCACCGGCGAGGCCACCCAGACCTCCACCGTCAGCGCCGTGTACGACAAGGGCAAGGCGGCCGTGATCGTGCTGCGCTCCGAGACCTCGGACGCCGACGGCCCGCTGTGGACCAGCGACTCCTCCATCTTCGTCCGGGGAGAGGGCGGCTTCGGCGGTGAACGAGGGCCCTCCGAACGTCTCGAAGTGCCGTCCCGAGAACCGGCGTTCACCGTCGAGCGGCCCATCCGCGAGGAGCAGGCGCTGCTCTACCGGCTCTCCGGCGACTTCAACCCCCTGCACGCCGACCCCGAGTTCGCGAAGCTGGCGGGCTTCGACAAGCCGATCCTGCACGGGCTGTGCTCGTACGGCATGACGCTCAAGGCGGTCGTCGACACGGTGCTCGGCGGGGAGGTGGGCCGGGTGACCTCGTACCGCACCCGCTTCGCCGGGATCGTCTTCCCCGGGGAGACCCTCCGCATCCGGATGTGGACCCAGCAGGGGCGAATCCAGGTGGTGGTGACGGCCGTCGAGCGCGAGGACGCGCCGGTCCTCGCGGACACCGTGGTCGAGCACCGGGCGTAGGCCGGACACGCCCGGCCCAGGCTCCCGTAGTCCGAGCGCCCGCAAGCCGAGCGCCCCGCATCCCGAGCGCCCCGCATCCCGAGCACCCGTACAGAAGCACAGTCCGCACCTCGTGAACCCGTGAGGGGAGTCATGCCATGCGCGCAGCCGTACTGCACGAGATAGGCCAGGACAAGCTCGAAGTCCACGACGACGTCGAAGCGGTGGGCTTCGGCCCCGGAAAGGTCAGGATCCGGGTACGGGCGACGGGCCTGTGCCACTCCGACGTCTCGGCGATGAGCGGCGTACTCCCGCAGCCCGCTCCCTTCATCCCGGGCCACGAGGGCGCGGGCGAGATCATGGACGTCGGCGACGGCGTCACCGGCCTCTCGGCGGGGGACCGGGTGCTGGTGTGCTGGCTGCCCGCCTGCGGCAGCTGCGCCGCCTGCAAGCGCGGCCAGACCCACCTGTGTCTCGCCGGGTTCATGAACGCCGGCACCCCCAACTTCAAGCGCCCGGGCGGCGATGTCTTCGGCTTCGCCGGCACCGGCACCTTCACCGAGGAGGTCGTGGTCGACGCCGGCTGCGCGGTGCCGATCCCCGACGACGTCCCCTTCGAGATCGCCGCGCTGATCGGCTGCGGGGTCACCACCGGGCTCGGCGCCGCCATCAACACCGCCCAGGTGGAGGCCGGTTCCTCGGTCGTCGTCATCGGCTGCGGGGGCGTCGGCATCTCCGCGATCCAGGGCGCCCGGGTGCAGGGCGCGGCCCAGGTCGTCGCCGTCGACCCGGTCGCCTCCCGCCGCGAGGCGGCCCTGCGCTTCGGCGCCACCGAGGCCGTCTCGCCGGACGGGCTCGCCGACGCCAAACAGCGGATCACCGCCGGTGAGGGCTTCGACTACGTCTTCGAGGTCGTCGGCAAGTCCGCCACCGCCCGCATCGCCTACGAGACCACCCGGCGCGGCGGCACCCTCTGCGTCGTCGGCGCGGGCGCGATGGACGACCACTTCCAGGTCAACATGTTCGAGCTGTTCTTCGACGAGAAGCGGATCCTGCCCTCGATGTACGGCGGCGGGGACGTCCTGCGTGCGTACGAGCGGGCCGTCGCGCTCTGGCGGGCGGGCCGCATCGACCTCGAATCGATGATCACCCACCGGGTCCAACTGGCCGAGATCAACGAGGCGTTGGAGCAGATGCGCACGGGCGTGGCCCTGCGTACCTCCATCGCCCTCTGATCCCACCTCCCACTCCCGCCGGCCCCGCCCCCCTCTTCCCTCCTCTCCTCTGACCTTGAAGGAGCTGTGTGATGTCCCTGCCGCTCGAAGGACTGTCCGCGATCGTCACCGGCGCGGGCCGTGGCCTGGGCCGCGCCGAAGCCCTGGAACTCGCCAGGCTCGGCGCGTGCGTCGTCGTCAACGACTTCGGGCAGCCGGGACGCGACGGTTCCGGCGACGCCTCCGCCACCCCCGCCGAGTCGGTTGCGCAGGAGATCCGGGCGGCGGGCGGCGGGGCGGTCGCCCACCAGGGCGACGTCGCCGACTTCGAGCAGGCCCGTGAGCTGGTCGAACTCGCCATCAGCGAGTTCGGCAAGCTCGACATCCTGGTCAACAACGCGGGCATCCTGCGTGACCGGATGATCTTCTCGATGAGCGAGCAGGAGTGGGACACGGTCATCCGGGTCCACCTCAAGGGCCACTTCAACACCACCCACTTCGCCTCCGTCCACTGGCGCGCACGCTCCAAGGCGGCGGGCGGCCCCGTCTACGGGCGGGTGATCAACACCTCCTCGGAGGCGTACCTGGCCGGATCGGCGGGCCAGCCCAACTACGCGGCCGCCAAGGGCGGCATCGTCGGCCTCACCACCTCCACCGCCATGGCCCTCGGCAAGTACGGCGTCACGGCCAACGCGATCTGCCCGCGCGCCCGCACCCGTATGACGGAGGACGTCTTCGCGGGCTACCAGGAGCCGAGCGCCCCCGACCAGCTCGACCCGCTCTCGCCCGAGCACGTGGCCCCGCTGGTCGGCTATCTGGCCTCACCGGCCGCCGCCCGGGCCAACGGTCAACTCCTGGTCGTGCACGGGGGAATGGTGGCCGTCATGGAACGCCCCAAGGTCGCCGCCAAGTTCGACACGGCCAAGGACGTCTTCTCGTACGAGGAACTGGACGAGGCACTGGGCGGGTTCTTCGCGGGGCGGCCGGAAGGGGAGACCTTCGGCGCGGGTGAGGTGCTGGGGCTGAAGCACGGATAGCCCTCGCACCAGGAGCGCGGCGGGGTCGCACATACGACGAGGCCGGGTCCGCGGAGGGGGTGTCTCCCTTCGCGGACCCGGCCTCGCCGTCGCTCGTGGTGCGGCGCCGGTTACGCGTCCCGCCGGTGGCGCCCGTGTGCCGGAGCGGTCGGCTCCTCCGCCGGGGCCGCGTGACCCCGATGCTTTCCGGGGCCGACGGGTCCGCCCTGAGCCGGGACCGTGGTCTGCGGTCGGGCCTGGGTCGGAGCCTGCTCGGTGAGGGTCTCGGACATGTGGGAAGTCACCCCGTCAACAAATCGCTTACATACGTACGCCCAGGTCCGCCTGCCCCCGGGCCCGCGAGTCTAACCGCCGGGACGGATGTGGTTCAGCGGGTTTGTCGCGCCCCCGAGAAGGGTGGGGACGGGCACCGGGACCCGTATCGCGACGGTCATCCGCACCATTTCCGGGGCGGCGGCGTGCGCGGAGGGGAGAGGGGTGCTGGTGGGGAAGGAGGTGAAGGCGGGCGGCTTTGGAGCGGGAGTGGGGGGCGTGATTCGGGTCACCTGGGTGAGCGGTGTGGGGGCCGGCACGGTGTCCTGCGGCACGTCCGGCAGGTCCGGCACGTCCGGCACGTCCGGCGCCTCCGGAGCAGGGGCCCAGGCCGGTGCCGGACGGCTGCCGATGCGGTGCAACCGGCCGGTCAACGTGGCCTGTTGAAGAGGTACGGGCCTCCAGCCGGCCGCGGTGTCCCCGGTGCGCCCGTCAGGTGGCGCCGGCACCTCCTCCCGCACGGCGGAAAAGGCCCCGTCCATCGCAGAAGAAGCCCCGTGCGCGGCAGAAGAAGCCCCGTGCGCGGGGGAAGAAGCCTCTTCCTCCTCCGTCGACGGCACACACGCCTGAGCCACCCCGCACGGCACCTCGGCCGTCACGAACGGCAGCCGCAGCACGCCGTCCCGCGTCCAGAGCCCCGAGCCCGTCAACCACCCGTTGGGGGCGGCCAGTTGGTGCAGCCTGCCGTCGGTGGGGCGCCAGGTGCCGACCCAGCTCGCGGAGGGGGCCCCGGACCCGGCCGGCCGGTCGATCCGTACCGCCACCGCGCAGGACTCCGGCGTCAGCACCTGCCCCGGCTGGGACGCGAAGGGGGTGAGCGCGCAGTCCCCGACCCGCAGGGAATCCGGGAAGCGGACCGGGCGGGTGGAGCCGAGCACGCCCCACCCCAGCCGGTCCTCGCCCGGCGCGTCCGAGCGGATCACGATCAGTCCGCTGTCCGCGTCGGCGAGCAGCAGCCGGTCGTTGCTGGACTCGGCGATCTGGAGGAGCGGGGTCACCTCACCGCCGCGCTCCAGGTCCACGGCGACGGACTTGACCACGCCGCCCTCCGACTCCCGGTCCAGCGCCAGCATCCGCCCGGCGCCGTCCAGCCAGACGCCCCCGGTGCAGCGGCCCCGTACCTCCGCCACGTGCTCGGGCCCGAAGGCGCCCCCGGCGACCAGCCACAGCGCGGTCGAGTGCGGACCGACGGCGAGCGCGTACGCGGACGTGCCGTCCGGGGCGGGGGGCAGCAGGGTCAGCGGCCCTTGGGTGAACTCGACTGCTCCCAGCGGGAGTTCCCCCGTCGCGGGGCCCGTCGGGTACAGCAGGGAGAAGAGGTGCCGGCCAGACGTCTCGCGGTGGATCAGCACCCGCCCGTCGGTCAGCGGCAGCACCTCGGTGCCGGGCTCCTCGGGCTGGTCCGCGGGGAGCGGCACCGCGTACGGCTCGGGGCCGTCCAGCGTCCAGCGCTCCGGGAACCACGCCTCCCCGCTGCCGGCCAGCCGAGCGGCGTACGAACCGTCCGCGGCGATCGTGAATACGGGGCGCCGCACCGCACCGCCCTCCGGGGCGGTCTCGATGGCACAGGCAGTCATGAACCGTCACCTCCGCCCGCGACGCTAGTTTTCACTTTTCGCGTACGACAACAGAGTCAGGCCACTTCACACATAAGGGTGAGCGTCCGGTCATTCCAGCGAAAGGGGAGGGGTGGGTGTGCTCAGGGGGGGACCGGGGGTGCGGATCAGGGGCGGCTGCGGCTGCCCTTAAGGTTAGGTTCGCCTAAGTATTTGATAAGCGCTGGTTGCCCTGAGCGCTGTGCCGGAAGCGAGTCCTCCCATGTCGTCGTCCCTCATACGCCGTCGCGGCACTGCCGCCGTCACCCTCGCGGTCGCCGCCGCGCTCGTCCTGTCCGCCTGCGGGGGCGGGGACGGAGCGAACGAGGGTGAGAAGAAGTCCGACGGCGGCAAGTCGGTCGCCCAGGGCGGCAAGGACTTCGGCAGCGCCGCGGAGAAGACCGCGCGGCTGGGCACCGACGCCAAGCCGGGGCAGTTCCCGAGGACCGTCAAGCACGCCATGGGGAGCACCGAGCTGAAGGCCGCGCCCAAGCGGGTCGTGGTGCTCGATGTGGGCGAGCTGGACAACGTCGTGTCGCTGGGCATGAAGCCCGTCGGCTGGGCGCCCTCCGAGGGCTCGCAGGCGCTGCCCGAGTACCTGAGGAAGAAGGGCGCCGGGGCGCCGAAGAGCGTCGGCACCGTCAACAGCCTCAACATGGAGGCGATCCTCGCCCTCAAGCCCGACCTCATCCTGGGCAGCAAGCTGCGCGCCGAGAAGCAGTACAAGCTGCTCTCCGAGATCGCCCCGACGGTCTTCTCCATCCGGCCCGGCTTCACCTGGCAGGAGAACCTCAGGCTGAACGCGGCCGCCCTCGACAAGAGCGCGGAGGCCGACGCCCAGCTCGCCGCGTACGAGAAGAAGGCCAAGCAGCTCGGCACCGATGTCGCCGCGGCGCACGGCGGCAAGAAGCCGGTGATCACCATGCTGCGCTACATGCCGGAGAAGACCCGGCTCTACGCCAGGGCCTCCTTCATCGGCACCATCCTCGACGACGCCGGCCTGCCCCGCCCCAAGAACCAGCAGGTCAACGACCTCGCGGCGGAGGTCAGCCCGGAGAAGATCGACGAGGCGGCGGCCGACTGGATCTTCACCGGGGTGTACGGCGACGCCAAGGCCACCAAGCGCGACAAGGCCGAGGCCAACCCGCTCTGGAACAAGCTGGACGCGGTGCGCGAGGGCCGGGCCAAGGACGTCCCGGACGAGACCTGGTACCTCGGTCTGGGCACCGCCGCCGCGGACGAGGTCCTCGCCGACCTCCGCGGCTTCCTGGTGAAGTAGTCCGGGAGTCCCCGGCCAGGCCGGAGGGGCACGGACGGCAGGTAGCCTTGCCTCCGTGCCCCGTCTGTCTGAAGTCATCGCCGCACTCGACGCCCTCTGGCCCCCCGAGCGGGCCGAGAGCTGGGACGCCGTGGGTACGGTCTGTGGCGATCCGGACACCGAGGTGAACCGGGTCCTGTTCGCGGTCGACCCGGTCCAGGAGATCGCGGACGAGGCGCTGAAGCTGGGCGCCGGCCTGATCGTCACCCACCACCCGCTGTACCTGCGCGGTACGACGACGGTCGCGGCCACCCACTTCAAGGGCCGCGTGATCCACACCCTGATCAGGAACGACGTCGCGCTGCACGTCGCGCACACCAACGCCGACACCGCCGACCCCGGCGTCTCGGACGCCCTCGCGGCCGCGCTGGACCTCCGCGTCGTACGCCCGCTGGTACCGGATGCGAGCGATCCGCACGGGCGGCGCGGGCTCGGCCGGATCTGTGAGCTCGACCACCCGCAGACCGTGCGCGAGTTCGCCGCGCGCGCCGCCGCACGGCTGCCCGCCACCGCGCAGGGCATCCGCTTCGCGGGCGACCCCGACGCCACCGTACGTACCGTCGCCGTCAGCGGCGGATCCGGTGACAGCCTCTTTGCGCAGGTCCGGGCGGCGGGCGTGGACGCGTTCCTGACCGCCGACCTGCGCCACCACCCGGTCTCCGAGGCCCGTGAGACCGCCCCGGCCCCCGCGCTGATCGACGCCGCTCACTGGGCCACCGAGTGGCCCTGGTGCGAGCAGGCGGCGGCGCAACTCGAAACGATCTCCGACCGCGAGGGGTGGAACCTCCGCGTCCATGTCTCGCGGACGGTCACCGACCCCTGGACATCCCACTTCTCTTCTCCTGGAGCCCCCAACTGAACGCCGCGCCCGCCGACCAGATCCGACTTCTCGACGTCCAGGCCCTCGACGTACGGCTGTCCCAGCTCGACCACAAGCGCAGCTCGCTGCCCGAGCACGCCGAGATCGAGTCGCTCACCAAGGACCTCACCCAGCTGCGCGACCTGCTCGTCGCCGCGACCACGGAGGAGTCCGACACCGCCCGCGAGCAGACCAAGGCCGAGAGCGACGTCGACCAGGTCCGCCAGCGCGCCGCCCGCAACCAGCAGCGGCTGGACTCCGGGGCGATCACCTCCCCGAAGGACCTGGAGAACCTCCAGAAGGAGATCGTCTCGCTGGCCAAGCGCCAGGGTGACCTGGAGGACGTCGTCCTGGAGGTCATGGAGCGCCGCGAGTCCGCCCAGGAGCGCGCGGGCGAACTCAAGGGCCGGGTCGACTCCGTCCAGGCCAGGACCGACGACGCGACCGCCCGCCGGGACGCCGCCACCGCCGAGCTGGACGCGGAGATCGACAAGGTCTCCAAGGACCGCGCACTGGTGGTCGCCTCGGTCCCCGCCGACCTGGTCAAGCTGTACGAGAAGCTGCGCACCCAGTCCGGTGGTGTCGGCGCCGCCCGCCTGTACCAGCGCCGCTGCGAGGGCTGCCAGCTGGAGCTCAACATCACCGAGGTGATGGAGGTCCGCGCCGCCGCGCCGGACACGGTGCTGCGCTGCGAGAACTGCCGCCGCATCCTGGTCCGTACGTCCGACTCGGGGCTGTAGACAGCGATGACAACCGGCACCGTTCGCAGTCTGGTCGTGGAGGCCGACGGCGGCTCCCGGGGCAACCCGGGGCCCGCCGGCTACGGCGCGGTCGTCCTCGACCCGCAGACCGGCGAGACCCTCGCGGAGGCCGCCGAGTACATCGGCGTCGCCACGAACAACGTCGCCGAGTACAAGGGCCTGATCGCCGGGCTGAAGGCCGCCAGGGACCTCTTCCCGGATGCCCGGGTGCACGTCCGGATGGACTCCAAGCTGGTCGTCGAGCAGATGTCGGGCCGCTGGAAGATCAAGCACCCCGACATGAAGCCGCTCGCCGCCGAGGCCGCGACGATCCTGCCGCGCGCCCAGGTCCGCTACGAGTGGATCCCGCGCGAGAAGAACAAGCACGCGGACCGGCTCGCGAACGAGGCGATGGACGCGGGCAAGAAGGGCAAGCAGTGGGAGCCCTCGGGCTCGACCGCCGTACGTTCCGGGCCAGTCGCCGCCGTTCCGGAGCAGCCCCGGGTGGTCGGGGACGCCACCGCGGGTGCGGCCCGGGCCCGGGCGGCGCTGGCGGGGGCACGCTCCTCGACGGCCGTCGACGACGGTCTGTTCCCGCTCGACGAGGACCTCGCCCCCGCCGCTGAGGCTCCGTCAACTCCCACTGTCGGCTGGGGAGTCGCCGCCGATCTCGGCGAGGCCGCCACCCTGGTACTGCTCCGGCACGGCGAGACCCTGCTGACCCCGGAGAAGCGCTTCTCCGGCAGCGGCGGATCGGACCCGATGCTCTCGGCGGTCGGCCACAAGCAGGCGCAGGCGGTCGCCGCCTCGCTCGCCGCACGCGGCACCGTCCAGGCCATCGTCTCCTCGCCCCTGCTGCGCTGCCGCGAGACGGCGGACGCGGTCGCGCAGCGGCTCGGGCTGCCCGTGCAGGTCGAGGAGGACCTGCGCGAGACGGACTTCGGCGCCTGGGAGGGGCTGACGTTCGGTGAGGTCAAGGAGCGTTACGCCGAGGACCTCGACGCCTGGCTGGACTCGCCGGACGCGTCCCCGACCGGGGGCGGCGAGAGCTTCGCGGTGGTGGCCGAGCGGGTGGCCGCGGCGCGGGACCGGCTGACCGAGAAGTACGCGGGCCGAACGGTGCTGGTCGTCACGCACGTCACTCCGGTGAAGACGCTGGTGCGCCTCGCGCTGGGTGCGCCGCCCGCGTCGCTGTTCCGGATGGAGTTGTCGGCGGCGTCGCTGTCGGCCGTCGCCTACTACGCGGACGGCAACGCTTCGGTGCGGTTGCTGAACGACACCTCGCATCTGGCTTGAGCGGGTTCGTTCCGCGCGCACGAGGAAGCCCCGGTCCTTCGCGGACCGGGGCTTCCTCTCGTTTCCGGGCGTACGGGGGGTCGGCGTTCCTGAGCTTGCGCGGGCTCAGCGCAGCCCCGCCGCCTCGCGGGCCAGCGTCTCCACCCGGGCCCAGTCCTGCGTGGCCAGGGCGTCCGCCGGGAGCATCCATGTGCCGCCCACGCAGCCGACGTTGGGGAGCGAGAGGTAGGAGGGGGCGGAGGCGAGGGAGATGCCGCCGGTCGGGCAGAAACGGGCCTGGGGGAGCGGCCCGGACAGCGACTTGAGGTAGGCGGTGCCGCCGGCGGCCTCGGCGGGGAAGAACTTCATCTCGGTGACGCCGCGTTCGAGGAGGGCGACGACCTCGGAGGTGGTCGACACTCCGGGCAGGAACGGCACGCCGGACTCCCGCATCGCCGCCAGCAGGGTGTCCGTCCACCCCGGGCTCACCAGGAACCGCGCCCCGGCCGCCACGGAATCGGCCACCCCGGCGGGGGATATCACGGTCCCGGCACCCACGACCGCCTCCGGCACCTCGGCGGCGATCGCGCGGATCGCGTCCAGCGCGGCGGGGGTCCGCAGAGTCACCTCGATGGCGGGCAGCCCGCCGGCCACCAGGGCACGGGCCAGCGGGACCGCGTGCGTGACGTCCTTGATGACGACTACGGGGATCACGGGAGCGAGGGAGAGGAGGGAGGAAGGCATGAGGCCATCCTGCCGGGTGGGTGCAGTATGCACAACGAGTGTTGCGGAGGGTGCAACATGAGTGGGGTGAGGGATGGGGCGCCGCCGCGACTCCCTGCGCCGCGATGAGCAGCGCCTGCGCCGCGACTCCCTGCGCCGCGACTCCCTGCGCCGCGACCCCCTGCGCCGCGACTCCCTATGCCGCGATGAGCAGCGCCTCAGCGCCCACCGGCCGGTACCCCGCCGCCTGGAAGGCCCGTACGCTCCGCGCGTTCCCCGGTGCCTGCTGCGACCAGATCACCTCGCCCGCCGGAATCAGGTGCCGCGCCGACTCCGCGAGCGCGCGCCCCAGGCCCCGGTGCCGGGACTCCTCGTCCACCTCGATCGCCGTCTCCCAGCGCCCGGCGAGGCCCCGCCCGATGACCAGGATTCCACCGCCCTCGGACGACCAGACCCGCACCTCGTCGCGGTACTTGCGGGCCCGCGCCACCCGGGGGTGGCCGGGGTCCTGGATCTCGGTCAGCTCCAGCGGCGGCGGGCCGTCCAGGGCCGGGGCCAGGGTGAGGGAGCCGACGGTGTCCATCCGGCGCCCGGTGCGCGCCATCAGCGCGGCCAGGAAGACCGGGTGGAGGGAGGCGGAGAAGGGGTCCGGGCAGGCCGCCTCCAGCTGCGTACGGATCCAGTCGGGGTCCTCGTCCGAGAAGATCACCGAGTGCGCGGTGAACGCGACCACACCGGCGTCACGCGGGCTCGGCTGCGGCAGCACGAGCGTGCGACCGTCCGGCGGCGGGTACTGGCCCTGCGCCACCGAGGTCAATATGTCGCACAAAGAGCTGGGCACGTGGTTCCTCTGGAAGATGAGCGAAGACCGGCCGGGGCCGAGGCCGTCCGGGGCCGGACAGCCGGACCGAGCCGGAAAAACAACCTTTCCACTCTACGCGCATAAACCCGTGCGCCCCACCGCCCGCCGACCCCCGCCGAGGCGCAGTGGGCCGATCGCACCACCGCCCCTCCCCTCAGTGGATCTGCCGCACCACCACATCCAGCGCCCACGGCTTCCCCGCCCCGGCCGGCTCCTTCGCCTCCACCACATGCCCGAGGTCGCGCAGCGCCACCACCAGCTGGGCCGGGCCGGCCGGTGCGGCCCCGGCGACCAGCAGGTCCCGGACGATCCGCCCCTTGGTCGCCTTGTTGAAGTGGCTGACCACGGAACGCTTCTCGACGCCGTTCACCGTCTGCGCGTGCAGCACCCGCACCGTCGCCGTACGCCCCGCGATCTCCCCCTTCGGCTTCCACGCCGCCGCGTACGCGGCCGACCGCAGGTCGAGCACCAGCCCGTCCCCCGCGGCCTCGGGCATGACCTCCGCCATCGCCGGCCGCCAGTACGCCCCCAGCGCCCCGAGCCCCGGCAGCTTCACCCCCATCGAGCAGCGGTACGACGGAATCCGGTCACCGACCCCCACCGCCCCCCACAACCCCGAGAACACCAGCAGCCACTGCCGCGCACGCTTGCGGGCCGCCGCGTCCAGCGTGGCCAGGTCCAGGGCGTCGTACAGCACTCCCGTGTAGATCTCCCCGGCCGGACGCGTCCCGGCGCTCGGCAGCTCCGCGTTCTTCGCCACCTCGCCCCGCAGTCCCTCGCTCAGCCCGAGCACCTCGCGCGCCTTCTCCTCGTCGCCCCGGCACAGCTCCACCAGTTCGGCCAGCACCGCGGCCCGCGCCGTCGCGAGCCCCGGCAGCGACAGGGTCTCCGGCTTCAGCGGGGCGCCGCGCCCCGAAGCGGCCTTTCCTTCGGACGGTGGCAGGAGGACGAGCACCGGGTGACTCCTTCGTACGTACGTCGATGAACCAGGCAACCGTAATCCGCCACGACCGCAGACCGGACCACCCCCTTCCGCCGTGCCACTTCCCCCCTGCCGCCCTACGCTCGACCCATGCCCCGCCGCCATATCCGTGTGACCGGCGCCGCCGAGGCCGCCCCCCTGCGGGCGGCCCTGCGCGAGCTGCGGACGACGCTCGACGTGCCCGCCGACCCGGCGGGACCCGATGCCTTCCCGCCCGAGGTGCTGGCCGAGGCCCAGCAGGCGGCGGCCCACCCGCGCCTCCCCGCCGACCCCTACGACGCCACCGGCCTCCCCCTTTTCACCATCGACCCGCCCACCTCCACCGACCTCGACCAGGCGATGCATCTGTCGCGCCGCGAGGGCGGCGGATTCCGGGTCCACTACGCGATCGCGGACGTCGCCGCCTTCGTCACCCCCGGCGGCGCCCTCGACACCGAGGCGCACCGCCGCGTCACCACCCTCTACTTCCCGGACGAGAAGGTTCCGCTGCACCCGCAGCTGCTCTCCGAGGGCGCCGCCAGCCTCCTCCCCGACCAGACCTGCCCGGCCCTGCTCTGGCGGATCGACCTCGACGCGGACGGGACGGCCGTCGCCACGGACGTACGCCGCGCCATGGTCCGCAGCCGCGCCAAGCTCGACTACGCGGGCGTACAGCAGCAGATCGACGCCGGAACGGCCGAGGAACCCCTCGCCCTCCTGCGCGACATCGGCCTGCTGCGCGAGGAGCAGGAACGCGCCCGCGGTGGCATCTCCCTCAATGTCCCCGAGCAGGAGATCGAACTCGTCGGCGACTCCTACCACCTCAGCTACCGCACCCCGCTGCCCGCCGACGGCTGGAACGCCCAGATCTCCCTGCTCACCGGAATGGCCGCCGCCGACCTCATGACGGCGTACGGCACCGGCATCCTGCGCACCCTGCCCGCCGCCCCCGACGGCGCGGTCGCCCGGCTGCGCCGCAGCGCGCGGGCCCTCGGCGTCGACTGGCCGCACCACACCTCGTACGCCGAGATCGTCCGGGGGCTCACCCCCTCGGATCCGGCGCACGCCGCCTTCCTCCAGGAGTGCACCACCCTGCTGCGCGGTGCCGGCTACACCGTCTTCACCGACGGCAAGGTCCCCGACCCGGCGATCCACGCCGCGGTCGCCGCCCCCTACACCCACTGCACGGCCCCGCTGCGCCGCCTCGTCGACCGGTACGCGGGCGAGCTGTGCCTGGCGGCGGTCGCGGGTCAGGCACCGCCCGAGTGGGTCCTCGCCGCCCTCCCCGACCTCCCCGGGGAGATGGCCGAGGGCACCCGCCGCCAGAACACCGTCGAGCGCGAATCCGTCGACATCGTCGAGGCGGCCCTCCTCCAGGACCGCATCGGCGAACTCTTCGACGCCCACGTCGTCGACGTCAAGGACCGCGAACCGACCGTCGGCACCGTCCAGCTGGACGGTGATCTGGCCGTCATCGCCCGTGTCGAGGGCGGCGGCGAACTCCCGCTCGGCGAGCGGATCAGGGTGCGGCTGACCCAGGCCGACCCAGGAGCGGCGAAGGTGCTGTTCGCCCCGGCTTGAGGGCCTGTGGGCCCGCGTCCGGGGAAGGGGCGTGCGACGAGCGCCGTGACGTCGCGGCCGTCACCAGGTCCCGTGCCCCGTCCGCGTGGAAGCGCACCGTCGTCACCGGCCGGTGCCTGCCCAGCAGCGACACCGCCTCCACCGGCTCGGACAGCTCCACCGTCACATTGGTCTGCGAGGCCACCGCCAGCTCCAGGAGCCCGTCCCGCGGCTCCTTCCCGGGGTCCGGACACAGCTCGTACCGTACGGAGACGATCCGCTCGGCCGGCAGCCGCAGATCCACGTGCGCTCCCGAGCGCACCCGGAGCGAGCCGTCCGCCCCGACGACATGGGGCCGGGTGACCGCGGCGGCGTGCAGCCCCACGATCAGCACCACGGTGTACACATCGAGCACCAGGAACACCGCCTGCACCACGGGCACCCCGGCCAGCAGCACATGCAGCCCCACGGTCTCCACGACGCACACGAACGCGAAGCCCCACAGCATCGCCGACTGCGCCTTCGCGTGCCCGAACGCGAGGTCACCCGCCCCGACCCCGTGCCTGCGCCGCGCCACCCACCGCCCGAGCGAGGCCATCAGCCGCAGCTCGTGCCCCAGCAGCCGCAGCACCGGCTCCGGCACCAGCTCGGCCAGCGCCTCCCGGGCGCTCAGCCCCCGCCTGCGCAGTCGTACGAAGGCGAACACCTCGGCCGCCACGACGGCCAGCACCAGCAGCTCGGCGGCCGACAGCACCGCCGCCGGTACCCGCACACCGGCCAACAGGCATATCACCAGCGCCAGTTCACCCGGGAGTACCGCGTAGGCGACCCCTCTGAGTACCTTCTTCACGATCCCGATCCCGCCTCTCCCCGTCCCCGCTCCGTGACCCTGCGAATGGACTGCCGCACGGCTTCCGCCTGGGCCGGTGCGAAGTCCGCGAAGAAGGCCCGGAGGAACGCGTCGTCCTCGTCCATCGCGACCTCGCCCTGCCACATCCCGTCCGGAATGCACGCGGCCAGCACCTCGGCCGCCACCGCCACCCGCGGATCGTCGGCCCCGGCGTCCGCCAGCGCGTCCAGCAGGTCGTACGCGTGCTGGGCCCGTTCCGGGGCTCCGGGCAGGGCTGCCGCCTCGCGGAGCGCGTCCACCATCGGCCCCCGCGCGACCTCGGGGGCGGTGGTCTCCAGCAGCGCCAGCATCTCCCGGTCCTTCGCCGCCATCGCCCCGCGCGCGGGCAGCCCGCGCAGCAGCTCGCCGAGCGCGGGCGAGAGCGGCTCCTGTGCCGACAGCTCCCCTTCCCTGGCCTGGGCGAGCAGCACCCCGATCCGCTCCCTGCGCCCCCGGATCGCCTCCTCCTGCCGGGCCAGGTCCGCGTCCAGCTCCTCCAGCACGACCGCGAGTTCACGCCCCGCGTCGTCCCGCACCACGTCCCGCACCTCGTCCAGCCCCAGGCCCAGCTCGGTCAGCCGCCTGATCCGGGCGAGCACCACGGCGTCGCGCAGGGTGTACTCGCGGTAGCCGTTGGGCCGTCGCTCGGGCTCGGGCAGCAGCCCGACCTGGTGGTAGTGCCGCACCGCACGCGTGGTGATCCCGACGAGTGCGGCGATCTCTCCGATCCGCATGCCCCTATTGGAAACGTTGACGCTGCGGCAAGGTCAAGCGTGATGGCCCGTCCGGGTACGATGGGCGGTGCAGCAGATGAGGCGACCGGACGGTCGCGTGGAACTCCTCCGGGAGCTCCCCGAGGAACGTCCGGGCTCCACAGAGCAGGGTGGTGGCCAACAGCCACCCGGGGTGACCCGCGGGACAGTGCCACAGAAAACAGACCGCCTGGGGCCGCAAGGCCCCCGGTAAGGGTGAAACGGTGGTGTAAGAGACCACCAGCGCCTGAGGTGACTCAGGCGGCTAGGTAAACCCCACCCGGAGCAAGGTCAAGAGGGGCCGTCGAAGGACGGTTCTGCGCGGACGTTCGAGGGCTGCTCGCCCGAGTTCGCGGGTAGACCGCACGAGGCCGGTGGCAACGCCGGTCCTAGATGGATGACCGTCTCCTCGGCGACCGCGAGGTCTCCGAGCGACAGAACCCGGCGTACAGGTCGGCTCGTCTCTAGCCTCCGCCCCCGCAAGGGGGCGGGGGGCTGTAGAAGCCCTCCTGACCTGCTGTTTTGCAGGTCAGGAGGGCCTTCCTTTTTCGGGTCCAGACGATCGCCGTTGTCGTCCCGTCCCCCCTTTTTCTGCCTGTTTCTAGGTGTCCTGTGGCGATCCGGTGGCGACAGGCGGGGTCCTCGATCGCGGACCGTTCAGACAGGTACGGCACCACGGCAAGGGGTGCCTGGCTGTGCCGACGCCTGTGGGCGATGCGCTTTGATGTCGCTGAGTAGGCGCCGCCCCGTCGCGATTGCTTCGGCAGTGACGCGCTTGCACTAGAGACGGGAACGCTCGAACAATTCCCTTCGTACCGATTTTGTCAAGTTACGCCCGATCTTCCGATTATTGCCCTATGTTCAGATGTACAGACGGCTTCTCCGCACCAGTCAGGTGCTGACATACAGAGGTCCTTCTCCGCAGCAGAGTGAGCCTGTGGAGCACGAGCGCCGGGCCCCGCATCCACTCCCGCGGGTGCTGTGCAGGCCCGGACCGTCCCTCGGAGCAGATTCGCCGGACTATCCCATGCCCCCGGCGGCTTGGAGGGAGTGCTCCGCGGCGCCCCAGGGGGGACCGCGCCGCACAGGGCACGAGGCCGCCGCCTCGAATGCGGCGGCCTCCGCCATGGCACCCGACGTGCGGTTTCTTGCCTTCTTCGCGTGGCGCGTGCCTGGTGCCACGCGAAGGAGAGGCAACTCATCGACGATCACTCATGGCCCGTTCCCAGGACCGCCTGCCGCATCGTGCAGCTGAGCGGAGAGCTCGACATCGCCCACCTCAACGAACTCACCGTACTGCTGCGCGGAACCACCGAGCAGACCCGGGACACCTGGCTCATCGTCGACCTGCGGCCGGTCACCTTCATGGACTCCGCCGTCCTGCACGAACTGAGCACCGCCCAGGAACACTGCGAACAGGCCGGCCACGGCCTGCGCCTGGTCTACGACCAGCCCTTCATCGGGCGACTCCTGGCTCTTCTCGGTGCGGCGAAGGACTTTCCGCGCTACGCCAGCGCCGACGACGCCTGGGCAGGGCGGGAAGCACCCCCGCAACTCTGACCGGGCGGGTTCCCCCAGGAGCCCAGACTCCAGAGGCCGCCGCGGTCAGGTCGTGTACTCCAGCTCGCTCCGTGCAGCGTCCCTGATCTTGTTCGCAATGCCCTCGACGTCTGCCTTCTCGCTGAACGCGTCTGCAAGCATCCGCCTGACCTCATGCAGACTCCCGGCCAGCCCTCCGCCGATCACGGATTCCGGGAGGAGGACCCTACGGAACTCGGGACGTCCCAGGAGCTCTTCGAGCAGCCTCTCAGCCAGCCAGTACGGAGTTCGCTCGCGAAGCGCGAAGGTCAGGTGACAGCTTCCTTCCGTGGCGTCCGGCGTGAGGGGGTTGTGGACCCAGCCGCGAGGCACGATGAGGGACTGCCCTGGCAGCAGTTCGACTTCCAGGTCCGGGCCCAATTCGACCCAGCGCTCGCGCCAACCTTCGTCCCATACGCGCGTCGACTCGTTGAAATGCCGCATAGGAGCCTCAACGACCGGCTTCCACAACTGCCAGCGCTTTACCCCTGACATCTGCGCGATGATCGCTACCTGTTGGTCCCAGTGGTGCCGCAGTCCCTGGCTGCTTGCCGGGGTCAGGAACGCGTGCACGTAGTTCGAGTAGCCCGTCTCGACCTGGATCTCCCGAGAGATGGCGTGCAGCTCCGGGACAACGCGCTGCAAGTTCCCCAGGCGGACCGTGAATCCCTGCTCGTAGAGACGCCTGAGCTTCGCGCCGTCGGTTCGACCGTTGGTCTTGATCGCGGCAGGGTTCAGGGAGGGGCTGGGAGCCTTCACGACTGCGATCTCATCCGCCGGCACGCAACCGGTGAATACCCAGTCGTCGAAGAACTCCGGCGTGCAGATGCGGTCAAGGCCCGCGCTGCCACGTTCGTGCACGCTGGGCGCCTCGGGCCAAGGGCCTTCGAGTAAGGCAGATACGGCCTTCTCGGGGAGAAGGAGGCTCAGAGACATGGGTGACTCCTCACGATGGTGGGAGGGGGCAGGGGATCTCGGGGAAGAAGTGATTCGGGCAGCAGACGACAGCCGCCGAGAACAGGTGTTTCGCCTGGGTGTAGTGAACCCAGAGCACGTCTGTGCCGAGGGGGAGTCGTTCCAGCGCTTGTGCCTGGTGCTCCTCCAGGGACACGTACGCCTGCTTGCCGTCCGTGCGGGAGAACGGAGGCGTTGCCTTGTACGCCTCGGTTAGCCATGCCACGGCACCCTCGACGACGACCCAGGTCCGTTCCGGGGATGCCCTATTCCTACGGATCAGCCAGTGGCCCGTTTGGATCGGTGGCAGGTCGGTGGTGGGGAACTCCCGCTTCACCTCGTGCCAGCGATCAAAAACCTGCCGCCCCTTCTTGTCTCCCTCTTCGGGGATCGGGGGAGGGACCTCGTGCACAGGTCGACGGCTACCCTCCTTCGCGTACTCAGCGGGAGCGCCAACCCAAGGGCCGAATCCGTGCCAGTGGCCTTGCCAGGTCATGATGCCTTTTCGGGGTCAGGGACAAGCCGTCCCGCTCGAAGGCGGGACGGCTCGCAGTGCTGGTTGGGAGGTGCCTAGCGGCTAGACCTCAGCCTTTACGGCCTCGTAGGACGACACGAGCGCGTCCATCTCGCTCTGGGTGAAACGCAGCTCGCGCCCCTTGCCCTCGGTCTTCGTGTCCTGGATGACGAACCCAGTGGTGCCAGGGATCTTGGCCAGCGCGGCACAGGTCTCGTGCTCGCCGCCGAGGTTGCCCCCGCAGGTGGTGAACTTGGCCCCATCGAGGGGCTGTTCGTACAGGTTGCCCATGATCACTCCAGTGGACGTACTGTCTTCGAGGAAGCGGTCCTCGGGCCGTTTTCATCCCCACCCCGAACTCGACTCGGGGTGGGGAGCCTTTAGGCCAGACTCGACACGGCCCAGACGACGGCCACGCAGGAACCGATGATGGTGAATGCCAGCAGCGGCCCGGCGGCACGACCGATCAGGCGGCCAAGCCGGATCAGGAACTTCATCGCCGGATGGGCTCAGCGTGAGCCTGGGAGCGGGGCATCGGCCGGAAGAGGATCTCCGGCTGAGTCATGGTGTACGGGGGCCTGTCCTCGAAGTGGAGCGCACGCCCACCGTGTACGGCCCGCATGTCCGCCACGGGGTAGTAGACCCCGGAGAACTCGAACAGGTCCCCAACGCGCACCTGTGCAGGGGGAAGGAACTCTTCGGTCGTGCCTAACGGCCTCATGCCTGCTCCTTCTCCTGGGTGGCGAGGAGAGCCGTGGCCTCCTCATGGGTGGCGTGGGAGCGAACCCAGCGGGCAAGTTCGTACGCCTCGGAGGAGTGCATCGCGATGTGGACAAGCCCCTCGATGCGCTGGACGGCCGGCTCGTCTTCCGGGAAGGCCATGCCGGCCGCGTAGCAGGCGGCCGGAATACCCATCAGTCGGAACGCTTCGTTGATCTCAGGGACAGCGTTCTCGGCGATGACGCGAGCCGACTGCATCGGCTTCGCGCCGAGCCTCTGTGCAGGTATCGCTTCGGAGTCAGCCATGGCTTCGCCTCGTTCCCTCGTCGCTCGCGCTGTCGCAACGAACGTAGGACTGGAAGCTCTCAACTCCCAAGAAACTTGCAGCAGTTTGCAGCGATCCGTTTGACGGGCTCGAATGCTCAGCCGACCATCGGTTCAACGCGCAAACTTGCGCAAGGACGAGGACAGGGGAACGACCATGAAGCTACGGTTCCTTGGTAAGAACTCCAACGTCGGGGAATGCCCGACCCTCTACTCCACGGACCGGGACACCTACTTGGTCCAGGGCTGGAAGATCTTCGCGAACGACCTGCTGATGCAGCTCGACCTCAGCGAGGGACAGACGGCCGTAGAGGTCCCGACCGAACTGTTCGACCACCTGACCAAGGACGGACTCCCTTCCGGGGACATCCGGCGCATCGAGGACCCGATCATGGTCCTCACGCCCGGAGGGACGTTCGTCGTCCAGGGCCTGGAGGTCACCGACCCCGAGGCCCTTTCGACGATGGATGTCCCTGACTACGAAACTGTGGTCGAGGTCCCCAAGACCGCCATCACTGCACTTCTGGAGGATCCGCGTGGAGTTGATCTCAAGCGCCGAGCGCAACCAGCTCTTTGAGAGCTTCGAGCAGGAAGCCTTCCATCTGGAGCTCAGGGACGACTACTCCGTGCCCGAGGAGGATGGACCGTTCCAGAGTTGGTTGCGGGGCGAGCCCAATGACCCGTCGTTCATGGACTACTGGGTGAACCTCGTACGGCGGACCACCGCATCGGGAGGGGCCTGGCGCAGGGTGAGGGTCGTGACCGAACCGCACTCGGACTACGTGCGTTGGGAGTACGAGACGACACCGGTGAATCTGGAGGCAGGCGAATCCATCCGCTGGCTGCCGCGCCACAAGCTCCCCGAGGAGATCTCCTTCCCGGCGGGCGGGAACGACTGGTGGCTGATCGACTCTCGACTTGTGGCAGTTGGCCACTTCGACAATGACGGCCGTGTGCTCGGGTCGGAGTTGATCGAGGATCCGAAGGTCGTAGCCGAGTGCGTGCGGATCAGGGGCCTCCTGTGGGGGCTCGCTACACCGCACGCTGAGTACAAGCCCTGACCGACTCGTGAGCACAGAGGCACAAGGCCAGAGAGAGGCGCTGGGAGCGCGGCTGCGTGGATTCCGGAAGGACGCGGGATTCAGCAGCGGTCGCGCTTTCGCGGCCGTGACGGGCTGGCACGAATCCAAGGTCAGCCGGATAGAGCACGGAAGGCAGAAGCCCAGCGACGATGACCTTCGTGTCTGGTGCGAGACAACGGGGCAGGCCGATCAATTTGAAGACCTGATCGGCGCACTCCGCCACATCGACGAGCTTTGGATGGAGTGGAGGAGGCACCTGGGCGAGGGCGCCACGGCGAGACAGCAGAAGGCTCTGCCGGTCTACGAGCGAACCAAACTCTTTCGGATCTGGCACCCAACCGTGGTGTGGGGAGCCCTCCAGAACGAGGGGTACGCCGAGGCTACCTTCAGGCAGGTGGTCGACTTCTACGAGATCCCGGACGATGTTGAGGCGGCCACAGCCAAGCGGCTGGAGCGACAGCAATACCTGTACAAGGGCAACAGGGCCTTCCACGTGATCTTGGGAGAACAAGCCCTGTATACGAACTTCGGTGGCCGACAGGTGATGCTGGAGCAGCTTGAATGGCTCCTGCACATCATGCGACTCCCGAGGCTGAGCGTCGGGTTCATTCCCCGTTCAGCCCCCATGTGGATCTGGCCCGGCAACTCGTTCAGCATGTTCGACGACAGGCTCGTCCTTGTGGAGACCTTCTCGGCAGAGCTCTCCGTCTCGAAGCCCTCGGAGATAGAGGCGTACGTGAAGGTGTTCGAGACCCTAAAGCGATCGGCCGTCTACGGCGACAGCGCCAAGGAGCTGATCCGTGGTGCTCTCCGGCACTACGACCAATATGACCGCCACTGACCAGGGAGACACCATGAGCGAACCCTTGAACTGGCACACAAGCACCTACACGAAGACTGACAACTGCGTCGAGGTCGCGGACAATATCCCCAACCTCGTCCTGATCCGCGACACGAAGGACAGGCAGCTTCCCGTGGTCACGTCCACCACTGAAGCGTGGAGTGCCTTCATAGCTTCGGTGAAGTGAAACGAGAAGAAACCCCCGGCGTTTGGCCGGGGGTTTCTTGTGCGTGGAGGCCACACTTCCACTAGAAGATCGCGCTACCCGTGGACTCCAGGCGCCCGAGCACCAGGCGCGCAAGGGTGGCGATCTCGCGCTGCTGGTGTGTGCTCTGACGCGTCAACGCCAGCACCTGTGACAGCACTTCAGGCTCCGAGTTAGCAGCCAGTGCGAGGAAGGCGTCGTTGTCCTCCATGGAGGAGCTGCCGCTGATCGAGGCGGCAAGAAGCTGCGTTACCAGGACGGTACGGTTCGCTTCTGCGTCTGCCCGCTCGTTCTCCGCAGCGTTGTGCGGGCGGGAGAGGACCTCGCCGCCCTCCCGGCGTTCGAACTTGCGCCACTCGTTCGCCTCACACGCCCTCGATCAAGGTGTTGCAGAGTCGACGGTGCAGCTCTACACGGGACACGCCTCGCCGGACGAACTTCGCGATGTCTACCGCCATCAGGTGAAGGGGGCGGCGTCCCGTGACCGGAAGGCACTCCAAGCCGTGTTCTTCGAGGAGACGGACAAGGTTGAGATCCCGGACGAGGTGTTCGAAGATGGGGAGCCCACCGCCGCGTAGTGGTGGCGAGCCCGCCCCCTCCCGCCTCCGCCCTCCCCCTCCTCCCTGCCCGCTCTCCGAGGGCTGCCGCCCCGCCGATAGGGTGCGCGGATGACTTTTGGATCAAGTGGTTCGGGTGGTTCGGGCGGGGAACTGGCCCGTGCGGTAGCGGAGTTCGAGGCGGCGGTGGCCGCGCGCGACGCGGAGCGGACCGGGGGCGCCTTCGACGCGATACGGCAGGGCTTCGGGGCGGGGGGACCGAGGAGGTGCGGGAGTGCGGTCCTCGTCCGGCCGCGCTGCTGACCTCCGTGCCCGACGGCATCCGCGCGGTGATCGCGGTGATCGTCGGCGCGTGCGTGGAGCGCGGGGCGGACCCGGGGCTGTGCGCGCCCGGGGTGTCGGCGGCGCTGCGGGACACCTTCGAGGACCTCGCCGAGTTCTGCGCGCGGTGGGAGGAGAGCGGTGGCGGCGCGTTCCCGGACCCGGAGCGGCACGGGCAGGGCCCCGGCGACGACGTGGTGGAGCGCACCGGATTCGTACCCGCCCTCGCCTGGTGGACGCTCCCGCAGTGGCAGATGGCTGCCTTCGCCCTCCTCAACGAGGAATCAGGTCGCCAACAGCTCACCTACCGGCGGGAGTTGCTCGCCCTGCTGGCCCGCGTCGAGTGGGCCTGCGAGGAGAAAACGGGGGACCGTCGCTCAAGGGCCTGCGCCACGCCCTGCGGGTGCTCGACGCGGAACCCCTGGTGGTCCTCCACCGGGAGACCGGGGCGGGCTTCCTGGTCCGCATCGGCGGCATCGGCGACAACTTCCAGCTCCACACCCTCCTCGCCGACGCGCTCGTCGGCGGCGGCCACCTCCCGGGCCGGCCCCCGTCCCCCGACGCGGTGGCCGTCTGCCGGGACGCCGAGGGCCAGGTCCTCACCCAGGGCTCGTTCAACCTTCTCGGCGCCGACGGCGCCTGGATCTGGAACGAGGGCGACCCCGCCGACATCCCCCCGGTGCGCGGCACCCGCGTCCTGGCCCTCGATCCCGAGCCGTACACCCGCAGCTGGCCCGCGGGCCGGTACTTCCCCGGCATGTCCGGTGACCTGGTGCTGGAGCGGGTGCTGGGGAGGGAGGAGTCGCAGGGGTGGTTCGCGCACGTGTCCCCGGACGCGGGGAGGTAGGGGCGGCGGCCGCCGGGCGGCGCGGTCAGGCGGTGGGGATGCGTACCGCCGTGCCCGAGACGCGGATCCTCGGGTCGCCCTCGTGGAGGGTCACCGTGAGGGTGCCGGGGCGGCCCATGTCCTGACCCTGGTGGAGGGTGAGGACCGACTCCGCGGGGACGAGGCCGAGTTCGCGGGCGTACGCGCCGAAGGCGGCGGCAGCGGCGCCGGTGGCCGGGTCCTCCACCACGCCGCCGACCGGGAAGGGGTCGCGGACGTCGAAGACGGTGTCCGAGACCCGGTGGACGAGCTGCACGGTGGTCAGGTCCAGGCGCTCCATCAGGGTGCGCAGCCGTACGAAGTCGTAGTCGAGGTCCGCGAGGCGGGGACGGGTGGCCGCCGCGAGGACGAGGTGGCGGGCCCCGGCGTAGCCGATACGCGGCGGGATGGCCGGGTCGAGGTCGGTGGCCGCCCAGCCGAGAGCGGCGAGGGCCTCCGTGACGTCCTTGGGGTCGGCGTCCTCGGTGTGCGGTTCGACGCTGGTGAGGGTGGCGAGGAGGGTGCCGTCGGGGGAGGGGGCGACGGTGATGGGCACCGGACCGGCGTTCGTTTCGAGGGTCAGGTCGACCGGGCCGAGGCGCTCGCCCAGAGCGACGGCCGTCGCGACGGTGGCATGACCGCAGAAGGAGACTTCGGCCTGCGGGCTGAAGTAGCGGACGCGGTAGGTGGAGGGCGTGGCACCGGCGGTGAGGAACGCGGTCTCGCTGTAGCCGAGCCGGGCGGCGATGGCGAGCATCTCCTCATCGCCGAGTGCGGACGCGTCCAGCACCACCCCGGCGGGGTTGCCGCCGGAGGGCTCGGCCGAGAAGGCGGTGTAGTGAAGCACTTGCTGGGGCAGCGTGGGGCGGGCGTCATCGGCAGTCATGCTGCGCTCAACCGACCGGACCGGTCAGGCATTCCCCGGTGGTGGGACGGCGGCGTCACCGCTCCGGGAAGCAGGGTGACAGCCGCCGCCCCCGGTGCCCGTCAGCCCCGGCCGAGATAGGGCATGGTCGTGGCCATCACCGTGGCGAACGGGATGTTGGCTGCCAGGGGCAGGGCGGCCATGTGGTGGACCGTGCGGGCGACTTCCGTCACGTCCATCACCGGTTCCACCGCGAGTTCACCGTTGGCCTGGAGGATGCCGGTCTGCATGCGGTGGGTCATGTCGGTGGCCGCGTTGCCGATGTCGATCTGGCCGACGGCGATGCCGTACGGGCGGCCGTCCAGCGAGAGGGACTTGGTGAGGCCGGTCATGGCGTGCTTGGTGGTGGTGTAGGCGACGGAGTGCGGGCGGGGGGCGTGGGCGGAGATCGAGCCGTTGTTGATGATGCGGCCGCCCCGGGGGGACTGTGACTTCATCAGACGGTAGGCGCCCTGGGCGCAGAGGAACGCGCCGGTGACGTTGACCTGGACCACCGACTGCCAGTCGGCGTAACCGAGTTCATCGGTGGGGACGCCGCCGGGGCCGAAGGTGCCCGCGTTGTTGAAGAGCAAATCGAGACGGCCGTAGGTGTCACGGACCGTGGCGAAGAGGGCGTCCACCTCGGTGGGTGAGGACACGTCGGTCACGACCGCGAGAGCCGCCCCGCCCGCCGCCTCCGCCAGCTTCGCCGTCTCCTCCAGGGGCTCCGCACGGCGGCCCGCCAGGGCGACCGTCCAGCCGGCGGCGGCGAGTTCCACCGCCACCGCCCGGCCGATACCGGAGCCCGCTCCCGTCACCACCGCGATCTGCGCTTGAGTGTCCATGGAGGGGGAGGGTAGTCAGGGAAACCGGGCAGGAGATCACCTGTCCGTCATGTGGTGGACGTGTACGCGACAACGGGGTGATGTTCCCGCCCGCTGGACTGCGCGCATGACAGCCACCCGAGCACCCCAGCACGCCCCCGAACTCCGCGCAGCCGCACGGCACTTCACGCACAACCGCCGCCGCTTCCTGACCGTCACCGGCGCCGCCGCTGCCCTCGCCTTCGCCACCAACCTTCCCGGGCAGGCCCACGCGGCACCGGCCGCCGGCGACTTCGACGCCCGACGCATCAAGGAGAACCCCTTCACGCTCGGGGTGGCCTCCGGAGACCCCGCCCCGAGTTCCGTGCTGCTCTGGACCCGGCTGGCCCCCAGACCGTACGAAGCGGACAGCGGACTGCCCAAGAGCCGCATCCGGGTGGAGTGGGAGATCGCGCACGACGAGCGCTTCCGCCGGGTGGTGCGGCGCGGGAGCGTCACCGCGCACCCGGAGTTCCACCACAGCGTCCATGTGGAGGTGGACGGGCTGGGAAGCGACCGGGTCCTCCACTACCGCTTCCGGGCCGGGAGCTGGATCAGCCCCACCGGGCGGACCCGGACCGCCCCCGCACCCGGTGCGCGCACCGCCGAACTGCGGCTCGGCGTGGTGTCCTGCCAGGCGTACCACGACGGCTACTTCACCGCGTACCAGCACCTGGCGGGCGAGGACCTCGACGCCGTCCTGCACCTCGGCGACTACCTCTACGAGTACGCGGTCAACGCCACCGGCGGCGAGCGCAAGTACACCGACCGCCGCCTTCCCGCGCACTTCAACCGGGAGACCGTGACCCTGGAGGACTACCGGCTGCGCTACGCCCTCTACAAGTCCGACCCCGACCTGCGTGCCGCCCACGCCGCCCACCCCTTCGTCGTCACCTGGGACGACCACGAGACCGAGAACAACTACGCGGGCGGGACGCCGGAGAACGACGTACCGCCGGAGGAGTTCCTGCTGCGCCGGGCCGCCGCCTACCGGGCGTACTGGGAGAACCAGCCGCTGCGCGCCCCGCAGCGGCCCGACGGACCCGACATGCGGCTCTACCGGCGGCTGCGGTTCGGCCGGCTCGCCCAGTTCGACATCCTGGACACCCGGCAGTACCGGTCCGACCAGGCGTACGGGGACGGCTGGCAGGTGCCGGGACCGGAGTCCGAGGACCCGGCGCGGACCATGACCGGGGCCACCCAGGAGCGGTGGCTCATCGACGGCTGGCGGCGTGGGGCGCGGCCCGTGTGGAACGTGCTCCCGCAGCAGGTCACCTTCGCCGAGCGGCGCGACAGGGCCACCCCCGACTTCAAGCTCAGCATGGACTCCTGGGACGGCTACCCGGCCTCCCGGGCCCGGATCCTGGCCGGCGCCGAGTCGGCGGGCGTGCAGAACCTGCTGGTGCTGACCGGGGACGTGCACGTCTCCTACGGGCTCGACATCAAGAAGGACTTCCGCGACCCCACCTCGCGGACCGTCGGCACCGAGATCGTCACCACCTCCGTGTCCAGCGGCAAGGACGGCGCGGACAAGCCCGCCAACTGGGCCGCCCTCACCGGTGCCAACCCGCACCTGAAGCACTACCACGGGCGGCGCGGCTACACCCGGGTCACCCTCACCGCCGAACAGGCGCGGGCGGACTTCCGGGCGGTGGCGGCCGTCAGCACACCGGGGGCGCCGGTGGCCACGGTCGCCTCGTTCGTCACCGAGGCCGGAAACCCCGGACTGAAGCCGGTGTAAGGCACACTTACCGCTCCCGCCCGTTTCCGAGCCCGTCCGCGCGATCGGTCCGATCGGTCCGATCGCGCCGGAAGAGCTGAGAACATAGGTCGGTATTCAACGAAATGGGAGCGATGATGCCGGAGAGCGGCCAGAAGTCAGCAGGGTCCACAGGGCAGGACCACATACCCGCGGCGGGCGCGGAGGCCATGGCGGCGGCGGAGTCCGCGACCGCCGCCACGGCCGGAACCGTGTCCGCCGTACCCGCCCAGGCCCTCTCTCCGGAAGCCGGGCCCGTGACGGCCGGCAAGGCCGCCGCCCGCCGCACCGGCCTCCTGGTCACCCTGGTCCTCGGTGGCCTGACCGCCCTCCCGCCGCTCTCCATGGACATGTACCTCCCGGCCCTCCCGGAGGTCACCGAGGCGCTGAACTCCCCGGCCGCGACCGTCCAGCTCACCCTGACCGCCTGCCTGGCCGGCATGGCGCTCGGCCAGCTGGTGGTCGGACCGCTCAGCGACAAGATGGGGCGCCGCCGCCCGCTGCTCGTCGGCATGGTCATCTACGTGCTGGCCACGGCCATCTGTGCGCTGGCCCCGAACGCCGAACTCCTCATCGCCTTCCGCCTGCTCCAGGGCCTGGCGGGCGCGGCCGGCATCGTCATCGCGCGGGCGGTGGTACGCGACCTGTACGACGGCGTGGAAATGGCGAGGTTCTTCGCCACCCTGATGCTGATCTCCGGGGTGGCCCCGGTCATCGCTCCCGTCATCGGCGGCCAGGTGCTGCGCGTCACCGACTGGCGCGGCGTCTTCTACGTGCTGACCGTCATCGGCGTGATCCTGACCCTGGTGGTCTTCAAGTGGCTGCACGAGACGCTGCCCGAGAGCCGCCGCCACACCGGCGGCGTGGGCCAGGCCCTGCGCACCATGAGGGGCCTGCTCGCCGACCGCGTCTTCACCGGGTACATGCTCACCGGCGGCCTCGCCTTCGCCGTGCTCTTCGCCTACATCTCCGCCTCCCCCTTCGTCGTCCAGGAGATCTACGGCGCCTCCCCGCAGACCTTCAGCCTGCTCTTCGGCGTGAACTCGATCGGACTGATCGCCGTCGGTCAGATCAACGGCAAGGTCCTGGTCGGCCGGGTCCGCCTCGACAAGGTGCTCGCCTTCGGCCTGGCCGTCATCACGCTGGCCGCCACCGCGCTGCTGCTGATGACCGGCGGGGTCTTCGGCAAGGTGGGGCTGTGGCCGGTCGCGGCCGGACTCTTCGTGCTGATGTCGGCGATGGGCCTGATCATGCCGAGCACCAACACCCAGGCCCTGATGCGCACCCCGCACGCGGCCGGTTCCGCCTCCGCGCTGCTCGGCACGTCCTCGTTCCTGGTCGGCGCGGTCGCCTCCCCGCTGGTCGGCATCGCGGGCGAGGCCACGGCGGTCCCGATGGCCGTGGTGCAGCTGGTCTGCTCGGTGCTGGCAATCGTCTGCTTCGTGGCGCTGTGCAGGCCGTGGCAGCGGACTTCGGACGCGTAGGAGCACGGCGAGGAGTGACGTCGGTGGGGGCCCGTCCGCACGGTCGCGGACGGGCCCCACCGACGTCATCGCCCCGAAGCCGTCGGCTGCCGGCGCGCTCTCCTGCCTGGCTACGCACTCTCCCGGAACCGGCGCAGCAGTTCGACGGCCGGAGCACTGTCCGGGTCGAAGCTGTAGATGCCCTCCTGCTTGTGCGGCATCCCGGGACCCCAGACGCGGGCCGCGTGGCAGTCGTAACTGAAGGCGATCTCGAAGAGCACGCCCCGCGCGCCGTGCACCCGCAGCCCCCAGCCCGGCACGAACGTCGGCCCGGGCTGGCTGCCCGGCAACTCCTTGACCAGGGCCAACGCCTCCCGGGCCTCCTCGGCGTCCCAGATCGCCAGCTCTTCGCCCGTCATGGTTTTCGGCAGCGGGTCGTTCACGTCCGGGGTGATCCGGACGACCTCGATCAGCTCGGTCTGCGCGTGTGCACTCGGCAGCAACATCCGCTCAGACTGGCCGAGTTCACGTCCCGGCGCCAGAGATCCGGCAGATACGTCCCCGAAGCGGCCGCCCGGCCCGCCCCGCCCCGACTCACCTGCGCGGATAGCCGATCAGCTGCGACCGGTCCCTGCGGTCCGTCCAGCGGAACAGTCCGGTGCCCGCCAGCTCCCGCTCCGGCACCACCGCACCGTCGGTCAGCGCGGCAGGCACGACCGTGGAGAGCGGGACCTCGACCGGGGTGCCGCCCGCCGACGTGGTGCTGGTGGTGCCGTAGGCGATGCCGTCGTCGGTGACCGAGGTGAGGGTGACCGGCTTGGCGCCGCCCCTGCCCTGGAGGCAGTGGCCGGTCTTGGCGCCCTTGGGGGCGGGGGAGCGCAGGTCGAAGGCGAGATTCCCGGCGACCAGGTAGTGGCCGCCCGGGGCGGTCACCGCCTGCGGGTACTCGCCGGGCTCTATGGCCGGCCTGGGGCAGTCGACCGAGGCGAGCACCTTGCCGGTGTTCGCGTCGTGCACCGCCCAGCGCTCCCAGTTGTCCGGCTTCTTCTTCTGCCACTTGGCGAGGATCTGCCCGGCCGAGGTCACCGAGGTGGGCACCCCGGACGCCGGGTCCAAGCCCTTGGGCGCGACCGCCCTGCTGTACCAGCCGCCCTTCACCCAGAACTCGCTGCGCCCGCTCACCAGCAGCCCCTTGGCGGTCAGAGCCCGCACCTCGGTACGGGCCCCGCAGTTCTTGCAGCCCTTGGGCATCCCCAGGGACTTCGGGTTCGCGGCGTACGGGGTGACGCGCCCGGTCTCCGGGTCCACCACGGCGGCCGTCGCCGCGCCATTGGTGACCAGGATCGCGGGTCCGGTGGTGGAGACCACCGGAACGCCCTGCCAGGGCAGCTCGTAGTGCTTCTGGTTGCCGTCCCTGGCGTCGTACACGTCCAGGGCGAGCACCGAATCGCCGGTCGACAGCGAGTCCGCGCCGCCGACCTTGCCGTACGACCAGGTGACGAAGTAGTGGCGGTCGCCCTTGGTGAGGGAGAGCAGTCCGGGGAAGTACGCCGGGTCCGACAGCGACCGCCATGGGGTGCCCGACCAGGCCCGCTTCCCGGTCTTCACGTCATAGGTGCGCAGCACGAAGGAACCGGTGGTGCCGCGTTCCACATGCCCGACCAGCGCGGGCTCCTGCGACAGTGCGTACTCGGTGGAGCCGCCGACGATCCGCCAGCCCCTGGCCGTGTCGTACGCGGCCGGGGCGGGCAGCCGGGGCACCGCGGACGGCGCCGGGCTGCCGGCCTTCGTCGGCTTCTTGGCGTCCTTCCCGTCCTTGCCCGCGTCCGGCTCGTCGTCCTTGCCCCCGCCGCAGGTGGCGAGGAGGAGGAGCAGAGCCAGTACGGCCACCCCTGCCACCAGCGCCATGCGCATGACCCGCTGTCCCACGATCTACCCCCGACGTACAGCCCCCAGAAACGGTCAACCTCTGTCAGCGTATGCAACTGCCTCTTGATGCGCAGCAGTTCACGGACGCACCTTTTTGCCCCATACACTTTTTCGGTGAACCCCACCCTCCCCACCTCAGCGGCGGCCTCCGCCGCCGGCTCGGACGTGCTGCGCGGCGCCCTCGCCGGGCTGCTCGCCGGGCTGCCGCCCAAGCAGGCGACGCAGGCCGTCGACCGGCTGATCGCCAATTACCGGGGGACCACCCCGACCGACGCCCCGGTGCTGCGCGACCGCTCCGACGTGGCCGCCTACGCGGCGTACCGGATGCCCGCGACCTTCGAGGCCGTAAGGTCCGCGCTCGGGGCACTGCGGGAGGCGGCACCGCACTGGGCGCCCGGGACGCACACCGACATCGGGGGCGGCACCGGCGCCGCGAGCTGGGCGGTCTGCGAGGCGTGGGGGACGCAGCGGACCACCGTCCTGGACTGGGCGGAGCCCGCGCTGGAGCTGGGGCGGGAACTCGCGGAGGCGTCGGGGGTGCCGGCGCTGCGGGACGTGGTGTGGCAGCGCGCCCGTATCGGAGCGGCGCTCACCCTCCCGAGCACCGATCTGGTCACCGTCTCGTACGTCCTGAAAGAGCTGACCGAGGCCGACCGGGACACCCTGGTCGAGGCGGCCGCCCGTGCCGCCACCGGCGCCGTCGTGATCGTCGAGCCCGGCACCCCGGACGGCTACCGCCGCGTCCTCGCCGCCCGGACCAAGCTGATCGACGCCGGGTTCGCGATCGCCGCGCCCTGCCCGCACAGCGCCGCCTGCCCGCTGGACCCCGCCGGGACGGACTGGTGCCACTTCTCGGCCCGGGTCAGCCGCTCCTCCCTGCACCGGAAGGTGAAGGGCGGTTCGCTGCCGTACGAGGACGAGAAGTTCGCGTATGTGGTGGCGGTGCGGGAGCCGGGCGTGGGCGCGGCTCCCGTCGCGGCCCGCGTCGTACGCAAGCCGCAGATCCGCAAGGGACTGGTGATGCTGGAGCTGTGCCGGGCGGACGGTGAGCAGGCCGGGGAGAACGTGTCGAAGAAGCGGCACGGTGACCTGTACCGGTCGGCCAGGGACACCGACTGGGGCGACGAGTGGCCGCCCCCGTCAGAGGACTCGGCCGACTAGGGGCGGAGCTCCTGGGTGCAGCACTTCACGCTGCCGCCGCCCTTCAGCAGTTCACCCAGATCCATGCCGATCGGCTCGAACCCCCGGGCGCGCAGCGGGTCGTAGAGACCGACCGCCGCGTGGGGCAGCAGGACGTGCCGGCCGTCGCTCACCGCGTTGAGACCGAGGGCCGCGGCGTCCTCCTCCCCGGCGATCAACGCGTCGGGGAAGAGACGGGCGAGGACCGCGCGGCTGCCGGGGGAGAAGGCGCCCGGGTAGTACATGACCTCGTCCGTGCGGTCGTCGAGGACGGCGAGCGCGGTGTCCAGGTGGTAGTAGCGGGGGTCGACCAGATCCAGGCCGATCACCGGACGCCCGAAGAACTCCTGCGCCTCGTCGTGCGCGGCGGACGTCGAGCGGAAGCCGCGCCCGGCCAGCACCCACGAGGCGGTGACCGCGAAGTCGCCCTCGCCCTCGTTGATGTGTTCCGGCTCGCGGATGTCGGTGAAACCGTGGGCGGCGAACCACTCGCGGTGCGCCTCGGCCTCCGGGGTGCGCTCGGCGTAGGCGAACCGGGCGCCCAGGACCCGGCCGTCGACGACGGTGGCGCCGTTCGCGGCGAAGACCATGTCGGGGAGGCCGGGGCGGGGGTCGAGGAGTTCGACGGTGTGGCCGAGGGAGAGGTACCGGTCACGCAGGTCTTCCCACTGCGCGAGTGCCAGCGGCAGCTCGACCGGCTTGGCGGGGTCCATCCAGGGGTTGATGGAGTACGTGACCCTGAAGTGCTCCGGGGGGCACATCAGGTAGCGACGGGGCGCCGTGTCACGAAGGGGTCGGTTCAATGAGGGCTCCTTCGAAGAGAGCGGCAGGACTCCGGGTACATCGGCCTGCCACTGCCCATGGTCCGACCTGCACCCCCCTTCCGCTGTGCACCGAAAGGGTGGTTCCCCACCCCCGAACCGGGGCAACCCCCCTCCCGGCCGCGCGACGGCGGAATGCCAACGGCCAACAGCCACCCCGCGAGACGCCCCGTCTCGCCCCTGCTAGATTGCCCCCATGCCAGAGACCAAGCCCCCCGACTCCTCCCGCCGCAGCGACCGCTCCCGCCGTGCGATCTACGACGCCGCCCTCGCCCTCGTCGCGGAACTCGGCTACCCCAGGACCACCATCGAGGGAATCGCCGCCCGCGCCGGCGTCGGCAAACAGACCATCTACCGCTGGTGGCCCTCCAAGGCCGCCGTCCTCCTGGAAGCCTTCGTCGACCTCGGCGACCAGGCCGCCGAAGCCGTCGGAGAGGTCGGCGCCGCCATCCCCGACACCGGCGACCTCGCCGCCGACCTCCGCCTCGTCCTGCGCGCGACCGTCGACGAACTCGTCGATCCCAAGTACGACCTCCCCACCCGCGCCCTCGCCGCCGAAGGCATCGTCGACGCCGAGCTCTGCGCCCGCTACGTGGAGAAACTGCTGCGCCCCTCCCTCCAGCTCTACGTCGACCGGCTCGCCGCCGCCCGCGCCCACGGCGACCTGCGCACCGACCTGGACCTGGACATCGCGGTGGAGCTGCTCACCGGACCCCTCTCCGGCCGCTGGATGATGCGCACCGGACCCCTCACCCACGACTACGCCGACCGCCTCGTGGACTACGTCCTGGGCGGCCTCACCCCTCGCTGATTCCCGCAACCCGGTCCCTTGCGAGCGAGGTATCTCACCAAACCCGGATACGGACACCGGCCACCCGGGGCGCAGGATGGTGCGAGCATGGAGAAGTCCGCAGGGACCGAGGTTGAGGGTGAGGAGCCAGATGGGCGCGGGGAGCAAATCGTCCGGATCGTTCGAGGCCAAGGGCCGCATCGCACAGTGGTTGCGCCGCCGTGCAGGGGGCAGGCCCGTGCCCGACGAGGGTGCCGGCCGTCTGACGCTGCTGCGCGCCGCCGCCGACGCGGGACTGCCGCTCGCCCCGGCCGCGTATCCCTCCGGCTATCGATGTTCCTGCGACCGCGTCGGCTGTCCGACGCCCGCCCGGCATCCGGTGTCCTTCGCCTGGCAGACCCAGTCGACCACCGACCGCGCCCAGCTGGAGCGCTGGGCGAACACCCAGCCGCAGGCCAACTTCATCACCGCGACCGGCATGGTCCACGACGTCCTGGACGTTCCGTTGGAGGCCGGTCGCAGCGCGTTGGAGCGGCTGCTCGCTGCCGGGATCGAGGTCGGCCCGGTGGCGCTGTTCGCCGAGGGGGCCGCCGGGGCGGACGCCCGGATGCTGTTCTTCACCGCGACCCGGGGCACCCCCGAGGACGAGGACGAGTGGTGGCCGTGCGAGCTGGACTGCCATCCGGAGACCATGGACGAGCACCCGGGGCTGCGCTGGCACTGCCGGGGCAGCTACGTCCTCGTACCCCCGGCACGTCTCCCCGGTGACCTGGACGTGCACTGGGTGCGCGGCCTGGAGCACCAGCTCCCCGACCCGCTGACCCTGCTGGAAACCCTCACCGACGCCTGCGCCCGCTACGCCGACGAGGACACCGACGCCGACAGCGACCCGCACGCGGTGGCCTGGCCGGTCGGCCGGTAGGCCCCGGCACCCCTGCAAGTACCGGTCCCCGCCAGGGACAGGGCCCTTACGCCCCGGTCGCCGCCACCAGCCCCTGCACCCTGGACTCCAGCTCCACCGCGCTCTTCGCCGCACCCTTCTTCGGCACCAGCGCCACCTGACTCGACACCCGCTCCTTGGTCAGCGTCGACTTCGGGGTGCCGGTCAGCAGGGCGGTGACGTCCGGGTTGATGTCGAGCAGCGCGACCCCGCGCGCCGCGGTCTGCTTCTCGAAGTGCCGGGAGGCGAAGAAGACGAACGCGCCGCCGTCCTTGGTCATCAGACCGACGGGCGCGAAGGTGCCGGTGTTCAGCGGCTGGTCGAGATACTGCATGGACCGCCCGATCCGCTGCGAGGCCCGCACCCGCGAAGCCAGCCAGAGGGTGGTGTCCCGGCCCGGCGCGAAGGTCACCTGCTGCTCGGAGCGGCCCTTGTTCTCCAGGTACGAGGTGTAGGCGCCGCCCAGCTCCTTGGGCGGGGCCACCAGGCCCGCGCCGTCCAGGGGGGCCGGCTTCGCGAAGCCCTCGCCGTCGGCCGCGAATTCGGGCACCTCGCCGGGCGTCAGGGTCAGCAGGTGCGAGGCCTGCCAGAGCTGGTCGGCGCCGCCCCGTACGAACACCACCAGCCAGCGGGTGTCGGCGCGTCCGCCGTCGGTGTCCCGGTTGCTGTCGGTGTCCGCGACGAACCAGCGCGGCCAGCCCTTCTGCTGCGGTATCAGGAAGTGCGCGTCGGTGAGCGCGAGTTCCTGGTGCCCCGGATTGCCGCCGGGGTTCTGTGCCCTGCGGGCCTTGAGACCGGCCTGGTTGATGGCGCCCAGGGCGCCGGTGACCCGGCCCGCGGCGAGCGCCGGGTCGTACGCCTTGTCGGCCTTGTTGTAGGCGAGGGTGAAGTCCTTCAGGGCCCGGGCGGCCTCAGCCTTCGTCGCCGCCGGGACGATCGCCAGCTCGCCGTGCACCGTCACGCAGCCGCTCGCCGTCAGGGCGAGGATCGCCGCCGTGGCCAGCGCCGCTGTCCGCCGCCTGGGGAGTGTGCTCAGCCTCAGCCTGCCCATGGGTCGCCTTCTGTGTCACCGTCGCCGACGACCGGAACCCTACCGGGGCGAAGAACAGCACCAGCATCGGGACCAGATACAGCGCCCACACCGTGACCTGGAGGACGGTCGGGTCGCTCTGGAAGTTGAACACCCCCTTGAGCAGGGTGCCGTACCAGCTGTCCGGGGGGATCTGCTCACTGATGTCGAACGCCTTGTCCGCCAGCCCGCCCAGGAAGCGCGCCTCCTGCAAGTCATGGACGCCGTACGCCAGTACACCGGCCGCCACCACCAGCAGCATCCCGCCGGTCCAGGTGAAGAACTTCGCCAGGTTGATGCGCACCGCACCCCGGTAGAACAGCCACCCCAGCACGACCGCCGTGGCCAGCCCGAGGATCACCCCGGTCAGCGGGGCGTGCGTACCGTCGCCCGAGGCCCGTACCGAGGCCCACACGAAGAGCGCCGTCTCCAGCCCCTCGCGGCCCACCGCCAGGAACGCGGTCGCCACCAGCGCGCCCGTTCCCATCCGCAGCGCCGCGTCCAGCTTGCCGTGCAGTTCCGCCTTGAGATGGCGGGCGGTACGCCGCATCCAGAAGACCATCCAGGTCACCAGGCACACCGCCAGGATCGACAGCGAACCCCCCAACGCCTCCTGCGCCTCGAAGGTCAACTCCTGTGACCCGAAGGTCAGTGCGGCGCCGAAACCGAGCGCGATCAGCACCGCGACCCCGATGCCGATCCACACCGGCGCCAGTGCGTCCCGCCGCCCGGTCTTCACCAGATAGGCGATCAGGATGCAGACGACCAGGCTGGCTTCGAGGCCTTCGCGCAGGCCGGTCAGATAGTTGGCGAACATGTCGGTCCCCGCCCTTTCAGGTGCGTATGAGGGTCAGGTGCGTATGAGGGTCACGAGAACGGAGCGCTGTGAGAAGGGAGCGCCAGGAGATACGGGGCGTTACGAGAACAGCGCCCGCCCCCACCAGTCGTCCTTGTCCCGGACGCCCGGCGGGACGGCGAAGTGCGCCGAACCCACGTGCTGGATGTATTCGTTCAGCGCGTCGGACCGCGCGAGATTCCGCTGTACGGGGATGAACGCGTCCCGCGCGTCCCGCTGGTACGCCAGGAAGAACAGTCCGGCGTCCAGCCGCCCCAGACCGTCCGTGCCGTCGGTGAAGGAGTAGCCGCGACGCAGCATCCGCGCCCCGGCGTTGGTGTCCGGGTGGGCGAGCCTGACGTGCGAAGTGGGCATCATCGCCTTGAGGCGGGGCTCGTCGTGCTCCTTCGGCCGGCCCACCGCGGCGCCCTCGCCCTTGTCGCGGCCGAAGATGTCCTCCTGCTCCTGGAGCGGAGTGCGGTCCCAGGTCTCGATGTTCATCCGGATCCGCCGGGCGACCAGGTACGAGCCGCCCGCCATCCACGCACTGCCGTCCTTCGCGGACGCCCAGACGTGCTTGTCGAGGGTGGCCGCGTCGGTACCCGCGACATTGCGGGTGCCGTCCTTGAAGCCGAAGAGGTTACGGGGGGTCTGCGCGTCCGGCGTCGTCGACGACGTCTTGCCGAAGCCCAGCTGCGACCAGCGCACCGCGACCTTGCCGAAGCCGACCCTGGCGAGGTTGCGGATCGCGTGCACCGCCACCTGCGGGTCGTCCGCGCACGCCTGGACGCACAGATCGCCGCCGCTGCGCGCCCTGTCGAGGTTGTCGCCGGGGAACCTCGGCAGGTCCACCAGGGCCGCCGGACGCCTGTCCTTCAGCGCGAACCGTCCGTCGAAGAGCGAGGGCCCGAAGCCGATCGTCAGCGTGAGCCGGGACGGCTTGAGGCCGAGCGCCTCCCCGGTGTCGTCCGGCGGCGCCTCGGGCAGCCCGCCGTACGCACCCTCGCCCACCGCGTGCCCGGCCGTCATCCTGGCCGCCGCCGCCGTCCAGTCCTTCAGCAACTGGATGAGCTCCGCCCGGTCCCTGGTCGTCACGTCGAACGCGGCGAAGTGCAGCCGGTCCGGGACCGCGGTGGCGATCCCGGCCTGATGCGCACCGTGGAAGGGGACGGCCGCCCCGTCGGACGCGGCGGGCGCCGACGGCGGCTCCTCGTCCCGGTTCAGCGCGAGGGCCGCACCGCCGGCCGCGGCGGCGCCGAGCGCGAGCCCGGCGCCACCCCAGCCGATCACCGAACGCCGGGACGGCGCAGCGGAGTTGGTGTCCGCCGGGGACTCGGGTCCCACCGGGGGAGTGCCTGGTGCCGACATGGGTCCGCCTCCTTCCACGTGAGGACGCACGCCTACTTGGTGACCGCGGCGGCGAGCTTCGACAGCGGCTCGGCGAGCGCGTTCACCCCGTCGGAGAGCGCCTTGCGGTCGTCCTTTCCGACCTTGTCGTACGACACGAAGTCGTAGGACGTGGTGTTCGGGCGGTGCTTGTCGAGCAGCTTGTCCAGCGCCGCGAACTGCTTGTCCAGCTCGGCCGCCAGCTTCGGGTCGTTCTTCGAGGCGACCGGCTTGAGCAGGGTGTACGCCTTCTCCGCACCCTCGACATTGGCCTTGAAGTCGACCAGGTCGGTGTGGCTGTAGCGCTCCTCCTCACCGGTGACCTTGCCGGTGGCGACCTCGTCCAGGAGTTCCTTGGCGCCGTTGGCCATCGAGGAGGGGGTGATCTCGGCGGTGCCGACCTTCTTCACCCAGGTGTTGAGGTCCTTCATCAGGGTGTCCGCGAGCTTCTTCTCCGCGTCCCCGATCTTCTTGTCCTGCCACAGCGCCTTCTCCAGGCGGTGCCAGCCGGTCCACGGCTTGCCGGACTCCTCCACGCCGTCCTCGCGCAGGTCGACCATCGGGTCGATGTCGCCGAACGACTCGGCGACCGGCTCGGTGCGCTCCCAGCCGATCCGCGACGGCGCGTACGCCTTCTTCGCGGCCTGAAGGTCGCCCGCCTTCACGGCGTCCGCGAAGACCTGCGCCTTGGGCAGCGTCTCCTCGGCCTGCTGGGTGACGTAGGTGCGGTACGCGGCGACGGCCGCGTCCTTCTCCGGGCTGCGCTGCGCGGCCTTGCCACCGGAGGCGGTGACCTGCTGGCGGATGCCGTCGCCCTTCATACCGGGCTTGCAGGCGATCTCGTACGACCCGGCCTTGATCTCGGCGGTGAGGTCGGCCTTGGTACCCGGGCCGATGTTCTCGCGCTCGGTGAGGATGCGGCCGTCCGGGAAGAGCACGTACACCTCGGTGACCTTGGTGCCCTTGTTCTCCACGGCCAGCTCGACCTTGCCCGCCGGGAACTGCTTCTTCGACACCTCGCAGGAGTCGTCCTTGGCCACCACCCTGATCGCCCCGTCGCTCTTGGCGTCGCTGCCGCCACCCTTCTGGGCGCAGCCGGTCACGGCGGCGAGAGCGGCCACGGCGGCGACGGCGGTGAGAGCGGACAGACGGGCGGGACGAACCGAAGGAACGGGACGCATAAGGGGACTCCACGCGGGGTGAAAGGTCTGCGGGGCCCGCCGGCAACACCGGCAGGCCTACTGAGGCTTACCTAAGTTAAGCGCGCCTTACCCCGGACATAACCGCCCGTGCAGTGATTCAGATCTCACCTGGGCCCCAGGAGTACGGGGCGGTCACGGGAGTCCCACGGCTGCCCCTCCGTAGGGTCAAGCAGCGGTCAAATCTCCTGGGGTGCGGCCCTCCTGGGGATCACCAGGGGGTCACCGGTGCGCGGATGCGGAAGCACTTCCACCGGCTGCCGGTACACCCGGCTCAGCAACTCCTCGCCGAACACCTCGGCAGGCGCCCCGCACACCGCGATCCGCCCCTCGTGCAGCACGGCCGCCCGGTCCGCGTACGCCGCCGCGAGCCCGAGGTCGTGCAGCACGACCACGACCGCGTCCCCGGCCGCCGCCCGCTCCCGGCAGATCCGCAGCACCAGTTCCTGGTGCCGCAGGTCGAGCGCCGCGGTCGGCTCGTCGAGCAGCAGTACGGGGGCGCGCTGCGCGAGTACCCGGGCCAGCGCGACCCGGGCCCGCTCGCCGCCGGACAGCGCGGAGAAGGGCCGCGGCCCGAACTCGGTGACCTCGGTGGCCGCCATCGCCTCCGCGACCGCCGCATCGTCCAGGTCCTCGTGCACGGTGCCCGCCCAGGGTGCGCGCCCCATCCGTACGACGTCCTCCACCGGGAACGGGAAGGACAGTGCCGCCGACTGCGGCAGCACGGACCGGCGCAGGGCGAGTTCGGGGGCGCTCCAGTCGCCGACCGGGCGGCCACCGATCCGTACCGTTCCGCCGGAAGCGGGAAGGTCGGCGGCGATGGCGGCCAGCAGGGTCGATTTGCCCGCCCCGTTGGGGCCGACCAGGGCCAGCACCTCTCCGGCGCGGGCGGTCAGGTCGATGCCGTCGAGTACGTCGCGCTGTCCCAGGCGTACCCGCAGACCGGCCACCTCGACGGCCGCCGCGCCCTTGCCGAGCGGGGCGGGCAGGTCGCGGCCGCGGGCCGCCGACGAGAAGAGAGACGTGAACCTCATGCCCAACCACCCTGCTTGCGACGGGTCCTGCGGAGAAGCCAGAAGAAGAACGGGGAGCCGAAGAGGGCGGTGAGGACGCCCAGGGGGAGTTCGGCGGGGTTGGCGACGGTGCGGGCCGCGAGGTCACCGGCGAGCAGCACGAGGGCGCCGCCCAGGGCGCTGCCGGGGACCAGGAAGCGGTGCCCGGGGCCGTTGGCCATCCGCAGCAGGTGCGGGACGAGGAGGCCGACGAAGGTGATGATGCCGGCCACGGCGACGGCGGCCGCGGTCAGCAGGGCGACCACCAGGACCAGCACCATCCGCAGCTTCTCGACGTCCACGCCGAGGTGGCGGGCAGGGCGTTCGCCGAGGGCCAGGAGGTCCAGCTTGCGGGCGTGGAACGGAGCGATCAGCAGGCCGAGCAGGGCGCACGGCAGCACGGCGAGCACCTTCGGCCAGGTGGCCTGGGCGAGCGAGCCGAGCTGCCAGAAGGTGATCTGGGTGATCTGCGCGTTGTCCGCGAAGAAGATGAACAGGCCGATCAGCGCGCCCGCGAAGGCGTTCACCGCGATGCCGGTGAGGATCAGCGTGACGACCTCGGTGCGGCCGCCGGAGCGCGACAGCACGTACACCAGCAGGACGGTGATCAGGCCGGCGACGAAGGCGCAGAACGTAATGGTCCAGTTGCCGAAGAAGCTCAGGCCGAGTGCGATCGAGGCGACCGCGCCGACCGCCGCACCGGCCGAGATGCCGATCACGCCCGGCTCGGCCAGCGGGTTGCCGAACACGCCCTGCATCAGGGCGCCCGCGCAGCCCAGTGAGGCACCGACCAGGAGGGCGAGGACGACCCGGGGGAGGCGGATGTTCCACAGGACGCTCTCGCCGACGCGGTCCAGGGGGGCGCCGCCGAGGCCGATCCGGTGCTGCACGGAGGCCAGCACGTCGCCGGGGGAGATGTGGTACGTCCCGAGACCGGCCGAGACCAGCGCCAGCACGAGCAGGGCGACGGAGAGAGCGACGGTCAGGGTGAAGGTGGTCCCCCGGCGCCTCCCGGGCGGCGGAGGTGTGACTTCTGGCGTCAACCGGTCGCTGTCGCCGGTGAGTTGAGCATCATGGGTGGTGGCGGTCACCGGTTCTTCTCTCACTTCTTCTTGCCGTGCAACTGCTCGACCAGGGACTTGAGGACCTGGTCGGTGCGCGGCCCGTAGTTCAGCAGGACGCCGTCGTCGACGGAGACGATCCGGCGGTCCAGGCCGGCCGGGGTCTCGGCGACGCCGGGCACCTTGAGCAGCCCGTCGATCCCGTTGACCGAGGTCAGCCCCTTGCTCATCACCAGGATCGCGTCCGGCGCCGCCTTCACCAGGGCTTCGCTGGTGATCGCGGTGAAGTCCTTCTCCAGCCCGGAGTCCTTGCCCGCGTCGACTGCCCCGGCCGCCTCCAGCAGCGAACTCGCCCCGGAATCCCGGCCGCCGAGCAGATACACCGACGCCGAACCCCGCAGATACAGGAAGGTCACCCGCGGCTTCTTGCCGTCCTTCGGCTGCGGAATGTCCTGCTGTACGGCGGCGATCCGGTCCCCGGTGCGCTTCTTCAGCTCCGCCCCGGCGGCCTTCACTCCGAGGGCGTCGGCCACCGCGTCGATCCGCCTGTCCACGTCCGCGAGCTCCTTGGCGGGCTTCACCACGACCAGTGGAATGCCCGCATCGCGGATCTGCTGGACGGCCTCGGTGGGCCCGGTGGTGGTGTCGGCGAGGACCACGGTCGGCTTCAGTGAGAGCACGCTCTCCGCCGAGACGTCGTGCGCACGTGTCACCACAGGGAGGGACTTGGCCTGCTCGAACGTGGCGGTGATGTCACGTGCGACGACGTTCTTCCCGAGGCCCAGGGTGAAGACGATCTCGTTCAGGCTGCCGGTCAGCGGGACGATCCGGCTGGTCGAAGTGACCTTCACCTCATGGCCGTCGGCGGAGCGGACGGTCGCCGGAAGCTGCGGTTTCGGGGTGGCGGCCAGCGGCTCGACCCGGTCCGGGGCGGCCTTGGGCTGCTGCACCGCGGGTGCGCCACCCGTCTGCGTACCGCCGCTGCCGCAGCCCGTGGCGACGGCGGCCAGCGCGAGCACGGATATCAGTGCGCCTGCCGTGCGGCGGGCGCCGGGCCGGGAGGGAGACACGGTCCCGGAGGGGCGCGGGGGCGCGGCTGGCGTTCGCACGGAGGTGCACCGTCCTGTTCGTCTGCGGTCGGCCGGGGCGTGGTGCCGGTGGCCGAAGTGATCGGTGGGGCGGGGGAGTTTCCCCCGGCCCGCCGAGTCCCGTCGGGTGGTGGAGCGGCCCGAAGCGGTCCGAAGGGTTCCGGACCAGGTCGGGCATAGCTTAGGTTAGCCTTACCTCGCTCGCTAGACCTCGGAGGGACCCTGATGCTGTCGTCCAGACCGGCCCGCGCATGCGCCGTCGCACTCATCGCGGCCGTGCTGGGAGCCCTGCTCCCGGCCGCCGCAGCCAGCGCGGCCGCGCGCACCGTCCAGGGCGGCAGGCTCGACTGGGGGATCAAATCCTCCTTCCAGAGTTACGTCACCGGGCCGATCGCCAAGGGGGACTTCACCCTCCGGGGCGGGGCCGCCACCGTCGGGGGCAGCCAGTTCCGCTTCCACTCGGCCACCGGTTCCTACGACCCGGACAGCGGCGAACTCCGCTCCGGCTTCTCGGGCGGGGTCCGCTTCACCGGCCACCGCAAGCCGGACGGCTCGAACGAACTCGACCTCACCATCAGCCGTCCCACCGTCCGGATATCCGGCGGCAGCGGCACCCTCTTCGCCGATGTCACCAGCAAGAACAAGGGCACCGGCAAGGTCACCAGCTCCACCCAGATCGCGCTGGCCTCGCTCGCCGTGGGCGGCATCAACATGAAGGGCGGCTCCACCCCCGTCGCCCTCAACAACATCCCCGCGACGCTCACCTCGCAGGGCGCGACCGCCTTCGCCGGGTACTACACGGCCGGCACCGCGCTCGACCCGGTCAGCCTGTCGGCGGACGTGGCGGCGGGCGCGAAGGCGCCCGACGCCAAGCCGTCCGCCGAAGCCCCGGAGAAGAAGGAGCCCAAGGAGGCGGCGAAGGGAGGCGGCGAGAAGGCCTCCGGCGCCTCCGGTTCCTTCGCCGACGGAGCCGTCGACTGGGGGGTGCGGCGCACCTTCCGGGAGTACGTCACCGGGCCCATCTCCAAGGGCAAGTGGGAGCTGGCGCAGGGCGCGCAGGATGGCGGCGCACTGTTCCGCTTCCCGCAGGGCAAGGGCACGTACGACAGCAAGAAGCAGAACCTGGACGCGGCCTTCGCGGGCAGTGTCCGCTTCTCGGGCGCCCACCTCGATCTGACCCTCTCCAAGGTCGCCGTGAAGGTCGACGGCGGCAGGGGCACCCTGGTCGCCGACGTCGCGAGCCAGGACCTCACCACAGGGAAGCCCGTCAGGTCCCCGGCCGTGCCGCTGATCACCTTCGACGCCAAGTCCCTTGCCGCCAAGGACGGTCTGGCCCGGCTGAGCGAGGCTCCGGCGACGCTGACCGAGCAGGGCGCCAAGGCGTTCGGCTCGATGTACAAGGCGGGTACCGAGATGGACCCGGTGTCGCTCGCCGTCGCCGTCGACGCCAAGGCGAAGCTGCCCGCGCTCCCCGACCTCGGCAGCGAACCGAAGGCACCCGCGGCGCCGGAGAAGAAGGCCGCCGCGCCGAAGACGGAGAACGCCGCCTCGGCCTCCGAGTCCTCGAACACCGGGGTGTACGTCGGTGTGGGCGCCGGTGTCCTGGTGCTCGCCGGGGCCGCCTTCTCCTTCGTCCGCCGACGCGGGGCGAACGGCGCAGGGAGCGCCGACAGCACGAGCTGACCCGGCCGCCGCCTCCCGCCCGGCCCCGCCACCCCCACCTCCACCCTTCAACTCCCCTGCCGCGGGCCCCCGTTGTTCCCCTCCCGCGGCAGGGGTCCTCATCGACCCTTCCTTATTAGGAGATCCCGAAAATGGCTGCCACCCGCCGCCCGATAGCCCTCGCCGCCGCCGTTGCTACGGTCGCCGCCGTCGGTGCCACCGCCTTCGCCCTCCCCGCCGCCGCGGCCCCCGCCGCTCCGGCAGCCCCCGCCGCTCCGACGATGGACCTGAAGGACGGCACGCTGGACTGGGGCTTCAAGGAGTCCTTCCGCAAGTACCTCGGCTCGCCGTTCTCGGGCGGGAAGATCACCGTCGCGGACGGCGCCAAGCAGGCGGCGGGCAACGGCGCGTTCACCTTCGTCGACGGTGTCGGCACGTACGACATGAAGACGCACGGCACGCGGACCGCGTTCAAGGGCAGCGTGCACTTCACCGCCCACGGCGGCGTCCTCGACATCACCATGTCGGACCTGAAGATCTCCACGGCCGGCAAGACCGGCGCCATCACCGCCGACATCAGGTCGAAGCCGGAGGGAGCCAAGGAGTTCGTCACCCAGGACGACGTACAGCTCGCCGCGCTCGACCTGTCCGCGGTGAAGCCCGGCCAGGGCGCCGGCGGGGCAATGGTCTTCAAGGACATCCCGGCGACGCTGACCGAGGCGGGTTCGGCGGCCTTCAACGGCCAGTACAAGGAGGGCGACAAGCTGGACGCGGCCAGCCTCTCGGTCAAGCCCGTGGAGCCGCCGGTGAAGCCGGTCGAGCCGCCGGTGAAGCCCGTCGAGCCGCCCGTGAAGCCGGTCGAGCCGCCGGTGAAGCCGGTCGAGCCGCCCGTCAAGCCCGTCGAGCCGCCCGTGAAGCCGGTGAAGCCGCCGGTCGAGCCCGTCGCCCCGCCCACCGGCGTCGACAACGGCACCCTGGTCGACGGCAACCTCGACTGGGGTGTGCTGGCCCGCTTCCGCTCCTACGTCACCGGCCCCATCGCGCACGGCAGGATCGAACTCTCCGGCGGTGCGGTCAAGTCGGGCGACGGCTTCCGCTTCCCCAAGGCCAAGGGCTCCTTCGACGCCGAGAAGCAGAACCTGTCCGCCGCCTTCGACGGCAAGATCCGCTTCGTCGGCCACCAGGAGAACGGGGCGTACACCCTCGACCTCAACTTCTCCGCCCTCAAGGTCCAGGTGAAGGGCGGCAAGGGCACCCTGGTCGCCGACGTCGCCACCAAGAACCGCGCCACCAAGCAGGTCGAGACCTACAAGGCGCTCGACATCGCGACGCTGACCCCGGCCGGCCAACTGTCCGTCGTGGACGGCGTCGTGAAGCTCACCGGGGTCCCGGCGAAGCTGACGGCCGGCGGTTCGAAGGCGTTCGGCGGGATGTACGAGGCGGGCCAGACGATGGACCCGCTGACTGTCGCGGTCTCGGTCGAGAAGGATGCACAGCTGCCCGGGGGGAGCACCACGGGCTCCGGTACGTCCGGCGGATCCGGCTCCACGACCGGCGGCGCTGACACCACGGGCACCACCGGTTCCACGACCGGCGGTACCGGTTCCACGACCGGCGGCGGTTCGGTCGGCGGCAGCGTCGGCGGCCTCGACGGCGGCGCGGTCGGCGGCAACCTCGCCGCCACCGGCTCGTCGACCCCGTCCGGCGTCCTGCTCGGCGCGGCCGGGGCACTGGCCCTCGCAGGCGGTGCAGTCGTCTTCGCGGCACGCCGCCGCACGGCCAACCACAGCTGACACCCAGCCCGACGGGCGCGAGGGCGGGGCGGGGACTCCATCCCCACCCCGCCCCCTTTCCGTCCCGGGCCTTCTCTCAACCCCGGCCCCCAGCCCCGCGCACGCGTAAGGGGCCCACACCTCCCGGCGTGGGCCCCTTCACCGACGTACCGACTCACCGGCGTACCGGTGAAGCCTTCATCGGCGTACCGTCAGAAACTACGCACTGAGCGGGAATTCACCGCCCAGTTCCCGGAACACCGCCCCGTTGAAGTCGAATGCCCGCTTGCACTCCTCGATGATGCGCTTCTGCTCCAGCTCGTCCGCCGCGATGTTGTCCAGCAGCTCGCGGTAACCCCGCTTGAAGGCGGCCGGGTTGGAGACCTGCTCGAAGACGTAGAAGCGGACGCCGTCGCCCTTGCGGTCGAAGCCCCAGGTCTTCTCGGCCTTGTCGCGGATGATCTGGCCGCCGGAGAGGTCGCCGAGGTAGCGGGTGTAGTGGTGGGCGACGTAGCCGCCGGGCCAGGTCACCGCGCACTCGGTGACGCGGGCCGCGTAGGCGGCGGTGGCGGGGAGCGGAACCAGGCCCTCGCGCCAGTTCCCGCCGCGCAGATGGGCCAGGTCGCGCTCCAGCTCGTCGGTGCGCATCAGTTCCGGCTGTATGAAGGGGCCCGCGACCGGGTCGTCCTTCAGGGACTCGGCGGCTTCTTCGAGGGCCTTGTAGACGAACCACAACTGCTCGGTGTAGCGGGTGTAGGCGTCCACGCCGAGCCGGCCGCCCAGGAGGTCGCTCATGAACGTCGAGGTCTCCGCCTCCGTGTGCTGCTCGTGCGAGGCCACACGGATCTGGGTGGAGAAAAGGGTGTCCAAGACGGACCTCCGGGGACAGAAGGGACCGGGAAAGAGAGCGGTGGTGACAGCGCTGACACCTGCCACCACCGATCTTCGTTGCTTAGGCTTACCTAAGTCAACCTGTTCCCGACGCTCTGTCGGTAAAAACTCCCGCGCCCAAGAACCCCCGCGCCCGGAAACCCCTCGCGCTCCCGACGGCCACCGCAGGGCCCCCACGGCTAGGGCAGCGTGAGGATGTCCGCCCCGGTCTCCGTCACCACCAGCGTGTGCTCGAACTGGGCGGTGCGCTTGCGGTCCTTGGTGACGACCGTCCAGCCGTCCTCCCACATGTCGTACTCGTGGGTGCCCAGCGTCAGCATCGGCTCGATGGTGAAGGTCATGCCGGGCTGCATCACGGTCGTCGCGTGCGGGCTGTCGTAGTGCGGGACGATCAGCCCGGAGTGGAAGGACGTGTTGATGCCGTGGCCGGTGAAGTCACGGACCACGCCGTAGCCGAAGCGCTTGGCGTACGACTCGATGACGCGGCCGATGACGTTGATCTGGCGGCCGGGCCTGACCGCCTTGATCGCACGGTTGAGGGACTCGCGGGTCCGCTCGACGAGGAGTTTGGACTCCTCGTCGACGTCGCCGCAGAAGTAGGTGGCGTTGTTGTCGCCGTGCACGCCGTTGATGAAGGCGGTCACGTCGAGGTTCACGATGTCGCCGTCCTTGAGGACGGTCGAGTCGGGGATGCCGTGACAGATGACCTCATTGAGCGAGCTGCACAGCGACTTGGGGTAGCCCCGGTAGCCGAGGGTCGAGGGGTACGCCCCGTGGTCCACCATGTACTCGTGCGCGACCCGGTCGAGCTCGTCGGTGGTCACGCCGGGGGCGATGTGCTTGGCGGCCTCCTCCATCGCACGGGCGGCGATGCGGCCCGCGACGCGCATCCGCTCGATGGTGTCGGAGTCCTGGACCTCGGGTCCTGTGTACGGCGTCGGCGCGGGTTTCCCGACGTACTCGGGGCGCCGGATGTTGCCGGGGACGGAACGGATGGGAGAGAGCTCCCCTGGTACGAGCAGCGACTGGCCAGACATGCCGACGAGTGTAGTCAGCGTCGCGGGGGCACTATGGCGGCATAACGCGTGCCGTCACGAGGTAAGGAGGCCAGCGATGGCCCTGTTCAAACGACGTACCGCCGGCAAGCCCGGCGAGTGGTTCTACTGCCTGGAGCACAAGACCGTGGAGGAGGGCCCGCAGTGTCCTTCCAAGGACCGGTTCGGACCGTACGCCACCCGCGAGGAGGCCAACCACGCCATGGAAACCGCCCGCGAGCGCAACCTCGAATGGGAGAACGACCCCAAGTGGCACGAGAAGAACGGCCCAGGAGCCGGCACGGGAGCCTGAAACCCCCGCCCGCCCTCCCGCTCCCGCCGGCCCACTCGGGCGGCGGGGCCACCCGCTCCCCGCTGTGCCCCGCCCGCTCGGGCGGCGGGGCCGCCCCGGGGGCGGAACGGGCGGGCAAGGGGGGCGGCCCCCGACGGAGTCGCACCCACCCCACCCCTGTCCACCCCGGCCCCGGTCACCCACCCCCCGGCTACGCCACCGGCGCCCCCATCGCCGCCTCCCTCTGCCCCCTTCTCCTCACCGCATCCTCATCCGTCTCCGAGTCGTACGACAGCAACTTCGGCAGCACCGCCGCCAGCACCCCCACCGCCAGCACACACGCCGCCCCGCCGCTCCACACCGCCCCCCGGGCCCCCGTCCACCCGGCGACCGCCCCCGAGCGGACCTGCCCCAGCTGGGGCCCGCAGCTGTAGGACAGGATCTCGATCCCGGCCAGCCGGCCACGCAACTCCTCGGGAATGGTCTGGTTCCAGATGGTGGAGCGCCCCAGCCCGCTGAGCATGTCGCCGCCACCCGCCAGCGCGATGCACAGCAGCACCAGCCAGATGTTGCCGACCAGCCCGGCGGCCGTCATGGAGAGCCCCCAGAAGGCCGCCCCGAACACCACCAGCAGGCCGTGCCGCCGTACCTTCGACGCCCAGCCACTGGTCAGCCCGACCAGACACGCCCCCAGCGGCATCGCCGCGTACATCAGCCCCAGCGCCCACTGCGCGTCGAGCCCGGTCGCCAGGAACGGGAAGACCGCGTTCGGGAACGCGAAGAACATCGCGGCCAGGTCGATCGCGTACGTCCCCAGCAGCACCGGCTTGCTCCACGCGTAGCGCGCACCCTCCGCGATGCCGCGCAGCGACGGCTTCTCCGCGTCCTTCGAGGGCGGGGCGGGGGACAGCCGCAGGCACATCAGCACGGAGGCGGCGAAACAGACGACGGTGACCGTGTACGCGGTCGGTGCCCCGGCCGTCGCGACCACCACACCGGCCAGCGAGGGCCCGGCGATCGCGCCGACCTGCCAGCGCAGGGCGTTGAGCGCGGCGGCCGCGGTGAGCTGCTCGTGCGGGACGATCCGCGCCATCAGGGAGTCGAGCGCCGGGCGTTGGAGTCCGGCGAGTGCGGCGACCCCGGCTGCGACGACGTACAGCGGCCACAGCATCGGCCGGGGGAGCAGCGCGTTCACCAGGAGTACGACGGCGAGGACCCCGAGGCCCGCCTCGGTGAGCAGGATGATCCGCTTGCGGTCGGTGGAGTCGGCCAACGCGCCGCCGTACAGCCCGAAGACGACCAGCGGGATCAGCTCGACGGCCCCGATGGCGCCGACGGCGAGCGGGGAGTCGGTGAGCTGGGCGATCTGCAACGGCAGCGCGACCAGTGCCATGGAACTGCCGAAGAACGCGACCAGCCCCTGAACCCAGAGCAGCCGGAAGTCAGCGGACGAGCGCCAGGGCGAGAGATCCGGCAAGACGCCGGAGAGAGACAATTTCGAGGCCACGAAACCCCATGCTGCAACCCACTCCATGGCGTCTGCAACTTCATTTCCCGCCCCCTCCCCGCGTTGCCCCAGCCCGCTCGGGCGGCGGGGCCCCCGGGGGAAGGGCGGGCAAGGGGGCGGCCCCCGACGGAGTCGCACCCCGCCCGCCCCGGCCCCGTACCCCCCAACACCCCCGCCCCTACCACCGCTCCGGCGGCGGCGCCGTCAACCGATCCGCCAGCCGCGACAACCGGTCCCGGAACCGCTTCCCACCCCGCGCCCCCGGCACCCCGTTCTCCCCGGCCGCCGCACTCACCAAATGCTGAACCGTATCCAGATCCACCCCCGAACTCCCCGGCACCACCAACAACTCATGTGCCAGCCCGGCCAGTTCCCCCTCCCGCCCTACGAGCTCCCCCTCCCTCCCCGACAGCGCCAGCACCGTCGCCCCGGCCCGCCGCACCTCACTCACCCGCTCCAGCAGCCCCGCATCCGCATCGCCCTCCCCAGGCGCCACCACCAGCAACGTCTCGCCCCGCCCGGCCGCCGCCAGCCGCCCCAGGCCCACCGCCAGATGCGCCGGATCCTGCGGCCGCACCTCGTGCCGTACCAGAGTGGGCGCCAGCGCCGGCAGCCCCGACCAGGCGGCCTCGTCCGTCAGATGCGCCGCCAGATGCCACGGCTCGTACCGCTCGGTGCCCACCAGCAGCAGCCCGCTCCCGTGCGGGACCACCGACGTCCGCAGCACCCCGGCGAATCTGCGGGTCGCGCCCAGCCACTCGGTACCGGCCAGGACTTCCCGCAGCAGTGCGACCCTCACGGCATCCATGGGCGAGAGCCTGCCGGGCCCGGCAGGGCCGTGTACGCCGGACAGTTGAGGCTCACCCGGACGAGCGCCCTACCTGCAAGTAGGGTCGGCCCATGACTTCCTCCACAGACAGCAACACAGCGGCTGCCCCCGCCCCCAAGCCGGTCAAGAACCCCTGGGACCTGCCCGATGTGTCCGGCCTCGTCGTCGGCGTCCTCGGCGGCACGGGCGACCAGGGCCGCGGCCTCGCCTACCGGCTGGCGCGGGCCGGGCAGAAGGTGATCATCGGCTCGCGGGCGGCCGAACGTGCCCGGTCCGCCGCCGACGAGCTGGGCCTCGGAGTCGAGGGCGCCGACAACGCCGAGTGCGCGCGGCGCAGCGACATCGTGATCGTGGCGGTGCCGTGGGACGGCCACGCCAAGACCCTCGAATCGCTGCGCGAGGAGCTCGCGGGCAAGCTCGTCATCGACTGCGTGAACCCGCTCGGCTTTGACAAGAAGGGTGCGTACGCCCTGAAGCCGGAGGAGGGCAGCGCGGCGGAGCAGGCCGCCGCCCTGCTCCCGGACTCGCGCGTCACCGCGGCCTTCCACCACCTCTCCGCCGTCCTGCTCCAGGACCCGGCGGTCGAGGAGATCGACACCGATGTGATGGTCCTCGGCGAGGTCCGCGCGGACACCGACCTGGTCCAGGCGCTCGCGGCCCGTATCCCCGGCATGCGCGGTGTCTTCGCCGGGCGGCTGCGCAACGCCCACCAGGTGGAGTCCCTGGTCGCCAACCTGATCTCGGTCAACCGCCGCTACAAGGCGCACGCGGGTCTGCGCGTGACCGACGTCCAGGAGCGGGACGCGTGAGCGGCCTCTGAAACCGGGAGAGGTGACCGGCCTCCGAAAACCGGGAGAGGTGACCGGCCTCCAGGACCGGGAGAGGTGACCGGCCTCCAGGACCGGGAGACGGGACCGGCCTCCAGGACCGGGAGACGGGACGGACCGGGCATGGGGGACACTGGACGGGCCCAACGCTTTCACGAAGGAGCCGTCCCCCATGCCCCGCCTCGCTCTCTACGCCCTGGTCGTCTGTGCCCTTTCGGTCGCCGCGGCAGTGGTCTCCTTCGTCGCGGGCAACCTGCTGGGGATCGTGTGGATCCTGCTGGCCGGTGTCTCCTCGAACATGGCGTGGTTCTACCTCCGCAGGGCGAAGGCCGAGAAGGCCGCTGCCGCCCAGTAGGCGACAACGGCCCGCGCCCTAGCGGGTCACGCAGTACTCGTTGGTCTCCCGCCAGAACTGGAACAGGTCGCGCCCGCAGAAGCTGTCCACGTCGGTCACCCCGAGGCTGCCGGTGATCGCGTAGATCACGTCGAAGAACACCCGGTTCACGCTCGGCACCCACAGCAGCGCGAACACGAAGAGCAGGCCGAAGCCCGCGTACGGCTCGACCTGCCGACGGATCCTGTACGAGAGCCAGGGCTCGATCACCCCGTAGCCGTCGAGGCCGGGGACGGGCAGGAAGTTCAGCAGCGCCGCCGACACCTGGAGCAGCGCCAGGAATCCGAGCGCGTACCGGAAGGCGTCCGGGACCCCGTCGAGGGCGTCCAGCCAGAACGGGGCGGTGCAGACGATCGCGAACAGGACGTTGGTCAGCGGTCCCGCCGCCGAGATCAGGCTGTGCTTCCAGCGGCCCTGGATACGGTTGCGTTCGATGAAGACGGCGCCGCCGGGCAGGCCGATGCCGCCCAGGATCACGAAGATCACCGGCAGCACGATGCTGAGCAGGGCGTGCGTGTACTTCAGCGGGTTGAGCGTCAGGTAGCCCTTGGCGCCGATGGTGATGTCGCCGCCGTGCAGGGCGGTGCGGGCGTGCGCGTACTCGTGCAGACACAGCGAGACGACCCACGCGGAGGTCACGAAGAGGAACACAGCGATCCCCGGCGAGGCCGCGAAATCCGTCCAGACGGCCCAGCCGGTGACCGCCATGACGGCGACGATGCCGAGGAACACCGGACTGATGCGGCGGTCCTTGCGGCTGATGGCGGTGGTCATGGGGGCAACTCCTGGAGTGGTGGGGCGGGTGGGGCGGGTGGGGCGGGTAGGACTGGGTGAGGCTGGTGGGCTGTGCGGTAGGACTGGTGAGGCCGGTGGGCTGTGCGAGGGTGTCCGACTGCCGCCCGACCGTACCGGCGACAACTGGACAACGCCGCACACCGGCCGGACGGTTCCGCCATCTCTACGTCGCCACCGCCACCGCCACCGCCCCCGGCAGCCGTCGGCACCGCGTTGCCCCGTGTCCCCCCGTCCTCCGCCCCCACTTGCCTCCGCCCCCACTTGCCGTCGGCCTCACTTGCCGTCGGCCCCTCGGGCGACGGGCCCGACTTCCTCCTACCGGGCCCGGGGGACACTCCGCCGGCCCGGGGGGGGGGGGGGGGGGGGGCGGGGGGGGGGGGGGGGGCGGGCGGGCCCGGGGTGAACCCGCCGGGCCCCGGCGACCCCGCGCCGGGCCGGTTTCCACCGCCCCCCCCCCCCCCCCCCCCCCCCCCCCCCCCCCCCCCCCCCCCCCCCCCCCGCGGGGGGGGGGGGGGGCACTCCGCCGGGCCGGGCTTTCCCTAGTGGGCCCGGCTTTCTCCCGCCGGGCCCTGGCGACGCCGCGCCGGGCCGGTTTCCTCCACCGGCCACCCCCGGGCGACGTCCCGCCCGGCCCGGTGGGGGATGCCCCCGCCGCCCCCCGGTCCCGCCGGGGACAATGGATCCCGTGCGCTATCAGATCCTCGGCACCGCCCGAGCCCTTCACGCCGACGGCACCCCCGCCCCCCTCGGCGGCCCCCGCCTGCGCGCACTGCTCACCGCGCTCGCCATGCGCCCCGGCCGGCACCTCTCGGTGTCCGTGCTCGCAGACGCCGTGTGGGGCGAGAGCGACTCGGCCCCCGCCGACATCCCCGGAGCCGTTCAGGCGCTGGTGGCGCGCCTGCGCCGCAGCATCGGCCGGGAGAGCGTCACCTCCGTCGACGGCGGCTACGTCTTCGCGGGCGACCCGGACGACATCGACCTGCACCGCTTCGAACGGCTCACCACCGAGGGGCTGCGCACCGCCGCCGACGGCGACCCCGCGAAGGCGGTCGCCCTGCTCGACGACGCCCTTGCCCTCTGGCGCACCGGCGGCGGCCCGGCACTGGCCGACCTGCCCGCCTTCGTCGCCGAATCGGCCCGCCTCGACGCCCGCCGCCTCGACGCCCGGCGCGGCCGCCTCGCCGCCTCCCTCGCCCTCGGCCGGGCGGCCGAAGCACTCCCCGAACTGACCGCCCTCTGCACGGACCACCCCCTCGACGAGCCCCTCCAGGCACTGCGCCTGCGCGCCCTGCACGCGACCGGCCGCACCGCCGAGGCCCTGGCCGCGTACGAGACGGTACGCAGCCGCCTCGCCGACCGCCTCGGCACCGACCCCTCCGCCGAACTCCGCTCCCTGCACACCGAGTTGCTCACCCCACTCCCCACCCCGAACCCGTCCGCCACCCCGAACCCGTCCGCCACCTCGAACCCGCCCGCCACCCCGAACCCGCCCGCCACCTCGAATCCACCCCCTCCCCGGACCCCGCCCCCCGCACCCGCCCCGCACGGCGGCAACCTCCGTGCCCGTCTCACCTCCTTCGTCGGCCGGGAGGCCGATATCGGGGCGATCCGGGACGACCTCGTGCAGGCCCGCCTGGTGACCCTGCTCGGTCCCGGCGGGGCCGGCAAGACCCGCCTCTCCCAGGAAGCGGCGGAGGCCGCCGAGGCCGGGGCGGGAGCGGGCCCGGACTCCGCGGGGACGCCCTGGCCCGACGGCGTCTGGATGATCGAACTCGCCCCGGTCGACGACCCGGAGAACGTCCCCGGAGTGGCCCTCACCGCGCTCGGCGCCCGTGACACCGTCCTGCGCGGTGCCGGCGCCGAGGAGTTCCGGGCCGCCACCCGGCACGGCGACGACCCCCTCGCCCTCCTCGTCGAGCACTGCGCGCGCCGCCGGATGCTGATCCTGCTCGACAACTGCGAGCACCTGGTGGCCGCCGCCGCGCACCTCGCCGAGCACCTCCTCGCGCGCTGCCCCGGACTGACCGTCCTGGCCACCAGCCGCGAACCCCTGGGCGTGCCGGGGGAGTTGGTGCGCCCGGTGGAGCCACTGCCCGAGCCCGTCGCGCTGCGGCTGCTCGCCGAGCGCGGGGCCGCCGCCAGGCCCGGCTTCCGTATCGACGACGACCGGGCGGCCGCCGTCGAGATCTGCCGCCGCCTGGACGGGCTGCCGCTGGCCATCGAACTCGCCGCCGCCCGGCTGCGGATGCTCACCCCGCGCCAGATCGCCGACCGGCTGGACGACAGATTCCGGCTGCTCACCGCCGGCGCCAGGACCGTCCTGCCGCGCCAGCAGACGCTGCGTGCGGTCGTCGACTGGTCGTGGGACCTCCTGGAGGAGAGCGAACGCCAGGTGCTGGCCACCCTGTCGGTCTTCGCGGGCGGCTGCGACCTGGCCGCCGCCGAGGCCGTCTGCGGCCCCGACGCCCTGCTGCTGCTCGGCTCCCTCGTCGACAAGTCGCTGGTCGTCGCCGCCCCCGACGACACCGACGGCCAGATGCGCTACCACCTCCTGGAGACCGTCGCTGAGTACGCCGCCGAACGCCTCGCCGAGTCCGGCACCCGCACCGCCACCGAACGCCGCCACCTGACCCACTTCCGCGAATTCGCCCGCCTCGGCGACCCACTGCTGCGCGGCCGGGACCAACTCCTGTGGGTGGCCCGCTTCCAGCGCGAGTACGAGAACCTGCGCACCGCGCTGCGCCGCGCGCTCGCCACCGAGGACGAGCAGGAGGCGCTCTGCCTGGTGCACTCCCTGGCCTGGTACTGGCAGTGCCGCGACCTGCGCACCGAGGCCAGGTACTGGACGTCCGCCACCATGGCGCTGAGCGACGACCCGTTCGACGAACCGGTCGAGCCCGCCCCCGCCGTCTTCGAACGGTGTACGGACGCACCGCCGCCGATGCGCCCCGAGGTCCTCCAGGAGGCCAGGCGTGGCATCCGGATGCTCAACCTGGTCAACATGAACCACCAGGTGGACACCTGGTTCAGCCCGGAGTCCCGGGCGTGGCTGCGCAGGGTCGTCGCCACCTACCGCGCCGGACTGCCGCAGACCTGCCGCACCCCGGGCTCGCTGTGGCTGATGGCGCTGCTGATGGGCGGCGAGCGCGGCGAACAGCTCCAGCTGGCGATCGACGAGACCGTGCGGGCCTGCCGCGACTTCGGTTACACCTGGGAGCTGGCCTTCGCCCTCGAAATGCGCGCCAACTTCTCCGCCAACCACACCTCCTGGGCCGGCAACGCCCTGAAGGACGCCGGGGAAAGCCTGGAGATCTTCCAGCGGCTCGGCGACGCCTGGGGAGCCGCCGAAGCGTTCTCCGCACGCGGTGAGGCATACGAACGCATCGGGGAGTACCTCCGTGCCGCCGACGCCTACCGCGACGCCATCGGCCTCGCGGAACAGCTTCAGGCGCACGGCCAGGTCAGGCTGCTGCGTGCCCGGCTGGCCGGAGCGCTCGTCGAACTCAGCGAGGACGAGGGCGGCATGGAGGGGGAATCCATCCTCCGCGCGATCCTCGACGAGGGGGAGGCGCCCGGCCTGGAGGCGGGGGCGGCCGCCCGGCTGATCCTCGGCATCCGGCTGGGCCGCACCGGCCGCCTGCGCGAGGCACGCGAACAACTCACCCTGCTGCGCGCCGACTTCAACAAGGGCGACTCCGGCAACCTCTTCGTCTTCGACGGTGTCTCGCTCGGGCTGCTCGCCTGGGTGGCCAATCTGCAGGGGGCGTACGAGGAAGGACTCTCCCTCGGCGCACGCGCACTGCGGCAGTCCGAGGACGCCCTGTCGAGAATGGTGGCCCCGCACATGCCGGCCGTGCAGCTGATGACGGTGGCGGGCGCACTGGCCGGGCTGGGCGCGGGCGGCAGCGACCCCGTACGGGACAAGGCCCTGGCCGTGGACGCGGCCCGCCTGCTCGGGGCGTACCAGAAGCACCTCCCGGAAGGCCACTTCGTCAACGGGCACGAGGCCGACATGCGGGACTTCGCCGCCCTGCCCGCCCGCGCTCTGCTCGGCGGCACCGGCTACCAGCGGGCGTACGCCGAAGGCGGCGGCCTCTCCCTGGAGGAGGCCTCCGCCCTCGTCTACACACGACGCGATCAGTACCGGGACCAGCGGGACGGACTCCGGGGCTAGCACCCCGGCGTCGACGTCACGTCTTGTTGCGGAACTTGGAGATCGCCAGCGGCGCGGTCACCAGGGTGATCACCGCCGACCAGCCCAGCACCATCCACACATCGGTGGCGATCGGGCCGCCGAGGAACAGGCCGCGGGCCGCGTCCGCCAGGTTCGACAGCGGGTTGTAGTCGGTGAAGCTCTGGAGCCAGTCGGGCATCGTCGTCGTCGGAGTGAAGATCGACGAGCCGAACTGGAGCGGCATCAGCACCAGCATCGCCACGCCCTGCACGGCCTGCGCCGTCGGCACACTCAGGCCGATCAGGATGAACACCCACATCAGCGAGGCGCCGAAGAGCATGGACAGGCCGATCGCCGCCAGCACGTGCAGCACGGACGTCTCGATGGACATGCCCAGGATCATGCTGACGATCAGCAGGACCGCGAAGGCCACCAGCATGCGGCCTATCTCCACGACGATCTTCGCGATGAGTACCGAGGACCGGGCGATGGGCATCGTCCTGAACCGGTCCATGACCCCCTTCTTGAAGTCCTCGTTGACACCGGTGCCGACCGCCATCGAGACGTTCAGGCCCATCATCGCCATCAGGCCGGGCGCCAGATAGCTGACGTACTGGTCGAGATTGCCCTTGCCGAACGCCGCACCGCCGAAGACGAAGGTGAACAGCAGGGTGAAGATGATCGGCATCAGCAGGACGTCGAACATCGACTCCGGGTCCCGCTTGATCTGCAGCGCGTTGCGCCGGGCGAGCGCGCTGATGTGGCGCAGATTGGCCCGCAGGCCGATCCGTCCCTCGTCGGCGACGGCCGCCGGGCGGACCCGTGGCGCTTCCTGCGCCGGCTTGTTCAGGGTGGCCGTGCTCATGCCGCTACCTCTTCCTTGTCCATGATCCGGTCCTGCCCCTGCCCCTGCGCCGACGGATCGAGGTCCGCCTCGCTGCTCTTCTCGCCCGTGATCGCCAGGAACACCTCGTCCAGGCTGGGCAGATGGGTGCCGATGTCCGCGATGGCGAACCCGCGGGCACCCAACAGGCCGACCACGGCCGTCAGTTGCTCATCGCTGAGGATCGGCACGTACAGCAGGCCTTCGTCCACCCGGGCCTGCGAGCCCGCGATGCCGTCGAGGCCCGCCTCGGCCAGGGTGCCCGCCATGGCGTGCAACTGGGCAGGGTCGGAGGGCCGGATCTGCAACGTACGCCCGCCGACCTTGGCCTTCAGCTCGTCGACCTTGCCCTCCGCGACGACCTTGCCCCGGTCGATCACGGTCAGCTCGCCGGCCAACTGCTCGGCCTCCTCCATGTACTGGGTGGTGAGCAGCACGGTGACGCCCTCGCCGACCATCCGCTGCACCTCCGCCCACACCTCGTTGCGGGTGCGCGGGTCGAGGCCGGTCGTCGGCTCGTCCAGGTACAGGACGGCGGGCTGCCCGATCATCGAGGCGGCCAGGTCGAGGCGGCGGCGCATACCGCCGGAGTAGGTCGCGGCGGCCTTCTTCGCCGCCTCGGTCAGCGAGAACCGCTCAAGGAGGTCGTCCGCGCGCTTACGGGAGTCCTTGCGGGACAGATCGAGCAGCCGCCCGATCATGTAGAGGTTCTCCCAGCCGGAGAGTTTCTCGTCGACCGAGGCGTACTGCCCGGTCAGGCCTATCGTGCGGCGCAGCTGTCGCGGCTGGCGCACCACGTCGTACCCGGCGACCGTCGCGGTGCCCGCGTCGGGCCGGATGAGCGTGGACAGGCACCGTACGAGGGTGGTCTTGCCGGCGCCGTTGGGGCCCAGCACACCGAGGACGGTGCCCTCGCTGACGTTCAGATCGACGCCGTCCAGCGCCTTGGTCTCCCCGTAGTGCTTGACGAGGCCTCGTACCTCGATGGCGTGCGTCCCGCCGCCCTGTTTCATGTCGTTTCGCGTCATGGACCTCATTGGAGCAGGCACCACTGACAATCGGCCGACAGTCTTGTCCGGCCACCGACAGATCACCGACAGCACGCCGACGGCGGGGGCCCGCGCGGCACACGCCGACGGCCCGCCGTGGGGGAAGCGGCGGGCCGTCGTTTGTGCGGGCAGTGGCATCGGGGCCGTACGCCGTGCACGGGACGCGGGCGGCGTACGGCGGGCAACTCCTAGTGGAAGGTGTGCTCCTCGCGCGGGAACGCCCCGCCCGAGACCTCCTCCGCGAACGCCTTGGCCGCGTCCCCGAGGGTCTGCCGCAGATTCGCGTACTGCTTGGTGAAGCGCGGCACCTTGCCGCCGGTCAGCCCCACCATGTCGGTGTAGACGAGGACCTGCGCGTCGGTGTCCGGGCCCGCGCCGATGCCGATGGTCGGGATGGACAGACTGCGGGTGACCTCGGCCGCCAGCTCCGCCGGGACCAGCTCCAGGACCACCGCGAAGGCGCCCGCGTTCTCGGCCGCCTTGGCGTCCCGCAGCAGCTGGTGCGCGGCCTCGTCGCCTCGCCCCTGTACCCGGTAGCCGAGCGTGTTCACCGACTGCGGGGTCAGCCCCAGGTGCGACATCACCGGGATGCCGGAGGCGACCAGCAGCTCGGTCTGCGGCAGCGAGCGCTCGCCGCCCTCCAGCTTGACCGCGCCCACCCCCGATTCCTTGATCAGCCGGGTGGCGTTGCGCAGGGCCTGGACGGGACCCTCCTGGTACGAGCCGAACGGGAGGTCCGCGACCACCATGGCGCGCGTGGTCCCCCGGACGACGGCGGCCGACAGCACCGCCATCTCGTCCATGGTGACCGGCACGGTGGTCTCGTACCCGAGGTGGCAGTTGCCCATCGAGTCCCCGACGAGCAGCACCGGCACCCCGGCCTCGTCGAACACCGACGCCGTCATGGCGTCGTACGCGGTGAGCATCGGCCACTTCTCGCCGCGCTCCTTGGCGGCGGCGATCTGGTGCACGGTGATCCGGCGGGTGCCGGTGCCGCCGTAGAGCGACTTGGGGTCCCGGCTCGCGGCGGTGTCCGCGGCGGGGGACAGGGGTGAGGAGGTCGACCCGGCCGAATCCGGGTTCTGGGCAGAGTTCTGGGCAGCCTGAAGCGTCATGGCTGAAACGGCTCCTTCGTCATCTCGAAGCGCCCTTACGGCGTCTCCGGACCGCGTCCATGGTGGCATCCTTGGCCGCCGTCCGGTAGTGGGCGGCCGCAGCACCCTTCCCACCTGCACTTTTGTGCGCGTTTCGTCACAGAGGGGTGGTCCGGCGGCACGACAGGAACCTGCCACCGGTCAGGGTCGTCCTTGAGGCAGTACGGCCGTCTGGGATGGCGGCTCAGATGCACAGCGGTCATCGCCTAGGGTCGTGGGGGGCGGGGCGGTGAGTGTGTGGGCAAGGCGAGCGAGGGCAGCGGAATGGCACAGGCGTACAGGCCGGGAACCGGGAACGACGGCCCGGAGGCAGAGCCCTCCAGGACGGCTTCCACGAGAGATTCCGGGCCCGCCGCCGGCACCACTCCCCGCCCGGACACAGGCACCGCCCCCGGTTCCGCTTCCCCTTCCGGTACGACCCCGGCACCGGGCTCCGGCTCCGGCCCGGGACCCGGCTCGGGCGGGGGTTCAGCTTCCGGCTTCGGACAGGGTTCCGGCTCCGGCCTCGGGCCGGGTCACGGGTCCGGTTCTGGCCCCGGCTCGGGATCGGGCTCCGGTTCCGGTTCCGGCTCGGGCTCCGGTTCCGGTTCCGGTTCCGGTTCGCGATTCGGGCGGTTGACGAACGGCTGGCGGGGTGACCGCGGGATCTGGCGGCGCGGCATCTTCCTCGCGGTGCTCGCCGTGCTGGTCGCGCTGGTGATGATCTTCCATGCCCAGATCCCCAACACCGTCGGCAACCTCGGCAGCCTCTCCGAGACCTTCCTCCCGTGGTTCGGCCTGGCGGTGCCCCTGCTGCTGGTGTGCGCATTGCTGCGCCGCTCGGCGCTCGCCCTGGTCGCGCTGATCCTCCCGGCGGCGGTCTGGCTGAATCTCTTCGGCGGCCTCTACACGGACAAGTCCGTGCCCGGTGGCGACCTCACCGTCGCCACCCACAACGTGAACGCCGAGAACAACGACCCGGCCGGCACCGTCCGCGTGCTCGCCGAGTCCGGTGCCGATGTGGTGGCCCTGGAGGAGATCGCCGGTGACCGCCTCGCGGCGTACGAGAAGGCCATGCGGGAGACGTACCGGTACCACGCGGTCCAGGGCACGGTGGGTCTGTGGAGCAAGTACCCGATGAGCGACACCCGGCAGGTCGACATCCGGCTCGGCTGGGCCCGCGCGATGCGCTCCACGCTGACCACCCCCAAGGGCGACGTCGCCGTCTACGTGGCCCATATGCCGTCCGTCCGCGTCAAGCTCAAGGCGGGCTTCACCGCAGGTCAGCGCGATGCCAGTGCGGATGCCCTGGGCCATGCCATCGCCCGTGAACCCCTCAAGCGCATCGTCCTGCTCGGTGACCTCAACGGCACCATGAACGACCGCGCCCTCAACGGCATCACCGCCCAGATGCGCTCCACCCAGGGGGCCGCGGGCGACGGCTTCGGCTTCAGCTGGCCGGCCGCGTTCCCGATGGCGAGGATCGACCAGATCATGGTCAAGGGCGTCGAGCCGATGTCCTCCTGGACCCTTCCGCAGACGGTCAGCGACCACCTGCCGATCGCGGCCCGGGTGAAGTTCTAGGCTCCGGACGTACGTCGACGGGGGGCGCGCCTCCGCGAGTGGCGCGCCCCCCGTCGACGTACCGGAAGGAGCTCTCGTGCTCTCAGCGCGTGGACGAAGGCTCCCGGCCCACCGTCTCCCGCCACCGGTTTGTGATCGGCAGCCTGCGGTCCTTGCCGAAGCCCTTGGGGGAGATCTTGGTGCCCGGCGGGTACTGGCGGCGCTTGTACTCGGCGGTGTCGACCATCCGCAGCGTCCTGGCGACCAGTTCGCGGTCGAAGCCCGCCGCGACGATCGGCTCGAATCCCTGGTCCTGGTCGACGTACATCTCAAGGATCCCGTCGAGCACCTCGTAGTCGGGCAGCGAGTCGCTGTCGACCTGGCCGGGGCGCAGCTCGGCGCTGGGCGGCTTGGAGATCGAGCTCTCCGGGATCGGCGGGGCCTGGCCGCGCTCCTCGGCCGCCTTGTTGCGCCAGCGGGCCAGCTGGAAGATCCAGGTCTTGTAGACGTCCTTGATGGGGCCGTACGCGCCGACCGAGTCGCCGTAGAGCGTCGAATACCCCACCGCCAGCTCGGACTTGTTGCCCGGGGCGAGGACCAGATGGCCCTCCTGGTTGGAGAGCGCCATCAGGGTGGTGCCGCGCAGCCGGGACTGGAGGTTCTCCTCGGCGAGACCGGTGAGTTCCAGGGCTCCCTGGAAGGCGTCGAACATCGGGCCGATGGCGATGGTGCGGTAGTGCAGTCCGGTCCGGCGGGCCAGCTCGGCGGCGTCGTCCTTGGAGTGCTCGGAGCTGTACTTCGACGGCATGGAGACGCCGTGCACGTGCGACGCCCCCAGCGCGTCGCAGGCGATCGCGGCGACCAGCGCCGAGTCGATGCCGCCGGACAGACCGATCAGAGCCGTGCGGAAACCATTCTTCGCGACATACGCCCGCAGGCCCACCACCAGGGCCGAGTACACCTCCTCCAGGTCCTCCAGCCGCTCCGAGTAACCGCCCGTCAGCTCGGCCTCGTACGCGGGCAGCGGGTCCCCGGTGATCACCACCCGGTCGACGTGCAGGCCGTCGTCGACGATTCCGGTGACCGGGTCCTCGTCGGCGGCGGGCAGTTCCAGGTCGAGCAGCATGCTGCCCTCGGAGAACTGCGGGGCGCGGGCGATCACTTCGCCGTCCCGGTCGCAGACGATCGAGTCGCCGTCGTAGACCAGCTCGTCCTGGCCGCCGGTCATCGCCACATAGGCGGTGGTGCAGCCGGCCTCGCGGGCGCGCCTGCGGACCAGTTCCAGCCGGCTGTCGTCCTTGTGGACCTCGTACGGTGACGCGTTGACCGACAGCAGCAGCCCGGCCCGCGCGGTGCGCGCGGCGGGCACCCGGCCGCCGTCCTGCCAGAGGTCCTCGCAGATGGCGAGCGCGACATCGATCCCGTGCACCCGGATCACCGGCAGCGAATCGCCGGGCACGAAGTACCGGAACTCGTCGAAGACGCCGTAGTTGGGGAGGTGGTGCTTGGCGAAGGAGAGAACGACCTCGCCCTTGTGCAGCACGGCGGCGGCGTCCTGCGGGGCCCCGGCGGGCTGCCCGTAGCGGGGCCGGTCCCCGGCCGCCCGGTCGAGGTAACCGACCACGACCGGGACCTCCCCGAAACCCTCCTCGTCGAGGCGCACCGCGAGCGCGCGCACGGCGTCCCGGGAGGCCTCGACGAAGGACGACCTGAGGGCCAGATCCTCGACGGGGTACCCGGTGAGCGCCATCTCGGGAAACGCGATGAGATGCGCACCCTGCTCGGCGGCGTGCCGGGTCCAGTGGATGATCGCCTCGGCGTTCGCGGCGAGATCGCCGACCGTCGAGTCGATCTGTTGCAGAGCGAGACGTAGTTGAGGCACGCCCGCCACTCTAATCGTCTACCTGACGCAATGGCCTGGCGGGCGGGCCGTACGCAAGCGCGCGAAGGCCCCCGCGGCGTCTTCGCGGGGTCCTTCGCAGGTGCTGTGGCGGTGCTGTGGCGACTACTTGAGCGGACCCGACCAGGTCAGCTCTTCGGGGTTCTCCTCGCCGAGGCTGAACTGCACCTTGGCTTCGGTCGCCGCCTGCGGGGGCAGCGAGTAGGCGTACCGGCCCTTCATGTCGCGGCCGGGCAGCAGCATCCCGTGCATGACGATCTGCCGTCCGCTGCCGTCGATGACCAGCTCCGCGTCGGCGCCGTCCGCGTCGAAGACGCGCGGCAGGCCCGGCTGGAGGTCGACCTTCTTGCCGCCGGAGTTGACGACCTTGACCGACACCTCGATCGCCTTGTTGCCCTTGGTGTGACCGTTGGCGAAGTCATCGGGGCTGAACGGGGCCGGCTTGCTGACGGTGACCTTGAGGCCGTTCGCCGTGGTGTAGGTCTGACCGAACTTCAGGCTGCTGCGGGCCTTCTCCGCAGCCTCCTCCTCGGCGGCCTCCTTCGCCTGCGCGTCGGCCTCCTTGTCGGCGGACCTGTCGATCTCCAGGATCCGGTCCTGCGCCTTGTCCGTGACGTCCTTGACCAGCAGCACGGTGAAGATCCCGGCGCCGATGGCTATCAGCAGACCGACGACACCGAGCACCAGCCCGGTGAGGGCCACGCCCTTGTTGTTCGCGACGCCCTTCTTGACCTGGCCGAGGGCGACGAAACCGAAGATGACCGCGAGCAGGGCCGGCAGCCAGGTCAGCCAGAACAGGAAGAAGAAGACCACTCCGAACAGCGCGCCGACGATACCGAGCACCAGGGCGCTGATGCCCATGCCGTTGCGCGGGGCGGGGATCTGCGGAGGCATCCCGGACGGGAACGGGGAGCCGTAACCGGGCGGCGGGCCCATCGGCGGGCCCATTGTCCCGCTCGTCGGCCCAGCCGTCGGATCCGGTGCCTGCGACCCCTCGGTCGGCGGGGCCCACGGGTTCTGGCCGGTGGGAGGGGGAGTGGTCGGCATGCGAAGTCCTCGGGCAGAATCCCCGGGCGGAGGCCGGGAAGGTGATCGAATCGGAGTTCGATGACATTAACAGTGCCTTCACTTGAGCCTCACATCCTTTCCGCCCGCGGAGGGGGAGGGGACGGGAAGTGCACCCCCGCCCCTCCGCAGGTCCGGCCCGGGGCCGGGTTCTACCGCTGGTAGCCCAGTACCGTCATCATCCCGGCCTCCGAGTGGTAGACGTTGTGGCAGTGGATCATCCACAGGCCCGGGTTGTCGGCGTCGAAGTCCACCGTGAGACGGCCGTTGGGCAGGATGATCGCGGTGTCCTTGCGGGCGCCGGTCCTGCGGTTCGCCAGGGCGAAGGTGTGGCCGTGCAGATGCAGCGGGTGCCACATCGTGGTCGCGTTGCTGAAGTCGAGCCGGACCCGCTCGCCCGCCCTCACCGGGTGCCGCTGGTCGGGGGTGTACGGCTTCCCGTCGAAGGCCCAGTCGTACTTCGCCATCCCGCCGGTCAGCCGGATCTTCACCGTCCGGTCCGGCTTGCGGGCAGGCAGCGCCACCGACTCCTGCGCCGTCAGCCGGTCGGCGGTCAGCAGCTTTCCGGACAGTTCCTTCGGCCGTACGGAGGCGGAGGGCACCGCACCGCTTCCGGTGCGCAGCAGCGCCAGCGCGGACGCCTTCTTCCCCTCGGCCAGAGCGGTCAGCGGGAAGACCCCGTCCCCGGCCGTGACCAGGACGTCGTACCGCTCACCCATCCCGAGCAGCAGGGCGTCCGTCGTCGCGTGCCGCACCGGGAAGCCGTCGGTGTGGGTGACCGTCATCCGGTGGCCGCCGAGGGCGACACGGAAGGCGGTGTCGCCGCCCGCGTTGATGATCCGGATGCGGATCCGGTCGCCCGGTTCGGCGCGGTACGCCGAAGGGGCGGCCGGGACGCGGCCGTTGATCAGGTAGTGCGGGTGGGCGACATCGCCGGCGTCGGCGCCGAGGAGGTCGCTGGTGGCGCCCCTCATCATGCGGGAGGGGCTCTTGGGGGCGGGGGTCGACCCGGAGGGGGCGGGCCTGCCGGGGGCGGGCCCGGCGGCAGCGGGCTCCTCGGCGCCGGGCATCGAGTGGCCCTGGTGGCCGCCTCCGGTGCTCCCGCCACCCATGTCCCCCATGTCCGTGCCGCCGTGGTCCATGCCGCCCATGCCCCTGCCCAGTTCGGCGAGCACCGCGTCCGGGGTGGAGCCCTGGACGCCGTCGACCCAGTCGTCCAGTACAACGACCCATTCCTTGTCGTACTTCAGCGGCTCCTCGGGGTCCTCCACGATCAGCGGCGCGTACAGCCCCCGGTCCTGCTGCACGCCCGAGTGCGGGTGGAACCAGTACGTCCCGGGGTGCGGCACCGCGAACCGGTGGGCGAACTCGGCGCCCGGCCTGATCTCCTGCTGGGTCAGGCCGGGGACGCCGTCCATGTCGTTGCGCAGGGCCAGTCCGTGCCAGTGCAGCGAAGTGGCGGCGGGGAGGTGGTTGGCGAGGGTCAGGGCGAGGGTGTCGCCCGCCGTCACCCTGACCTCCTTGCCGGGCAGTGAGTCCCCGTACGCCCAGGACCTGACGGTCGTGCCGCCGCCGAGGTCGAGGGTGGTGGGGGTGGCGGTCAGCTTGACGGTGCGGACCGGGCCCTTGGCGCCGCGCGCCTTCTCGGCGGCGGCGACCTCCGTGTCGTACGGGGCGATGTAGCCCTTGGGGGCGGGGGAGCCACCGGAGTGGTCCATTCCGTCCATGTGGTCCGTGTTCGAGTCGGAGCAGGCGGCAAGCAGTCCGGTTCCGGCGGCTGCCACGGCGGCGCCGAGCAGCGTCCGGCGGGTGGTGCGGGTACGCATCAGAGACGTCCTCGTGTGGGGTGGTCGGTCGAGCGGTGCGGGCACGCGCGCGGGAATCCGCGCAGGGGCGCGTGGACGTACGCGCGCGTGCGGGAAGGGAGATGTCCCCGGAGAGAGGGGTGGTCCCTTGCGGGACCCCGTCCCCTCCAGGGGGCACCGCTCCTAGATCCGCAGGATCGACAACCGGGCGAGAACGGTTCTGGGCGGAGGCGGCTGCGGCCACAGGGCGCGCAACAGGGCACCGCGCACGACCCGTACGAGGTCGATGGCCGCCGCACGGGAAGCCACCAGCCACGCCCCGAGCAGGGCCACACCCCAGGCACCGAGCACGGCGAGGCACATGGACAGGGGGTCCATGCCGTGGGAGGAGCCGTGGGGGGAGGAGGTGGCCCGGGGAGTCGTGGACCCGGGGGCGGGGAGGGGCGCGGCGGCCGGGAGAGGGGTGGCGGCCCGGGCCGGGAGAAGCATGGTGGCTGGAGCCGCCTTGCCGTGCAACGGGCCCGCCGTCTCGCGTGAGGTGCCGGGCGACTCATGGGTCATGAGTGCCAGGTGGGCCGCCGGGGCCGGACCGCTCGCGGTCGTCCCGGTGCCCCCGTGCTCCTCCGCAGGGTGTCCCAGCGTGTGCATCGTGACGATGCCGAACAGGAGCGCCGCGAACAGCAGCAGCCGCCCGCTCCACGCACTCCGCCCAGCCGTCACCATGCCCGGCACCTTACCCCCGGCGGGTATCGCCTTCCCGGGTGGGGTGCGATCCGGGAATTAGCATCAATCCCACTATGTCCAAATTTGGCACCCGTCCCCTCTCGGTCCTCCTCGGCCTCGGCGCCGCCGCGTACACCGCGTGGGTGCTCGAAGTCCTCGTCTGGACCGGCCTCGATCCCGTCCGTACGTACGTCAGTGAACTCGCCGCCGCCGACCAGCCCTTGGGCGGCCTCTTCCGGGCGACCGACCTTCTCGCGGGCTCGCTGCTGTTCCTCGGCGCGTCGTGGGCGCTGGTGCTGACGCCGCGCCGGCCATGGCTGGTGGCCGGCTGGGCGGGGCTGGTCCTGTTCGGCGGGGCGACCGTCGCGGACTCGCGGCTTCCGCTGAGCTGCGCGCCGACCGTCGACCCGGAGTGCGCGGCCAGGGAGACCGCCGGGCTGGTCCCGGCCACCCACACCGCGCACGCCTGGAGCAGCAGCCTCGCCATGCTGGGCGCGCTCACCGGCATCGTCGCGCTCACCGTCGCCGCCCGCCGCTATCGGCAGTGGACCCCCCTCGCCCGATGCGGACCGGCCCTCGTGGCCCTGGAACTGGCGGCCACCGCCTGGACCCTGGCCTCCGTCGCCGCCTTCCAGGCAGGCAGGGGCACCTGCCTGCTGGGCGCGGGGCAGCGGTCACAGGTGCTGCTGGTGGCGGTGTGGCTGGCGGTGCTCACGTGGTCGGTGCGGCGCGAGAAACTGTCTCCGTGACGGATACAGGGGCGGGTTCGGGTCTCGGCGTGGGTGTCGGTGCGGGTCTCGCCGCGGACAGGGGTGTGGGCGTGGGCGCTTTCGTACGGATCGGTGGGGTCGCCCACCACGTCGTGGTCGAGGGCAGCGGGCCGGTGTGCGTGCTGAGTGCGGGGCTGGCGATGAGCTGGTTCGACTGGGAGCCGGTGGTACGGCTGCTGGCCCCGCGCCGCACGGTGGTGCGCTTCGACCGGCCGGGGCACGGGCTGTCCGGGCCGGCCGTGGTCCCGCCGACGGCTGCGGGGGAGGCGCAGCGGATCGCTGCGGTACTGGACGCGGTGGGGCTCGCCGCCGTCGGGCCGGTGACCGTCGTCGGCCACTCCATCGCCGGATTCCACGCGGAGGCGTTCGCGCGGCTGTACCCGGCACGCACCGTGGGAGTGGTCCTGCTGGACTCCAGCGTGGAGCCGGCCGCGCGGGTGCCCGCCGCGCCCGCGGTCCGGACCGCCCTGGCGCGGGGCCTCGCCACCGCCCTGACCGCCGTCGGGGCCCCGGCCGCCCTGGGTCCCGCGACCCGGCGCGCGGTGGTCCGCGCCTCGCGCGCGGGTGGCGTCGCGGACCCCGCGCCCCACGCGCTGGTACGCCGTACCTACCGCACCGCACGCGTCCTCGACGGCGCACTCCTGGAGAACACCCACTACAAGGCGGTCGCCGCCCAGCTCCTCGCGCTGCGCACCACCCACCCGCTGCCCGCCCACGCGCCGGTCACCGTGATGCCCGGATACGACGGCCGCCCCGGCCTCCTGTCGGTGCGCCGGCTGGAGCGCCAGCGCGACCTGGCCGACCTGCTCGGTGCCCGCTTCGAACCGGCCGTGCCCGCCGGGCACTTGGTGATGCTGGACCGTCCGGCGGCGGTCGCGGCGGCGGTGCTGCGGACCGGGTGACGAGCGGGGGTGCCGCTTGATCACGGAGCGTCATGCCTGGTCACGGGCGATTGTCAGACCCCCGTGGTCACATGGAGTCATGACTCAGGACAGCAGATCCTCAGATCTCAGGGTGCGCCTCATCGGCGATGACCTGCCGGGACTCACCTGCGAGGAGTTCCGGGACGTGCATGTGGCGGTGCAGCGCGGGCGCGAGCCGGACCGGCCGGTGCCGGGCGACGCGGTCGGCGCCCAGTGGGACTTCACCGTCGAAGTGGTGACCGGGCGTGACGGGAAGCCGGACTTCACGGGCCCGTATGTGCAGGGGCGGCCCGGTGCGCGGTTTCTCTATCTGACCTGGGGCGAACTGCCCGAGGGCGGCGAGTTCGAGATGTTCCGCCGGGCCAAGATCTACTTCGCCGATCTGCCCGCCGGCCTCCTCGCCCGGGGCACGGCGGTCGGCCGTCTCGGGCTCACCGACGGCCAGGGCAAGCCACTGTGCGCGGCGGTCCGCCCGCCCCGTATCGCCTGGGACGCGGGGGCGGGCGGATGACACGCCGCGACTCGGGGCGTGTCCTTCCGGGCGGGCCCGGTTCGCGGGGCCCTACGCGCCGGGCTTCGCGCCCCGCTCCTTCAACAGGCCGGCCATCAGCTCCAGTTCGGACTGCTGGGCGTCGACCATCCCCTGTGCGAGCGCCCGCTCCGCCGGGACCGTGCACTGCTTGGCGCAGCCCTGGGCCATCGCGACGCCGCCCTGGTGGTGGACGGTCATCAGCTTCAGGTACTGGATCTCGGCCTGCTTGCCGTCCGCCCTGCCCAGCGCCGCCATCTCGGCCCGGGTGGCCATGCCCGGCATCAGCCCGTCCTCCTTGGGCTTGGGGCCGCTGCCGTGCTCCGAGTGCCCCATCCAGCCCATCGGCGGCGCGTCCGGCGGCGACACCTTGGGCAGACCCCACAGGTCCAGCCAGCCCAGCAGCATGCCGCGCTGATTGGCCTGCGTATTGGCGATGTCGTACGCCAGGCGCCGCACGTCCGTGTCACGCGTCCGGTCCCGTACGACGAACGACATCTCCACCGCCTGCTGGTGGTGGGCCGCCATGTCCCTCGCGAACCCGGCGTCCGCCGAATCCCCCTCGGGCACCGACGACTTGCTGGACGCGGCGGGCGACACATCCGAGGAGCCCGGCGCGGCAGCACCCGGGGGTGCCGACGCCGCCCGGGTCACCACCACCGCGCCCACCGCCACCACCACGGCGAACAGCACGGCCCCCAGCGCGCCCCACAGGGACTTGCTCACCTCTGGCCCACCGTCTCCAGGGTCATCCCGTTGGAGCAGGCCGCGCCCGGTTCCGGGGTCTGCGGGCCCATCACGTACTTGGTGAAGAACTGGTTGACCCGGGGGTCGTCCGCACCGTCCACCGTGACCTGCTTGCCCCAGGCGCTCAGCATGATCGCCCCGGCCTGCTCGTTCACCGGGCTCATCAGCGAGTACTGGGTCTTCTTGACCTTCGCCGACAGCTTCTCGACATCGCCCTTGGCGGCCTTGGAGTTGTACGTCACCCACACCGCGCCGTGCTCCAGCGAGTGCACCGCGTGCCGGTTGGGGATCGGCTTCGGGTAGACGTCGCCCTGGCAGTTCATCCACGCCTGGTCGTGGTCACCGCCGACCGGCGGGGTCATCGGGTAGCTGACCTCCTTGGTGACGTGGGTGCGGCCCAGTTTCTTGGCGTCCCAGGACTTCTCGTCCTTGACGGGCTCCTTCGCCAGGGCGGTCTGGGTGTCCTTCTTCTCGGACTCCGACAGGAAGACATACGCCCCGAAGCCGATCAGCCCGGCCAGCACGGCGCCGCCGACGCTGAAGGCGACGATCTTGTTGCGGCGCTCGCGGGCCTTCTCGGCACGCCGCATCTCTTCTATTCGGGCCTTGCGGGAAGTGGTGGTGGAAGACATCTTCAACAACGTCCTTACACGGTACGGAAGCGGAACGGGGGTCAGGGGTGTCCCGGCGCACGGGCCCCTCTGCTACCTCCGCAGCACCTGAAGGACGTGTTTCCCGGGCGCCCGCGCCCAGGCCTCACCCCCACGCACCGGCCCCGCCGCCGGAACACCGCCCGCCCGCCGCACCAGCAGGGCGACCTCGCCCGGCGGGGAGTCCTGCGGCGGCGCGGTCAGTATCGCGGGCGACAGATGCGGGAAGACCTTGCAGTGCCCCTGTTCGTAGGGGCAGTTGTACGCGGGGGCGGAGGAGGGGGCCGGATGTGTCCCGCCCCCGTCGGCCGGGGCGGGGACCGGGCCCAGGCAGACCAGCAGCGCACCGATCAGGGCCGTCGCGGCGCACAGCAGCGCCACGCCACGCCTGAGGCGTGCGATCGGCTCGGTGTGCGCACCGTAACTGTGATCCCTGGTGCGCCTGTTGCGGGTGTGCCGCAAGCCCCCCATGAGGGGCGATCGTAATGGCCACCTCGCCGTACGTCACCAGTCAACCGGGCGGAACCTTCAACTCCGTTCGTGCTAGGGGGAGTTGGGGCACAATGCCTCTCATGGTGATCGTGGGCCTGTTGGTCGCAGCATCCGTCTTCCTGCTCGTGGTCGTCCTTCCGGCGGTCCTCGCGCGGCGCCTGCTCGGTATCCGTGCGGTGCGGAGCCGGGTCGTCCTCGCCGGTCTCGTCGCGGTCGCCGTCTCGGGAGCGCTCGTCGGCCCCCAGATGGCCGGGAACAGGGCCCCCGAACCGGGGTTCCTCTCCCTGATGGCCCTGGTGGGCGTCCTGGTCTCGATGACCATCCTGGTCGTCCTCGACCTGGTCCTCCCGACCGGCCTGCGCCCGCTCGGCCGCCTCCAGTCGCTGCGCGCCCGCCTCGCCCGCACCCGCCGCTACTCCAGGGTCCTGCGCATCGCCACCCGCCACGGCCTCGGCCCCTACCTCCGCGGCCGCCGCCACCCCAGCGACGTACGCGACGAACTCCTCGCCGCCGAACTGCGCCAGGCCCTCCAGGCCGGCGGCACCACCTTCGTCAAGCTCGGCCAGCTCATGTCGACCCGCCGCGACCTGCTCCCCGAGGCGTACGTCGAGGAGCTCAGCCGCCTCCAGGACCAGGTGCCGCCCGCCCCCTGGGACGAGGTCGAGGCCACTCTCACCGCGGCCCTGGGCGCCCCCGTCGGGGAGGTCTTCGCCGAGTTCGACCACAAACCGCTGGCCGCCGCCTCCATCGCCCAGGTGCACGCCGCCGTCCTGCTCGACGGCTCACCCGCGATAGTGAAGGTCCAGCGCCCCGGCCTCTCCCCGCTCGTCGAGCGCGACCTCGACATCGTCGGCAGGCTCGCCGCCGCCCTGCACACCCGCACCGACTGGGGCCGCGGCCTCGGCCTCACCGACCTCGCCCGCGGCTTCGCCGTCGCCCTGCGCGATTAGCTCGACTTCCGCGTCGAAGCCCGCAACATGAAGGCCGTTCGCCACGCCACCGGCACCCGCACGGGCGCCCTCACCGTCCCCGTCCTGCACGAACACCTCAGCACCGAACGCGTCCTGGTGATGAGCCGCATCGAGGGCACCCCGCTCGGCCAGGCCACCCCCGACGACGCCGCGCACGGCACCCGCATCGCCCACGCCCTGCTCACCGCACTCCTCGACCAGATCATGCTCGACGGCGTCTTCCACGCCGACCCGCACCCCGGCAACATCCTGCTCCAGCACGACGGCACCCCGGCCCTCCTCGACTTCGGCTCCGTCGGCCGCATCGACCCCGGCCTGCGCGACGCGCTCGCCGGACTCTTCCTCGCCGTCGAGACCGGCGACCCCGCCGCCCTGTGCGACGCCCTCCTCGAAGTCACCGACCGCCCCGAGGACGTCGACGAACAGCGGCTCCAGCGCGCACTGGGCCGGTTCAGCGCCCGCCACCTGGGCCAGGGCGCGGCCCCCGACGTCGCCATGTTCACCGAACTGTTCAAGCTGGTCGCCGACCACCGCCTCGCCGTGCCCGCCGAGATGGCCGCCGTCTTCCGCGCCCTGGCCACCCTGGAAGGCACCCTGGTCCGCCTCTCGCCCGGCTTCGACATGCTGGCCGCGTCCCGGACGTACGCCACCACCCGGTTCCAGGACCGCCTCGCCCCGCGCAGCGTCCGCGAGACCGCCCAGGCCGAACTCCTCTCCCTCCTCCCGGTGCTGCGCCGACTGCCCCGCCGCCTGGACCGGATAGGCGGCCGACTCGCCGAGGGCCGCCTCTCGATGAACGTCCGGCTGCTCGCCGACCCGCGCGACCGCCGCTTCCTCGGCGACCTCGTCGGCCGGGTCGTCCTCGCCGCCGTCGGTATCTTCCTGGGCGTCATCGGCCTGCAACTGCTCGGCATGAGAGGCGGCCCCGCCATCGGTGAGACGCTGAACCTGTACGGACTCGTCGGCTTCCACCTGCTGGCGATATCGGCAGCGGTACTGCTGCGCACCGTGTACGTCATCAGCCGCCCCGCCCCGTGACCCGAAGACATGGACAGGGACGTGACCAGGGACGTGACCCGGGACACTGATCGACCGCATCATCGGTACGAGGGGCGGTACGCAACGTGCCGGAAACCGTGTGGTGGGATGCTGGGGAGCCCCCAGTGTGTCCCGAGGCGTGGGAGCAGGCGGCCTGACCAGCAAGGATGGAAGTGAAAATGGACAAGCAGCAGGAATTCGTGCTCCGTACTTTGGAGGAGCGGGACATCCGCTTCGTACGCCTGTGGTTCACCGATGTGCTCGGCTTCCTGAAATCGGTCGCCGTGGCCCCGGCCGAGCTGGAGCAGGCCTTCGACGAGGGCATCGGCTTCGACGGCTCCGCCATCGAGGGCTTCGCCCGGGTCTACGAGTCCGACATGATCGCCAAACCGGACCCGAGCACCTTCCAGATCCTTCCGTGGCGTGCGGAGGCCCCCGGCACCGCCCGGATGTTCTGCGACATCCTCATGCCGGACGGGTCCCCGTCCTTCGCGGACCCCCGCTATGTCCTCAAGCGCATCCTGAACAAGACCTCCGACCTGGGCTTCACCTTCTACACCCACCCCGAGATCGAGTTCTTCCTCCTCAAGGACAAGCCGCTGGACGGCTCCAAGCCGGTCCCCGCCGACAACTCCGGCTACTTCGACCACACCCCGCAGAACGTCGGCATGGACTTCCGCCGCCAGGCGATCACCATGCTCGAATCCATGGGCATCTCGGTCGAGTTCAGCCACCACGAGGGCGCCCCCGGCCAGCAGGAGATCGACCTGCGCTACGCCGACGCGCTCTCCACCGCCGACAACATCATGACCTTCCGCCTGGTCATGAAGCAGGTCGCCCTCGAACAGGGCGTCCAGGCCACCTTCATGCCCAAGCCGTTCTCCGAGTTCCCCGGCTCCGGCATGCACACCCACCTCTCCCTCTTCGAGGGCGACCGCAACGCCTTCTACGAGTCCGGCTCCGAGTACCAGCTCTCCAAGGTCGGCCGCTCCTTCATCGCCGGTCTGCTCAAGCACGCCGCCGAGATCTCCGCCGTCACCAACCAGTGGGTCAACTCCTACAAGCGCATCTGGGGCGGTTCCGCCCGCACCGCCGGCTCCGGCGGCGAAGCCCCCTCGTACATCTGCTGGGGCCACAACAACCGCTCCGCCCTCATCCGCGTCCCGATGTACAAGCCCGGCAAGACGGGCTCGTCGCGGGTCGAGGTCCGCTCGATCGACTCCGGCGCGAACCCGTACCTGACCTACGCGGTCCTGCTCGCCGCCGGCCTCAAGGGCATCGAGGAGGGCTACGAACTCCCGCCGGGCGCCGACGACGACGTGTGGGCGCTCTCGGACGCCGAGCGCCGCGCCATGGGCATCGAGCCGCTGCCGCAGAACCTCGGCGAGGCGATCGCGCTGATGGAGCGCAGCGAACTCGTCGCCGAGACCCTGGGTGAGCACGTCTTCGACTTCTTCCTGCGCAACAAGAAGCAGGAGTGGGAGGAGTACCGCTCCGAGGTCACCGCCTTCGAGCTGCGCAAGAACCTGCCCGTGCTGTAACCGCAGGTCAGCGCCTTTTTGGCTACGTACGACGGAGGGGCTCGCAGTTGTCGACTGCGAGCCCCTCCGGTCGATTGGTTAGCCCTGGGCCGTCTGTGGGCCGTCAGCCGCTGAACTGATGCGCTGGAACACCGAGTCCACGGCCTTGCGGCTACGTCCCTCACTACTCGGCAGCAGATGGGTGTAGACCCGGAGCGTGAAGCCAGGGTCAGTGTGCCCCAAGTACGTACTCAGCGCCTTGACGTTCTCCCCAGCGTCCAAGAGCACGGACGCGTAGAAGTGCCGTAGCGCGTGCATGCCGTGCTCGCGCGCGGCCTGGTGGCGCTCGCCGGACTTGGGCTCCGGGATGACCCATGCCATCACGAGTGCGGTCTTCCAGTACCGCGTGTTGAAGTCGGTCCGCCGTACGGCGCCCTTACCGTCCGGCCGCACGAACAAAAGCCGCTTGGTCACCGGCCGGCCGTCCGGCCGCTGCCAGGGAAGGGTGACGCTGACGGGCGGGAACGCCTCGATGTGCTCCTTGAGGGCGTGCGCCACGGAGTCGGCGAGCGGGACGTCACGTTCCTTCTCCCGCTTGGGAGGGGCGAACACGAGCTTTCCGGCCGACACCTTCACCTGGTACCCGACGTGCAGCCAACCGGTGTCGAAGCCAATCTCATCGACCGGCAGACCGAGGATCTCGCCCTGCCGCAGACCGCACCCACCGCCCAGGTCGACAGCGGCGCGGTACTGCTCCGGCAGGGCGGAGCGCACCGCGAATACCCGCTCGGACGTCCACGGGACAACGCGCCGGGTGCTCGGGCTCGGCACATGAACAGTGCTTGCCTTGCAGGGATTGCGATGAATGTGGTCATCCTCCACGGCCGCCGTGAAGACTCCTGACACGCTCGCGAAGATGACCCGGCGGTACGAGGAAGCGGGCACCGCCCGCTCCAGCTCCGCGAGCCACTCCCTGATGTGCTCGGGCTTGAACGACGCGAGCGGCCGCGAGCCCAGGTAAGGAATCGCGTGGCGCCGGATCTGCACGGCGACGGGTTCCCGCGTGGTCGGGTCGGTCGTCTGCGACGTGAGCCACTTCTCTGCGTACTGGCGGAAGGTGATCCGCCCCGCCTTCGGGTCGATGTACCGGCCGCCGTCCATGTCGGCCTGGGTCTTCGTCAACCACTGCTCTGCGAGGCGCTTCTTGCCGTCGGGGAAGCTTTGGGACTTCTCGGTGCCGTCCGGGCCGATGTAGCGGGCGCGGTAGCGGAGTCCGATGCCGTGGCGGTCGGTTTTGCCCCGGACGGCCTTGCCGTCGGCGTTCAACTCCGTTTTGAACCAGCGGTCTTGGATGTGGCCTGCCATGCGGGTGCTCCTGGTGGCATGCGGAAGGGGCGCGACCGTGGCGGTCGCGCCCCTTGGAGGTGGGGGTGGAGTCAGGCGTGGGTGGCGAGTTCGGCGGTCCAGGCGTGGACGGCGACGGGGTCGTAACGCAGGTGTTTGCCGATGCGGAATCCGGGCGGGCCTGTGCGCTTCTTGCGCCAGGCGTAGACGGTTTCCAGCGGGACGGAGAAGAGGGCGGCGACGTCTTCGGGAGTGAGGTAGCGGTCCGGGAGTCCGGCCCGGAGCGCGGTCGTGGCGGGGGTAGCCATGCGAGCCTCCGTGTTCGAGTCACAGTGCTCTGAGTCGCGACTCATCGCGACTCAGAGCGGGTTGACGGGTGCTTGAGTCGCGATGAGTCACGACTCAGGCGACTGTGGTTCGGCTTCGCGGAGGGTGATCCCGTTGTAGGTGGCGACCTGCCGGCCGTAGCCGTCGCGGGGGCGGGAGCGGTTGAGCTGGGGCACGACGGAGAGCAGGTTGCGACCGAACATCTGCTTCGTGCCGACGGCGCGGACGCCGTTGTCTTCAGCCCATTCCCGCCAGATGGCCCACAGGGTGTCCACGGGAACGCTGCGTGTCGGGCCGGTGGTGCAGCGCTCGCGGACGAACGCGGACGTGGGGGATGCGGTGTCCTGCATCGTGGTGACCGCGTCGCGGCTGGACGGGGGTTCGGTGATCCGGCCGGTGCGTTCCAGTCGGGCGAGTCCGTCGAGTGCCCAGTTGATGATGCCGGGCATCTCTGCGGCGAGCCGGTCGGTGAGGGTGGTGTCTTCCTTTCCGAGCCAGGACACCCGCATGCTCAGGACGACGAAGCGGCGGGCGATGACCCCGGAGGAGTCGCCGAAGTGCGGCAGCTCGTTGGTCAGGATCATCAGCCGGGTAGGCAGACGTCCCGTCCACACATCGCGGAACTTCCGGTCGATGTCGATGGTGTCCTCACCGGAGATGGTCAGAAGCCGCTCCACTACCTGCCCGCCGTCCTGCCCGGAGAGACGGGCGTCCGAGATGACCGCGAGCGGCTTGCCCAGCAGCGAGGACAGACCGAAGTTCGTCCCCAGCCCGGCAAGGGTGGGTCCGGCCAGGTTCTCCTTGCCCACCAGCTCTTTCAGGACGCGGGCAATGGTGCCCTTACCGGACCGGGAGGGGCCGGTGACGAGCAGGATCTTCTGCTGGTCGGTGCGCCCGGACAGGACGTAGCCGAACCATTCCTGCAACGCGGTGACGGCGGGCGCGTCGTCCGGCCAGATCTTGTGCAGGAACGCCTCCCACTCCGGGGCCGTGGCGTCCGGGTCGTAGGAGAAGGGCACGGACACGAGGTTGAAGAACCCGGGGGTGTGCGGCAGCAGTACCCGGTCACGGATGCGCAGCAGGCCGTTGCTGCACGCCACCATCGGCCCCTCTTCGCTCCCGCCGTTGTCGCGGTCGAGCCAGGCCGGGGCGTCCGTCTCGGTGGGCAGCAAGGTGATGGCCCCCAGCGCGTCGAGAAGGTTGCTGAGCTTGGGTTTGGTCGGTGCCCAGTCTCGTGCTTCCGGGCCGTTCTTGCCGGGGACGCTGAACGTGGCGTGCTCCAGCCGCTTGTACAGGTCGGAGCGCATCTGCTGTTCGTCCAGCTCTTTCCAGCAGGTGCCGGTCCAGTGCATCCAGGAACCGCGCCACCGGCGGAGCAGCGGGACGCCGTCCGGGGTGAGCCAGTCGGGCAGGACCCGGCGGGCGACGGCCATCGGGTGGTGCGGCGGGGGGAATTCCTCCGGGGTGCTCATGTTGTCGTCCTCCCTTCGGAGACGCGCAGGGGGCAGGTTTCGCGGTGCCCGGTGTGTTCGGTGATGAGCCGCAGGACGGCGGGTCGTCCGATGGCGTGGCGCTCGAATCCGCACTCGCACCAGCAGTTCGCCCGCGGGGAGAGGTCCCCGGACGGTGGGGCGACGATCCGCAGCGAGCCCGTCACCCTCACGGGGCCCGGCCCGGCGGTCACCTTGCGGTCCGGGCAGGGACGAGAAGGACGGCCTGCGGCCGACGTCTTACGGGCAACTGCCGCCCGCCCGGCGGCCGGTTGCGGCGCGGGGGCGTCCGGGAGCCCGGTGAGGGGGAGCTGCCCGCCGTGGGACGCGGATGTGGTCATGCTGCCCTCGCCGCCCCGGTGAGGCCGTTGGTGACGGCCCGCCGTGCGTACGGCGCGGGGACGCCGACGGACACGGCCGCGTCCACGATCTGTTCCCCGATGACGTTCAGCCCGCACGGCCCCGGGCATCGGGAGTGCTGGCCCGCCAGGAACCGGGCCACGCCGAATGCCTGCGAGGCGGCCCCGGACTCGGTGCGGGCACGGACCATGGCAAGGCCGCGTTCCAGGCCGGTGCGGATGTACCGCTCGGTGTGACGGCACCCTGTGGCCACCGTGGGGTTCCACGCGGCGTGTTCGGGGTGGGAAAAGACCACCCCCGCCCGGCCCGGGGGCAGGGTGGTCTCTTCCCTTTCAACGAGCGCGAGGACAACCGACGGCAGGGGTGACAGATCGCCGTGGCCGCTGCCGAGCCACCGGGCGTACTGCATGGACGACTTGAGGTCGACCCCAGGGCGCACGGCGTTCGCGGACCGCATGGCCCCCTGGTAGATCCAGTGTTCGCCGCGGGTGGTGGGCACGGTCCGGGTGAGCGGCAGGGTCTCACGCGCCCACAGGGTGGCCACGGGCGTGTCGAGATCGACCACGGTGAGCCCCGCGCCGCCCGGGTGGTAGGCGACCGTAGCGGCGGCCCGCCAGCAGGACACCCATGCTCGGGAGGTGAGGGTGTCGGCGTCGGTGGTGGCGGCGGCCCATCCGTGGCATGGCGCGGGGCAGTCGCAAGCGCCGGCCGCTTTCATGTGCGGTCGTCCGCCGCAGGCGTTGGCCTGGCAGGCGGGGCAGTTCCCGAACGGGACTTTCCCGGCGCGCAGCGGCATGACCGGCACCCCGGCTGCGGCGAGGCGTAGGGCCGTCCGGAGGTGGTCACCGTTGGGCGGGATGCTGCGGGGCTGCGCGATGGTGGGCTCTGGTGTCATGCTGGGGGTTCTCCTGTTTCTGCGAAGGGACGAGAGAGCCGGGGCGGTCGCGGTCTTTTGCTGAGAGGCGACCGCCCCGGGCGTAGCTAGGCGTTGGTGCCGGTGTAGTGCGCGACGGGGCCGGGGCAGGTGCTGTCCGGGCAGTCGCACCCGTCGCACTCGTCGCCGTCGCACAACTCGCACACCTCGTGTCCGGGGCAGCCGTAGGCGGCGCATTCGTCGCAGTAGGTCTCTTCGTCTTCGTCCATGGGTCAGTTCTCCTCGGTGCGTACGACGGCGAAGGTGTCCGTGGTGGCGTCGTAGTGGATGTGGACGGGGGCGGTGGTGTGTTCGCGTTCCTCGGTCGCCGCGCGGGCGGCGTGCAGGGAGGCGCGGGTGTCCCCGGCGGGGAACGTCCGCAGGGTGGCGGGGTGGTGGCCGGTGCAGGAGCGACAGGTCATGACCGGGTCTCCCTGCTGGCGGCCCATACGGCGTACTGCTGGCGGACGTAGGCGCGGGGGTCGGCGGTGCGGGGCGCGCCGTCCAGGTCCATGAGGTGGCGGGCCGCTTCGGTGGCGATGTCGGCGGCGTCGCAGGGGTCGTTGGGGCCGTGGTCGGGGTTCTCGCTGAGCGCGATGCGGTCCAGGACGGCGGCTTTGCGCAGCCAGTACTCCCGGCCCACCCGGTCGCCGCGCAGGTGGGCGCGGAACCGGTCGACGGTCCAGCCGATCTCACTGATCACGCTCGGGGCGAGTGTGTACGCGGACATGGGTCAGTCCTCCGTTGCTGTGACGGGCAGTTCGGGCAGGCCCCCGCTGGCGAGGGCCTGCGGGTCGAAGCCGGGCAGGGTGGCGCGGGTGAGGAGTGCGATGGCGAGCTGTTCGGCGTACGCGGCGCCGGAGCGGGCCACTTCGATCTGTGCTCCGGCGCGCAGTGCTTCGACGCGCTCGATGTGCCCGTGTTCCTCGCGCCGGACGCTGGTGTGCCGGTCGTGCGCGAGGGTGTCGCGTCGGTCGGTGCGCCAGTAGCGGGCCGCGATGCCGTACGCCGCGGCGGTGGCGAGCACCCACAGCAGCAGCGGCAGCGGCAGGCCGTCGGCGTATCCGGCGACTCCGGCCAGCACGCACCCGCCGGACACGGCGAACGCGGTCCCGGCGATGACGGAGTCTCCGGTGCGACCGGCCGACGCGAAGGCGCCGGCCGTTGCCGCTCCGGCGGCGAGCACGACCATCAACACCGCGTTGCCGGTGGAGTGTTCGGCGCCGTTGGCGTTCCAGATCCTGCCGAGGATGAGCACCGTGGACGTGGCCAGTGCCGGGGCCGCTTTCGGGGCGGCGAGGGTGAGCCAGTGGCGGGCGACGATCGGTTCGTTCATGACCGCGTCTCCTAGATCTTGCCGAGGGCGTCGATGACTGCGGTGGTGAGGTCGGTGACGGGCTTGGCGGCGCCGGTGGCGGCGAGGTAGAAGCCGAACATCACGGCGATGAACGCGGAGCCGAAGCCGAGGGACTTGGAGCGGAGCAGGAAGAACAGGACGAGCCCGAACAGGACGACGAGGGAAACGGTGACGGCCACGGGAACCTCCGGGTCAGCGGGCAGGGCAGGCGGCGACGAGCAAGCCGAGGAAGACGCACAGGGCGGCGAAGCGCAGGGAGCGGATCACGGGGTTGGGTTCCTTCCGGTGGGGTCAGCGGGTGCCGTCGCGGTGGAGGCGGGCGGCGCGGTTGTAGAGCCAGCGGCCGACGCGTATGCGCTTGCCGACGCCGTTGCAGCGGCGGCAGTGCTTGCCGCGCTTGAGGCGTCCCTTGCGGTCGGTCTTCATCGCGAAGCCGAAGCCCTTGCACTTGCGGCAGTTCCCGAACGGCGACGCCGCACAGGTCTTGCTGTAACAGAGGGTGATGGCGAAGAGGCAGGCGATAGCGAGCAGCGCAGGGGTCATCGGAAGCCCTCTCAGGCGGGTTTCGGGTGTTCTCGCAGGTGGGGCGCTAACGGCTAGCACCCTGATCACACGGGGTGCAGGCCGCTAGCGGAGGCTCTAGCGCTAGGGGTGGGTGCACCTAGCGCTAGAAGCCTCCGGGGGTCAGCTCGCGTCCCGCTTTCCGTCACTCCCTGCAATCACGGAGGTGATGTGGGCGAGGGTGAATCCGGTGCGGTTGACGGTCTTGCCCTTGATGCGCCGCCCGACCTGCCCGGTGCTGATCCCGTGCGGCTTGAGCAGCGTCGTCAGGTGTGCGGCGCGCTCTGCGGGTTCCAGGTCCGCCCACGGCCCGTACGTCTCGGGGCGCAGGTCGGCGAGGCGGTCGACGGTGACGTCGTTCCACGGCCGCAGTTCCTTCTCCGGGGTCACCGCCACGATGTCGCGCAGCAGGTCGTACGAGAGAGACGGGTCAGCTTCCGGCTCGATGCCGAGCGCGTGCCCGGACAGGGTGCCGGCGGTTTCGCGGAGCTTGCGGGCGCGGGCGCCGATGGCGTCGGCGGTGGGGGCGTCCACGTAAACGGAGGCGACGATGCGGGCGTCGGAGCCTTCGCCGATGAAGTAGTGAATGCCCTTGTCCGCCCAGGAGAACATCGTGGCCCGCACCCCCCGCTTGTACGAGGACGTGCCGAGGACCATGTCGTTCTCCAACTGGCCCATGACCTTCAGGCAGAACCGGGCGGACGCGTTCGCGCTGATCCCCGTCGGCAGCGCCTTGGCGTCCGGCCGCTGGGTGGCTAGCAGCAGAACAATGCCGGTGGCCGGGCCGCGCTTGACGAGGTCGGTGCAGATCTCCTCGAACTCCCCGCCGTGCTTGGGGTGCTCGAACCACACCTGGCACTCATCCACCCCAACCACGATCGGGTGCAGCCCCAGACTCTTCTTGTCCGCGAGCGCGGACGTCACCTTCGACTCCGGGCACACATCCCGCGGCAGCGAGCGGATCATCTTCGCCCGACGCCGCAACTCCTGACGCAATTCCCGCAGGTCAGCCAGGGCGTACTCGATGTCTTCATCGTCGTCCCCGGCCCGGTGACGGTGAGAAACCTTCTCTCCCACCGGGTCCAGGTCACCGGTCCCCTTGAGGTCGTACGTGTGCAGCTCAGCGCGCACATCCAACGCCGCAATGAGCAACAGCAGGCGCAGGAGGAAGGTCTTGCCCATGCGGGGGATCGCGCCGATGACGGCCGCGATGTACATCAGGGTGATCTCCACCCAGCGCCCGCGCTGGTCAGTGCCGAACGCGACCGGCTTGAACAGATCCACCGCACCGCCCTTGAGGAGCGGCCACACCGGCTTCTTCGCCTTGGACATGTCCTGATCGCCGACCCACATGACCAGCCGTCCGGTGTGCTCGTCCGGCACGGCTTCGGGCCACACACAGCCCAGCGGGCGGCGCAGGCCGGACGCGAGCTTGTCGCGCTTGTCGATGACGTCGGTGACCGTCACCCCGTACGGGAGGTCTCCCTCCGCACGCCAGCCGGGGCCGTCGCGGGTGATGGGGGCGGTGAAGGTGAATCCGTCGCGGCCCTTGCCCTGCGCCTGGTTGATCGCCGGAATGCCGAGGGCACCGAGGGCGCGGAGGACGATGTCGCTGGTGAGCTTCGGTGCCTTGGGCACCTCCACGGCACGGCTGATGACCGGGGCATCGGCCTTCCCGCCGGCCGTGCCCAGCGCGAAGATGACGACGCTGAGCGAGACGGCTTGCAGCCAGCCCGGGGCCAGCACGTACAGGGCCAACGCCACCGCGAAGCCGACGAGTGCGGCGAGGGTGGCCACCAGGGTGCGCAGCCGGACACGGCCGTCGCGCTGTCGGGACAGCTTGAGGTACTCGGCTGCATCCTCGCGCCGCACGGCGGCGAGGCGTACGGGTTCACCCTCGCGGTCGGCGACCCACCGCATGCTGCCCCCGACGAACCGGGCCGCGCCGCGAGGCGACTGCACGACCAGGCGGGCGGCGTAGACCGGGGTGCGCAGCGCGTGATACCCGGCCAGGTGCCCGTAGTGCGAGCCCACCCAGGTCGCGGCGGTCCGCAGCTCCGCACGCGAGCGCAGCCACGGCGGGACCACCTCTCGACGCCGGGCGCCCATCAACCGGCCAAGGTAGCCGGGTCCCGCCGGGGCGGGGCCGTCGACCTTGACCACGGTGTCCGGGTCGGGATGGGGGTCTTCCGTCTCCGGGGCAGGCGCGGGGGCGGTGGAGTCGGTGCGGGCGGCACGCGCCTTGTCGAGGTCGAGCACCTCGCCGCCCGGGTTGTTCATCTCGGCTTCGAGCCGGTTGAAGAGTTCGTGGTCGTCATCAGGGTGTTTCACTGGGTGCTTCCTTCCGTGCTGCGGTTGGAAGGGGTCCGGACGGCGCTTCCGACGGTCAACCGTCCGGACCCCGCTCTGCGGGTAGCTCTGTGGATCAGGCAGCGCGCTGTTCGTCGGGATAGGCGCAGGTAACACACATGCCGAGCGAAGTCGGGATGACGTACCCGGCGTCCCGACGGCAGGCGGGGCAGGTACGGCGGGCGGTGTTCGCCTTGGCGAGAGCCGCCCACTTCGCGGGGGTCATCGGCCGCTTCGGCTTCGCGAGGTCGACCCGGTAGAGGTAGGCGACCAGGGGGCCGCGCCGGTAGCGCGGGCGGAAGAGTTCGATCTGCACGTCCTGGCCACCGGGCCGTAAGCCCTGCGCGGCCAGTTGGCGAAGGGTGGCGTACCCCTTGGGAGCGCACCGCCATAAGACGCGCGGTATCTGCCCGCAACCCGTCACCACCGGGGCCGGGGTCGTCATGCAGATGTCGAACCGGGCACCCATCACGCCGCTCCGGACGCGATATCGCGTTCCGCGCGGAGCGTGTCGCGCAGGAAGCGGGCCTTGGCCGGGGCGGTATGGACGGCCTTGCGGATCGCTTCGGCCGTCAGCTCACGGTACGACCAGTCGGCCGTCAACTCCCTTGCTTCGTCGATGAGTTGGGTGACGGTGCGAGTTGGTCGGGGGGTGCGGGCGCTGTCGGGAACTCGACCGGTTGCCCGGCGGGGCGAAGTCGACTGCGCGGCGACCGGTCGGCGAATCGGGAGCACTGCGGCGGGCTGCTTGCCGGTGCCGGTCGGCTTCGTGAAGTCGACTTCCACCGGCATCGGCAACGCCCGTACGACTGGTGCGGGCAGCGGTGCGGGAGTCGACTCTGCGAGGCCAGGGGTAGACCGATTAGCAACGGTCTCTGCCGATTCCTCCGCATCCGTCACGGTCGGGGTGCGGTGGTGCAGCACCTTCGCCACGAGATCGGACCCGAAGTAGATCGACCCGACCGGCAGCGACGTGGCGAGCAAGACGAGAGCCCAGTTGGCCGGGTCCCAGTCGGCCAGTCGGCCCCAGTCGACTGACGCGCGGTGCAGATCGGGCACGAGCCCGTGCACGTAGTTCAGGACGAGCGAGGCGATCGTGTACGTCGCCAGCACCCGCAGCGCGAACGTCCGGTCACGGCCGACCAGTACGAGGGTGGCCACCAGGGCGAGCGCCATCAGGCCGTCCACGACGAACGGGTACAGCGTCGCCGCGGTGGGGTCCGCACCGACCGCGCGGGCCACATCGTGCAGCGCGTTCCAGGACACCCGGAACGCCATGCCGACCACGGCCACCAGGGCCAGGACGAGAAGCACCTTGCCCTTGCGGTTCATGCGACTGCCTCCGTCCCGGTGGAACGGCCGGCGGAGCGGGCGGCGCGCAGGAAGGGCACCGTGCGGGTGAGCGCGTCGGCGTAGAGCGCGTCCCACGCGGCGACCTCGTCACCGCCCTCGCCCTGCGCGGCCAGCTCCGCGATGACCTCGCGGGCGACCGTCTCCCTGGCCGCCCGCTCCTCGGGAGACTCCGGGGTGAGCGGGCCGCGGAACAGGTCGTGGTCAAGGCCGACGGGCAGTTCGTCGAAGCCGATCGCCAGCTCCTCGAACTCGATGGCGTTGAGGACCTGGTGGTTACCGATGTACGTACGCATGGGGGTCTCTCCTGAGTGCGAAGGGAAGCCGGGGCGGTCGCGGTCTTTTGCTGAGAGGCGACCGCCCCGGCGAGAGCGAGGGGCTGCGGAGCGGGTCAGACACGCACCCGGCGCGGCCGGTGGAAGGTGTTGACCAGCCCGCCGAAGATGGCGGAGACGGACGAGAGCGCGACGAACACCGTCAGCGCCAGACCGCCACCGAGGTCGTGCACCGTGCCGCCCAACACCCCGGCGACCACCAGGGCGAGCGCGAGGAAGATCAGCGTCCAGACGGACCGGGCGGTGCTCTGCGGCTTCATGCCGCGGGCCACCAGCTCCAGCTCGGAGGGGACCACCGGGCGGGAAAGCCCGGGGCCGATCGTCAGGACCACCAGGCTCCCGGTGTTGTGCGCGGCGACCCCGGCAACCGTGCCCAGGGTCTTGCAGTTGCGGATACGAACGACGTCACCGATGCCGAGCAACATGAACGACTCCTGCCGTAGAGGAAGTGGAGCGGACTGAGCTGAACGAGCGCGGTCACTGCCACCGCGCCATGCCCGCCTTGTGGTGCCCAGGAAGCGGAGTGCCTGCCGTACGCGATATGGATCCGGCCCTCTTCCCGCTCACCCGAGGAATCGCATCTCGGGGTCATCGCGTCGGCGTCTCTGCCCTTGGGCGGATCCGTTCTTTCAAGTCGGTGGCGTGTCCCCCTACGCGGGGTGTGAGGCCCCGTTGTGACGGGGGCCTGCTTCTCGGCCGACTGGTCTCCACTCGCCTCAGCCGGTGTGGTCGCGGCCGTGTTGCTGCGGTGGATCACGCTGTGGAGTTGTTGAGCAGGTCAGTAACTCGCCTATGGAGAAGGCGAGTTACTGAGTGGAGGAGCCCTAGGTGGCGCCCCTCTTCTCTGCCTCAGAGTGCACTCTGAGGCAGAGTGCGTCAACCCTCTTCGCGGAACAACTCGGGGCGGGCGCTGGTTCTCCCTCTGTTGCTTGTGCACTATGAGGCAGAGACCTAGAAGAGACTTGGGGTGCAGATGGTCGAGTGGACTGGCGAGAAGCCCGCCTACCAGCAGGTGGCCGACGAGCTTCGGCGCAGGATCGCCAAGGACGAGTTCGCGAAGGATGGCAAGCTGCCGTCCCTCGCGGAGATCCAGGGCACCTACACGGCGTCGGTCACCGTGGCCCGCGCCGCCATCAGGCAACTCCGCGATGAGGGCCTGGTGGTGAGCCACCAGGGCAAGGGGGCCTTCCTCACCGCGGACTCCGCGGAGTCCGCGAAGCTCAGCGACACCGCCGGGGCGGTCGCGGAGCTGAAGGGGCAGGTCGCGGAGCTGCGGAGCGAGGTAGGCCAACTTCGCGAGCGGGTAGCCGAGCTGGAATCCCACTGAGGATATGCGCCGGCCGCGCCGGGACTGCCGAAGCCGGGTAGTCCCGGCTGTGTTGCGACTCATGAGCACCTCCCCGTCGGGTTGTGGTGCTACTCAATCGCCAATCCTTTGAGACCTGTATCACGTTGCTTTATCTGACTAAGACTCAGCGGTTTTACACATCCGCTTATACATGCGCTATCACGAGTTTCCATTGACTTACTCGGACAGCTACAGTCGCGAATCCGAGTACCTATCTAGGAGGGCCAGATGGCTCGGGAGCACCCGGATTGGAACCCTGAGATCCTGCGCAAGCAGCGGGAAGCAATCGGGCTGACCCTGGAAGACACAGGGGAGAAGTTGCGCGAGATCGCGGAACGGCACGGCCTCAACATCGCGGCGAACTTTCAGACGATATGGGGTCACGAGGCAGGCAGGGTCTACCCCGGCCCGCACTACCGCCGGGCGTACTCCCGCCTCTACCGCTGTAACGAGGCGCAACTTGGCTTCCGTGCTGCTCTGCCCGGAGAGGAAGCCCACGTGGATTCCGCCCCCGCAGTCGCCACACGTACCCTCCCCGACCAGTCGGACGCCGTGCGGCAGGCGCTGAGCAGCATTCGCACGGGATCGGCCGGCGCGGACAGCGAGATGCTCATCAACCGCATGGTCTCGGCTTGGCGTCACCGCACTTCGGCGGGAGCGGAAGGCCCCTCGGTCGTGTTGGTCGGTGGCTTCGCCGGATCGGGCAAGTCCGAGTTCGCGAAGTTCCTCGGCAACCTCACCGGGTGGCCCATTCTCGACAAGGATTCCCTGACTCGCCCCTTGGTGGAACAGCTACTGGTTGCACTTGGAGGGGAAGCGCACGACCGGAGTTCAGAGCTCTACCGGGAGAAGGTTCGGCCGCTCGAATACCGATGCCTTCTGAACACAGCGTGGGAAAACGTGAACTGCGGGATCTCCACAATCCTCGACGCTCCATTCGTGTCGGAATTTTCTCAAGCCGAGTGGATGCAGCGTTTCCAAAACAAGTGCCGATCGAATCGCGTATCGATGGCAACGATCTGGGTCGATTGCGACCCTGAGTCCATGCGCGAGTACATCGAATTCAGGGGTGCCGCCCGAGACGCTTGGAAGATGGAAGCGTGGGACGACTACCTTGCCTCGCTCGACCTCCAACTGCGGCCGCAGGGACCGCACTTCGTTGTGGACAACCGCTTGGGGGCAGCCGTGGCCCTCGTAGACGAAGCCAAGGACGTTCTGAGCGGAGGTGACCTGTGACCCCCTCCGGCGTCATCCTCTACGGCCCGCCTGGCTCGGGTAAGGACACCATCACCGCTGAACTCTCCGCGCTGCGCGGTGAGTTCACGCTGTTCCAGCGCCTTAAGGCAGGCCCTGGGCGTTCCGCAGGTTACCGAATGACCAGCATCGATCACATCGAGGAACTTTCTCAGGCCGGGGAACTTCTGTACCGCAACGCTCGGTACGACGCGGAATACGCCATCGACAGGCGCGGCGTGGCCGATCTCGTACAGGTCGGCCGAATCCCCGTGCTGCACATGGGGCAAGTAGCGGGCGCGGGTGCGGTGGCTGACTTTCCTCTGCGCTGGATTCGCGTGCTCTTGTGGTGTCCTCTGGACGTCACGGAATCGCGCTCCATCGGCCGCGGTGACAAGGATGTAGAGGCTCGGGTGAAGGTCTGGCACGAGACCCGAGAGGATCTGTTGGCCCACGAATCCGAGCCGTGGACCCTCACCCTCAGGACCGATCGACTCAGCCCCACCGAGTCCGCCAACACCATCATCGACGCCCTCGCAACCACCGCCTCAGCGGAGATCCGTAGCATTCGGGAGCTTGTCGGATGACGACGCTCGGCATCCTGCACCCGGGCAGCATGGGCGCCGCCGTTGCTGCTCAGGCGCGGCGCTCCGGTGCTGAGGTTTTGTGGTGTCCAGCCGGACGCAGCGCAAGCAGCAAGGAACGAGCCGACCGATACGGGCTCACACCGGTAGATGCGCTGAGCGAAATGGTCGAGCGGGCGGACATCATCCTGAGCCTGTGCCCGCCGGCCGCTGCCGCAGACGTGGCGCGGAACGTTGCGGATTGTTCGTATGCCGGAATCTACGTCGACGGGAACGCGGTTTCTCCTGCGTCGATGGCCGACATCAGCGCCATCGTGGAGCACTCCGGGGCGACCGCAGTCGACGGCTCCGTGATCGGATCTCCGCCGTCGGACTCGAAGAGCCCTCGCCTCTACTTGTCCGGGCCAGCCGACGCACTGCATTCGGTGGCGCGGCTCTTTGAGGGGAGTGCTGTTCAAGCGCGTCTCCTGTCGAGCGATATGGGGCAGGCATCTGCGCTTAAGCTCTCGTACAGCAGCTATCAGAAGGCCAGCCGCGCCCTGGCTACGGTCGCCTACGCCCTCGCCAGTGACCACGGGGTGGAGGCGGAACTACTCGACATCGCAGCAGGGCGGACGACCAGCTACTTGGCAGAGACTGCGTACTTCCCGAAGGTCGCCGCGCGTTCATGGCGCTGGGGACCGGAGATGAAGGAGGCGGCGCACGCTCTCGCAGAGGCAGGGCTCCCCTCTGATCTGGCCGACGCCGCAGCCGCCGTGATGGGCCGGTGGACGGGCCTCAAGGACACGTCGCCGGATCTCGCGCTCGTGCTCCAAGAGTTGCACGCAAGCCCGCGCGAGGGGCCAACCTAGAGAGTTGGCCGTTGCAGTACCTCGATGGCTTCTACGATGCCCGTTGCCGTGACGTCGGGCTCGTAGAGGTCATCAGCCCATTCGCGGCCATTGGCCACCCAGAGGGTTCGCAGTCCCGCTGCCTTCGCCCCGAACATGTCCGTGTGGGGGTTGTCGCCAACCATCCACCCCCCAGAGCTGAGCGAAGTGCCGCACTCCGCCGCCGCAGCTTCGAAGAGACGGCGCTCAGGCTTCCGAATTCCGGCCTCACCTGAGACACAGATGCCGTCGAACAGCAGGGACAGACCGGTCTCAGCTAGTTTGGCGCGTTGAATGTCCCCTGCCCCGTTCGTCGCGATGCCGAGGGTCCACCCCGCGTTCCGTAGCGTTATGAGGCCCTCCCGCACTCCAGGGAAGCAACGCACAGACCGAGCGACACCATCGACGTACTCGTGCCAGAGGTCGCGTGGGCTGTCACTGAGACTGAGGACCTTCCGCAGGTCCACGAAATCTTCAAGGTGGGCCCGCTCGCGGAGCCGCTCGCAAACGATGGCCTCTGCTTCATGCGGAAGGCAACGAGAGCTCACAAACCCGCGAGCCCAGACGGCCAAGCCCGCATTACGGTCGATCAGGGTGTTGTCCAGATCGAAAAGTACCAGCATGTTGAAATTCTATGAGATCAGAAGGGCGGCTCATCACTGTAGCCATTCCCCGGTACGGTGATTTTATCGGCTATCTCGCCGAACCCTTCATCTCTGAGGTGGGCGACGTAGTCGGCACCCTTATTCCAAGGGACGCCGCTGATGAGCGCATTACTTAGCGTTGCACATTTTGGATCGCGAAGGGCCAAGGTGAAACGTTGAGGACTTTCTTCAGACATGCCTTTCAGTATTGTAGCCGCGTCGGTGTCATCCTTTTCTTGCAAGAAGTGATGAACGACCTCCACTACCCGATCCTCTCGTCTGTCTGACCCGATGTAGCCGAGCATTATTCCCGCGTCGTTTCCTAGCTCAGCGGCGCGTAGGCGTTTAACTGCAACGTCGATATTCTTGGGCAGGTGCCAGCAAGCTACGAACCTAAGGAACGCACGCACATACTGGCCCACGTTAGCGCGGCGGAGGCCTGCGATGATTTTTGGGGCGGAGATAATTCCATGAATTCTGGCGGTGTGTATGAGTGCATATTCTGTGACGGCAGCGTAACCGGAAGAATTGTTGTCCCAGAAGTGGGGTTCCTTGTCAGGGTCGGGGAGTGGGAAAATTCGATCTAGCGCTTGGATGCAATCGATAGTATCTCTCACACCTCCCGAGGAAACCCACTTCATGAGGGATTCGCAGGACATTCCTGCTTTGTTCATTTCTGCTGCGACATGCGGCACCCAGCTCACAAGTGGCGCACCCTCGGACTGGGCTATGAGGTCGACAAGATCTGTCATGCCGGTGGCTCGAAGCGGCTTCGGGTCCCAGATTCTTTGGGGTGTTGCTGTTTCGTCCTGAGGGGTTGGTGCTCTACCAGTTCTGCCGCGGTTCCCCATTGCTGAAACATATTTAGCGCGCCAGGTGTTTTCGTCAACCTCCTGTGCGGCTAGTGGCGTTCCGTTAATTCTCCCGTACTCAGCAATTGCGTCAATTATCGCGAGTATCTGAGTTAGTTTCGCTGGAGTTTTTCCAGAAATCTTTTCTTGAATTGTGGATCTGGCTATAGAGTGTTGTGGGCGCAGTGCCTTTATGAGGCGCTCAAGTTCCCTAACCGGCGGATTGCCTGCGCGTACCTGTAGGTCTCGTATCTGCTTGGCCAAGCCGTTGCCCATGACTCCCCCTCATGATGCGTCCGCGAGTGTCCGTGATCGTCCGCCATCGTCCGCGTCCGTCCGAAGCTGTCTTCGTCTAGAGGGAGAATGCTAGGTCAGAGAGGTGGGCTGTGTCCGGCAATGACCGGAACCTGCCGGGGAGTTGGTGCCCCACGCTTCGGACAGATTCACTAGATGCGAAAGCTGCCCCGTCCCCACCTGTCGGAGGGTGAGGGCGGGGCTAACTCGCAATGACCTGGCTTGGGACAGTCAGGCCGAAGGTTGGAGAACCGCCGTGGCAAAGATGGACGGGCCTCACGATGATGAGGCTACCGAAGCTGGACGCAACGGGGCCATGCTTTGGCTCGCTGGTATCACGGCATTGGCGGGGCTCTTGTCAGCCCTTGCGGCGATGATCGCTGCCATCAAGGGTTAGGGGAGCCCCTGAGCTTGGGCCGTCCGTGGGCCGTCAAAAGGCGGCCCACAAAGACCATCAAGCACCGTCAACGACCTCTCTCCCGCTGCTCAGCGGTAGCGCACGTGACCTCTGTGGAGGAGGCCGGAGCAGTTCATCAATTCCTGCGCAACAAGAAGCAGGAGTGGGAGGAGTACCGCTCCGAGGTCACCGCCTTCGAGCTCCGCAAGAACCTGCCGGTGCTGTAGCCGCAGGTCCGGCGCCGCTGCCGGCGCCGGCCGGACGGCACTTCGGACCCTCTGCGAAATCACCTGCGGGGGGTCCGTTTTGCTGGCAGGGTGCGGCTCATGGAACGTTCCCTGATGTCCCAACTGGCCCACGCGCACCACCCCATCGCGTCGCCGCTCGGCCTCGACTCCGTGACGAGGGTGCTCGGCCGCGCTCTCAACCGGGGTGGCGAGCGCGTTCTCGACCTCGGTTGCGGGCAGGCCGAGTGGCTGATCCGGGCGCTGGAGTCGCATCCCGGTACGACCGCCGAGGGCGTCGACCTCGCGGCCAACGCGCTGGCCGAGGGGCGCCGGCAGGCCGACGTACGGGGGGTCGGTGACCGGCTCGTGCTGCACGAGGTGGACGCGGCCGCCTTCACGCCCGCGGCGCCCTTCGACGTGATCATCAGCTCCGGGGCCGCGCACGCCTTCGGCGGGCTGCTCGCCACGCTGGAGACCGCGCACAAGTTCCTCGCGCCGGGCGGCCGGGTCGTCATCGGCGACGCGTACTGGCGAGCGGAGCCGTCCGCCGAGGCGATCGAGATGCTGGGGGAGTACGAGAACCTGGCGGACACCGTGGACCGGATCACCGGCGCCGGGTGGACCCCCGTCTACGGGCACCTCTCCACCCGCCACGAGCTCGACGACTACGAGTGGAACTGGACCGGATCGCTCTCCGCCTGGGCCCTGGACCACCCCGAGGACCCGGGGAGCGGGGCCGCGCTGGAGGCCGCCACCGTGCACCGCGACGAGTGGCTGCGCGGGTACCGGGACAGCTTCGGCTACCAGACGCTCGTGCTGCGCCGCACGGAGGGCTGAGTGCCGTGAACACCGGTGACGACCGTCCGGCGCCGCCCCTGCGCGGCGACGAGCGGGAGACCCTGAGGGCGTTCCTGGAGTTCCACCGGGCGACGCTGGCGATGAAGTGCGCGGGGCTGACGGACGAGGAGCTGCGCGCACAGTCCTCGCCGCCGTCGACGCTGTCGCTGCTGGGGCTGGTGCGGCACATGGCGGAGGTGGAGCGGAACTGGTTCCGGCGGGTCATCAACCAGGAGGTTGACCTCCCCCTCGTCTGGTCCGACAAGGGCGACTTCCAGGAGGCGTACGACGCGTCGAAGTCGACCCGGGAGGAAGCCTTCACCGCGTGGGAGGCGGAGGTCGAGCACTCCCGGCGGATCGAGCGGGAGGCCGCGTCGCTCGATGTCACCGGGTACTTCGGGCGGTGGGAGCAGGACGTGTCGCTGCGCCTGGTGATGGTGCACCTGCTGCACGAGTACGCCCGGCACAACGGGCACGCGGACTTCCTCCGGGAGGGGATCGACGGGGTGGTGGGGGCGTAGGGCACGGGCCCCTCACGCCCCGTAGAACAGCTCCTCCACCACGCCCCGCGCCCGCCGGGTGATCCGCCGGTAGTCGTCCAGCATGTCGCCGACGTGGCCCTCGTCGTAGCCCAGGTAGCGGCCCATGGCGGCGAGTTCGCGGCCGTCCGAGGGGAAGGTGTCGCCGGCGCGGCCGCGCACCAGCATCACACCGTTGCGCACCCGTGAGGCCAGTACCCAGGCCTCGTCGAGGATGGCTGCCTCCTCGGTCGGGATCAGTCCGGCCGCGTGGGCGGCGGCCAGGGCCTCGCGGGTGCGGGTGGTGCGCAGACCGGGCTCGGCCCAGCCGTGCTGCATCTGGAGGAGCTGCACCGTCCACTCGACGTCGCTCAGCCCGCCCCGGCCGAGCTTGGTGTGCAGGGTGGGGTCGGCGCCGCGCGGCATCCGTTCGGACTCCATCCGGGCCTTGAGGCGGCGGATCTCGCGGACCGCGTCGTCGCCCAGGCCTTCCGCCGGGTAGCGCAGGGGGTCGGCGAGGTCGATGAAGCGCCGGCCGAGGTCCGCGTCGCCCGCCATCGGGTAGGCGCGGAGCAGGGCCTGGCTCTCCCAGACGAGGGACCAGCGGCGGTAGTACGCCTCGTAGGACTTCAGGGAGCGGACCAGGGGGCCGCTCTTGCCCTCCGGGCGCAGGTCGGCGTCGATCAGCAACGGTGGGTCGGCGGTGGGGAGCTGGAGGAGCCGTCGCATCTCGGTGACGACCTTGTTGGCGGCCCGGGCGGCCTCCTGCTCGTCGACGCCCTCGCGGGGCTCGTGGACGAACAGGACGTCGGCGTCGGAGCCGTAACCCAGTTCGTGGCCGCCGAAACGGCCCATGCCGATGACGGCGAAGCGGGTGGGGAGTTCGTCGCCCCACTGTTCGCGGACCGACGCGCGCAGGGCGCCCGCGAGGGTGGCCGCGTTGAGGGCGGTGACCGCGCCGCCGACCCGGTCCACCAGGGCGCCGGGGTCGGATTCGGCCGGGCTCTCCTCCGTACCGTACGAGCCGATGATGTCGGCGGCAGTGGTACGGAACAGCTCCCGGCGCCGTACCCCGCGCGCCGCCGCCACTCCCGCCTCGGCCCCGTTCGCGCGGCCCACCGCGGCCAGTACCTCCTGCTCCAGGTGGTCGCGGCCACGGGGGTTGAGGCCCTTGGGGTCGCCGAGGATGGCGACCGCTTCCGGGGCGCGCAGGAGGAGGTCGGGGGCGAGGCGGCCGGCGGACAGCACCCGGGCGAGGTTCTCCGCGGCGGCGCCCTCGTCCCTCAGCAGGCGCAGGTACCACGGGGTCTTGCCGAGCGCGTCGGACACCTTGCGAAAGCCCAGCAGCCCGGCGTCCGGGTCGGCGGAGTCGGCGAACCAGCAGAGGAGGACGGGGAGCAGGGTGCGCTGGATGGCGGCCTTGCGGGTGACGCCCGAGGACAGCGCCTCCAGGTGGCGCAGGGCGCCGACCGGGTCGGCGTAGCCGAGCGCTTCGAGGCGCTGTCCGGCGGCCCGTGCGCTCAACCGGGTCTCGCCGGGAGCGAGTTGGGCGACCGCGTCCAGCAGCGGGCGGTAGAAGAGCTTCTCGTGGAGGCGGCGGACGACCGAGGCGTGGCGCTTCCAGGCCTGCTGGAGTTCGGTGACCGGCTCGCCGCGCAGCCCCAGCGAGCGGCCGAGCCGGCGCAGGTCGGCCTCGGACTCGGGGACCAGATGGGTGCGGCGCAGGCGGTAGAGCTGGATGCGGTGTTCCATCTGGCGCAGGAAGCGGTACGCCTCGTCCAGCTGGGCGGCGTCCGCCCGGCCCACGTAACCCCCCGTGGCCAGCGCCTGCAAGGCCTCCAGCGTCGTACCGCTGTGCAGCGTCGCATCGCTGCGGCCGTGCACCAACTGGAGCAGCTGCACGGCGAACTCGACGTCCCGCAGGCCGCCGGGGCCGAGCTTCAGCTCCCGTTCCAACTGCCCCGGCGGGATGTTGTCGACCACCCGGCGGCGCATCTTCTGCACGTCGTGCACGAAGTTGTCGCGCTCGGCGGCCTGCCAGACCATGGGGGAGAGGGCCTCGATGTACTCCTCGCCGAGGGAGAGGTCCCCGGCGACCGGGCGGGCCTTCAGCAGCGCCTGGAACTCCCAGGTCTTCGCCCATCGCTGGTAGTAGGCGAGATGGCTGGAGAGGGAGCGGACGAGCGGACCGTTGCGTCCCTCCGGGCGGAGGTTGGCGTCCACCGGCCAGATGGCGCCCTCGATGGTGGTCTCCGAGCAGATCCGCATCAGGTGCGCGGCGAGGCGGGTGGCGGCCTGCATGGCCCGGCCCTCGTCGGCGCCGTCGGTCGCCTCGCCGACGAAGATCACGTCCACGTCGGAGATGTAGTTCAGCTCGTGGCCGCCGCACTTGCCCATCGCGATCACCGCCAGCCGGCAGATCGTGGCGTCGTCCGGGGCGGCCCGGCGGGCGATGGCGAGGGCGGCGCGGAGGGTGGCGGTCGCGAGGTCGGCCAGCTCGGCGGCGGTCTGCGCGACGTCGGTGGTTCCGCAGACGTCGCGGGCGGCGATGGACAGGAGGCAGCGGCGGTAGGCGATGCGGAGGGTCACCGGGTCGTCCGCCTCGGCAAGGCACTGCTCGAACTCCTCCACCCCGGGGTGCAGGTCGACGGCCTCGTAGGTGAGCAGTGCGTGCCAGTCGCCGGGGTGGCGGGCGAGGTGGTCGGCAAGCGCCTCCGAGGCGCCCATGACACCGAGGAGGCGGTCGCGCAGGGGCTTGGCGGAGACGAGGGTGTGCAGGAAGTCCTGGCGCTCGTCGTCGGTGGGCTGGGCCTCGGCGAGGCGTACGAGACCCAGCAGGGCCAGATCGGGGTCGGCGGTCGCGCCGAGGGCGTCGAGGAGGACCGGGTCCTGGCGGACGGCGGCAAGGGACTCCTCGTCGAGGAGCCGCTCGGCGGTGGAGGGGTCGGTGAAGCCGTGCCGGATGAGACGGGTGAAGGTGCTGCTGCGGCGGCCTGGCACGGTCATGTATTCCCCGCCCTATCCCTCGATGCTCTTGCGGTACGGGTACCGAGCCTATGGGGTGAGGTGCGGGAAGGGCGGCCGGGGCGGGCGCGCCCTGCCGCCCCCGGCCCCCGGGACCCTCGTGGTCAGGCGGGGGTGGGGAGGAGCGGGGTTGTGGGGGTGACGAGTTTCGGGAGGTGGTGGGGGACCGAGCCGTACCAGGCGTAGGCGACCGCGTAGCCGAAGGCCAGGCAGAGCAGGCCGCCGACCGCGTCGAGCCAGAAGTGGTTGGCGGTGGCGACGATGACGATCAGGGTCAGGGTCGGGTAGAGCAGGCCCAGGATGCGGGCCCACGGCGCCGAGGCGAGGAAGAAGATGGTCAGGCCGCACCAGGTCGACCACCCGATGTGCATCGACGGCATCGCCGCGTACTGGTTCGTCATGTGCTTGAGGTCGCCGGAGGCCATCGACCCCCAGGTGTGGTGCACCAGGACCGTGTCGACGAAGCCCCCGCCGTTCATCAGGCGGGGCGGGGCCAGCGGGTAGAGGTAGTAGCCGACGAGAGCGACGCCGGTGGTGGCGAAGAGGATGGTCCGCGAGGCGGCGTACCGCCCCGGCTGCCACTTGTACAGCCAGACCAGTACACCCAGCGTGACCAGGAAGTGCAGGGTCGCGTAGTAGTAGTTCATCGAGACGATCAGCCAGGTCACCGAGTCGATCGCGTGATTGACCGACTTCTCGACGGCGATCCCGAGGTCCTGCTCGACCTTCCAGATCCAGTCGGCGTTGGCGAGCGCCTTCTCCTTCTGCTCGGGCACCGCGTTGCGGATCATCGAGTAGATCCAGTAGCTGACCGCGATCAGCAGGATCTCGAACCAGAAGCGCGGCCTGCGCGGTGAACGGATGCGTTCGACTACGGAGCGGCGACGGGCCGGTGACGCCCCCTCCTCGCTCACCGTGGGTGACGGAATGGTGGCCCTGTGGCCTGCCTCAGTTCTCGTAGTCGCTTCACCCATGGGACGGAAGTCTGCCAGATCGTTATCCGGAGCCGATCATCCTGGAGAGGGTTTAGGGCCGCCCCGTCTCCCCCTCAGGGACGAGGTCCCGAGGCGGTTGACCCCCGTACGACGAGCTCCGGCATGAAGACGAATTCGCTGTGCGGGGCGGGCGTACCGCCGACCTCTTCGAGCAGCGCGCGGACCGCCGCCTGCCCCATCGCGGTGACCGGCTTGCGGATGGTGGTGAGCGGGGGGTCGGTGAAGGCTATGAGGGGGGAGTCGTCGAAACCGACCACGGAGACGTCACGCGGCACCTCAAGACCCAGCCGTCGCGCCGCCCTGATCGCCCCGAGCGCCATCATGTCGCTGGCGCAGACCACCGCCGTGCAGCCCCGCTCGATCAGCGCGGAGGCGGCGGCCTGGCCGCCCTCCAGGGTGTAGAGGGAGTGCTGGACCAGCTCCTCCGTCTCCTCGGCGGACATCGCGTACCGCTCCTGCATGCTGCTGCGGAAGCCCTCGATCTTGCGGAGCACGGGGACGAAGCGTTTGGGCCCGACCGCCAGGCCTATCCGGGTGTGACCGAGCGCCGCGAGATGGGTGACCGCCAGGCGCATCGCCGCCCGGTCGTCCGGCGAGATGAACGGCGCCTGCACTTTCGGCGAGAAACCGTCCACGAGGACGAAGGGGACGCCCTGTGCCCGCAGCTGCTCGTAGCGCTGGGTGTCGGCGGTGGTGTCCGCGTGCAGCCCGGAGACGAAGATGATGCCGCAGACGCCGCGCGCGACCAGCATCTCCGTCAGCTCGTCCTCGGTGGAGCCGCCGGGGGTCTGGGTGGCGAGCACCGGGGTGTAGCCCTGCCGGGTCAGCGCCTGGCCGATGACCTGCGCGAGCGCCGGGAAGATCGGGTTCTCCAGCTCGGGGGTTATCAGCCCGACCAGGCCCGCGCTGAGCCTGCGCAGCCGGACCGGTCGCTCGTACCCGAGGACGTCGAGTGCGGCGAGTACGGATTCGCGGGTGGCCGAGGCAACACCCGGTTTGCCGTTCAGTACCCGGCTGACCGTCGCTTCGCTGACCCCCGCCTGGGCTGCGATGTCGGCTAGCCGTGCGGTCATGACGTGGGACCTTACCGGGCGCATGTCAGATTGCCCACCAAGCGCAGGAATCGGCCGGAAGGGTGACGGTTTCGCCGTCCGCCACGAGCGCGCACGAGGACACCAGGAGGCGTCCCGGGGTGCGGAGTTGGAGGGGACCGGTCCCCGTGCTGAGAGTGCAGCGGAAGCCGGGGCGTACGAAGTCGAGCAGTCCCGGAACCGACTCCCGCCACGTCATCCGCCCGTCGCCCAGCCCGTCCAGCTCCTTCCTGACGGCCAGTGCCCGGCGGTACATCTCCCGCGTCGAGTCCGCGTCGCCCCGCTGCGCCGCCGCACTCAGCCGCTTCCAGGCGTCCGGCTGCGGAAGCCAGCTGCCGCCGCTTCCGAAGCCGTACGGCGGCTGGTCCCCTTCCCACGGAATCGGCACCCGGCACCCGTCGCGCAGCCCGTCCTGACCGTCGGTGCGGAAGAAGGACGGGTCCTGGCGCACCTCGTCGGGGAGGTCGGTGACCTCGGGCAGTCCGAGTTCCTCGCCCTGGTAGAGGTACGTCGACCCGGGCAGCGCCAGCATCAGCAGCGCGGCCGCCCGGGCCCGGCGCAGCCCCAGCGCGTAGTCGTCGCCGCCGTAGCGGGTGAGATGGCGGACCACGTCGTGGTTGGACAGCACCCAGGTGGTGGGCGCGCCCACCGAACCGGCCGCGGCGAGGGAGGCGTCGACGACCTTGCGCATCGCCGTCGCGTCCCAGGGGCAGGTCAGGAACTGGAAGTTGAAGGCCTGGTGCAGTTCGTCGGGGCGTACGTACAGGGCGAGCCGCTCGGGCGAGGGGGCCCACGCCTCGGCGACACCGATGCGTTCACCGGGGTACGAGTCCAGGAGCCGGCGCCACGCCCGGTGGATCTCGTGGACCCCGTCCTGGTCGAAGAACGGCAGTACCTGGGAGCCGATCATCCTCGCCTGTTCGCGGGCCCCGATGTCGGGCATGCCGGGGGCCTTGACCATGCCGTGGGCGACATCGATGCGGAAGCCGTCCACGCCCCGGTCCAGCCAGAAGCGCAGGACCGAGTCGAACTCGGCGTGCACGGCGGGGTTTTCCCAGTTGAGGTCGGGCTGCTGGGGGGCGAAGAGGTGGAGGTACCAGTCGCCTTCGGTGTCGTCGGGGCCGGTGGTACGGGTCCAGGCGGAGCCGCCGAACACGGACTCCCAGTCGTTCGGGGGGAGTTCGCCGTCCGCGCCACGGCCGGGGCGGAAGTGGTAGAGGTCCCGCTCCGGGCCCCCGGCGAGCGCCGCACGGAACCACGCGTGCTGGTCCGAGGTGTGGTTCGGCACTACATCCACAATCACCCGCAGGCCCAACTCGTGTGCGGAGTCGATGAGTCGGGTGGCGTCTTCCAGTGTCCCGAAGAGCGGGTCGACCTTCCGGTAGTCCGCCACGTCGTAACCGCCGTCCGCCTGCGGCGACGCGTAGAAGGGGGTCAGCCACAGCGCGTCGACGCCCAGCTCGGCCAGCTGCGGCAGGTGTGCGCGGATGCCCGGCAGATCCCCCACGCCGTCCCCATTGCTGTCTGTGAAGGACCGGACGTACACCTGATAGATGACGGCATCGCGCCACCACCGCGAGGCGCTGGTCCCTGTGGTGGTCCGGGGCGGGGAAAGGGGTGTCATGGCGCTCCCTGGTCTGCCAGGACCGTCCGGGCCGGGGGCCGGTCCGTGCGGTCGGTGGGCTCTCGTATCGGCAACTACGGGATCAACGCCGGCGGGTCCCGAAAGTAACAGCCCTGCAAGTTCTTGCGGGCGCGGCGGCAAGGGCCGCCATCCGGCCGGAACCCCCGCTCCCACCTGCCAGGTAAGGCTTCTGGTTGCAACCGGCAGGACACACCGAGGTAACGATCGACCACCCTTGCAGAAATTTCCCGCAAACTCTTTCGGACTTCTTTCAGGCTTGTTACGTTCCTCCACGACCCGGCGCCGCGACGGAGCGGTACGGCAGTTGAAGGAGTTCAGATGCGACGTGGCATAGCAGCCACCGCCCTGGTCGCGACCCTGGCGCTCGCGGCGACCGCTTGTGGCGGCGACAGCGACAACCCCCAGAGCAAGGGCCCGGCCGGCGAGCTCGCCGGCGAGGTCACCTGGTGGGACACCTCCACGGTCGGCAGCGAGGACAAGGTCTTCAAGAAGATCGCCGAGGACTTCACCAAGAAGCACCCCAAGGTGAAGGTCAAGTACGTCAACGTCCCCTTCGGTGACGCGCAGAACAAGTTCAAGAACGCCGCCCAGGCGGGCTCCGGCGCCCCCGACGTGATCCGCTCCGAGGTCGCCTGGACCCCCGACTTCGCGGACCTGGGCATCCTGGACCCGCTGGACGGCACCGCGGCCCTGAAGAACGAGGGCGACTTCCTCAAGCAGGCCGCCGCCTCCACGAAGTACAAGGACAAGACCTACGCGGTCCCGCAGGTCATCGACTCCATGGGCATCTTCTACAACAAGAAGATGCTCAAGGACGCGGGCGTCGAGGTCCCGGCGACCGTCGCCGACCTCAAGACCGCCTCGAAGAAGATCAAGGACAAGACCGGCAAGACCGGGATGTACCTGCGCGGCGACGACGCCTACTGGTTCCTCTCCTTCCTCTACGGAGAGGGCGGCGACCTGGTCGACGCCAAGAACAAGAAGATCACCATCGACAACCCGGCCGGCGTGAAGGCCCTGGGCGTCGCCAAGGACCTGGTGACCTCCGGCGCCGCCAAGACCGACGCCACCGACGGCTTCGACAACATGCAGAAGGCGTTCAAGTCCGGCGATGTCGCGATGATGATCAACGGCCCGTGGGCGATCGCCGACACCTACGCCGGTGACCAGTTCAAGGACAGGACCAACCTGGGCATCGCCCCGGTCCCGGCCGGCTCCGCCAAGCAGGGCGCCCCGCAGGGCGGTCACAACCTCGCCGTCTACGCGGGCTCCAAGAACCGCGAGGCCTCGCACGCCTTCGTCGAGTACATGACCTCCGCCGAGGTCCAGGCCCAGGTCACCAAGGAGCTCAACCTGCTCCCGACCCGTACCTCCGTCTACTCCCAGCCGGACGTCGCGAAGAACGAGATCGTCACGTTCTTCAAGCCGGTCGTCGAGAAGGCCGTCGAGCGCCCGTGGATCCCGGAGACCGGCAGCCTGTTCGCCCCGCTGGTCACCGAGTACACCAAGGTCCTCACCAACCAGACCACGCCGGAGGCCGGCGCCAAGGCCACGGGTGACGCGTACCGCAAGCTCCTCAAGGGCTGGAACTAGGAATCACCGATGACTGCTGCTGACACCGGCCGGTCGGTGGCGAAGGCCGTGGGCGGGGACCAACCCGCCCGCGGCCGGAGCCGCGGAACCGGCACGAGGGACAAAGCCCCAGGCACCCCGAGTACCCCAGGAACTCCCGGACGCCTCCGGAGGTCGCTCTCGACCCACTGGTACGCCTGGACGATGGTCGCCCCCGTGGTGGTCGTCATCGGCGTCATCATCGGATACCCGCTGGTCCGCGGCATCTTCCTGTCGCTGACCGACGCCAATGAGCGCAATGTCGAGCGCTCCATCGGCGTCAACAAGCTCCCCGCCACCTACGAGTTCGTCGGCCTCGACAACTACGCCGACGCGCTCACCGGCAACCAGTTCCTCGCCACCCTCGGGTGGACCGTGCTGTGGACGGTGGCGTGTGTCTCGATCACCTTCGCCCTCGGCATGGGCCTGGCGAACATCCTCAACCGGAAGATCGCCGGCCGGGGCGCCTACCGGATGATGCTGGTACTGCCCTGGGCGGTCCCCGGCTTCGTCTCGGTCTTCGCCTGGCGCTTCCTCTACAACGAGGACAACGGGCTGCTCAACAAGATCCTCGCGGGCGGCGGCATCGACGCGGTGCCGTGGCTGAACGACCCGAACTGGGCGAAGTTCGCGGTGATCACCGTGAACGTCTGGCTCGGCATCCCGTTCATGATGGTCGCCCTGCTCGGCGGGCTCCAGTCCATACCGGGCGAGTTGTACGAGGCGGCCGAGATGGACGGGGCCACGGCCTGGCAGCGCTTCCGGCACATCACCATGCCGGGGCTGCGGCCGGTGTCCACCACCGTGATCCTGCTCAGTACCATCTGGACGTTCAACATGTTCCCGGTGATCTTCCTGCTGACCAGGGGCGGACCGGGCGAGGCCACTCAGATTCTGGTGACCCAGGCGTACAAGTTCTCCTTCGAGATCAGCCCGCGCGACTTCGCGCAGTCGTCCACCTGGGGCGTCCTGATCCTCGTACTCCTGATGATCTTCGCCGCGGTCTACCGGCGAGTCCTCCGCAAGCAGGGAGAAGTCTGGTGACCACGACCGAGAGCGTTCCGGGGACCGGAACACTTCTGAGTACCGGCCAGGCGGCCAATGTGCAGCGACGCGACCGGCGTTCGCCGCTGGCGTCCGTCGCGCTGCACACCACGCTGGTCGTCGCGTCGATCGTCGCGGTGTTCCCGGTGCTGTGGGTGCTGCTGACCTCGCTCAAGCCGGCCCAGTACGCGACGACCACGGACTTCGTCCGGGAGACGACGCTCACCAACTACACCAGTCTGCTGAACGACACCCCGTTCCTCACCTGGTTCGGCAACTCGCTGCTGATCGCCGGGCTTTCGACGGTCATCGGGGTCTTCGTCTCCGCGACGACGGGTTACGCGATCAGCCGCTTCCGGTTCCCCGGGAAGCGGGGGCTGATGTGGACGCTGCTCATCACCCAGATGTTCCCGGTGGCCGTCCTGATCGTGCCGATCTACAACATCATGGCGAAGCTGGGGCTGTTGAATCAGCCGATGGGGCTGGTCATCACGTATCTGACCATCTCGGTCCCGTTCTGCGCCTGGATGATGAAGGGGTTCTTCGACGGGATCCCGCAGGAGATCGACGAGTCGGGGATGGTGGACGGGCTGACGCCGTTCGGGACTTTCTGGCGGTTGATTCTTCCGCTGGCGAAGCCGGGGCTGGCGGTGACCGCCTTCTACTCCTTCATCACGGCCTGGGGGGAGGTGGCGTATGCGTCGGCGTTCCTGGTGGGGGACGAGAACATGACCCTGGCGGGTGGTCTGCAGAAGTTCGTGAACCAGTACAGCAGTCAGTGGGGGCCGATGGCGGCGGCGTCGGTGCTCATCGCCATTCCGGCGGGGATCGTCTTCATCTTCGCCCAGAGGCATTTGGTGGGCGGTATGACCGCTGGTGCGACCAAGGGGTGAGCGGACCGGGTTCGTTCGCGCCTGCGGCGGGCGTTTGCCCCTCCCCGCCCCTTCCCTGAACCGCCGGCCGCGGGGCTGGTGGGGAGGTGCGGGGGTGTGGTGGTTGCTCGCGCAGTTCCTCGCGCCCCTGGAAGGCGGCCTCCGGCCGCCCCCCCCAGGGCCCACCCCCCCGGTAGCCCGCTTGGGTACGGCGGCCGCCCGCCCTTCGCTCCCGCTAGCCCGCTTGGGCGGCGGGGCCGCCCCCCGGGGGCGGAACGGGCGGGCAAAGGGGCGGCCCTCGACGGAGTCGCACCGCACCCACCCCCGGCCCACCCCGGCCCCGCCCACCGCCCCGCCCCGTACCCCCGACCCCGCCACCCCCGGACCCGACCCCCTCTCACCTCCCAGACCCCCAGGGACGACATGACCCAGCACCTCACCGCCCCCGCCCCGGCGAACGAGACCACCCCCGGTCCCACCAACTGGTGGCGCGACGCGGTGATCTACCAGGTCTACCCCCGCAGCTTCGCCGACGGCAACGGCGACGGCATGGGCGACCTCGCAGGCGTCCGCGCCCGCCTCCCCTACCTCCGCGACCTCGGCGTGGACGCCGTCTGGCTGAGCCCGTTCTACGCGTCCCCGCAGGCCGACGCCGGCTACGACGTCGCCGACTACCGGGCCATCGACCCCATGTTCGGGACGCTGCTCGACGCCGACGGCCTGATCCGCGACGCCCACGAGCTGGGCCTGCGCATCATCACGGACGTCGTCCCCAACCACTCCTCCGACCAGCACGAGTGGTTCAAGCGGGCCATCGAGGAGGGCCCGGGGTCGGCCCTGCGCGACCGCTACCACTTCCGCCCAGGGAAGGGGGCCAGTGGTGAACTCCCGCCGAACGACTGGGAGTCCGTCTTCGGCGGCCCGGCCTGGACCCGTACCACCAACCCCGACGGCACCGAAGGCGACTGGTACCTCCACCTCTTCGCCCCCGAGCAGCCCGACCACAACTGGGAGCACCCGGCGGTCGCCGACGAGTTCCGCTCGATCCTGCGCTTCTGGCTGGACATGGGCGTGGACGGCTTCCGGATCGACGTCGCGCACGGGCTGGTCAAGGCGGAGGGTCTCCCGGACCTCGGGACCCACGACCAGCTGAAGCTGCTCGGCAACGACGTGATGCCGTTCTTCGACCAGGACGGCGTGCACGCCATCTACCGCGCCTGGCGGCAGATCCTCGACGAGTACCCGGGCGAGCGCATCGGCGTCGCCGAGGCCTGGACCCCGACCGTCGAGCGCACCGCGAACTACGTCCGCCCGGACGAGCTGCACCAGGCCTTCAACTTCCAGTACCTGGGCACCCATTGGGACGCCGCCGCGCTGCGCGAGGTCATCGACACCTCGCTCGACGCGATGCGGCCGGTCGGCGCCCCGACCACCTGGGTGCTCTCCAACCACGACGTCACCCGCCACGCCACCCGCTTCGCCAACCCGCCGGGCCTGGGCACCCAGATCCGCACGGCCGGCGACCGCGAACTCGGCCTGCGCAGGGCCCGCGCGGCGACCCTGCTGATGCTGGCGCTGCCCGGCTCGGCGTACGTCTACCAGGGCGAGGAGCTGGGCCTGCCCGACGTCACCGACCTGCCCGACGAGGTGCGCCAGGACCCCTCCTTCTTCCGTGCGGCCGGGCAGGACGGCTTCCGTGACGGCTGCCGGGTGCCGATCCCGTGGACGGTCGGGGGTTCCTCGTACGGGTTCGGGACGGGCGGCAGCTGGCTGCCGCAGCCCGCCACCTGGGGCGCCCTGTCGGTGGAGGCGCAGACCGGCGACCCGGCCTCCACCCTGGAGCTGTACCGCTCCGCGCTCGCCGTGCGCCGCGACCACCGGGGGCTGGGCGCGGGCACCGGCGTCAGCTGGCTGCCCGACACCCCCGCCGGTGTTCTCGCCTTCGCCCGCGAGGGCTTCGTCTGCACGGCGAACACCACCACAGAGCCGGTATGGATCACCGTGCCCGACGGCCGTGTGCTGCTCTCCTCCTGCGAAGTGGCGCCGGTCGACGGCCAGTTGGACCTCCCCGCCGACACGACCGTCTGGTGGGCCGTGTGACCGTGCCCGAGCCGCGGAGCGGCGGCCCCACCGCCGCCGCTCCGCGACTGTCCCACCTCGCCGCGCAGGCCAAGGTCAGCGAGGCGACGGTCAGCCGCGTCCTCAACGGCAAGGCGGGCGTCGCCGAAGCCACCCGCAAGCGCGTCCTGGCCGCACTCGACGTCCTCGGCTACGAACGCCCCACCCGGCTGCGCCAGCGCAGTGCGGGCCTGGTCGGGCTGGTCATCCCCGAGCTGACGAACCCGATCTTCCCGGCGTTCGCCCAGGTCGTGGAGCAGACCCTGGCCGGCCGCGGCTACACCCCGGTGCTCTGCACCCAGATGCCCGGCGGCTCCATCGAGGACGAACTGGTCGAGCAGCTCGTCGAACGGGGCGTGGACGGAATCATCTTCCTCTCCGGCCTGCACGCCGACCTCTCCGCCGACCCGGCCCGCTACGCCGCGCTGACCGCGCGCGGTGTCCCGTACGTCCTGATCAACGGCTACAACCCGGCGATCAGCGCCCCGTTCGTCTCCCCGGACGACCATGCGGCGGTACGGATGGCCGTCACCCACCTGGGGGAGCTGGGGCACCGGCGCATCGGCCTGGCGGTCGGCCCGGCCCGCTTCGTCCCCTCCCACCGCAAGCGCGAGGGCTTCGTCGAGGCGACCGGCGCACCGGAGCTCATCCAGCACACCCTGTTCAGCGTCGAGGGCGGTCAGGCGGCGGCGGGCGCCCTGCTGGACGCGGGCTGCACCGGCATCGTCTGTGGCAGCGACATGATGGCTCTCGGTGTCGTCCGGGCCGCCCGCGACCGGGGCCTGCGCGTCCCCGAGGACGTCTCGGTGGTCGGCTACGACGACTCGCCGCTGATCCCGTTCACCGACCCGCCCCTGACCACGGTCCGCCAGCCCGTCCAGGCGATGGCCACGGCGGCGGTCGGCGCGCTCCTGGAGGAGATCGGCGGAAACCCGGTCCAGCACACGGAGTACGTGTTCCAGCCGGAGCTGGTGGTACGGGGGTCCACGGGCCAGCGGCGGGGGTGAGGGGCGGGGAGTGAAGGGCGGGGGAGTGAGGGGCGGGCGGCGGCCGTGCGCCCGTCCTCGCACCCGGCAGAGCCCGTCCTCGCGCCCGGCAGGCCCCGTCCTCGTACCCGACAAAGACGGTGCGGGGAATGTCGGGTGAGCGCGGCCGGTGCCGCCGCACGATGGGGGCATGGACGACATGACCTTGGTATCCCGATTCCTCCGCGACGGCTTCGTGAAGCTTCAGGGAGCCGTCGCGCCGCGCGTGGCCGCGGACTGCGCGCGGCTGCTGTGGCGGGAGACGGGCTGCGACCCGGACGACCCGGCGACCTGGACGCAGCCCGTGCACTGGGTGCCCGGCATGGGGCAGGGGCCGTTCGCCGCCGCCCCCAACTCCCCGGCCCTGCACCGTGCGTACGACCTGCTGGTCGGTGCCGGGCGCTGGGAGCCGCGCTATTCGCTGGGTACGTTCCCGTTGCGCTTCCCGCACGAGGAGGAGCCGGCCGACGCGGGCTGGCACATCGAGGGGAGCTATTTGCCGGAGGGCGAGAGCTGGTACTTCACGAATCTGCGTTCCCGTGGCCGGGCGCTGCTGATGCTGTTCCTGTTCAGCGAGGTCGGTGAACAGGACGCCCCGACCCGGATCCGGGTCGGCTCCCATCTCGACGCGCCGAAGGTGCTGGAGCAGTACGGGGAGGACGGGGCCAGTGGGCTGACCCTCGCCCCGGATCTGGTGGCGGCGTCCGACCACCGGCCGCTCGCCCTCGCCACCGGGTCCCCGGGCGACGTCTTCCTGTGCCATCCGTTCCTGGTGCACGCCGCGCAACCGCACCACGGGCTGCGGCCGCGCTTCATGGCCCAGCCGCCGCTGATGCCTGCCGCGCCCTACGCGCTGGAGCGGGCCGACGGCGCGTACTCACCCGTGGAGAGGGCCATCCGCCGGGGCCTGGGACTGGACGCCCCCGGCCCGGACCGGGAGGGGGGCGGCCACAGCGCCGAGTAGCCGCACTTCACGGCTGCCGTGCTCAGCAGGCCGTGCCGGGTGCGGCCGCCGTGGCCCTCAGCAGGTCGCGCAGCAGGTCGAAGTCGATGTTCTCCGGCTTGCGGAAGCGCAGGCAGCCCTTGCCCATGTCGTGTCCGGCCAGCCGCTCCTCGAACGCCTCCCGGACGTCCTCGCGCAGGAGATAGACGGACACGTAACTCTTCTGGCTCGCGAAGGCGACCTCGGCGGTGCCGTCGCGTTCGTACACCGGCATGCCGTACGCCATGGCCTCGGTGAAGCCCGGGAGTTCCGTGCGGCACAGCTCCCGGAGCCGGGCCAGGGCCTCCCCGCGTTCCTGCGGCACCCCGATCAGGTAGTCGTCGACGTTCTCCGCCCTGCTCTGCACCATGCGGTGAGCCTAGACCGGCGGGGGAGCGGGAGGGCGGACCCGGAGGGGGCTGGTTCCGGTCCCGGCCCTCGTCCTCCTCCTGGTGGGCGGCCTCCTCGCGGACCGGCTGTCCCGGAGCTGGATCCTCTTCCTGGGCAACCCGGCGATCGTGGCCGTCGCCGCACGGCCGGTCGCCACCGTGAGAGCGAGCGCCGCTTGCGCACCGGCGGCCGGTCCTGGTGGACCTCTGCGTGCCGGAGGTGTTCCGGATCAACCGGGCGGCGGGTACCTGGCCGCAGCCGTCGGCCGGGCGCTGACCTGCCCATTCATTTTGAACAACTGCCGCTGTTCAAAGGGTTGACCACCCCTGGGCGTCCTCGTACCGTCACTCCGCAAGAACTTCCGGATTCTTGCAGCAAGAACATTCAGGGCTGTCGGACGCGCATCCGAGCCGCCCGCCCCCGCACCTCCCCCCATGCAGGAGGAATCCCCATGAGCCGCATGACCCCCATGGACCGCACAACTCCCGTGTCCCGCACAGCCCGTGTGTCCCGTACGACCCCCGCGTCCCGCAGGCTGCTGTCCGCCGGGTGCGCCCTGGTGGCCGGTGCGGCCACCTTCCTCGTCGGTCCGGCCGCCCCGGTGGCCCAGGCCTCCCCGCCCGGCGAGAAGGACGTCACCGCGGTCCTCTTCGAGTGGAGGTTCAGCTCGGTGGCGAAGGCCTGCACCGACCGGCTCGGGCCCGCCGGGTACGGGTTCGTGCAGGTGTCGCCGCCGCAGGAGCGCATCCAGGGCGACCAGTGGTGGACCGCCTACCAGCCGGTCAGCTACCGGATAGCGAGCCGGCTCGGTGACCGGGCCGCCTTCAAGGGCATGGTCGACGCCTGTCACGCCGCTGGGGTGAAGGTGGTCGCCGACTCCGTCATCAACCACATGGCGGCCGGTGACGGGACGGGCACCGGCGGGACGGCGTACACCAAGTACGGCTATCCCGGCCTGTACTCGGGCGCCGACATGGACGACTGCCGGTCGCAGATCAGCAACTACCAGGACCGCGCCAACGTCCAGAACTGCGAACTCGTCGGCCTCGCCGACCTCGACACGGGCGAGGAGTACGTCCGCACGAAGATAGCCGGATATCTGAACGACCTCCTCTCGCTCGGTGTCGACGCCTTCCGCGTCGACGCCGCCAAGCACATGCCCGCCGCCGACCTGGCCGCCATCAAGGGGAAGCTGACCAACCCCGGCGTCCACTGGAAGCAGGAGGCGATATACGGCGGTGGCGAGGCCGTGTCGCCGAGCGAGTACCTGGGCACGGGCGACGTGCAGGAGTTCCGGTACGGGCGGGGGCTGAAGTCCGCCTTCCAGGGCGGGAGTCTGGCGAGCCTCAAGAACTTCGGCGAGGGCTGGGGCTTCATGGAGTCCGGGAAGTCCGCCGTGTTCGTGGACAATCACGACACCGAGCGCGGCGGCGACACCCTCAACTACAAGGCGGGCAGCGCCTACACCCTCGCCCATGTCTTCATGCTGGCGTGGCCGTACGGGTCGCCCGACGTGCACTCCGGCTACGAGTGGACCAACAAGGACGCCGGGCCGCCGAAGGGCGGTCAGGTGGACGCCTGTTACGCGGACGGGTGGAAGTGCCAGCACGACTGGCGGGAGGTCGCCTCGATGGTGGGCTTCCGCAATTCCGCCCGGGGGCAGTCCGTCGCCCACTGGTGGGACGACGGCGGCAACCGGATCGCGTTCGGTCGCGGCGACAGGGCGTACGTGGCGATCAACCACGACGGCGCCGCCCTCACCCGTACTTTCCAGACCGGCCTGCCCGCCGGGGACTACTGCGACGTGCAGAGCGGCCGCGCGGTGACCGTCAACGGGAGCGGCCAGTTCACGGCGACCGTCGCCGCCGGAACCGCCGTCGCCCTGCACTCCGGCGCCCGCACCTGCAAGGGCACCGAAACCACCGGCTCCGGCGCCTCCTTCGGGGTCACCGCCACCACGGTCCCCGGCCAGAACATCCATGTCGTCGGCGACCAGGGCGCCCTCGGCAACTGGAACCCGGCCGCCGCCCCCAAGCTCGACCCCGCCGCCTACCCCGTGTGGAAGGGCGAGGTGACCCTGCCCGCCGGGACCACCTTCGCCTACAAGTACGTCCGCAAGGACGCTGCGGGGAACGTCACCTGGGAGTCCGGCCCCAACCGCACCGCCACCGTCCCGGCCACCGGACGCGTCACCCTCACCGGCGACACCTTCCGCCCGTAAGCCCGTATGCCCGTAAGCCCGTAAGCCCGTACGTAGGTCCGTCCCACAATTCAGCCCTCACCGTCGAGGAGACCCCGCCCGTGATACCCCGCCCCCGAGTCGCCGCCCTGCGAAGAGCGGTCGTCGGTGTGGTGAGCGCGGCCCTGTGCGCCACGCTCGCACCGGCCGCCCCCGCCTTCGCCGCCCCGCCGCAGCCGAAGCCGCCCGCGCCCCCCTCCGACGCCGAGCTGGCTGCCGAACCCGCCCGGCACGACCTCACCCGGGACCAGTTCTACTTCGTCCTCCCGGACCGGTTCGCCAACGGGGACAAGGCCAACGACCGGGGCGCTCTGACCGGTTCACGGCTGGAGCACGGCTACGACCCCACCGACAAGGGCTTCTACCAGGGCGGTGACCTCAAGGGGCTGACGCAGAAGCTCGACTACATCAAGGGGCTCGGCACCACCGCCATCTGGATGGCGCCGATCTTCAAGAACAAGCCGGTGCAGGGGGCGGGCCAGGACGCCTCGGCCGGCTACCACGGCTACTGGATCACCGACTTCACCCAGGTCGACCCCCACTTCGGCACCAACGCCGACCTGGAGACCCTGATCGACAAGGCCCACGCCAAGGGCATGAAGGTCTTCTTCGACGTCATCACCAACCACACCGCGGACACCATCGACCACGCGGAGAAGAAGTACGGTTACCGCCCCAAGGGCGCGTATCCGAACCTCGACCAGGAGGGGCGCCCCTTCGACGACCGGACCAAGCCGCTCCCCAGGCGCATCGACCGGGACGGCTTCCCGTACACACCGGCCCCGCGCGCCGGGGAGCGCAAGGTTCCGTCCTGGCTCAACGACCCCACCATGTACCACAACCGGGGCGATTCGACCTTCGCGGGCGAGAGCGCCGAGTACGGCGACTTCTCCGGACTCGACGACCTGTGGACCGAGCGCCCCGAGGTCGTGCGGGGCATGGCGGAGATCTATCAGAAATGGGTCCGCGACTTCGACATCGACGGATTCCGCATCGACACCGTCAAGCACGTCGACCTCGACTTCTGGACCCAGTGGGCGACGGCCCTGGACGCGTACGCCAAGAAGCGCGGCCGCGACGACTTCTTCATGTTCGGCGAGATCTACGACTCGAACCCGGCCACCACCGCCCCGTACGTCACCCGGGGCCGGCTGGACGCCACCCTCGACTTCCCGCTCCAGGACGCGCTGCGCGGATACGCCTCGCAGAGCGGCGGCGCCGACAAGCTCGCCAAGGTCTTCGGGGCGGACTACCGCTACACCACCGACAAGGCCAACGCGTACGAGCAGGTGAGCTTCACCGGCAACCACGACATGGGCCGCATCGGCACCTTCCTCAAGCAGGACAACCCCCGGGCGGGCGATCCCGAACTCGTCCAACGGGCCCGGCTGGCCAATGAGCTGATGTTCTTCGGCCGCGGCAATCCGGTGATCTACTACGGCGACGAGCAGGGCTTCACCGGCGCCGGCGGCGACAAGGACTCCCGCCAGACCCTCTTCGCCTCGGAGACCGCCGACTACCTCGACGACGACCAGCTCGGCACCGACCGCACCCACGCGAGCGACGCCTACGACACCACCCACCCCCTCTACCGCTCCATCGCCGCCCTCTCCAAGCTCACCAAGGACCACCCCGCCCTGCGCGACGGTATCCAGCAGGAGCTGCTGAGCGACGGGAACGTGTACGCCTTCTCCCGTACGGACGCCAAGCGCAAGGTCGAGTACGTGGTGGCCGCTAACAGCGGGGCCCAGGCGCGGACCGTCGAGATTCCCGTCGCCTCCGCCGCCTTCCGCACGCTGTACGGCGGTTCGGCGGCGGTGGCCGGCAGCGGCGGCAAGGTGAAGGTCACCGTGCCCGCGCTCTCCAGCGTCGTACTCCAGGCGGAGAAGCCGCTGGGCGCCCCCGCCGCCGAGCCCGCCCTCACTCTCACGGCCCCGGCCGCCGGCGCCACCGGCACCGTGGAGATCGAGGCCGCCGTGACCGGCGGCGGGCTCAACCGGGTGGTCTTCGCCTCCCAGACCGGCAACGGCCCCTGGCGCACCCTCGGTTCCGCCGACCACGCCCCGTACAAGGTCACCCAGCATGTGGACGCGAAGGTGGCGGCCGGAACCCCCCTGCGGTACAAGGCAGTTGTGGTGGACAGTGCCGGGCGCACGGCCGGTGCACTCGCCGGTACGACGGCGGGCCAGGCCCCAGCGCCCGAGAAGCCCCGCGCGGGCGACCGCACCTATGCGGTCGTCCACTACCGGCGTGCCGACGGCGACTACGACGGCTGGCAGCTCAAGTCGGCTGCCGGAACGGGTCGGTTCACCGGCCGTGACGCCTACGGTGCCTTCGCCTGGGTGAAGCTCGCCGAGGGGGCCACCTCCTTCCCGTACACCGTCGAGAAGGACGGGACCGCCGACGGCCCCGCCCGCACGATCGACCTGGGCGCCACCGGGGAGGTGTGGGTCGAGCAGGGCAAGGACGGCCAGCTCACCAAGGCCCCGGAAGGGACGTACCCGCCGCAGGACAGGACCAGGGCGCTGGTGCACTACCAGCGCGCCGACGGCGACTACGACGGCTGGGGGATGCACACCTGGACCGGCGCCAAGGACCCCACCGACTGGGCCAAACCGCTCCAGCCGGTGAAGAGGGACGCGTTCGGGGTCACCTACGAGGTGCCGCTCGCCGCCGGGGCCACCTCCCTCTCCTACATCCTGCACAAGGGCGACGAGAAGGATCAGCCGAACGATCAGTCCCTGGACCTCGTCACCTACGGGCACGAGGTGTGGGCGCTCGCCGGACAGCCCAAGTACGTACTGCCGCAAGCCGGGGGAGCGGGCACGCTCGACCTCTCCAAGGCCGAGGCGCAGTGGATCGACCGGGACACCGTCGTCTGGAAGGTGAAGGCGAGCGAGGCGACCAGCCAGCAGCTGGTGTACGCCCGCGACGGAGGCATCGAGATCGTCGACGGCGCGCTGAGCGACGAGGGCAGGTGGCTGCGGCTCGACCCGGGCACCCTGAGCGACGCCCAGAAGGCCAAGTACCCGCACCTCAAGGACTATCCGGCGTTCCGTGTCGACGCACGCGACCGTGACCGGATCGACGACTCGCTGCGCGGGCAGATCGTCGCGACGCAGCGCGCCGCGAACGGTGCGCTGCTGGCGGCGACCGGCGTACAGCTGCCGGGGGTGCTCGACGCGACCTACGGTGCTAAGGCCACCGGGGCTGACCTCGGTCCGGTCTTCCGGTCCGGCCGGCCCACCCTCTCCCTCTGGGCGCCGACCGCCAGGAAGGTCTCGCTGGAGCTGGACGGGCGGATCGTGCCGATGCGGCGCGACGGGGGCAGTGGGGTCTGGTCGGTGCAGGGGGAGCGCGGCTGGAGTGGGAAGCGGTACCGGTACGGCGTCGAGGTATGGGCGCCCAGCGTCCGGAAGGTGGTGACCAACAAGGTCACCGATCCGTACTCGACCGCCCTCACCGCCGACTCCACCCACAGCCTGGTCGTCGACCTGGCCGACCCGAAGCTCGCCCCCAAGGGATGGGGCGCGCTGAAGAAGCCCGCCGCGACACCGCTGCACAACGCCCGGATCCAGGAACTCCACGTACGGGACTTCTCCATCGCCGACCGCACGTCCAAGCACCCGGGGGAGTACCTGGCCTTCACCGAGAGAAGCTCCAAGGGCTCGCAGCACCTGCGCTCACTGGCCGCCGCCGGCAGCTCCTACGTCCATCTCCTCCCCGTCTTCGACATCGGCACCATCCCCGAGAAGAAGTCCGCCCAGTCCAGTCCGGCCTGCGACCTGAAGTCGATGGCCCCCGACTCGCAGGAGCAGCAGGCCTGTGTCTCCGCGGTGGCCGCCAAGGACGCCTTCAACTGGGGATACGACCCGCTGCACTACACCGTGCCGGAGGGCTCGTACGCCAGTGATCCGGACGGGACGCGACGGACGGTCGAGTTCCGGCAGATGGTGCAGGGCATCAACGGCGCCGGACTGCGCACCGTGATGGACGTCGTCTACAACCACACCGTCGCCGCCGGCCAGAGCGACAAGTCCGTCCTGGACCGCATCGTGCCCGGCTACTACCAGCGGCTGATGGCCGACGGCTCCGTCGCCACCTCCACCTGCTGCGCCAACACCGCACCCGAGAACGCCATGATGGGCAAGCTCGTCGTCGACTCGCTCGTCACCTGGGCGAAGGAGTACAAGGTCGACGGGTTCCGCTTCGACCTCATGGGCCACCACCCCAAGGCCAACATCCTCGCCGTCCGCAAGGCGCTGGACGCGCTCACCGTCCCCAAGGACGGCGTCGACGGCAAGTCGATCATCCTGTACGGCGAGGGCTGGAACTTCGGCGAGATCGCGGACGACGCCCGCTTCGAGCAGGCCACCCAGAAGAACATGGCCGGAACCGGCATCGCCACCTTCTCCGACCGCTCCCGCGACGCGGTGCGCGGCGGCGGCCCCTTCGACGAGGACCCGGGCGTCCAGGGCTTCGGCAGCGGACTGTTCACCGACCCCAACGGCTCGGCGGCCAACGGCACCCCGGCCGAACAGAAGGCCCGCCTCCTGCACTACCAGGACCTCCTCAAGGTCGGCCTGACCGGCAACCTCGCCTCCTACTCCTTCACCGACAGCTCCGGCCGCCAGGTCAAGGGCTCCGAGGTCGACTACAACGGCGCACCGGCGGGGTACGCGGCGGCGCCCGGGGACGCGCTCGCCTACGCGGACGCACACGACAACGAGTCACTCTTCGACGCACTGGCGTTCAAGCTCCCGGCGCGTACGACGCCGGGCGACCGGGCCCGGATGCAGGTCCTCTCCATGGCGACCGCCGCCCTCTCCCAGGGTCCCGCCCTCTCCCAGGCCGGCACCGACCTGCTCCGCTCCAAGTCCCTCGACCGCAACTCCTACGACAGCGGCGACTGGTTCAACGAGATCCACTGGGACTGCCGTGACGGCAACGGGTTCGGCCGCGGGCTGCCCCCTGCCGCCGACAACAGGCCCAAGTGGCCCTACGGCAAGCCCCTGCTGACCAACCCCGCCCTCAAGGTCGGCTGCGCCGAGATCGACGCGACCTCCGCCGCCTACCAGGACCTCCTGAAGATCCGCACGGCGGAACCCGACCTCGGGCTGACCACCGCGGCCGACGTCCGGTCCAAGGTCTCCTTCCCCCTCTCGGGCAAGGACGAGACCCCGGGCGTCGTCACCATGCGCGCCGGCAAACTGCTCATCGTCTTCAACGCCACCCCGTCCACCCAGCGCCAGACCGTCCCCGCCCTCACCGGCACCGCCTACGCCCTGCACCCCCTCCAGTCGGCCGGCTCCGATGCGACCACGAAGGAATCCACCTACACCCCCACCACCGCCACCTTCACCGTCCCCGCCCGCACCGTCGCCGTCTTCACAACCCCCTAGCGGCACGAGGAACTCCGCCCCGGCGCCCCCGAACCCGGGGTCCGGGGCGGAGCCCCGGGGAACGGTGGAAGGGCGGGCAGGGGATTCGCGCCGCAGGCAACCCGCACCCAGGACCGCCCACCGAAAGGAACCCGGCCCGCCCCCGCCCCACCCCGCCCCCAAGTAGTCCAGAATGACCCCGTGTTGGGAAACATCCCCGAGGAGACGACCAGCTTCATCGGCCGCCAGGCCGAACTGGCCCGAGTCGACGAAGCCCTGACCGCGCACCGTCTGGTCACCCTCACCGGCCCCGGCGGCGTCGGCAAGAGCCGTCTCGCGCTGCGCGCCGCCCGGAACGCACGCCTCCGCTACCCCGACGGCGTCTGGTGGGCCGACATCGCCCCCCTCCACGACGACCAGTTACTCGTCGCCACCGTCTCCGACGCCGTTGACCTCGCCGACCACTCCGTGCGGATGCCCGCCGAGGCCCTGTGCGAATGGCTCCAGCACAAACGGCTGCTGATAGTGCTCGACTCCTGCGAGCGCCTCGCCGCCCCCAGCGCCCATATGGTCGGCGAACTCCTCACCGCCGTACCGGAGTTGACGGTCCTGGTGACCAGTCGCCAGCCCCTCGGTGCGCGGGGTGAGTTCCTCTTCGACGTACCCCCGCTGCCCCTGCGAGGAGCCACCGCGCTCTTCAGGGAGCGCGCACGCCACGCCGCGCCCGGCATCGAACTCGACGACCCCTCCGCCACCGAGGCCGTCAACACCATCTGTACACGCCTCGAAGGCATCCCCCTCGCCGTGGAACTCGCCTGCGCCCAACTGAGCACCACCCCCACCGGCACCACCCCCACCCAGACCACCCAGACCGCCCAGGCCGCCCAGGCCGCCCGAACCACCCGCACCGTCCAAGAAGTCGCCCACCGCCTGACCTCCCGCACCGTCTCCCGTCTCGACGTCCTCGCCCAGGACGGCACCTGGCCCCAGCGCCACCGCGCGATGCGCACCGCCATCGGCTGGAGCCACGAACTCTGCACCCCGCTGGAACGACTGCTCTGGGCGCGCCTCTCGGTGTTCCGGGGCGACTTCGCGGAGGCCGAGGCCCGCGAGATCTGCGCCGGAGGACCGCTCGACGGCCCCGGCGTGGCCCGCACCCTGCACGGACTGGCCCGCAAGTCCGTGGTGCGCGGAGTGGTGGGACGCGTGGGACGGGAGGTGGAGGCAGGGACGTACCGCATGCTCGACACCCTGCGCGAGTACGGCGCGATGTGGCTCGGCGAACTGGGCGAGCGCGAGGCCACCGCCGAACGGCACGCCGCCGCCTACGCCCACCTCGCCCGCCGCGCCGACGAGGGCTGGCTCGGACCCGAGCAGACCACCTGGCACCTGCGGGTCGCCGGTGCGCACGCCGACCTCTGCGCCGCCCTCGACCACCTGCTGGAGGGGTCCCCCGGGCAGGCCCTGGAGATGGCCGGGCGGATCGGCTTCTTCTGGGCGTACGGCGGACGCCTGCACGAGGCCCGCCGCTACCTGTTCCGGGCCCTGGACGCCCACAGCGTGCCGGGCCCGCACCGCTCCCGCGCACTGTGGGCGCTCGGCTTCACCAGTACCCTCCAGGGCGACCACGAGAGCGCCCGCGCCCTCGGCGAACAGTGCGCGGTCGCCGCCTGGCAGGCCAAGAACCCCGAGGACATGCTGGCCGCCGCCTACCTGCTGGGCGTCACCTATCTGATGATGGGCCGCCCGCGCGCCGCCCACACCGTCGCCGAACGCTCCCTCGCCGCCCGCCCCGGCGAACCCTTCTCCTCCGCCTCCCAGCTCCGCTGCCGCCTGGTGCGGACCTTCGCCCTCACCTCCATGGGGCGGCTGGAGGACGCGGAGACCGCCGCCACCGAACTGCGCCGGATCTGCGCCGAGCAGGGCGAGAGCTGGACCCGGGGCTACGCCGAGTACCAGCTCTCGCTGATCGCGCTGCGCCAGGGCCGGCCGGAGAAGTCAGCGGCCCACGCCCGCGCCATGATCGACGCCAAGTACCGGCTGGGCGACAGCTACGGCACCGCGCTGGGCCTCGACGTCCTGGCCGCCGCGCTCGCCGCTCAGGGCGACGCCGAGCAGGCCGCCAGGGTGTACGGCACGGGGCAGTCCCACTGGGCGGCCGTCGGCCATCCGCAGCGCGGCACACCGGAGTTGGGCCCGGTGCGCGAGGAGTGCGAGCGCCGGATGCGGGCCGCGCTCGGTGACCCGGCCTACGAGCGGGCCTTCGCCGAGGGCGTCGCCGACCAGGAATCCGCCCTGATGCACGCACTCCTGAGGTCCCGTCCCCACATCGCGCCGGCCGAGGGCACCGGCTGAACGAGGCGGCCCGAAGTGGTGGGTGACCATCGGATGAATCGCTCGTTCTGCGTAATGTGCGACGCCCACAGGATGTCATCAGCCGCCCCCGCAAGCCCTCCCACGACACCGGATCCGCCCCCGAAGCACCCCCCGCCGCCACGCCCCCGACGCCCACCGTCGCGGTGGGCGTCAGTCAGGCCGAGGCTGCGCTCGTTGAGCACTACCCGCGTCTCGTCCGCCTCGCCTACCTGGTGCTGCCCCCGCACCTGGGACGCAACCGCCGGGTCCTGACCGCCCATTCACTGGTGCAGCGCTCCCTGCCGCGCGGCCGCACCGGACGCACCCACGAGGCCGTCGCCGGAATGCCGCTGCCCCGCCGTGCCGAGGACACACCGTCCCGCGAGAGCGCCGGGCCCTGCGCACCCGAGAGCGCCGGGCCCGCGTCCCCCGAAAGTGCCGGGCCCTCCGCACGCGACCGGGGCCACGCCTTCGTACGCCAGCAGGTGCTGCGCCGGGCCCTCGAAGCCGAGCCGCCGCTGCTCCGCAGGGCCTGGCCCAAGCGGGCCCAGCTCCCGCCACTGCTCCCGCAGGTGTGGGGGGTGCGGCTCTTCCCCAAGTCCGGCGGCGCCGACGAACTCGCCCTGGACCAGCGCCTGGCCGCCCTCTCCGGCGCGGGCCGCGCCGCCTACGTTCTGCGCGGCCTGGAGCGCCTGGAGGATGCGGAGGTACGCAGGGTCCTGACCGCGTCGGGGGTACTCGACCCGGGGGCCGCGCTCGCCGAGGCCGCGACCGTCGAGCCCTCCCCGCTCCTGGAGTCCGCCGAGTTCGACCCGTGCTCGCTCCAGGCCCGACCCACCGACCTGATGCGCCGCCGCCACTACACCCGTGCCGGAGCGGCCGCACTCGCCGCCCTGGCGGTCGGCGCCGTCGTGCTCGGCGGCAGCGCCGACAGCGGATCGGGGCCGCTGTACGCGCAGAACCTCGCCGCCGAACACGCCCTGGACCCCGCCAGGCTGACCATCGCCCCGGCCGCCGCCTGGAAGTCCTCCGACCGCACCGACTTCTCCGTCTGGCCGGTGCGCGGCGCCCTCGCCGACGACTCCGAACTGCTGCGCCGGGCACTCGCCGCCTGGGCCCGCCCCGGCGGCATCGCCGGCGTCTCCGCCACCCCCGGCACCGCCACCGGCCCCGCGATGGGCCCGCCGCAACTCCTGTACGCGGGAAAGATCGAGGGCGCGAGGGTGGCCGTCCTCTACGACGGGCTGCGCCTGGTCCGGTACGCGGAACCCGCCGACGGCAGCGACGGGGCGGTCCTGGACTTCGCCCGCGTCGACGGCGCCTTGGAGGCCTCCGCCAACGCCGTGGTGCTCGCCCGCACCGACACCCACGTCCGCTACCTCACCGCCCCCTGGGCCGACCGGATCGCCGTCCGGGACCTCCTCGACCCCGACTCCGCACCCCGCGCCCTGCCCCGCGACCCCGACGGGGTGACCGGGCCGGTCGCCGCCTCCTCGATGGCCCGCGCCTGCACCGGCTGGGACGCCATGGAGGTACGGGACTCCACCGGCACCCGCACCCTCACCGACCTCGGCGAACTTCTCCCGGCCCGGCTCACCGCCGGCGCCCCCGGCGCCCCCGCCGACCTCAAGAGCGAGGCGGACCGGACGGCTTGGGCACGCACCGCGTGCCTGCTGCCCACGTTGCGCTCGCACGGCGTCCGCAACGTCAACTCCTGGTCGTACGCCTCCCAGCAACTGCCCGAAGGAAACGGTACGGCGCAGTGGCTGTGCACCCGCGCCGAGACCTGGCGGGGCGGCGGCAGCCGGGTGTTCGCCCAGTTCCAGCCGCCGAGCACCACCAAGAGCGCCACCGGTGCCGTCGCCGCCAAGGCGGAGGACTCGGCGGCCTGCGGTCCCAAGGACCCCAAGGTGCTGGCCGGGGTGCTGTGGAAGTCCAAGGCGGGCGCGTCGTACCTGCTCGCCGCCGGGGACGGGAGCTTCTCGTCGCTGGCCGTGAGCGGGGGAGTCAACACCACCTCGGACTCCCGCCTGCTCGCCGTACCGGCGAAGGACGCCACCCGGGCCGTCCTCACCGGCAGGCTGGAGGGCGGGGCCAAGGCCGAAGCGCTGCACTGACGGCCCACGCCCGGGGCCGCGCGCGGAGTGCGGCCCCTCGGAGCCCAGGTGTCTCAGCCCGTGTCCCGGCGCGTGTCCCTCCGCCCGGGTCTCTCAAATCTCCTGGTGCAAAGGCCTGTTCCCAAGGTCGTACTCCTCAGTACATTGACGCCATGTCTAATACGCAGCAGGGCCCGGCCCCCGTCGCGTCGGAGTGGACGCCGCTCAAGCCCCGCCAGGTGTCCTTCGACTGGAAGGACACCCCGCTCCACTGGCTTCCCGGCAACCCCTTCGCCACCCACACCATCAATGTGCTGCACCTCCTGCTCCCCGCAGGCGAGCGCTGGTTCGTGCACGTCTACAAGCAGGCCCTCCCCCTGATCACCGACGACAGGCTCCGCGCGGACGTCATCGGCTTCATCGGCCAGGAGGCCATGCACTCGCAGGCCCACGACGACGTCCTGCCGCACCTGCGGGCGCAGGGCCTGGACCCCACCCCGTACACCGCACAGGTCGACTGGCTCTTCGAGAAGCTGCTCGGCGACCGCACACTGCCGCCCGGCAGGGCGCGGAAGTGGTGGCTGCTGGAGCGGATCGCGATCATCGCGGCCATCGAGCACTACACCGCCTTCCTCGGTGACTGGGTGCTCAACGCCGATGAGCTGGACCGGCGCGGCGCCGATCCGACCATGCTCGACCTGTTGCGCTGGCACGGCGCCGAGGAGGTCGAACACCGCTCGGTGGCCTTCGAGCTGTTCCAGCACGTCGACGGCAGCTACCGGCGCAGGGCCCGCACCTGGGCGACCGCGTTCACCGCCCTGGTCTTCATGTGGCAGCGCGGCTCCCGCTTCTTCATGGCCAACGACCCCACCCTGAAGGGCGAGGAGGGCAAGGCCACGCTCACCGACTTCGTACGGAGCGGACGCCAGGGCGTACTGCCGTCGCCCGGCGCCATGGCGAAGTCCATCCCCCGCTACCTCAGCCGCAGTTACCACCCCTCCCAGGAGGGCAGCACCGCCCAGGCCGTCGCCTATCTCGCGCATTCCCCCGCCGCGCGGGCCGCCGAGGCCCGCACCACCGGAGGTTCCTGAACCATGTCCCGCGCCACCCTGCCCCGCACCCTCGCCCTCACCGCCTCGCTCGCCGCCGTCGCCCTGGTGACCCGGCGCGCCCTGCGCAAGCGGATCGACCGCTCCCCGCTGTGGCCGATGCCCGCCCTGGAGGACCCCATATCGGGCACCGGGGAACGCACCGGCACCCGCCCGGCCGGAATCCGCATGCTGGTCAGCGGACGCGACCGGCCGGCCGAGGGCGTCGTACTGCTGCACCTCGAAGCGATGGACGCCGGTGACCTGCCCGAGTGGCAGCCCGGCGCCCACCTCGACCTGGTCCTGCCCTCGGGTCTGGTCCGCCAGTACTCGCTCTGCGGCGACCCCGCCGACCGGGCCTCGTACACCGTCGCCACCCGGATCATCACGGACGGCCGGGGCGGCTCGGTCGAGGTCCACGAGCAGATCCACGAGGGCTCCGAGATCGAGGTGCGCGGGCCGCGCAACCGGTTCCCGCTGGTCGAGTCGGAGAGTTACGTCTTCGTGGCGGGCGGCATCGGGATCACTCCGGTTCTGCCGATGCTGCGGGCGGCACAGGCCGCGGGCGCGGACTGGAAGCTCTTGTACGGGGGGCGCAGCCGGGCGACGATGCCGTTCCTCGACGAGGTGGAGAAGCTGGGCGGGCCGGAGCGGGTGAGTGTGGTGGCCGAGGACGAGGACGGGCTGCCCGACCTGGCGCGCTGGTGGGCGGATGTGCCGCAGGGGGCGGCCGTGTACTGCTGCGGCCCCGAGGGCTTGCTGGGGGCGGTGGAGGGATCGCTGCCGGATCACTGTTCGTTGCACGTCGAGAGGTTCGCGCCGGGAGCGGGCGCCGGTGGCTCCGGAGCGTTCGAGGTGGAGCTGCGCAAGAGCGGTACCACCGTCACGGTGGCCGCCGACTCGACGATCCTGGCAGCCGTCAAACCCCTGGTGAAAAACGTCTCCTACTCCTGTGAGCAGGGCTTCTGCGGCACCTGCCAGCAACGGGTGATCGAGGGCGAGATCGACCACCGGGACGAGCTGCTGACCGATTCCGAACGCGGCGACTCCCTGTTGATCTGTGTCTCACGGGCCGCCGGGGAGCGCCTGGTTCTCGACCTCTAGTGCGAGCCGGGGGAGGGGCCCGGGGAAGATCCGGACCGGGCCCCAGGGGTCCTCTTCGCAGGCCGGGCGGTTACCCTGGTGCGATGACGACCGGGGTACGCCGCAGGATGGGCGTCGAAGAGCGTAGGCAGCAACTGATCGGCGTGGCACTGGAGTTGTTCAGCCATCGCTCTCCCGATGAGGTCTCCATCGACGAGATAGCCGCCGCTGCGGGCATCTCGCGCCCGCTGGTCTACCACTACTTCCCCGGCAAGCAGAGCCTGTACGAGGCGGCGCTGAAGCGGGCGGCCGACGAGCTCGCCGGACGCTTCAACGAGCCGCACGACGGCCCGCTCGGCGCCCGGCTGCTGCGCGTGATGGGCCGCTTCTTCGGCTTCGTCGACGAACACGGCCCCGGCTTCTCCGCGCTGATGCGCGGCGGCCCCGCGGTCGGTTCCTCCACCGCCAACGCCATGATCGACGAGGTGCGCCAGGCGGCGTACGAGCAGATCCTCGACCACCTGGGCGTCGGCGAACCCTCCGCCCGCCTCGCCCTGGTCGTCCGCTCCTGGGTCTCACTCGCCGAGTCGACCGCGCTGATCTGGCTCGACGGACGTGAAATCCCGCGCGGCGAACTGGAGTTGCAGCTGGTTCACGACTTCGCCGCACTGATGGCGGTCAGTGCGGCGTACGACGCGGAGATGGCCGGGATCGTCCTGCGGATACTGGCCGACGAACCGGCCGACGGGCCGTTCGGCGAACTGGTGGAGCGGCTGACCCTGCTCGCCCCGATGCTGCCGGTGGTACCGGGCCAGCGGGGGGCCTCCGAGTGAGGCCCCCGGCCGGCCGGGCCCGCGTGCAGATCACCTGGTCACGTGCACGGCACCTGGTCACTCGCAGGTCATCCGGTCACTTGTAGGTCACCTGGTCACTTGTAGGTCACCGTCACGTCCTTGAAGCCCAGGGAGCGCAGCAGGCCCTGGAGCATGCTGGTGGTGTTCTTCTCGGCGCGGGCGGTGAGGCCGCTCTCCTTGGCGGCGTCGCCGATGTGCCGGGCGGCCAGTTTGTGGACGGCCTGTTCGTCGTTCGGGTTGTCGGAGAAGAAGTCGCCGAGGCGGTCCAGCAGTCCGCGCTGTTTGGACACCGCGTAGGAGCGGTCCGGGTCGAGGGCGGGCTTGCCCAGGGTGGCGTGCGGGAGGCGGATGGTGGCGGCGGTCCGCTCCTCGTTCACGGTCACATCGCCCTTGGCCAGCCCGCCCATGGCGACGCTCGCGCCGACGGTGCCCGCGCCGACGTAGAGGGTGCGGGTGCCCTTGATGCTGTCGGGAAGCAGCTTGGCGTCCTTCTCCAGGTCCACCACCACCTGGAAGTTGCCCGACGCCGCCTCGTAACTGCTCATGTCCTGAAGGGACTTGAGTACGGCGGGCCCGCTGCGGTCCTTGGTCTCGCTGCCGAAGAGGTCACCGAGGCCCGGGATCAGGAAGAGCCGGGCGGCGAGCAGCAGCAGGGCGATCAGGGCGAGCAGCAGACCGGGAACCTTGATCCAGAGGGAGACCCGGCGGCGGGGCGGGCGCTCTGCCGGGGCGGGGCGGGTGGTGGTGTGCCGGGGCTCGTCGAGGTCGTCCAGGTCCCGGCCTTCGTCCTTGCGCGCGTCGGTGCGGTCCATACCGACCGGGTTCCCCCAGGAGGCCCCGTCCACGCGGCAGTTACCGTACTGGGCATGAAGGACCCGACTGCTCCCCTCACCTTCCGCCCCGCCGACGTCTCTGACCTCCCGAACCTCGTACGCCTCCACGACGCGGCGGCGCGGTGGATGACCGACCACGGAATCGACCAGTGGAAGCCCGGCCAGAAGGACGCCGACCACTTCCGCGGACGGATGCACGAGGGCGAGGTGTGGCTGGCGGTGCACGAGGGGGCCGTGGTGGGGGCCTTCGAGCTCTGGTGGGAGGACGAGGGCGCCTGGGGGCCGCAGCCCCCGACCGCCGGCTACATCCACCGGCTGATGACCGACCGCGCGCACGCCCCGGCGGGAACCGGGCGCGCGATGCCGGCCGCCGCCGAGACCCGTATCGCCGCCCTCGGCCGCACCCTCGCCCGCCTGGACTGCGTCGCGCACAACCCCCGCCTGCGGACATACTACGAGGCGGCCGACTACCGCTTCGCCGGCGAGAACAAGGCGAAGGAGGCCCCCCGGGGAGCCCCCTCCTACGCGGTCACCCTGCTGGAGAAGCCGCTCGGCTAGCCCTCGGTCAGACGGGCCCGGATGCGGGCCACCGCCTCGTCCGGAACGCCGAGGCCGTCGCGCACGTACGCCTCCATCGAGCCGAACTTCTCGTCCACCTCGGCGAGTGCCGTCGCCAGGTACTCCGGTACGACGCCGATGACCGCCTGCGCGATCTCCGGGTCGCCGCCCTTCGCCACGAACCCCTCGATCATCGGCTCGAAGGCGGCGCGCACCGCCGGGTTCACCGCCAGGTACTCGGCCTCCACGGTCTTGGCGTCCGCCCCCAGCAGGGTCAGCACGACGGTCGCCGCCCAGCCGGTGCGGTCCTTGCCCGCCGTGCAGTGGAAGAGCAGCGGGCCCGCGTCCTCGGCGGCCAGCTCGGTCAGGAAGGTGCGGTACGCCGCGACCGCCGACCCGGACGACACCAGCGCCCGGTAGGTCTCCGCGAACAGCGCCTGCGCCCTGCCCCCGCCCAGGTGCTCCTCGGCGAGTGCGGGGTCGGACAGGATGTTCTTGAGCTGGGCGGCGGCGGGTTTGTCGTCAAAGTCGCCGCGGGAGACCGTCGAAGCGATGGTGTCGGCGAGGGCGTCCGCGACGACGAGCCGGGCCCCTGCCGGCACCCGGTCCGGATAGTCGGCCCGCTCGGCCGCGCTGCGGAAGTCCACCAGGGTCGCCAGGCCCAGTGCGGCGATGGCGGGGTCGGTCTCCGGGTCCATCCGGTCCAGCTGTCCGGCCCGCAGGACCAGCCCGCCGCGGACCTTCCTGCCCCCGGCCAGCGGGATGCCTCCGAGGTCACGGAGATTGGCGACGGTGGTGGACGCGAGTGCGGTCATGGGGCGGTACTCCTGCGGGCTGCGGTGCTGGTCGGGGGCGCTTCCACGGTACGCGGCACACCGGCCCCGGCCCGCCCCGGCCCCGTACCTCCGACGTCCCGTTTCCGAGCCGTCGCTACCCCCGCCGCGTCAGCACGCCGCCCGCCCCCACACCCAGCGCCAGCGCGGCGAAGTGCCCCACGTCCGTGAAGGTCGGCCGGGGCTTGTTCAGGAGGGGGCGGGCCGCCAGCACCAGCAGCCCGGCCCGGACGCCCATCCGCAGCGGCCCCCGGGGGAGGGCCGCCGTCAGCGCGCCGAGCACCGCGTTGAAGCCGTAGCTCGTGCCCACATCCACCGCGGAGCGCGTATCCGCATCGGCCCCCGTCGTCCGCAGCCCGCCGTACACCAGCAGGGTCGCCCCCGCATGCCCCAGCAGGAAGACCCCGGCCGCCCACCACGCCCCGTACGCGTACTCCGCGTACCCCAGCACCGCGAGCAGCAGCAGCGCGTACTCCAGCGGCATCGGCTCCTCCACCACCACCGCACTGGTCAGCAGGGTGCTCCAGCGCCCCGCCTCCAGCTGCTCGACATTGGTGGAGCAGGCGCGCAGGAACTCCTCGCGCTCCTCGCCGGGCAGATGACGGCGGGCGGCATGGGCGCCGAGCTGGACGCCGCCGACATAGGCGGGGGCGAGCACGGGAAGGTCCGGGAAGCGCATGGGGGCATGATCGCGCATGGGACGTAACGGATGTGTCAGATAACGCCGTTACGGCCCAACGGCCACCCGGGCCGCTCCCCGCGCGTCAGGATGGCCGGATGCGCGTACGAGTGGCAGCAGCCTTCACGACAGCGGCAGCCCGGCGGGTGGCGGGAGCGGTGCTCCTGATCGGGGTGGCCGGATGCGGGGCCCCGACCGTCCCGCCGGAGGCTTCCGGAACCCTGGAGGAGCTGGCGGTGAAGGCGGGTTGCGAGCCCCGTATCGGCACCGAGGCGGCCGAACTGCGCCAGGCCGACTGCCGTACGGACCTCGGCACTTACGTGCTGGCCACCTTCGCCACCGACCGGGGCCGCCAGGAGTGGCTGGACGCCGCGAACGACTACGGCGGCAGCTACCTGGTGGGCCGCAAGTGGGTCGCCGTCGGCGAGCAGGGCGTCCTCACGGCGCTGCGCGGCCGGCTCGGCGGGACCGTGGAAACCGCCGTGGGCCACTCGGGGAGTGGGGAGCGGCCCACGGGAGGGGCGGTTCACACGGAGCACCACGCGAGCTGACCGCGCAGGTCTCGGGGGTGGCCGGCCGGCCACCCGGCTCACTTGCAGCGCTGCCCGCCGTTGAGGCAGCTCACCATCCGCCGCATCAGCTTCTCGTCGAAGACGTTGATGAAGTCACCGTGGTCGGTGACCGGCTTGTGCAGCTGCTCGGGGAAGGAGTCGACCGCGAACCCGGGGCCCGGCGGCACCGCGTACACGATCCGCTGGACCAGCTGCGGGATCGGCCGGAAGCCGGTGTCGCAGGACCCGTTGGCGCGGGCGAAGGCGACATGGGTGCGGTGGTTGGCACTGTCGGCGTTCGACCCGTCCCAGCAGCTCTGGAACTTGAAGGTCCGCACGACCTGGCTGCCGCGAGGGCAGATCGGGTACTTCTCCTTCAGCTGCCGGTTCTCGAAACCGGTGCAGCTCCAGGATGCGTTGGCGTTCGCGGTGCCGTTGGTGAACGCTTTCGCGTCCCCGGTGATGATCCGCAGAAAGCGCGGCATGGCGACGACCCGGCCGGTCGGATTCCCCACGAAATTGAGGGTGACCTGGGACGGGGTCTGGATCTCGCCGGTGTTCCCGTCCTTTCCGCCGCCGTCCGCACCGGAATCCGCCTCGTCCTTTCCGTTCTGGAGGCGCAGGACCGGCCAGTAGTACGTCGACTTGTCACCGGGATTGCGGCAGGTCGTCCGGCCCGAAGCGAGGACGTCGTCGCTGGAGAAGGCATCGGTGGCCTGATTGCCGACGTAATCGTGCATATGGTGGGCGCCATTGCTCACACCCGGCGCGACGATGACATTGTCCGGATTGAATTTGCCGTTTTCGTTCCGCCCGCAGGCTGTGGTGAAGGTGCCGCGCGAGGCGGTCCGGCGGTTGCGGACCTGGGTGACGTTGGGACGTACGGAGCGGATGTCGACGAAGTCGGACCGCTCGGGGCCGTTTCCTGCCGGGGTGTCTGGCTCGGTGCCGCCCTGGCCCGCGCCCTGGTCATCGCCCTGGCCGTCCTCCCCGCCGCCCTGGCCGCTGTTCCCGGCGTCACTCCGCTGACCGCCGCCCTGCACCCCGCCCTCCTCCGCCCGCATCGTGCACGGTGCCAGCGAGTCGAGGCCCTGTGGACGGTCCGCCTCGGGCTGCTGTTCCACGGCGTCGCCGATCCGGCCGAGGGAGCCGGCCCGCTCGTCCTTCAGCGGGCCGAGGACCGCCGCCTGCGCCGCCTGATCCCCGCCCCGTTCCTTCGACTCCGCGAACTTCCGGTACGCCTCGGTGATCTGACTGTCCATCGCCGCCAGTTCGCGGTCGACGTCCTGCCGCGCGCCCCGCGGAATCTCCGGGAGGGAATTCGACGCGTCGGGACAGTCGATGGTGGCCATACGCGGTCCGGTCGCCGGTAATGCGGACGGTTCCTCGGAGGCCGAGGCATGCACATTCAGTGCGACCATCCCGCCCCCGCCGAGAACCAGTGCGGCGGTGGCGGCGATCGTCCTGTTCGCCAATTTCGAACGCTTGTGTCCCATGGGGATCCTTCGCTTTCTTCCGGGCGAAGTCCCATACGGACCGGAAGAGCGGCGCGTTCAACCGCACCCCATCGGCCCCACGATTTCGTGGGAAGCCACCAACTTACCGAGGAATTCCGGAATTCACTCTCATGCCTTCAGCGCCCGCTGATAAAGCGCCCGGGCCGGGGCCCCGAAGAGCGCGGCCGTCGACTCGGAGTCGGTGTCGCCGCCGCTCAGCACGCCGATCATCTTCCCCGGCCGGTCGGGACCCCGGTAGCCGGTGAGCCAGGGGCTGCCGCTGGTCCCGTTCCAGAACCCCGCGCACCGCATCTGCATCATGCCGGGCAGCTCCGGGTCCGGCTCGCTGTCGGTGGTGCAGGTGACCGGGCGGTTGTCCGGGTTGTGATCCGGTTCCGGGTAGCCGACCACGGTGACCTGCCGCGAGGGGCCGGACGCCCAGTCGAGTCCGGCGGCCCCCACCACGTCCTGGACGTTGCGGCCCTCGGCGTCGGGCTCCAGCGTCAGGAAGGCGAAGTCGTAGGGGTCGTCCTCCTGCTCCTGCCACCGCTCGTCGACCTGGACCGACTTGACCCGCCAGGCGCCGTACGGCTGCTTGCCCTTGCCCTCACCGGAGAAGCCGGGGGCGAAGGAGGTGTCGCGCCTCGGCTGCCCCTCCGGCTGGTGCACGCAGTGCGCGGCGGTGGCGACGATGTTCCCCTTCGGGCTGTCCACGACGCTGGCCGAACACCAGTGATCGTCGCCCTCGGTCAGCACCCCGATGAACGGCGGGTAGTCCAGCACCGCCGCGGTCTTCTGCGGGGTCGGCGACACCCCGGGCTCCAGCCTCGGCGCGGAGGCCACCGGGCCGCCGCACCCGGTGGTCAGCACCATCAGCGCCAGTGCCCCGGCCACGGCCACCGGGGCCGGCATCCACCGCTCACGCACGTAGGGGGTCCCTCTCTCTGCACACCGGTTCCGGCCACATTCGCCGCGACGCACACAGGTTATGCACGCGTTGGCCGATTGTCGTGGCTTCCGCGGTCCGGTCCTCCCGGAGCAGGGCCGGACAGCGGAAAGCCACGACGCGACGCTTCTGCCCCCGTCAGGGGACTCGACTCGGCGAACCGGAAAACGAGGGGGAGGTCACACCCCGGACAAGATCGGCCGAACAGTCCTCACCGGTCCAGATAGGCCAGCACCGCGAGGACCCGCCGGTTGTCGTCGTCGGAGACCGGCAGGTCCAGCTTGGCGAAGATGTTGGAGGTGTGCTTGGCCACCGCCCGCTCGGTGACGAAGAGCTGGGCGGCGATGGCGGCGTTGGAGCGCCCCTGGGCCATCAGCTCCATCACCTCCTTCTCGCGCGGGGTGAGCTGGCCTATCGGCTTGTCCTGCGCCCGGCGCGACAGCAGCTGCTGGATGACCTGCGGGTCCATCGCGGTGCCGCCGCCCGCCACCCGCCGTACCGCGTCGATGAACTGCTCCGCGTCGAACACCCGGTCCTTCAGGAGGTACCCGATGCCGCCGTTGCCGTCCGCGAGCAGCTCCCGCGCGTACAGCTGCTCGACGTGCTGCGACAGTACGAGCACGGGCAGGCCGGGTCTGGCGCGGCGGGCGGCCAGCGCGCACTGCAACCCCTCGTCGGTGTGCGACGGCGGGAGCCGGACGTCGACGACGGCGACGTCCGGCTCCAACTCCGCGAAGGCCTTGGTGAGTTCGGGCCCGGTCTCGACAGCGGCCAGGACCTCGAAGTCGAACGCTTCGAGCATCCTGACCAGGCCGTCGCGGAGCAGAAAGAGGTCTTCGGCTAGAAGGACGCGCAAGGAATCTCCATGGTCACCATGGTGGGACCGCCTGCGGGACTGCTGACGGCCAGAACACCGTCGAATGTACCGAGTCGCCGTTCGACCCCGCTCAGCCCGGAGCCTCCGCCGACGGTGGCCCCGCCCCGGCCGTTGTCGGTGACCGAGATGCGGATCATCTTCTCGGCGTGGTGGATGTCGACCCAGATCCGGTCGGCCCGGGCGTGCTTGACCGCGTTCGTCAGTACCTCGCTCACCGCGAAGTACGCCGCCGACTCCACCGGCGCCTCGGCCCGGCCCGGCAGGTCCACCTCCACCTCGGTGGCGACCGGCAGCCGCAGCGCGAGGGCCCGCACCGCGTCGCCGAGACCGCGCTCGGCCAGCACCGGCGGGTGGATGCCGCGCACCAGGTCACGCAGTTCGGTCAGCGCCTCGGCGGACGACTCACGGGCCATCGCCAGGAGTTTCTTCGCCTGCGCGGGGTCCTTCTCGACGAGCGCCTCGATGGTCCCGAGGTTCATTCCCATGGCGACCAGCCGGGCCTGCGCCCCGTCGTGCAGGTCACGCTCGATGCGACGGAGCTCGGCGGCTGAGGTGTCCAGGGCGTCGTGCCGGGTCTCTGTCAGCTTCTCCACGCGCTGGGCGAGGGTGGCCTCGGCGGTGGGGGCGAGGAAGTACTTGGCGAGGCGGAAGTGCAGCCCGAGGAGGACCGGGTTGTAGCGCAGCCCGAAGAAGAGGATGACGGCGGCGACAGGAAGCACCAGCAGGGCGGTTCCCGGGCCGCTGACCGGGACGAAGGTGTACCAGTAGGTGCCACCGCCGTCGGCGAGGGCCCGCCACAGCCCGGCCGCCACCGCCACGCCCTCCACCGGGTAGAAGAGGAACAGCGCCGGGAGCAGCGCGGTGAGCATCCCCGCCGTCATGTCCACGAACAGCCACTGCACGTCCCGCCAGGTCGCCGGGTCCTTCAGCATCAGCGTGGTCCGCTCCACCTGCCCGGTGATCCCCCCGCGCACGTCCGCCGGCAGCGGCCGGTAGGGCACGGCTATCCGTACGTCGGACCAGGTCCCGGCCAGCAGCCGCCGGCGATCGGCCCACCGCCGGACCAGGCCCAGGAGGTGCGGAGTGGTGAAAACGCCCAGCCCGATCACGACCAGCACCAGCGAGACGAGGGTGAGGGAGAACAGGAAACAGGAGACCACGACCGAGATGATCGACAGCCCGAGTCCACGTACTCCCGCCTGGAGCGAGGCGCGTATCCGCGTGGCGTTCATGGTGGGTGGTCCCTCTCCGTCCGTGGCCCGTGCACCGGGCCCACGCACAGTCTCACCCGGCGGGTGCGGCCGGAGCACGGGGCCCCGCACCCGAAGCGGAGGTGTACCTGGCACCACCGCCCCCGCGGGAGCCCCGCACCCCGGCGGCGCCCCGGGTCAGGGGGTGTACTTGTACCCGACCCTGCGCACCGTGCGGATGCTGTGCCGGTGGTCCGCCCCGAGCTTGCGGCGCAGCCTGGCGATGTGCACATCGACGGTGCGGCCGTCGCCGACGTGCCCGTAACCCCAGACCGTGGTCACCAGCTGGTCGCGGGTGTGCACCCGGTGGGGGTGCGCGACCAGGTGCGCGAGCAGTTCGAACTCCAGATACGTCAGGTCCAGCGCCCGCCCTTCGACCTCGACGATCCGCCGCGAGGAGTCGATCCGCACCGGCCCCTGCGGGGTCTCGGCGGGTGCCTGCGCGGATGCCCCGGCCCCCTCAAGCCCCTCGGCCCCGTCAGGCAGCCCCTCGGGCACGAGCACGGGCTGCGGGGCGTGCTGGGGAGTGTGCTGCGGGGCGGCCTGCTGCTGGTCCGCCGGTACGAGCACCAGGTAGCCCACCATCGGCGGCCGGCCCGGCAGCGCGGGCAGCGTGTGCTGCGGGGCGGGCAGCCAAGTGGCGCCCGGCGGCAGGTAGTCGGCGACGTCGTACGCCGGACGCAGCGCCGCCGGGGCGGGCAGCGGCAGGACCTCGTCGCGGTCGACGGCCCGCAGCCGGTGGGCCCCGGGACGCAGTGGTTCGTGAACTGCCCGTCGCTGGGCGGCGGTCGCGGCCGAGGAGGCGGGGAAGGTGCGGGGGCGGACGTTACGGGCGTTCGTCATGGCGGGTCAGCTTTCGCGCGGAGGAAGCCGCCACGGAGAGCCACATGGCGGCGTACTGCTTCCTGCGGAATGCGCGAGGACCGAAGACCGTCTCGTCACGGGGACCGGCCGATCCGAGGGGGGATCGGCGGGAGTCCGGGAGAACGGCTTTAGAGGGTCCGCGCGTTCGTCGCGCGACAACAGACCCGGTCGAAGTCGTGATGCTGACGGGAAGGCCAGAACGGCTCCAGGTCGAAGCGACCCGTAGCGGTGGAGTTCTGGAAGCCGGTCATGGGCCTATTAGACCAGACGTACGGGTCAGGGAGGAGGCCCGTGCGGCTGTGCGCCCCCGTGCGCCCCGTGCGCGGGACCGCTTCCTCACTCCGTGAGCCGCCCGCGCCGGTCCAGCGGCGTCAGCCCGGTCTCCCCGTGTACGGACCACCACCGGGGGGGGGGGGGGGGGGGGGGGGGGGGGGGGGGGGGGGGGGGGGGGGGCGGGGGGGCGGGGGCGGGGCGCGGGCGGGGGGGGGGGGGGCGCGCCCCCCGCCCCCCCCCGCCCGCCCGCCCCCCCCCGCCCCGCCCCCCCCCCCCCCCCCCCCCCCCCCCCCCCGCCCCGGTGACCGACTGACGGCCGGGCTACTGCCCTCAGACCTGTCCGGCCTTCTCCAGCGCGGTGCAGCAGGTCTCGACCATCAGCCGGGTGACGACGTACGGGTCGACGTTGGCGTTGGGGCGACGGTCCTCGATGTAGCCCTTCTTGTCCTTGCCGACCTGCCAGGGGATGCGGACCGAGGCGCCGCGGTCGGAGACGCCGTAGCTGTACTCGTTCCACGGGGCGGTCTCGTGCAGACCGGTGAGGCGGTCGTCGATGCCCGCGCCGTAGTTCTTGACGTGGTCCATCGGGCGGGAGCCCTCGCCCAGCGACTCGCAGGCGGTGATGATCGCGTCGTACCCCTCGCGCATCGCCTTGGTGGAGAAGTTGGTGTGCGCGCCCGCACCGTTCCAGTCGCCCTTCACCGGCTTGGGGTCCAGCGTCGCGGAGACGCCGAAGTCCTCGGCGGTGCGGTAGAGCAGCCAGCGGGCGATCCACAGCTGGTCGGAGACCTCCAGCGGGGCCAGCGGGCCCACCTGGAACTCCCACTGTCCCGGCATGACCTCGGCGTTGATGCCGGAGATGCCGAGACCGGCGGTCAGACAGTGGTCGAGGTGCTTCTCGACGATCTCGCGGCCGAAGATCTCGTCCGCGCCGACACCGCAGTAGTAGCCGCCCTGCGCGGCCGGGAAGCCGCCCACCGGGAAGCCGAGCGGGCGCTCGCCCTCGAAGAAGGTGTACTCCTGCTCGATGCCGAAGATCGGCTCCTGGCCGGCGAACTGCTCGGCCAGCGGGCGCAGTTCGGCGCGGGTGTTGGAGGAGTGCGGCGTCATGTCGATGTTCAGCACCTCGCACATGACGAGGATGTCGTCGCCGCCGCGGATCGGGTCCGGGCAGGAGAACACCGGGTTCAGTACGAGGTCGGAGGCGTGGCCCTGGGCCTGGTTGGTGCTGGATCCGTCGAAGCCCCAGACCGGCAGTGCGGCGCCGTCGCCGAGGATCTTGGTCTTCGAGCGGAGCTTGGCGGTCGGCTCGGTGCCGTCGATCCAGATGTACTCGGCCTTGAACGTCACGGGGTGCCATCCTCTACGGGTTGCGCGGCTGCGGGGTGCGGTGCCATCGGTGCGGCGGTGGCGGGGTGTACGGCGCCCCGTGCTGCTGCGGTGATGGTCGGCAGCCTGGCAACCGGCGATTTCCCGGCCGTTGCCCGTATGTGAACCCCGTGTTACCTGCCCCCACGGGTCACGTGACGTGCGTCGCACCCACTCACCCGGGCGGCACCCACGCCCCCTGCCCCCGCACCGGGCAGACTGACCCGTATGACCTCCACCTCCTCCTCCACCCGCATCGCCCTTCTGGGTACCGGCCCCTGGGCCGACCGCACCCATGCCCCCGCCCTCGCCGCCCACCCCGGTGTCGACTTCGTCGGCGTGTGGGGCCGGCGTCCCGAGGCCGCCGCCGCCCTCGCCGAGGCGCACGGCACCACCGCATACGACGACGTGGACGCCCTCCTCGCCGACTGCGACGCCGTCGCGATCGCGCTGCCCCCGGACATCCAGGCCCCGCTCGCCGTCCGCGCCGCGCAGGCCGGCCGCCATCTCCTGCTGGACAAGCCCGTGGCGACGACCCCCGAGGGTGCCCGCCGGGTCGCGGACGCGGCGGATGCCGCCGGGGTGGCGTCCGTGGTGTTCTTCACCCTGCGCTTCGCCGCCGGCACCACCGGCTGGATCGACGAACAGGCCGCCACCAAGGGCTGGTTCACCGGCCGCGCCGACTGGCTGGGGTCGGTCTTCGCCCCCGGTACGGGCAGCCCGTACTCGGCCTCCCCGTGGCGCGGCGAGAAGGGCGCCCTGTGGGACGTGGGCCCGCACGCCCTCTCCGTGCTCCTCCCCGTGTTCGGCGACGTCACCGCACTGACGGCTGCGGACGGCCCCGGCGACACCGTGCACCTCGCCCTGCGCCACACCTCCGGCGCCTCCAGCACCGCCACCCTCAGCCTGACCGCCCCGCCGGAGGCCTCCGGTGTCGGCATCGAACTGCGCGGCGCGGCCGGTGTGCACTCGCTGCCCAGCCAGTGGGGTGCGGGCGTCGACTCCTTCGGTACGGCGATCGACGCCCTCCTGGAAGCCGTACGCACCGGCACCCCGCACCCCTGCGACGCCCGCTTCGGCCTGCGCGTCACGGAAATCCTGGCGGAGGCCGACACCGCCCTGTCTGCGGCCAGGGCCGGCAACGCCCCGTCCGCAGCTCCGGCGGACGAGGCCCCGTCGGCAGCCCCGAAGGAGCGGACCGCATGACCGACGCCGCCACCACCGTCCCCCCGCCCGCCTTCCTCGCCGCCTACGACGCCCTCCTCGCCACCTGGCCCGCAGGATTCACCGCCGAGCCCAGCACCATCCCCACCCCCTTCGGCCCCACCCGCCTCAACAGTTGCGGCCCGGCCGATGCCCCGCCCCTCCTCCTGCTCCCCGGCGGCGGCGCCACCTCCGGGAGTTGGTACGCCAATGTGGCCGACCTCGCCCGCACCCACCGGGTGCACGCCATCGACCCGGTCGGCGAGTCCGGGATGAGCGTGCCGGACCCGGACCGTCCGCTGCGCACCCTCGACGACCAGCGGATCTGGCTGGACGCACTCCTCGACGCCGTCGGCGCCCGCCCCGACCGCCCCGCCGTCCTGGCAGGCCACTCCTACGGCGCCTGGACCGCCCTCCAGTACGCCCTGCGCGCCCCGGACCGCCTGAGTCACCTGATCCTGCTCGACCCCACCCAGTGCTTCGCGGGCCTCTCCAAGGGGTACCTGGCCCGTGCCCTGCCCATGCTGCTGCGCCCCCGGGCCGACCGGATCACCACGTTCCTCACCTGGGAGACCCAGGGCGTTCCGCTCGACCCGGCCTGGCTCCAACTCCAGCTGGCCAACGCGGAGTTCAAGGGCAAGCCGCCCGTCACCGCACCGAGCCCCGTCCCCGCGGAGCTGCGCACCCTGCGCCCCCGCACCCTCGTCGTCATGGCCGGCCGCAGCCGCAGCCACGACTCCGCGAAGGTCGCCGCGCGCGCCGCCGCACTCCTCCCGGCGCCCCGGATCGCCGTACTCCCGCAGGCGACGCACCACAGCATGCCGTTCGCCCAACCGGCCGAACTGGCCCTGCATGTAAGGGAGTTCCTGGGCACTCCGTAAGTGGCGGATCAGCGCCCCCAGCCGGCCGGCGCCCCCGATCCGATCAGCGCCCCAGCGCGTCCCGCACCGCCTCCTCGGTGCGTCCCACCACCGCCGTACCGTCGTCCGCCGTGATGATCGGCCGCTGGATCAGTTTCGGATGCGCGGCGAGCGCCGAGATCCACCGCTCCCGCGCATCCGCGTCCCGCGCCCACTCCTTCAGCCCCAGCTCCTTCGCCTCGGCCTCCCCGGTGCGGGTGACGTCCCACGGCTCCAGGCCCAGCCGCCCGAGCACCGCCCGGATCTCCTCCTCGTCGGGTACGTCGTCGAGGTAGCGCCGCACCGTGTACTCGGCCCCCTCCGCGTCGAGCAGTCGCACTGCGGAACGGCACTTCGAACACGCGGGGTTGATCCAGATCTCCATGCCCCAACGGTATCCGGGGGTACCTCGCGCCACACCTCCCACCCCGCCCCTCGCGCCACCTCCCGGCCCACCTCCCACACCGCCTCCCAGCCCGCCCCAAATGCCGTCTGGCCAGCGGCGATTGTCAGTGGTGGGCAGTAAAATGGAGGTAGTTCGAGAGGGTTGTCGACCGCATCAGGAGGATGCCCGTGGCCGCTGCCGTACTCATGACCAATGCCCTGCCCGGAAAGCCCAGGAAGTCGAGCAGGCCGACGGGGGCCGACCGCAAGCCCCTCCGCAAGAAGCCCCTCCCGGCCGGCCGGCCGCGTGAGTGGTACATCTCCCACAACCGCCGTCTCAAGGCCATGCGCCTGGCGATAGCCCTGATGGACACCGGGGTGTACGTCCCCGAGAAGGCGACCAACCGCAAGATCCGCGACACGGCCGAGCGGGTGGGCATCCACCCGCCGTCCAACACGACGTGCCGACTGGTCCGCGAGCTGATCCGGGACGAGATGGGCTGAGGGGCCCGAAGGTGCGGTGCTGAGCGGGTGCAGCGGGGGGGGGGGGGGGGGGGGGGGGGGGGGGGTGGGGGGGGGGGGGGCGGGGGGGGGGGCGGCCGGGCCCGCCCCCCCCCCCCCCCCCCCCCCCCCCCCCCCCCCCCCCCCCCCCCCCCCCCCCCCTTCCGCCGCCCTTCTCGCCCCTTGGCATGCCCCTCCGGCTCAGGCCACGGCCGCCGCGTGCGCCGCCTGCCGCCCCCACCGCATCCGTGACCACGGCAGTGCCAGCTCGTCCGTCGACGCCACGTCCGTCGGTTTCAGGTCGCCGACCGCCGTGGCCTCCTCGTGCCGTGCGAAGACCGAATCCGCGTACCGGTGCCCGGTGTCGGCCGCCAGGAACAGCACGGTCCGGTCCTGCGCGAGCTCCCGTTCCCAGCGCGCGGCGAGATATCCGGCCCCGGTGGAGAGCCCGGCGAACACCGCGTGCCGCCGCAGCAGGTCGACGCTGCCCGACAGGGCCGTGCCGAAGGACATCCAGTGCACGGTGTCGTACCCCGTGTGGTCCACGTTCGCGAACGGGATGGAGCTGCCGATCCCGGCGATGATGATCTCCGGATCGGCGACCCGCTCACTGCCGAAGGTGACACTGCCGTACGGCTGCACACCGACCAGCTCCACCCCGCGGCCCGCCCCGGAATGCGGCGCTCTGTCCCGCAGATACCTGGCCAGCGCCCCCGTGGACGCCCCCGACCCCACCCCGCCCACCAACGTCAGCCGCGACACATCCGTCTCGCGCCGGACGAGGTCGGCGACCGCGCGGTAGCCGAGGTAGTGGATGTCGTCGTGGTACTGCCGCATCCAGTGGTACCCGGGGTGCGCGGCCAGGATCTCGCCGACCCTGGCCACCCGCCGGCTCTGATCGAGCTTGAGGTCGTCGCAGGGGTCCATCTGCTCCAACCTGGCGCCCAGTACCGCCAGTTGGGTCCGGAGCGTACGGTCCACGGTGGTCGACCCGACGATCACACAGCGCATCCGGTACCTGTGACAGGCCAGCGCCAGCGCATAGGCGTAGATGCCGCTGGAGCTGTCCACCAGGGTGTCCCCGCGCCGCACCGCCCCGGTGTCGAGCAGGTGGCGTACGGCGGCCAGCGCGGAGACCACCTTCATCGTCTCGAAGCGCAGACAGAGCAGCCCGTCGTCGAGCCGCACCAGATCGGGACGGCCGATCGAGTCCGCTATGTGCGTATCCATGGAAGAGCTCCTCGCTGAGGGGAGGTGACAGGGCAGGGGAAGGGTTCGTTACGGGAGCGGAGCGCGCGTCCCGCGCCGGACGGTGGTGCCGCCGGGGGAGCGGTGGGCCCGTAGGTGGTGAAGACCCGGCCGGCCGGAAGGCCCAGCGCCTCCAGGGCACGTACGCAACTCCGCACCCGGCGCGGCAGTCCGCCGCCCGCCGGGTCGAGGAGCAGTCCGGCCACATTGCCGCTGTGCGCGACCTGCACACCGACGGCGCCGACCCGCCCGGCCACCTCCACCAGTGCGGAGAACTCCGGTTGCGGCAGACGTCGTTGGCCGAGCCGGGCGCTCCCGGTGGCCACCTGACCGAGCAGTACGGGATCGGCCTCCCGCACCGCCCGCCGCAACAGGCCGCGCAGCCGGGCGTACTCACCGAGTTCGGCGCCGGTGGTGCGGTCGGCGCCCGCCGGCGCCGAGTCCGCCAGCGCCAAGGTGTCCACCGGCCTGCCGCCGCCCAGGGTGCAGCCGACCACGACCACCGGCGGCAGCGCCCCGCCGAACACCTCCAGCACCCGCCCCTCCCGCTGGGCGAACAGCACCGGCCGCCCGTCCAGCATCAGCGGATCGGACGCCCCCTCGGCCAGTACCGCGAGAGAGGCGAGGGTCCCGGGACTCAGGTGCACCCCAAAGGCATCCGCGACCGCCCGCAGTGCGGCGAGCACGTCACTGCTGGAGGAGCCCATCCCCAGCCCGACGGGAAGATTCCCGCCCAGCGTCAACTCTCCGCCGCTCAGCGGGACATGAGTCCTTCGCGCACACTCCTCGACCGCCAGCTCCGCCGCCCGCCGCGCCTTCGTCCGGTCGGCCGGGCACACCGTCACCACCCCTGGCGCACCCCCGGGACGCGGCACGAAGACCGCCCGGCTGCCGGGCCCGTCGTACACCGGCAGCGTCACCAGCCCCGCGCAGGCCCGCCCGGTGGCGTCCCGGAAGACACCCTGGAGGATCTCGCCGTGATGGCAGGCCGCGTGCCCGGCGCCGATGCGCGGGCCCGGGGGCGTGTGGGCGGAGCCCTCGGGCGTACGGGAAGAGTCCACGGGCGTACGGGAGGAACCCGAGGACCCGCAGGAGGAAGCGACGGCGGCGGCCCTCACGCGGCACCCGCCACCGCAGCGGCCCGATACCGGTACAGCACGGTCGGATCCGCGCTGAACTGCGAGAACGGGAACGGCTCCGCCGACACCGCGCTCACCCCCGCCCCCAGGAACGCCCGCGCCACCGCACTGCCGGTCTGCGCGTACACCACCAGTGGCACGCCCCGCTCGCGGCAGCGCGCCAGGATCGTGTCGAAGGACCCGTTGCTCAGCGTCATCCCGGTGGCTACCACCGCGTCCGCCGCCTCCAGCACCTCGTTCATATCGGTGCTGACCGGGTCGCCCCACTGCGTCGTACGGAGGTTGAGGTCGCACAGCAGCGGCACCCCGCCGCGTTCCCGGATCGCCGCCACCAGTGGATTCACCACCCCGATCAACGCGACCCCGGCCCCCTCGGGCAGGTCGAGCAGCCCCGCGATCGCCGCGTCCCTGGCCACCGCCCGCACCTCCGGCGGCCCGGCCGGCAGGGTCACCGCCTCCGCGTCCGCCTCCCGGTGCGGGCGCACCGCCGCCAGATACGCGTCCAGCGCCGCCACCCGCACCGGCCTCGCCGGGTCGCGCAGCAGTGCTCCCAGCGAACTGCCCGACAGTGCCCCGCACACCCCCGCGTCCAGCTCCCCGGCCTCGAAGGCGCAGGCCCCGAAGGCCGAGCCGACCCGTATCAGCACGTACTGATTGAGGTAGGTGGTGGTGCCGCCCGCCAGCCGGGTCCCGTGATGCGCCCAGAACACGCTGGTCGCGGTCAACTCCTCGGGCAGCGGCCCGTGCTGAGCGGCCAGTACCTCCGCCAGGAGCCCGTCCGTCGTCCCGTTTCCCCTGATCGTGCTCACGTCCATGCTGCTGTCCTCTCCCTCTCGTCCTGTCTCGTTACGGAATTTCCAGCGACGGCACCCCGGTAGGCGACCGCGAAGCGGCCGAGCGGATCGACGCCGATCTCGGCGTCCACCTCGAAGACCTCCGCGAGCAGCGGCGCCGTCAGTACCTCGGCGGGCGTTCCGGCCGCGACCAGGCACCCGCCCCGCATCAGCAGCAGCCGGTCGCAGTACCTGGCGGCCAGCGACAGATCGTGCAGCGCCACCAGCACCGTCCGGCCCCTCTCGCCGAGCAGCTCCATCAGCTCCAACTGATGCTTCACATCGAGGTGGTTGGTGGGTTCGTCGAGGAGGAGGGCCTGCGGCCGCTGGGCCAGGGCCCGCCCGATGTGGGCGCGCTGCCGCTCGCCACCGGAAAGCGCCTTCCACTCCCGGCCGGCCAGCTCGGTGAGTCCCACCCGCGCCAGGGCGGCGGCCACCACCGCACGGTCGGTGGCGCTCGCCGCGCCCCACCGGCTGCGGAACGGGGTCCGGCCCAGCCCGACGACCTCCGCGACCCGCAGTTCGCTCTCCAGGCCGACGGCCTGCTCCACGAAGGCGACCCGCCGCGCCAGGCGCCGCGCGCTCCACCCCCGTACGTCCTCACCGTCGTACGACACCGCACCCCGGTCCGGTGTCCGCAGCCCTGCCAGACACCGCAGCAGGGAAGACTTCCCCGAGCCGTTGGGCCCGACCAGACCGACCGTCTCGCCCGGCGCGACCGCCAGCGACACCCCGCGCACCACCTCCTTGCCGCCCACCGACCAGGTCAGCCCCTCGGCCGCGATCCTCACAGCTCCCCCCTCCTGCGCAGCACCAGCAGGAACAGCGGCACCCCGAGCAGTGCCGTGAACACCCCCACCGGCACCTCCTGCGGTGCGAACGCCACCCGGGCCAGGGCATCCGTCCACACCAGGAACACCGCCCCCGCCACTGCCGAGAACGGCAGCAGCACCCGGTGCAGCGGCCCCACAAGGAACCGCACCCCGTGCGGCACGATCAGTCCCACGAAGCCGATCGCCCCGACCGCCGCCACTGCGACCGCCGCCATCAACGACGTCACCACCAGCAGCACCCACCGCGTCCCGCGCACATCGACACCGAGCGAGGCCGCCGTGTCCGCACCGAACGAAAACCCGTCCAGCGCCGCGGAGTTCACCCACACCGCCGCGAACCCGACGGCCGCCACCACCGCACACACCAGCACCGCGTCCCACCGCGCCGAAGCCATCGACCCCAGCAGCCACTGGGTGATCGCCCGGATCACATCGGCGTCACCGGACGCCATCAGCACCAGCGAGGTCAGCGCGGTGAACAGCTGCGCCACCACCACCCCCGTCAGCACGATTCGCACCGAGTCCAGCCCACTGCGCCTGAGCAGCAGCATCAGCAGCCCGAACGACAGCAGCGCCCCCACGAAGGCCCCACCGGTCACCCCGAGCGTCTGCGCCCCGAACCCGAGCACGACCACCACCACCGCCCCGGTCGACGCCCCGGAGGACACCCCCAGCAGATACGGATCGGCGAGCGCGTTACGGGTCACGGCCTGCAACACCGCCCCGCACACCGAGAGCGCCGCCCCGACCAGCGCGGCCAGCAGCACCCGAGGCACCCGCAACTCCCAGACCAGCGAGTCCAGCAGTCTGGGCACCGGCGCCCCGCCCACCCCGATCCCCAGCCGCGAGGCGACGCTGCGCACCACATCGCCGTAGCCGACGGGCGTGGACCCGATCCGCACCGACACGACGACCGACACCAACAGCACCGCACAGACGGCGAGGAACAGCCCGACGGTGCGGGCGGAACGTCGACGGACGGGCACCGGCACCGTGCCGTCCGGGCCGGCCACGGGCCTCAGCGGCACGGAGGGATCCAGCAGGGCCGCCTCTTCCGCCCCACTCACCTTTCCAGCCCCACTCACCCCCTCAGCAACTCTCACCCCATCAGCCTCGACGGCCCCGCTAACGCTTGGCATAGCCGAGGTCCTTCATCCCGTCGGTGAGCCTGGGCAGTGCGTTCACGGTCCGCACCGACGGGTCCATCTCCGTGCCCGGGATGGTGACGAAACGGTTCTCGGCGACCGCCTCCAGCTGGGCCATCACCGGGTTGCCGCGTATCGCCGCCAGCTTGTCGGCGGCGCTGTCGCCCGGCTTGCCGCGCTCGGAGAGGTCGCCGACCACGACGAAGTCCGGCTTCCGCTCGGCGATCTCCTCCCAGCTGACCGAGGGCCAGTCCTCGTCCAGGTCGTCGAAGACGTTCTTCGCCCCGACGATCCGGCTCATCTCGCTGGCCATCGCGGTTCTTCCGGCGACATACGGGGCGTCCCCGGCCACCGAGTACACCCACACCACGCGCGGAGCGCCCCGTACCCCGGCCGCCTCCTTCGCCGCCCTGTCGAGCGTGGCCCGCTGCTCGCTCACCAGCCTGGCCGCCCGCTCCTCGACACCGAAGACCTTGCCGAGACTCCGGTAGTCGTCCAGCAGGAGATCGAAGGGGGACTTGCCCGCCGCGTTCTGCTTCGGGCAGTCCACCGCGCTCAGGTACGACGGCAGCCCGAGTTCCGCCAGCTCCTCCCTGGTGCCGGTGCGGTCCTTGGTGAAGTGGTCGTTGAACCCGGCGACCACCAGGTCCGGTGCGGCGGCGCGCAGTTGCTCGCCACCGAGCAGCTTCGGGCTGAGCACCGGAACCTTCGTGTACGCCTGGCGGTACTCCGGCGCGATCTTCGTCTTGAGGTTGGACGTGCCCGCCATCCGCTCCTGAAGCCCCAGCTCCAGCAGCACCTCCGTCGCGGACTGATCGAGTGTGACGGCGCGCTGGGGGGGCTGCGGGAACGACAACTGCCGCCCGCAACTCCTGATTTCCACCCCCGCGCCCCCGGCCTTTCCCGGCGCTGCGGCGGGCCGCGCCTTCTCCGGGCCCTCGGCACAGCCGACGACGGTGAACGAGAGGGCCAGCGCGACGGCGCCGACCCGGACAGAACGGGACATGTGTCCTCCCGGGGAAATGGAAGCAGGAAATTCGGGCCGCGTTCAGGTGCTGACGTGGGCCGGAACGAGCGCTACTGTAACGGTAATCATTTTCAATAAGCTAGCCCCCCGGTGCCTTGCCCGCCTGTCCGAGACCCGGCCGCTCCCTCCAACTCGCTTGCGGTGCAAGCAATGTGGGAGGCGAAGAAACCTCTGGAGTTCACACCCCGTGACGACCGCTCACCCCGACGAAGCCGCAGACAACCCCATGGACGACCCGACAACGAAAGCCACCCCCGCCCGCCCTGTCCTGCGGGACCCGGGCTTTCTGCGGCTCTGGACCGGCACCACCGCGTCCGGTCTGGCGACGTGGGCCCTGCCCTTCGTCCTCGGCCTCGCGGTCCTGGACCGCACCCTCACCGCACCCGCCCTCGGGCTGCTGCTGGCCACCCGTACCGTCGGATTCCTGATAGCCGTGGCGGTCGGCGGCGTCCTCGCCGACCGCCACTCGCGGCGCGGCGTCGTCCTGGTGGCCGGTCTCGCCGCTGCGGCCGCCGCACCCCTGCTGGCCCTCGGACTCGGGCGCTCACTTTCGCTGATGGCGTTCGCGGCGGCGCTGGCCGGAGCCGGGCAGGGCGCCTGCCGCCCCGCGTTCCAGGCCCTCACGGCCGAAATCGTCGCGCCCTCACAACGCCAGCAGGCCAACGCCGCGACCACCCTGGCCGTACGCGTCACCACCCTCACCGGCCCCGCCCTGACCGCCCTGCTCGCCGTCGTCCTCGACACCGCGACCCTGCTCCTGGGCATCGGCCTGCTCTGGCTGGCCGCCGCACTGCTCCCGGGCAAGGGCACCCACCGGGGCTTCCGAACGGGCACCCACCGTCCGGAGCCGACCCCCCAACGGTCCTCCCTGCGCGCCGAGTTCGCCGAAGGGCTGCGCGAGGCCCGCCGCCACCCCTGGTTCCTGGCCGGGCTGGGCGCCCTCACCACCGTCATCGCCACCGGCTACTCCGCGACCGGCGTCGCCCTCCCGCTGATCAGCCGCGACCGGTACGGCACCGAGTGGGTACTGGCCGCCGCCATGACCGCGTACACCCTCGGCGCCCTCGGCGGCGCGCTGCTCATGGCCCGCTGGCGCCCCCGCCTCCAGGGCCGCACCGCCCTCATCGGCCTTGCCTGTTACGGACTCGCGCCGCTCGCCCTGATGCTGCCCGTGCACCCCGCCGTGATCATCGCGGCGTACGTCCTGGCCGGCATCGGCATCGAGCTCTTCAACGTCCCCTGGTTCACCGCCACCCAGCGCGAGGTCGCCCCCGACAAACTCGCCCGCGTCTCCTCCCTCGACTTCCTGCTCTCCTACGGCCTGGCCCCCCTCGGCCTCGCCCTGATCGCCCCCGCGATCACCACCTTCGGCCCCACCCCGGTCCTCGCCGCCTGCGCCGCCCTCTGCTTCCTGGCCCCGGCCGTGGCGATGGCGGCCCCCGGAGCCCGGCACTTCTCGGGGGCGCGGGGCCCGACGGCGTGACACCGGGACCACCGCACGACGGAGCCCCGCCACCGCCCACAAGGGCGGTGACGGGGCTCCGGACGACGAGCGGGTCCGGCCTAGAGGTCGAAGTACAGCTCGAACTTAGACATCCTCTCTCCCACCTGTGATGGAGAGGGTGCATTGCGCTGACCTGGCGTTTCTTACGTTGGTACGCGTCGAGTGCTGACGGGTGTGATTGATGGTGCTGCGGACTGTGTGCGGACTGGTCACTCGTCGCCGTCCGTAGCCGCCTTGACGATCCGGCGGACCTGCTGACGCGTGTAGCCGGTCGCCTCGCACACGTCCTTCTGTGGCACTCCGTCGGCGTTTGCCTGTCGAATCGCTGCGGCTAGCTCTTGCCTCAGGATCTCGGTCCGGGCTTCCGATGCCCTGAATCGGTCGGCCAGCTGCCCCAGTGATCGCTTATCCATGACACATAGTGTTCCATTCGCATTCATGGAACATCACGTTACCTAGATGGCACTACAACTGCTAGGTAGGTAGCCATTGACAATGGAACACGATGTTCCCTACGGTGGGCATCGCCACCTCAGGTATGAGGACGGCCCCGCCCGGTGGTGGAACACCGGAACGAGGCCTAGGCCCGAACCCCTCTGAACCAGGGAGTCGAACCATGAGCAACACCGTATCCAACCCGGTCAAGCCGTCCGACGAGGAGCAGGCTGTACGCCGCTCGGTCGACGCACAGTTCCCGCTCGTCGCCCAGCTCGTCGCCTCCGGTCGGCAGGGGGCGCCGCTGCCGATGGCGCCGCCGGCCGCCCCGAGGACGTGGACGTTCACCGACCGCGACACCGACGAGCAGATGACGTTCACCTGCATGGTGGGCTGCACCCTCAACCATGCGTCGGACGTTGCCTCGCCCACGTTCCGTCAGGACATCTGGTGCCAGGCGGCCGGCCCGGAGATGTGGCTGCCGATCAACACCGACGGCAAGCCCGAGGAGTTCCGGGTGCTTGGCATCACGTTGAACGTGCGGCCGTGGGACCGGAAGCTGAGCGAGCGCCTGCCGCACGTGGACATCGAGTTCATCGACGACCACTGGGTCGAGAACCTGGACCCCGACGGTCTGGCGACGGTCATCCGCACCCTTGCGGAGCGGGTCGAGTCGCTGAAGGTTGCGCACGCCCAGCTCGTCGCCGTGCGCGCCGAGTACATGGGCCGCAAGTGAGCGCCGTCCGCACCGTCACGGTGCACACGGTCGACCACGGCCCGGTGACGATCCCGGAACCGTCCTGGTGCCGGGGGAAGCACGCGTCGGAGGCGTACCGGGAGGACATCGAGCACCAGGGCGACGAGTTCCGGGCGTGGGTTCCGACCGCCTGTCACGGCGACGTGACCGCGTTGGCGATGGCGTTGGTGCAGCGCCCGTTCTCCCCGTCGGAGCGCCGGACGATGGCGGCCGTGTACGTGGATGGCGAGTGGCACGAGTTCGACGGGTCGGGTCTGCGGTTCGTGGCGGAGTCGGTGTGGCGGTTCGCGATGGACGTCATGCCGCAGCTGGCCGCCCTGGTCGACAAGTCGAACGGGGTGATCCGGTGAGTACCGCCCTGGTGCGCCGGCCGACCGAGGACGCCGCCATTCGTGCGGCGTCCCGCTCGCCCCGGCCCTGCTTGTACCTGCCGGTGATCCTCGCGGAACTGATCTCGGCGAACCGTCTCGGCGACCGGCACGGCGTGAACCTTCTCGCGCACCGTGCCGTGCGTGAGGCACTTCCGGAGGTAGGCCGATGACGGAGGAACGGAACGACGTTCTCGGGTGGGCGGCCATGCTCGCCTGCATCGGGATTACCGCCCACGGTGAGTGGTCCCTCGCGGTGTCGTCCGGGTACAACCAGATCGTCGCGGCCGGCCTGCCGATCGCAATCGACTCCTATGCGATCCGTGCCATGAAGACGGGCCGTGAGGTGTTCTGGCCGGTGCTGCTCATGGTCGCTACGAACGCTGCGGCCCACCTCGTCGACGGCGGGGCGCTCGTCGTCTCGCCGTGGCTGGTGGTTGCCGTGTCGGCCATCGCCCCGTTGGTGCTGTGGCGGGTACACGGCCTGCAGCGGACGGCGGACCATGTACCCGGCGCCGCGAAGATCACCACTGAGGTCCCGCGGGGACCTCTGTCGGAGAGCACCGTCGAGAGGGTGCCCGCCGTCGTGGACACCCCGCCCGTACCCGCGCACCCGGCCATCGAGGCGGCCGTACCCGCCGTACCTGAGGCTGCACCCGCCGGGGTACGCCTGCTGCCAATCGTCGCCGCGGGGGTTCCGTCGGAGGAGTCGACGGAACCGGTTCCCGTGTCCGCCGCGCGCGAGTCCCGCCCCCACGAGGTACACGCGGAGTACATGCCGCAGGAGGGTGAGGTACGCGTACCCGAGAACGAGCCCGGCCCCTTGACCGAGTACGGCGCTGCCTTGGCTGTACAGCATTTCAAAGACGACCTACTGACCGGTGAGGTCCCGTCGATCCGTGCCATCAAGGAACGGCTCGGGGTCGGCCAGGTACGCGCGAAGCAGGTACAGGAAGCGATCCGCGTGGACCTTGAGGCCCATCGACTGGAGGGGGTGCGGTCATGAGCGACGACATCAGCAAGGCTTCCGCCGAAGCGGTCGCAGCTGCACGCCAGTCGGAGCAGTTCGCCATGATGCTCGCCGCCATGGAGGCGGCCAGGGCTGTGCAGCCGCCGACCTGCCAGCACCAGGCGCCCGCCCCGAAGTCGTCGGGCAGTGCAGGCAAGTGGCTGGCGGTCGGTGTCGGCGGCTCGGTGTTCATGGTCGCCCTGGCCCTGTCCGCCGTGGCGGTGGCTATCTCCGCGGTTGCCCTGACCGTCTGCCTCCTCGTCCTGCGGTCGGTCTGGCAGGACATCCAGAAGGGCCGTGACTGACGGTCCCTCCGTCCTCCGTCAGGTGTCTCAGATTGATACGCCTGCGGGGGTGCGGTGGGGCCGGACAGACCGGACCTGTACCCGAGGGAGAACACCGTGACCAGTGAGGAATACCGCGCCAAAGCCGAAGACCTGCTGACCAGTCGCCACCGTTCAGATCTGCCGGGCGTGTACGTGGAGCAGGCGGCCGTGTGGGCGCAGTTGGCCGTCGCCGCCGCGATCACCGAGACCGGCAAGGCGGTGACCACCGATGCCAAGTAGCGGGCACCTGCGGGCGGGCGACAAGGTCCTGATCACCTCTTGCGAGGACGACCCCCGGGCCGCCGGGAAGACCGGCCGGATTCTCGACGAGGTCCCGCCCGGCCCGCTCACGAACGGCCGCTGGACCGTCGACCGCATCAGCTGGCTGATCGCCCCCGTCCTGTGCCACGCCCATGAACTCCGCAAGATCTGAAGGAGTACTGCGTGAGTTACCAGGCATCGGCTGACCCGCCCCTGACGGCCGGCGAGAAGGCCAGGGTCGCGTACTACATCGCCCGCATGTGCAAGCGGGAGATTGCCGGTCCCGACGTCCACCAGGCCGACCTTCAGCGCAAGGTCGACCGGATCCTCGACGGCGCCCGCAAGCGGGCCGAGAAGAGCAAGTAGCTGTGCCACGGGGCGGCCGTACCCGACCAAGGATGACCGGCCGCCCCGTGCTCCCGGCGTAACGAAATCCGAAACGAAATCCAGGAGAGAGACCATCATGACGGAGACCCTGGCGGGCCCGGTCAACGGGCATCCCAGCATCAAGATCGATCTGTTGAAGGTGCCGGTGCAGCCTGCACCCGAGCCGGATCACCCTGCGGACACCCGCAAGGTGACCGAAGCCGTCGACCGCCCGGACAACCCCCTGGCCGACTGGCTGGCCGTCCCGGACATGCCCGTCCTCCCGGTGTGGGCCAGGTCCACGAAGTCCATCGTCGGCACGGTGAAGGCGTTCGCCCGCCTTACCTGGTGGCATGCCCGCTTCCACAGCATCCGGGTCCCCAAGTACCTCGTGAAGACAGTCCTGTTGGCCGCCCGCGGGTTCTACCGGGCCACGCTCGGGCTGTGGCCCACCCTGTCCGCGCAGGACCACACGGCGGCCGTGAAGGCGTTGCGCGCGCAGTGCAAGGCCAGGCCCGAGGATGTCGAGCTGGCCGTGCGTCTGCAGGCCGCGCACGCTGCCCGTACCGAGTCCCGGCGGTGGCGGTTCGGTGCGGCAGCTGTCGGTGTCGCCGCCGCAGCAACCGGTCTGATGCTCGCCGACCCGGTGGTGCAGGCAGGCATGTCCGCGGCCGTCGTTGCCCCGCTCGCCTACCTGGGGCGAGGGAAGGAGACCCATCTCCTCGACCAGGGGGCGCCGCCGCTGAAGGTGGACATGTCGGCGCAGCAGCTCAACGACGCGTTGCGGGCCGCCGGCCTCCTGAAGGCGGGCAAGGGCGACGACGACGGACCCAAGGTGGTCTGCACGATGGGCCCGGTCCGTGACGGGCGCGGATGGGCGGTCATCTTCGACATGCCCCGCGGCGGCGGCAAGACCGCCTCCGACGTGCTGGCGAAAAGGGAGGTCATCGCGCAGGAACTCGGGGTGGATGAGATTCAGGTCATCATGTCCCGCGTCCGGGCGTCCAAGGGCGGCAATGCGGGGCGGGTGTCGATGTGGGTGGCCGACGATGACCCGTACCTGTCGGACCCCATCCCGTCGCCGCTCGCGACGATGGACCGGTTCTCCATCTGGGATGCGGTGCCGTTCGGGCAGGACGCGCGCGGCAACCGGATCACCGTTCCGGTCATCTGGCAGTCGATGTTCTTCGGCGGGCTGCCCCGGCGCGGCAAGACGTTCACCCAGCGCCTGATGACGGCGGCCGGTCTCCTCGACCCGTGGGTGCGGCACTACGTCGCCGACTTCAAGGGCGGCCAGGACTGGATGGGCATGCGGCACGTCGCCCACCGGCTCGTCCTCGGCGCGGAAGACGACGCGATCGAAGCCTTCAAGGCGTTCCTTGCCGAACTCCTCGCCGAGATGGAACGGCGCTTCGCCCTGCTGCGCGGTCTGCCCACGTCCATCTGCCCGGAGGGCAAGCTGACTCCGGCGATCGTCGAGAAGTACCGGCTGCCGTTCATCTTCGTGACCATCGACGAGCTGCAAGAGGCGTTCCTCGCGGTCGACGACAAGGTGCGGGAGCAGATCGTCGACGACCTGGCGCGCATCGCCCGCCGCGGGCCGGCTGCCGGGTTCATCAGCAACTACGCCTCCCAGCGGCCCGACGCCAAGAGCGTGCCCACGAAGCTGCGGGAGATCATCACCATTCGGTGCTGCACCCAGGTCACCGACAAGACGAGCTCGGACATGGTCCTGGGGTCGGGCAAGGCAGCCATGGGCGCGGACGCCTCCCTGCTGTCCGAGGACCACAAGGGTGTGACTGTCCTGGTCACCGGGCCCGCCTCGCACGCCACCGTCAAGAACGATCTGCTGACCACCGCAGAGTTCAACTCGCTGTGCCTCAAGGGCAGGAAGCTGCGCGAGGCGGTCAAGCAGATCAGCGGTGACGCCGCCGGTGACGTCACCGCGGCGGCCGGTGCGGCGGGAGTCGTCATTCCGCCTGTTCTGTCCGACGCCCTCGACGTGATGCGGCACTCCGACCGGATCCACTCCGTCGACCTCCTCGCCCGCCTGGTCAACCTCGACGAGGACCGCTACGGCGACTGGGACTTCGACAAGCTCGGTGCCGAACTCGACGCGGCCGGCGTGAAGCGCACCACGAAGCAGATCAACATCAAGGGCAAGAACCTGGCCGGGTACCGGCGGGCCGACCTTGAGGCCGCCGTACCGGAGGAACTGCTGTTGGCCGCACGGACGGTAGAGGCCCCTCCCTCTACCTCGCCCACCGAATAGGCCCGAGAGGGGTACCGGATCGGTACCCCTGTCCTAGCGGGGTCCCTCTACGGACGTAGATCCCCCCGGTAGAGGCCCCTGGCCTGCGGTGTAGACCCTCCTAGAGGGGGCTACGGCACCCCTCCGACCCCACGCGAAAGCCCCGTCCCCGAAGCATGGGGGTGGGGCTTTCGTGCTGGCTGGCGATGACCGTTGCGGGCAACTGGCCGCCGTTCTGCGTCCGCCGCAATCCCTCGCAATCGACCTTCACCCGCGTTCAATCCACCGCATGCTGAGGACTCCTCGACAGCGAGAACGGAGCCGGTAATGCCCCTCAGGTTCATAGGCACGACGTCCGACGATGGCGACTGCCCCACCCTGTACGAGGTCGAAGAGACGGGCGACATCCTCGTCCAGGGCGACAGGGTCACCGACCCCGAGCACCTGGCGAAGCTGCGCGACGTGAAGGAGTCCGAGACGTTCGTCCTCGTCCCGCGGGAACTCCTCACCCGGTTCTCGCCCAGTGCGCCGGCCGGTGAGGTTGTGCCGTTCGCCTCCGTCTCGCACCTGTTCCGGGAGTTCAAGCACACGGCCTGGCGGCTGGAGACCCGCCGCGGGTACGCCTCCGACCGCAAGAGCGAGAAGTGGGCCCGGTTCCTCACCGGGGAGGACATCACGGACGACGCAGACAACACCTGGCGGGCGAATGTCCGCGAGCAGACCGGGCAGGGCAAGCGGTTCGAGCGGGTCCGCCTCGTCGACGACCCGCCCACCCAGGGACAGCGGTTCCTCCTCGCGTCCGGACTCGGGAACGTGGCCGCTGGGGAAGACATCCGCAATCTGCCCCGGGCCACGGCCGAACAACTCGGCTTGCCCGACTGGGATTTCTGGCTGTTCGACTCGACAACGCTGATGCGGTTCGTCTTCGACGAGAGCGACACCACCCTTGGCGTGATCGTCAGCCGCGACCCTGCCGAAGTGCTGGCCGCCTGCCAGGTCCGGGACGCCGCATGGCACCACGCCACCCGTACCGCGGAGTTCCAGGCACGGGTACGTTCCAGCATGTGAGTACCGATTTTCAGTCCTCCCGGGTCGCCCTCGGTGCGCGGCTGCGTGAGCTGCGCACCGAGGCCGGCCTTGACGGGAAGGGCGTGGCCGAACGTCTCGGCTGGCAGCGCTCCAAGGTGTCCCGGCTGGAGAACGGCAAGCAGACCCCCACCGTCGCTGATCTGACCGCGTGGGCCGCAGCGGTCGGCAACCCCGGATGCGCGGGCGAACTCAAGGGCCGACTCACTGGCATGGAGACCCAATACCGTTCGTGGCGGCGTCAGCTGGCCGGCGGACACCGGGCCCGTCAGGAACTCGCCATCGCCGAGACCGCCGCCACCCAGACGATCCGCGGGCTTGAGATCGCCCGCATCCCCGGCTTGTTCCAGACCGCCGACTACGCCCGGCACGTCTTCCAGGCGAACGCTTCCTTCCGGCAGGTCACCAACGACACCGAAGCCGCCGTCCGCGCCCGCATCCGCCGCCAGGAGGCCCTGTACGAGCCGGGGCGCCTCTTCCGCTTCCTCGTCTGGGAGAGCGCACTCCATATGCGCATCTGCCCCCGAGACGTCCACGCCGGCCAACTCGACCGGCTCCTCAGCCTCGTTGGGCTGGACACCGTGGAACTCGGCATCATCCCCCTGCACGCCGATCTCCGCCGCACCCCCGCACACGGATTCTGGATCTACGATCAGCGCCTCGTCATCGTCGAGACGATCGGCAACGAGATGTGGCTTGAGGACACGGAGACGATCGCGTTGTACGAGCGGGCGTGGGAATGGCTCGCCGAATCGGCCGTCTACGGTGCCGCAGCACAGCACCTGATCGGGCGAGCGCGGGGTTCTCTCGATCACGCGTGAGGAACGCGCCGCAACTGGAACACGCCCTCTCGCAATCCCGCGCAATCGTCGCGCGGCCCTGCAATTGCGGCTCCTACCGTCCTGGCCATGGCCACCAAAACGTACAGACCACCGTTGCATAGGGACCATCTGAGGGTCTTCGGAGCCCTGTCTGACCGGCAGGTGCGCGGCGCGGACTGCATCCTGTGCGGGGTCGCCCTCACCGCGCGGACCGCCGCCGACCTCGGGGTTCGAGACCGGCCCGACGGGCATGGCCGCTGGTTCCCCCGAGCGTGCCTTATGCATTCGAAGGCCGACGCGGACGCTGTCACGACCGGGAGGCCCATCCCACCCGTGAGCAGGCTGACCCACAGTCAGTACAAGGCGTGGTCGTGCGTGTGGTGTCAGCGGACGCTGACTGAAGAGGCCGGCGCCCATCACGTCGGATATGCCCGCGGCCAATCGGGGGCGCACGTCCTCGACTGTGAAGCGTGGGCGTGCACTAAGTGCAAGGAGTGGTCGACGTCGTGAAGTGGTGCAGCAAGTGCCAGCAGCCCATCCTCGACGGCGAGTTGTACCGGCAGTACGACGTCGACGCTGGGTCGGCCGCGGCCACAACGGTGTACTGGCACGAGAAGTGCCTTGTGTCACAGGCCGCACCCAGAGGCCGCGCACGGCGGCGGTGAGCTCCCCGAAGTCGCCCCACAGGTGGCCCTCGACGGGCGGCCCCGGGGACGTGCCCGCCCTCGTACCCCGGCGTTACCGGGGGCGGGCACACCAAAGCCCCCGACCATGCCGACGGTCGGGGGCTTCGGCCGTGTTCTGAGGGTTTTCCAGCGCACGGTCCCTTCAGGCGAAAGGATGCAGGGCATGGACGAGAAGGAAATGCAGCAACGCGTCATCGGGATTCTGACCACCTGCCTGACCGCAGACCTAGAAGGCGACAGCCTTGAGACTCAGTTGGCCTCGTTGATCGCGGGGCTGGACGACACCAGCGTTACGGTCGCCTCGGATGCGACTCCCGCTGAGGTCGTGCAAGCGACAGTGGACGCTCAAGCGCCGCAACTCGGCCGTCTTCTGGGTGCCTTCTGCGCGGCCTACACGGACCTGGCGCAGGAACACGATGAAGGCAACCCTGCCCGATCCGCACAAGAGACTCTGCAGGCATTCGCGCTGCGCGCTGGCGGATAGCGCCCCTGAAGCCCTGGCGTGCGCTCAGTCGAATATGTCGTCATCATCGTCGTCCGGCTGCGGGGCTGCGATCCGCTGCGCCGAGGCCGGCGTCAGACCCAACTCGCCTGTCAGCGACCGGAAGTGCTGCCGCTGTTGGGAAAGGACCGTGCACCAGGGGTTGCGGACCTTCCCGCGGTCGCCCTCGATGACCACACCTTCACGGGCCAACGCACGGTTGCCCATCGTGATCCACGCCCACGTGACGCAGTAGTCCGTGACCGTCTCCCGCTGGGTGTCGACGAGGCCGGCGGAGTACGTCAGCACCGGGACCAGGCGCCCCCACAACTCGGCGGCCGTCTTCCTCGCGCGCGCCACCTCGGGGTCGGGGCCGGGCAGGATGTCCGCCCACCGGGGCTCGACCGGATCGACGGGCGGGAAGCGGACCCCTTCCTTGTTGCGGTCGGCGCGGAACGTCCCCTCGCGCACGGCCGTCATGTACGGCTTCGGCTTTCGGCCCGGTATGGCCATGGCTTCACCTCTCTTGATCGCTACGCGGAGATCGTTCGATTGGCCGTGCGCTCGCTCTGCCCCCCGGACGGTCTCCCGGGCGCCCGCCCACGGGTCCGCCCCCACCCGGGGGGGGGTGGTGCTCCAGCCCGAGCCGGCCGCTGGTGGGCTCGGCTCGGGCTGGTCGGCGCTGGGCGGATCGCTGCGAGGTCTGGACTCGCTCCCCGCCCATGGCTCCCGTCTTCGGTCGGCCGGACCATGGCCCGCGACGGGTGACGTTGACGCCGGATCTGTGAGCCGTCAGGCTGCGTCGTCGGTCGGGTTGACCATCGCGTGTACGTCGTCGTCGCTCAGGTCGTGAAGCTCGTCAGGCTTGCTCAGCGCACCACTGAACTGGTGGGCCATGACACCGTTGGGTGTGTGCTGCCTGGCATAGATCTCGCCTGCCTGCTGGTAGCGCTCAGCTTCGGTGGGCCGCGTGCTCAGGTAGCCGTCGACGATGTGGTCCCAGCTCATGTCGTGGGCACGCTTGGCGATGGCACGGACGAGCACCTTGTCACCGCCCTGTTCGGCGGCAGAGAGGGCGCGTGCTGCCTCGTCGGGCTTCTTCAGCTTGGCCGCCCTGTCCTGCGCGTCGCGCACGGTGCCGTCTACGGCTGCGCGCTCGGCGCTGCTGTAGGCGTTGGCGCGCACGTCGTCGTATCCCCACAGCTGGCGGTCGAGCTTGGCGAACGTCTCGCGGTCGGCCTTGAGTTGGTCCTGCTGGACCTTCTTGAGTGCGGCCTGAGTGGTGGCGTACAGCCTGGCGATCTCGACGCGTCGGGCTTCGGGGTGCATGTTGCGGGTGCCGCGCAGCTGCTGCAGGCCCTGCTTGTAGTAGCTGCGGATCTCGTCGGCTTTGCCTTGCCCGGAGGGTGGTGTGGTGGGCCGGTGCTGGTCGCGCATGAGCTCGTTCATCATGTTGCTGAGGGCGCTGGGCATGGTCGTCTCCTTCAGGCGTAGGTGCGGTTGAGGTGGATGCGGACAAGCCCACCGGGGTCGGTGATGCCGTTCCCGATGTGGACGGATCGCCACTGCAAGGTGTCGCCTGCGGCGAGTACGAGGTTCGCGGGTGTGCCCGAGAGGGGGATGGTCTTCTCGTTGTTCGCGGCGGCGGTCACCCCGTTCGTCAGAGCGAGCATCGCGACGGTCGTGCTGCCGCTTCCCGCCTGGCCCTTGTTGACGAGGGAGAGGGTTCGGGTGTTGGTGTCGGCCCCGGTGATCGCCGTCTCGGGGACGTACTCGACGCGGGTCACGGTGGCCGCGTAGGGGGCTTGGGCGGTGACGGTGTCGTCATCGGCGCCGGCCGTGGCCACCGGGGGGACCTGGGCTTCGATGACGGTGGTGAAGGGGGAAGTAGTCACGTTGTCTCCTGAGTAGCTGGTCGGGTGGGGGGTGACTCCCGCACCCCGGGGGGTGCCAGCACCGGGAAAGTGCTGACGCTGTACCCGGTTACGGGTCTGGGGATTACGGGCTTTCGCTCGGGGGGCGTCCCCTCTCGTCCGGGGTCTTGTCCGACCGGGGCCGTAGGGCTCTCGGCTGGCTGTACGGGTTCACCGGGCCGTCCGGCCTGCCGTGTGAGCTTGGCCCGGTACCGGGCGGCCAGGCCGTGACGGCGCCGCTCGACGAGCTGGGCGCGCAGCTGCTTGCGCTGCTCGATGCGGCGGCGCGCTGCGGATATCCGTTCGCGGACGATGTCGTCGACGTTCACGCGACCTCCCTGCACCGGCCGCACAGCGGGGACCCTTCGGCGTTCCACTGGTTCCGGCCGCAGCTGCTGCACGGGGTCTGCGGCCGTGCGGTCACGGGAGCAGAGAGGGGGTGCACTACAGCGTCCATAGCGTCCCCAGCGTCCATGCCGCCGTGTCGTTGCAGTTCAGGGGTGCTCTGCGGGGTGGACGCTGCGAAGAGTGCAGCGTCCATGCCAGCGTCCACAGCGTCCATGCCGGGGGTGGGGGTGGACGCTACAGCGTCCATGCCAGCGTCCACCCCGTTTCCGCTGGTCAGACCCCGGTTTTCGTCGGGGGTGGACGCTGTGGACGCTGTGGCGGACCTTCTCTCTGCTGTGGCGTTCAGCTTGTACAGCCGCTGACGCTTCGGTGCAGGGCCCCGCTGGGAGTCGTCGACCTCGATGCCGATCGTCCGCAGGGCGGGGGCGAGCCGCTTCAACTGGCCGCCCGCGCGCGTGGAGTCCTTCGGCCACTTCTTCGGCAGCTTGTCCGGGGTGTCGACCTGGTCGAGGATCTGCTGTGTCGTGAGCGTCAGCCCTTCGGCCCCGGCCCGGTCGACGAGCGCGACAACGGCTTGCGCGAACGGCTCTCCGTCGAGGACGTCGGCCACCGCATCGCGGGCGCTGGCCTTGTAGGACTCCATCGTCTTCCAGCCCTGCACCTGGTCGACCGCGGCGAGCACGCGGGCGAAGTCCGCCATGCGCGGGCGCTCGGTCAGAACGACGTCCGGCAGCGCTTTAAGTACCTTGGCGAGCAGGTCGAACAGTGAGGCCAGGATGGACGCGTGCGCGTCCGCGTAGGCCGCGTCCATCTCGCTCTCCTCGCGCCGCTTGGCGTCGGGGATGGTGTGCAGTTCGATCGTCACCAGGCGTTCGGCCAGGTCCCCGGCGAGCGCGCCGGCGTCGATCGTCGTCATTGCGAGCACGCGCCGGAACTCCAGCACAACGACGTCGTCGTCGGTGTACAGGGCGCGGTCGACGATGCCGTCACCGGTCACGGCACGGCACAGTGCGTCAGACAGCCAATCGGCGATGATCGAGACGTTGTCGAGGCATAGCGCCCAGGAGTTGAACGCCTGTGTCGCCCATGCCTTGATGTCGCGCGGGGCTGTCCGCTTGGGCGCCCCGGAGGGGTCGATAAGCCCGATGACCATCTTCGCCGCGTAGGACTTGCCCGTGCCCTGCTCACCCCGGAACGTCAGGATGGGGTGGGGCAGGTCCGGGATGAAGCAGGCGATCAGCCACGCGACCAGCAGGTGAAAGCCCTCGTCGTCGGTGTTCACGAGGTCTTGCAGCTTGGCAAGACCGTCGCCGTCACTGATCGGTTCGGGCAGTGGCTTCATCGCCCCCGAGCGCCGGAAGAGGACTGGGGCCGTTGGCTCCCTGCACCAGCCGTCCGGGCCGATGGACACACACCGCCCCTCGGGGGTCGCCAGGTCGACGACGATGCGCTCCTCGTGCCGCGCAACCCGGATGTGCAGCTGCCGCGGTTCAGCATCGGCGGCGACACCTTCCAGGACCGTCATGGCATCCGCGAGGGCGGACTGAGAGGGCACGGAACCGCCGTGCGCGTCGGTGTACATCCGGGCCAGATGGGAGCGCAGACCGGCCTTGCCGCGCAGGGCGTAGACGGTGTTCGCACCCCCCGTCTTCACGCCGTAGGGGCGTCCGTCCTCGGACATGAACAGCTCGTACTTCTCGCGTGCCAGGGCGACGAGCTGGGATGCCTGAGAAGGGCCGCGGCCCTTGCCCTCGGGTTCTTCGATGCCGTTCTGTTCCAGGATCTTGCGCGCCTGGTCGGCGGTGGTTTCGTCGGTCATCGGACGGCCCTCGATCGGTAGGCAGACGTGATCGTCTGGCGGGCTTCCGCGTCAGACAGTCCGGTGTGCACGGCGGCGTCGAGGAGGGCGGAGGCGACGTTGGAGTCAGCGGCCGTACCCGCCTCGAAGGCCCGGCAAGACGCCCAGAACAAACGGCTGTTGCGCTCTCCCGACTGGGATTCCAAGACGAACCGCACCAGGCCGACCAGGTTCTTCCCCCGACCAGTCTGTGCACGCTCGACGTTCTGAGGGCGCGGACGGGGAACAGCACCCGTCAGAGCGTTGAGGAGCCAGGCGGGGGCGGAGGCGGGCGGCTGGTCCTGGTCGACGAGTTCGTACAGGGCCCCGGTGGCGTGCACCGAGCCGGGGGCGATCACGTAGGCGTTGCCCGCCCGGACGTCGCCGTCGAACTTGCCTCGCAGCTGTCCGAGGCCGTTACCCAGCTTGAGCGACGCCGGCGCCCACAGATAGTCGTGGTAGCCCTTGGCCGTCAGGACGCGCATGGTCGTCGCCCAGACGTGGCCGAGAGCAGCGGCGGCATCCTCTACGGCACCGTGCCGGTCGGAGTCGAGGACGGCAGGCTCCGACCGCGATTCCGATGTTCCGCAACGGCCCGTCGAACCAACGCTGCAGTTTGGCGGGGTCGGTCGAGTGGTTCCGGGTGAAGGCGACGGCGGGGTGCTTGCCCCGGTCGGTGCACGTCTCCGGTTCATGTCCGCGGCCGACGCCGACGCACTTCTCGTTGCCCGGGTGGTCGGCCGGGAACAGCTCGAATCCACGGGAGGTCAGGAACAGCGCCGAGTCGAGCATGGTCATGCGACCACCGCCGGTACGCGCAGTACGACGACGTACACGGTGCCGCAGGGCGCGTTCTTGAGGACGGACCGGACGAGCGGGAGGGGTGCCCGGTGCAGGTGCGGGTGTCCGCATCCGGGGCACCGGTCGACCTTGACCTGTCGGTGCCACTTCGCGGAGCGCGATCGGTAGGTGTCGAGTCGCCCTACTGCTCGGGGCGGGTCTCCTTGTGGCAAGGTGGGTACAGACCCGCCCGCCGTGAGGTCTTCCGAATCCCGAGCAGATACCAGCTGCTCGGGATTCGTCGTGTTCTGGGTCATGCTGCGGCGCCTCCGGTCTGCTCCGCGTCCCAGCGGTCGAGCGCGGCGGGGTCGTACAGGACTCGCCGCCCACGCTTGAAGCCGCCCGGGATGTACCCGACGTGGCGCCAGTAGCGGACAGTGCTAGGAGCCGTTCGGTACCGTTCGGCCACTTCAGCCGTCGTGAGGTACTGCGGCGAATCACCGCTGGGCAGGGTGTGTTTATGCATCGCTTGATCCTCCGTGGGGATTGAGCGCTATCCCCCGCAGGATTGCAGCATGGTGCTGTTGTGGTCAACCCCACCAAGCACTAACGTCTATCCCCATGAAGGATCAAACGCAGTCAACGGAAGGCGCTCCGCAGTCCCTGGCAGAAGCCATCGGCAGCGCTGAACAGGTAGTAGGCCGACGCGTGAAAAGCCTGCGCGTGACCCGCGGCTGGTCCCAGCAAGAGCTAGCGACCCGCATGGCCACCAAGGGCTATCAGTGGCGGCAAACGACCGTGGCCAAGACCGAAGCAGCTGACCGCCCCATCCGCGTAAATGAAGTGCAGGGGCTGGCGAGCATCTTCGGTGTGACGGTTAGCGACCTTATGACTGTTCCGATCGACGACTTCGAAATGGCCACCGCGACGATCCGTCTCAACGAACTAAGGGGGCTCCTTGATGCGTCTAACCAGCGCGTCTTGGAGTTGCAGCGGACCAGGCAGCACATCGACAGGGAACTTGAAGAAGCGTCTCGGGCTCATTCTGATCTGATCGATCAGGTGGATGCTCAGGTGCGCGAGTGCACCGAGATCGCAGACCGACTACGGGATTCGCAGGGGGAGTGAGTGGCCAGCATCAAGAAGAGGCCTAACGGGAAATGGCGGGCTCGATACCGTGACGCCGCCGGCCGTGAGCATGCTCGCCACTTCACGCGGAAGGTCGACGCGCAGAGGTGGCTCGACGAGGAGACGGCGAGTCTGGTCACCGGCCAGTACGTCGACCCGAAGTCGCGGAAGATCACGGTCGACGAGTGGTGCGACAAGTGGATCGAGGGCTACGCCGTGAACAGAGCCTCGACGGTGCGCCAAGCCAAGGTGCACCTTGGACGCATCCGCAAGGAATTCGGCCCGCTCCCTATCGCGTCGATCCAGCCGAGTGCGGTAAAGGCGTGGCTAGCCAGACTCAAGAAGGAAGGCTTGCAGCAGTCGTACATCAAGGCCCTACGAAATCGCCTCTCGCAGGTCATGGCTGACGCGATTGAGGACAAGATCGTCACGTCGAATCCCTGCAATCGCAAGAACGCTGCTAGCGCGGGCAAGCCGCGGCCCTACGTCGCCACGACTGAGCAGGTGTGGCAGCTGTACGAGGCATTCGACGAGCGTTACCGCCTGGCCGTACTCCTCGGCGCCTTCGCGGGTCTACGGGTGGGGGAGGTCTGCGGCCTGCGCCGAGCGGACATTGCCTTTGCCGAGAAGGAGATCCGGCCTGCCGTGCAGTACCCGGCGGAGCCACTGAAGACGGAGATGAGCCGTACCGCCGTGCCCATCCCCGACGAGCTGCTGGCGGTGCTGCCGCGACCGGCGGAGGGGCAGCCGGGCACGGTCTTTGCTCATGAGGGCGGCGACCGGGTAAGTACGTGGGCCATCGAGCGGCAGATACGAGCCGCGAGGAAGGTCATCCCCGGTCTGCCCGAGGGCTTTCGCTTCCATGATCTGCGGCACTACTACGCCTCGTTGCTCATCAGCGAGGGGGCGGACGTGAAGGTGGTGCAGCACCGCCTCCGGCACGCGTCCGCGAAGACGACGTTGGACACATACGGTCACCTCTGGCCGGACACCGAGGAGACGACGAGAGCCGTCATCGGCTCCGCCATGAAGGGCAAGATCAAAAAAGCTGCGGACCCCTCGCGGACTGGCGAGGGGTCCGCAGCATAAACGCGGAGCTAGAAGCCCTGTTGATCTTTACAGATCAAAGTACAGCTCGAACTCGTGCGGGTGCGGGCGCAGCTGGATCGGGGCGATCTCCTGGGTGCGCTTGTAGTCGATCCACGTCTCGATCAGGTCGGGGGTGAAGACACCGCCGGCGAGAAGGTACTCGTGGTCGGCCTCAAGGGCTTCCAGGACGGCCGGCAGCGAGGTCGGGACCTGCTGGACGTTGGCGTGCTCCTCGGGAGCCAGCTCGTAGAGGTCCTTGTCGATCGGCTCCGGCGGCTCGATCTTGTTCTTGACGCCGTCCAGGCCGGCCATCAGGAGGGCCGAGAACGCCAGGTACGGGTTGGAGGACGGGTCCGGGGCGCGGAACTCGACGCGCTTGGCCTTCGGGTTCGAGCCGGTGATCGGGATGCGCATCGCGGCGGAGCGGTTGCGCTGCGAGTACACCATGTTGACCGGGGCCTCGAAGCCGGGGACCAGGCGGTGGTAGGAGTTCACCGTCGGGTTGGTGAAGGCCAGCAGCGACGGGGCGTGCTTGAGGATGCCGCCGATGTAGTAGCGGGCCATGTCCGAGAGACCGGCGTAACCCTGCTCGTCGTAGAAGAGCGGGATGCCGTTCTGCCACAGCGACTGGTGGACGTGCATGCCGGAGCCGTTGTCACCGAAGATCGGCTTGGGCATGAAGGTCGCGGTCTTGCCGTTGCGCCAGGCGACGTTCTTCACGACGTACTTGAAGAGCATCAGGTCGTCCGCGGCGGCGAGCAGCGTGTTGAACTTGTAGTTGATCTCGGCCTGGCCGGCCGTGCCCACCTCGTGGTGCTGACGCTCGACCTGGAGGCCGTTCTTGTCCAGCTCCAGGGAGATCTCGGCACGCAGGTCGGCGAAGTGGTCGACCGGCGGGGTCGGGAAGTAGCCGCCCTTGTACTTGACCTTGTAGCCGCGGTTGTTCTCGGTGGAACCGGTGTTCCAGGCGCCGGCCTCGGAGTCGATGTGGTAGAAGCTCTCGTTCGCCGACGTCTGGAAACGGACGTTGTCGAAGACGTAGAACTCCGCCTCGGGGCCGAAGTACGCGGTGTCCGCGAAGCCGGTGGAGGCGAGGTAGGCCTCGGCCTTCTTGGCGATGTTGCGCGGGTCACGGCTGTACTGCTCGCCCGTGATCGGGTCGTGGATGAAGAAGTTGATGTTCAGCGTCTTGTCGCGGCGGAAGGGGTCGATCCGCGCGGTCGACAGGTCGGCGCGCAGCGCCATGTCGGACTCGTGGATGGCCTGGAAGCCGCGGATCGACGAACCGTCGAACGCGAGCTCCTCGTCCGGGTCGAAGGCCGCCGCGGGGATCGTGAAGTGCTGCATCACGCCCGGCAGGTCGCAGAACCTGACGTCCACGAACTTGACGTCGTTGTCCGCGATGAACTTCTTGGCTTCGTCGGCGTTCCCGAACATCCAGCTCCTCCTACTCCCGCCCGGGGCCGGGCGGGGTTGCCGCTATCTCTGCGGGTCTTCATGCGGGCCAGTGCGGTGGCACACGCTGGCGTCGACCATAGGCAGACGGGATTTCTCCAGCATGACCCATTTGTTTCGCCCAAGTTAACCAGTCGGTGATGCCGGACTTGTCGGAGGATGTCGTTCCGCTTGCGTCCGCGCTGCGGATGCGCCCCCGCCCGGACCGTTACGAAAGGGGTCGCAGTACCTTGGACGGGTGGACAACAGGCAAGCAATCGGATCGTGGCTCTCCGGGCCGCGCGCGGCCGCCGAGGAGATGGGCGCCGACTTCGGACACCGGGGCAAGCGCCTCGGTCTGCCCCCGGAGGGACCGGGTTCGGTCGCCCCGCTGGGCCGCCGCTTCGGCGCACTCTTCGTCGACTGGGGGCTGTGCCTGCTCATCGCGTACGGGCTCTTCGCGCGCGGCGACTCGCAGGCGGCGGGCAACTGGGCGCTGGGCATCTTCCTGGTGCTGAGCATCCTCACCGTCGGCACCATCGGCTGCACCCCGGGCAAGCGCCTGTTCGGCGTGCGGGTCGTCTCCGAGCGGGGCGGCCGGCTCGGCCTCGGGTGGGTCGTGGTGCGCAGTGTGCTGCTCTGCCTGGCGATCCCGGCGCTGATCTGGGACCGCGACGGGCGCGGCCTGCACGACCGGCTGGCCCGCGCCGTACAGGTGCGGATGTAGCCCGGCGGCGTACCGGCGGCCGGGCGGGACAGCACGGCGGCGTACCACGGCAGGACAGCACGGCGGCGTACCACAGCCAGGACAGCACGGAGCGGACAGCAAGAAGGCCCCGGAACCAGTCGGTTCCGGGGCCTTCTCTGCGTCGAAGGAACGGGGGAGGAGGGTCAGCGGCCCTTGGGCATCTTCATGCCCTTCGGCATGGGGCCCTTCGGGAGCGTTCTCCAGCGTGGGTTATCCGTTCACTCTGACGGTAGGCATCTGACCAGCGGAAACAGGTCTGAAGAACAGCAGAAGCCCCCTGGATCGGCGTCCAGGGGGCTTCCTCGCGTCTTCAGGGGGGCCTCAGCCGTCCTAGAGGCTGTCTGCTTGCACTGCTCCTACGAACGCCACCCAAGAGGCGCAGGAGGGGGCCAGGATCGGCCCGTCAGGAGTCTTGCTGTCACGAACGGGGACCAAGCCCGAGACAGCAAGGTTGGCAGCAACCTCGACGCAGTTGCCACCGTTGTCGCTGTATGAGGACTTGAGCCAGCGGGGGGACTCGGTCGTGGTCGTCACGGGGTGCCCTTTCGTACCTCTTGGATCATCGCCATCGACTCTGCTTGGGACAGCGATTCAGCTTGTAGTTGATGGTATGCCGCCAACAGGGCTAGGACGGCAGAGGTTTCCCGCTCAAGGTGTCCCCGCATCTGAGATTCCGCGTACGCAAGTACAGAGAGGGTCGGTAGCGTCAGTAGGTTCATCGGGAGGTTGAACGGACGACGCTCCCCCATGTCGAACGGGGCAACCTGAAGCACAGTGGTCGGAAGGCTAGCGAACTCCGACAGCCGGTCCAACTGGGCTCGCATGACCGCAGGTCCACCGACCCTTCGACGCAAGCAGCTTTCATCCATCACCACCAGCATGGTGGGGGGATGCGCCCGCACGAGTGCGGCTTGTCGTTCCACCAGGAATGAAACCCGCTTGTCTGCCTGGTCTGGGGCGATCGCGCCCCGTCGCATGGCGCTGTCAGCCAGCACCCGAGCGTACTCGGGAGTCTGAAGGAGGCCAGGGACAACGCCAGTCTCAAAGAGCCGTATCTCAACAGCTTGCGCCTCGTAGGCAACGTACTCGGGGAAGCCCTCAAGCAGGCTGCTGTGTCGAATGTCCTGCCATTCGCGCTCGAACGAGTCGGTTGTACCGGTGACACCTAAGGCCACGTCAATCCGTTCGGAGAAACGCAGAGTTGGCGGTTTGCGTCCAGTTTCGACAGCCGAAATATGCTGGCTGGAATATGCCGAACGTTCGGCTAGCTCGTCTTGGCTCCACCCGCGATCTTCGCGGAGGCGGCGGATACGTGCACCGTAGGCCGCCTGCGGCGATCCTTCCGGGTCCAGCTCCTTGCGGTTCACCATGTCGGGCCCAACTCTTCCTTCGAATCTGATTAGTTGAAGGGTTCCCATCTATGGTCCACGCTGAACCTCCCCGGTAGCGGAAGCACTACGGAGAGGGACAGGCGCATGGGCAGCAAGGCACTGGCAGACCTTCGGTTCCTGGCGAAGGAACAGCAAGCCCACGGGGGCCTGCTGCTCGTCGGTGAAGTTGCCGACTCCCTGCCGGTCGAGCAGCACAGCCCGGAACCCTGGCCTGACTGCGGAGTCTGTAGCGCCCTGGCGGACCAACGGGAAGCTGCTGCGCAAGAGGCCGACGAACGCGGGGCCTACGAGTGCAACCGCGAGATTCTCAACCACCCCCATGAGGGGGAGAGAACGTGATCGACCTGAGGAAGCCCGCAGCCGGCGACTGGGTCACCAAGGCGGGCGGAGTGCAGCGGAGTCCCGGAGTCATCTACTGGCCCCCAGGGAGCCATCCACCCAAGTGCCCCTCCTGGTGCATTCGGTGCCAGCCCCCGGAGGCCAAGGGCGTATGACCGTGCGCCTGTTGATCCTCCTCACCGCAGCCCCCGGGCTCCTCATCCTCTTCATTGCGGCAGTGCGGATTCGGAAAGGTAAAGACGATGAATGTCGGGGACCTGGTCACACTGCCCTCGGGAGGGCGGTACCTGGCAGTAAGCGAGGACGGGAATCAGGTGTGCCTGATCCGTGGCGATGGTCGCGAAACCTGGATGGGGAAGACCCTCCCCCCAGGGGTGACGAAGGTCTCTGGAGAGATCACGGAGATATACCCAGACAAGGTGAGAGCCGAAAACTGGGTCCTGCTGGAGGACCATTGGCGCCGGATCGTCCACGTGGCGAGACACCCTAGGCATCACGCAGGCGCCCCGGAACTCTTCCTCTACCGCCCTCATGTCCCCCTGAGACACATCATGACTGGCCCCATGCAGGGATGTCGTCCCGTGGAGGCCTTCAGCGCCTGACAGGCACAAGAGCTTCCTGCCCCCGCCGGATCCCCCAGGGCCCGGTCAAGCTCTCCCCAGAGGAGCGGGGGGCAGGAACTAGAGCCCCCGCCCCTAGGCCTGATGTTGATCGGCTTCAGGTACTGGTGCAGGCGGGGCAACGCCCCGCCCTTCCTCTGATCGATCCCGGTAGATCTCAGTGGAGGGGTGGGGCCTCAACTTCCTGCCCAACCGGGGTGGGACAGCCAAAGGAGAGCAACTGATGACTGCTCAACTGCTGGAAGCAACACCCAAAGAGGCGTCTGGAATTGAATTCCTGTCTCTCGACCTCACTCGCAAGTGTCAGCTGTCTTGTACCCACTGTTTCAACGGCAGTGGCCCAGATGGCGATCACGGCAGCATGACCCGTGAGCAGTGGATGGGAATCATCGACCAGGCTGCCGCAGCCGGCACTACCAAGGTGCAGTTCTTCGGCGGTGAACCGACGACACACCCGGACTACGCGTTCCTGACCCGTCGGGCCCTGAGCTCCGGAATGCTGGTCGAGACGTTCACCAACCTGGTACACGTCACAAGCGAGATGTGGGAGATTTTCTCTCACCCCGCCTCCAATCTGGCTACCTCGTACTACTCGGACCAGGCCGAGGAACACAACGCTCTCACCAGGCGGCCGACGCACCGGCACACCCGGAGCAACATCATCAAGGCAGTTGAGCGGGGGATCCCCATACGAGTCGGCATCATCGACACAGGAGTCCCCGGGGCAGCCGAGCGGGCCCACCAGGAGCTGACTGCACTCGGGGTCACTCAGATCAGGACCGACCGAATCAGGGCCATAGGGCGGGCCGGGGACACGCTAGGCATCCCTACTGTCAGGGAGGGAGCGCTGTGCGGCAGGTGCGGCGACAAAAAGGCCGCGATCAGCCCTGACGGCAACGTGACCCCCTGCGTAATGGCCACATGGAAGACAGTCGGCAACGTCAAGGAAGAACCGTTGGCCGATATTCTGCGTGGCACCGCAATGGCAGAGGCAACAGCACACATTCAGGGAATCACCGGCCGCAACGACGGATGCAGCCCTGACGACGAGTGCAACCCCGGCACGCCAACAAGTTCCTGCACCCCCCGCTCCTGACCAAGAAGGACCACCGTGGAAACCCCCGGCCTTGAACACCTGATCCTCCCGCACACCGGCTCTATCAGGGGCATGACTCCGACAGAGGGAAACATGTCGGACCTGACAGCCGTAGTGGAATGCGAGAGGGGGCCTGTCTTTGTGAAGGTCATGGCCAACAGGGCCGGGGGGCGGCTGGAATCTCTGTACCGGGAGCGGGACATCGCCCCTCACGTGGGGGAGGTCTCCCCGGCACTGCTGTGGACTGCGGAAGACGCCGCTTGGTCGGTGCTCGGGTATGAGGCGGTACCGGGGCGCACTTCGAGCTTCCTCCCGGGCTCCCCGGACGTGGACCGCGTAGTGGATCTCGTCCGACTGATCGGTGACATCCCACTGCCTACCATCGCCCAGGAATGGCACGAAACGCGTTGGGATCGGTGGACTGAACCTCAGGAATCCAACTACTTCCGTGGCGATGCGCTGCTCTTTACGGACATCCATCCCGGGAATTTCCTGATCGGAGAAGAGTCCTCGTGGGTTGTGGACTGGTCATGGCCCACCCGGGGCGCAGCCTTTATTGATCCTGCCTGCCTGGTACTCCAACTCATCGCAGCCGGCCACACGCCTGCCGGGGCCGAGTTCCACGCAGCACGGTGCCCCGCATGGTTGGAGGCGGATCCTGCTGCCGTCTCCGCATTCATTTCGGCTGAGACGCGCAAGTACAGGTCACTCACCGAAAAGCGGCCTGAGAGGCAGTGGCTACGGGACATGCTGACTGCTCTTGGGCAATGGGAAGCGCATAGACGCCTTTAAAACTCTCCTTCTTCCACTCTGAAAGCCGCCTCGGCCTCCCTCTAACCTCCGATGGGGGGAGACCGGGGCTTCTTGTTGCCAAAATCAGGCAGGAATCCGCGTATGAAGCTCCGATGTGATGTCTACGGATACCCAACGGACAAGATCAGCACCACAGCCCGGTTATGGGCTCCCCGCAAGCCCGGAGAGGTCTCCCTGCCTGCCGTTCAATGCGCCCTGGAGGAGCACAGCAAGGGGGTTAGGCATGCAGCAATCATCAGGACCCTTGCTTTAGATGTCTCCAAAGCAGTGTGGAGCTGGTGGGCCACAGGCCTTCGGATCCAGGATATTGAAGCTAGGCCCTGGTGCCTGAGGAAGGGGCCCGATGGGAAGCCCTGCCCCCTTTACAGCGGCCATCCCGGAGGCTGTTTCCACGAATTTGATGACCCCGAGGCCCGGCGCATAGCTCAGCACATTGCCCAAGTCACCACAGAGGGCAGAGAGGTACCTCATGACGCGGTATAGGTGTGCGGAAAGCCTGGAGGTCTCCTCTGAGGCCCTGAGGCTGCTCCTGGCGGAACACAGCCACCTCTTGGAGGAAGGACACGGGGAGATCTCCTGTGAGTTGCAGGATCACTCTCCGGATGAGGCGCACTGGACGAATCTCCTGATCCTGGGCACGGGACACCAAGGCTCCATTTGGGGCTACTGGTCCTCTGCCGGCGGAGGTCTCCATGTGCAAATCCTTGACTTCTGCTCCGCCATGGGGACCGGCAGCCAGCCGTGTGACCTCTTCCCAGCGCACTCAGGTGCTCACTCCTGGGAGCTGGAGGAGAGGACCCCAGGAACCCGTTTGCAGCGGATCCGCAGGGACTTCAACCTGGTACAGAACCTTGTCAGACAGACCCTGGGCGTAGCAGAGCGCTGCCCTCATGCCCTGTATTTCGGCCCCGCCTCGGTAGAGGCCTGCAAGGACGTAGCTCCTGAGGAAAACCGGGGGACTCAGTGGATCCGAGGCCTCCATCGCTGCCAGCTCGCCACTCATCCCTCCAACGAACTTCACTGGGTGCTTGCCGAAGCAGAAATGACCCTCGGGGAATCTGAGGTCTGGCATGGATGGGACCGAGGGGGACAGCGAAACACTGTCCTCCGAAGTGGGTGTAGCTACAAGGATCCCAGGTACGGCCCCTGCCTGTTATTCGACCGACACGGGGGCCTTCATTCGCCTCATTTCAGAGACTCTGCCGAAGAGCAGCTACGGCTCAGGATCTTTGGCCCGGATGCCCCTCTTCCTTTTCGAGGAGAGCCGGGGGAGTAGGACCCAACTAGGCACCCTCTGATGGGGTGCCTACAGGTCTATAGAGGTAGAAGGTGGTGAGGTATATACAACCCCTCACTAAGAATGTAAGTGTCCTTTGAACCCCAATCAGGCACCCTTGTGATGCACTTCACTGAATCTCTGAAAGAGGCTTGCCGTGAGTGCCGGCTGCTACATGTTCAAGGCTTGGGCGCAGTTCAGCGCACTGCACATGGGGCATCGAGGCCGCAGCAGCACGTGTATTTCCTGCCAGGAGACCTCTCCCGTAGTCAGAAGGCGCAAGGCGCAAGGCGCTGGAGGCGGACCGGCTGAGGCCACTTGAGGCCTGGGACTGCCTGCCCCCTGATGACCTTCAGATTTAGGAAACGTCTATTCCTCACTCGCTCCTCGGTTGCACTACGGCAAGGCGGTTCATGGAGGGACTTCAGAGGGCTTAGCGGCCTTCCTGTGGCCCCTTTTCCTGTTCCGGGGCCCGCCGGGCCCGCACGGAGCCTCTCAGGAGCTTGCCCCCTTGTGAAACATCAATACCCGTACACGGTGAATGGAAGGCCCTCCGGCGGTTCTCTGTATGAATAACGTTATTCATTACCCCCACTCCTGACTGAGGAATAGACACCCCGCCCCCTGATCAGGAGGTGAGGAAGAGACGTTCCTACATATGTGGAGGAAGCGTGAAGACAACTCTTCCTCACGCACCCTCGGTACCCCTTCCTCCTGCCCCTCGGCCTCAAATCCCAGTCATTATGGGCGCCTATGTCCATTCCTGCATTGGCCATACATGCGGCTTACATCTGTCCTTTATGAATTGCTTTGCGGCATTCAAATGTCACGAGGGGATAACGAAGTTGCCTAAACATGAACTGATTTAGAGCTGAGGTAGCTCGGTCACATAGCGCTCTGACCTGTGTGTTTGCGATTCCCTCGCGTGCGCGCTTCCTCTCAGGCCCACTCATCTCCTGATTGCCAAAACATGTGCCATCTGTGCTTACTGATGACGCACCAACCGCACCGACCGAGCGCCACGGAGTACCCGCCCCGAAGGGCGAAGGGAAACGTAGAAGCGCGAATACGGACGGGCCAAGCGGAAGGGCAAGGGAGTGAGTCCACCTCCCCACAAGCGCGGAACCGTAGGGAGGGGCGTCAATGCGCCCGACGGGAAAGTAAACGGACTGGCAGTGACCAGCAACCGCTAACAGAAGAGCCTGAGCGCCCGTTGAAGCGAATAGATACGGGTTGAAGCCTGAACGCCCCTAACACGCTGTGAAGCGCATTGGGGAGTACGTCAAGGCAAGAGCGGTAGGGCGAGTAACACAGCAGTACTCAGACAGTTGGGCGGACCGGCGCTTATACCTACAGAGCCTCAGGAGTAGGCACCTGAGGGGAGACGATCCCTAATCCATGCGGGCATGTGTCGTATGAACGGGCGTAGGCAATAACGAGCGATCTACTGGTGACGCAAAAGGAGGGGTAAGGGCCCCTGTAGCGGCTGTTCTGAGAGCACAACCGAAGCACTTCTGTACTACCTACGGCGCACGTGCCCAACACGGCTACTGCCGGACAGATGAGAGGCAGGGTGACTGATACTCACCCGCTTACTGGATCTGCTCCTAGGTACCTGAGAGTGCGTGCACCGAGGGGAGTGTCAGAAAGGCACTGCACCTCTTCCTGAGTGACCAGTCTTCAAATGAGTATGTGGCCGGCACAGGGGAGAGCTCTGCCCAAAATCAGGGGAATAAGGGGGGAAGTATGTACTACTGCGCGGAGTTCATTCATGGGGGCCGAAACGTCCCAGCAACTTGGGTCATGGTCCGCAGATCAGGAGCAGAGTTTCACGCCTGCCTTGCGTGTGCTGAAACCCTTCCTAGGGTTAGCAACGGCATTCGGAGGGTTCGGCGTGTCACTGGCGCGGACAATGAAAAAGGGGTTTGGCAAGTAGCCGCACTGCTAGTAGCTGCGTTCATTGGATTCGTCTTAGCCATGGTGGCAGGCAGATAGCGGAGGGGAGCAAGAGTGATGCGGGAACAGTGGATCGGTAAGACCTCCCTTGTGCTCACGGAGTCATTGAGTGAGGCATGTTCAGTGCAAATCCATCTGGACAAGCGGGGAGACCTGGTTGCCCGGAGTGAAGTCACCTTTTGGATTCGGGACACCCCTATTGGGGGTGGGAGGTTCATAGAGGGGGGTAAGTGGGAGTCAGTTGTAACGATGGCCAAATGGTGGCTTTCCGGCAACGTCAAGTTGCGGGCAAACAAGGTACTGCCTGTATACGGCTACTCGGCCATGTACTGTTTTGGACAGTCTGGCTGCAACTGTGAGGCGTGCGCACGAAAGCACGCTTCCGACAACTGAGCGAACAGATTTGGCGGGGCACGTAGCGGGATTGAGGCTACGTGCCTTTGCCATGCCTGGTTAGTCGGTAGCCAGCAACAAGGGGAGGGCTTGAAATGGCTTGGGAAAAGGGGAAGTGCATGGGTTGGCCCACAGAGGAGGGGTGCCCGAATGACGCAACGATTGTTGTCGTCAATTCATGCAACATGACGTCGGATTGGTGCGTTGACTGTGAAATGCGCCAACGTACCTGGGAGGGTCTCCGCATTCGGCCGTACGTGGAACTGGAAAGCGGGGTATGAACATGGTTACTGAATTCCACGTGTTTCACGTGCTTGGGGATCACTTGTCCGGACCACACAGGACACGAGAAAAGGCAGAGAGCCAAGCGGAGAAGTTCCGCAAGGAATGCACTTGTGGAGGGGATGAGTCATGCGCCAATGACGACATGTTCCCCCACGGTGTGGTGGTGTCTAAGAGCGTGGATGGCTATTGGGACAACAACCCTGACTAGTCGGCATCGGGTACTCAGGTCTCCTGAGTGCCCTCTTGTCCACTGCGTCAGACAGTGGCTAGGGACGGAATGTCATGGACAAGGAACGTAGTGGATTCGCTATCGCCGCATGCCTCCTCGTGGTGGCGGTTGCCGGGGCTCTATGGCTCACCTTAGGACACAAGGACTTTGGGTCTGATGCCGAGAAGAGAGTAACTGAGTGCTCTCAGATCGATTTCAAGGACGGCTCGGAAGTCTATGAGGACTCCGACGGGAATCTGTGCGCGAATCCTGATGGATGGGTTTTGGAGCCACCCAAGCCGTAATCGGTATCGGATGCTCGGGCGTTCCCGAGCATCCTCTTACCTGTTGCGTCAGAGTTGGCAGGACTAGAGGAAGGGGCCTCAGATGGGCCAGGCAATGCGGTACGCGGTTTTCCTAGAGGAAGAAGACTGGCGGAAGGCAGTTGAGGGATTCAGTAGGCGTGCCAAGAGATTCTCGGCAGCAGCGCGAAGAAAGCAAATAAGCAGAGTGTCTGATGCAATTGGGGATGCGGAATCGGACAGCATTCCTGATGGGAAGGAAATGCGGTACGTGATGCATCTCGCGGAAGAGGACTGGGAATTCTTCGCCTTGGCTGTTATGCACCCTGGCAGCAAACTTGGAGACGCGCTGAGGGAGCGTGTTTCTCAAGAGCTGGGACTTGCAGAGGGAGAGGCAACAGAGGTCTGAGGGGAGATGGGAGAACTCTGTCCGGTGGCCGGCAAGAGGTGATCTGTGGGTAGTGCTCGGATTGGCGCACGTCTTCAATCAAGGGGACGTGCGCTTTTCTGTCTACTGCGTCCAGTAGTAGCTAGAGGTGGAGGGTTAGAAAGGGTGACCGCTTCACTGAAATTGAGGGGTAGGGGAAAGGCTATGAGTGAATCTCGGGCTGACGCTGATACCGCGAAGTTCTGGCGGACCGTTGACGCCTTGATCCAGTTGGTAAAGGATTTTCAGAATGAAAGGGAGCCGTACGTAGATAGTGACGGCTCCAGTCTTCCCGGTAAGGAGCATGAACACGGCCAACTTCTGGCTGACAAAGCTCATGCCTCCTTTGATCTTGCATGGGAAATCTGGGAGTGCACTCAGGACAGGACTCCCGAAGATGACGCGTTGGATGTCCGGAACTAGGTAAGGGGGTAAGGAGAGTGGATCTCAATGCGCTTATGGAGACTGACCGCGTAATCAGGATTCTTTCGAACGGGGAGGTTCAGGGACAGACAGAGGGCGTTTATGCACCTGAAGTATCAGTTGACACCGACAACTCAGGGCAGATTCTGACGGAACATGAATCCGCCATGTGTGAATCCGTAGCTTCTCAGGGTTGGGTGCTCGAATCTGGGTGGACGGGTCAATGGGGCTATTCAGGTCCGCTCATGCATGACAGTGAGCGCGTGGGCGGTGCACTGGCGGAACACATTCGGGCTACCCCTGGATATTGGTGCGTCCTTGCGGTGTACACCACTGATGATGAGCCCGCCGGTTGGGCGGTCGCATTCCGTGAGGCTCCGGAGGATGGGCAAGAGGGTGAATGAGTACCGAGAGGGTGACAGGGTGGCGTTTCTGGGTCCGGGTGCCGCATTGGTGCCCGCACTGGTGGTCGGAGCCTGCGGGGAAGTCGTAGACCTAATAACAGCAGAGGAGCCCAGACCGGTACCCACGCACGTGGACTATGTAGCCTCCATGGAAAACCGGGGGGTCAGCATTGAAGCCCTTTGGGGCACCATTTGGGACCGACTGAGGGAAGGCCTAGCAGCCTAGGTGAACGGGTTTGGTGGGGCACGTGGCAGCAGTCGGCCACGTGCCCTTTCCATGCCCGCTCATAAGGAGTGGCAAGAATAGGGGAGGTCTTGGGCGTGCTCGTTATGACCGCTGACAACGGCAGAAGCTTTGAAGTGGAGACAAATGTCAGCCCTTGGGATTTGAAGGCGGGGGATGACGTGTTCTATGCGACCAGCCATTGCGGATACGCAAGCATTCTGGCAATCGGGCGCACGGAAACGGTTACCGCGACATACGGGCAATACCTAGAGACGCCGATCATTGCATTCTTGGATCCGTTCATCGCATCGGAATGGAGGGTTGCCTGCGGCGTGTTTTCCCGCATCCTCAGAGAGGTCACGCCCGTGGGCACTGACTAGCGGTGCAATGTGAAGGGCAGGGAAGTACACCCGCGAAAGCGGGCCGTGTCACCCCGCCCCTTGCATTGCATCTCTAGAGAGAGTCTCGGGGATGTGAAAGGGGAAGAGATGAAATGGACACCCAGCACCGCAGGATATGACGGTGTGTCCTACCTAGGCACAAGGACGGAGGAATACGGCGGTTACGTCGTACGGACCCAGGTGCTAGAAAGCGGGGCCGAAATCTGGTTTGCCTATCAGTGGTCGGCCAGCAGTGAGACGCATTCTCACATCGGTGAGGCGGGATCCAAGGAGGAAGCTCAAGACCTCCTCCTTGGGACGTTGTTCCCCTGTGAGATCTTCTCGCACAAACAGATGGGTCACTGCACGGCGCCTGGATTCTTCGTGAGGCACCGATACGAGGAGCCGGAAACGCGAATCATCCTGTGTGAGCCGCATTCGCGATCCGTTGTTTTCTCCCGATGGGCAGGAGAGATTATCCGCAACTACTCGATCAGAGAGGGGATCAGTCACTCAGACACGTCAATTGTGGGCAGGCGGATTGTTGGACCGAGTCAGGGTGAGGCGAAGTGCTGAAAAGGCGTTGGGTCCTAGCAGCCAGCGAAGAGGATGCAATTAGGCTGGCATGGTCGGACATTGAGGCGGATTCCTACGGGGGTACTCGGGACGCATCTTCACTAGGCGTTGTCTGCTCCGCTCCTGAGGACATCTGGGGATTGTGGGCTTCCTGGGGAAAGCGTGCGGATGCCCAGCGGAAGCGGTACCCGCGTGCATACGCGGTGTCCTGGCGCTGGTATCGCCCTGAATGTGAGCCTGATCATCGACATCACACCATCTCGGGTGACGGGTACTGCCCGACGATCAAGGTAGACCGAAAGGTCGAAGAGATGGAGTTGTGGAATACACCCAGCGGATTCCCGCCCCAGCGGGATGACGTTTCATCCGCTGCCATAGGCGCCGGAATCAGGTGCGCGGTGTGCTTCTACGGGCATGGAGGCGAGCACGGTAACGGGCTGTGCAATGCCCATGAGCACGATGACTTCAACGAGTACACACAGCTCGTGTTCATGAGCTGTGGTTGCTGTGACGGACAGGTTCGAATCAGCGTGGCCCAGTGGCGGAGAGAGGACACGTTGCCCTGCCCTCACTGTTCGGATGGGGGCATAGACCTGGTCCATGCCAGGGCCCATGCAAATGATCCGATGGGGGACTAATGAGTGAAGAGAGCTGCGAACTTCCGGAACTGGACCCAGTACTCAGAACGGGGTTGAGTCCACGCAACATTGATGCTGCCCGTAAGGCACTTTCCCGAATCCATGAACTGGGCTGGGAGCCCCTCTCCCCCTACCCGGGGAGTGACACGCATTGGAAAGTGCGTTGCCTCCTGAACTGCCAAGGGGAAGGGGAGAACTGGGAAGGGGTCATGTTCTACAGCCACATGAGAAGAGCTCGTAGGCATAGGAACTGCTTGCCCAAGGATCTTCAAACGCGGGCGGTGCAGGCCTTGGCTAAGGCTCGTTCGTAGCTGGAGTTTGGGGCGCGGTGAGTCCAGAACTTCCCGTGTCCCTTGCTCGGACTACGAGAAGGGGAAGAGATGGTTGAGCACACGCATAAGGCCGTTGGTGTCATCGGGGAGCCGCTGTCACTGCGGGTAGAGGTGGAATGGGAGTGGTCCAGCGAGAAGGTTCGTATGGCCCTGTATGACTCGGACACTGGGAGTCAAGAGCTGATCTTCAGCGGACCCCTTAGAGGTACGGAGTGGTACCCAAGTCCCTCTGATGAGCAATTGAACGAGTCGGTTCACAGGGTCCTGCATCCCTTCAGTATCGACGGAGAAGGGTGGACGACCGACTCTGTCTCAACTGCTGCCCATTACTCCCTTGAGTGGGGTTGGAAGTGGATGACCGAGAAGTTCGCCAGAGGGGCTCTGTGAGCCCTCGGGACGGCTTACGGGAGATGCAGCACCAATGGATGGTCTGGCCCTACACACGGGGCGCCACAGCCAAGCGTGAGCAACTCAGGCGCAAGCAAAGACAGTTTGGGGACGTGCCTACCCAGGAGTGGCGCCAGAGCTACGGGCGCTTGCTCCTGGTGGCCCGCGTCGAAGGGACGCCAGTCCCGCCCTTCGGGGCGTGCCCATCAGCAGGGGTCCGGATCAAGCCGCTTCGGCGGCGTAGATAGAGGGGGAGACATGGCAAACACCTTTGAGGTGGGGCAGGCCGTAGCCCATTGGTCTCGGCCTGTTGGGGCGGAGGCAGGTTGGGTCTCGTCGGTTGAGATCCACCCGTGGGCCCGTCACGGGGAGGTCGTATCGGTCCAGTGGGCTCTTGGTGGCCCGGAACAGCCGTACAGCTACGGCCTGCTGCCAGTAGAGGAGGCGACAGCGTGCGGGGAATGCTCATGAGTGGTCGGAACTTCGCCCCGGCGTTTGGGTGTCGCTGCTGTAGCCCCCTGGTGGCGAACCGAAGGGGGCGGAAGGTGACCCGCCGGACGGGTCGGCGACATGAAGGCCTGGCATGGCGGAAGGACTGGGGTCTGTGAGCCTGGTCCTCCTGTACGACCAGGAGGTGACAGAGGCCTGCAACAGGGCGCGGGCTCTGGCCGGCACAGGGGACAGGCCTGCCCGGATCCAGGGATTCGCAGGTCTCTGGCGAGATCTGGGGGAGTCGGCCCAACAGTTCAGTGATCCTACGAGAGTCGCTCGGGCTCTCGTACATGCAGCAGTTCGGGCATACCGAGCAGAGTTGGAGGAAAGGCAGGGTGGCCGACTTTCCAAGTTTTGAGAAGTTGGAGTGTGAGGCCCGATGGTCTGTCTATGGCGCACTGAGTGAGGTGGCGGCTGACTGGCAGGCGCATGGGCGGACCACTTGGCCGGAGGACTGGAACAACTGGTCCGAAGAACAGCGAAGGGAATTTGAGTCCGCAATCGATTGTGCAGTCAAGATTTCGACTGAGGCACTAGAGATAGATGGAGGTCACGCAAAGTCTGATGAGGTGGACTGACTAGAACCTGAGTTGCCTTGGCTGAGACCGGATGCTTCCGAGCGTCCGGCCTTTTCCATGGCCACTCACAGACAGGAGGCAAGACGCATGGCAAAGAAAGTGGTCTCACAGCTTGTCTGTGATGCCTGTGAACTCAAGGGAGAGGAGGAGCCCTCAATCATGCAAATGAAGATCGATGGGGATGTGTACGACCTCTGCAAGGTGCACGGTGACCGATTCAAGAGGGAACTTCGGTTGACCTTTAATAGGTCTGTCGAGAACGGGAATGCGGCATGACGGAACTGGTGGCGGAAGAAAGGGTGTTGCCCACCTTCGGAGACATGGCGTACGGGCCTATGGGGAAGAGCGTGAGGAAGGCCATGCCCCACACCGAGGGGGATCCCGTGGCCGTCCTAGCCGCACTCCTGGCCCTGTTCTCCGGGTTGGCTTCACCATACGTGGTACAGCCGAACGGGCGCCCGGCTGTGGTCTGGACGGCATTGGTGGGCCCGTCGAATCAGGGAGCCAAGGGAACTTCTTATAAAGCGGCTCTTAGGATTCTGGGAAAGAACTTTGAGCGGTACCTCACTGCTGCGAAGCTTTCCGCTATTCACTCAGGGCCTGGCCTTGTGCAAGTGCTCGCTGCTGACCGAAGGTCCAGTTTCCCGGGGAGGATGTATCTCACTTTTGAATGGTCAAACGACATGGCCCGCACTAACAAATGTTCCTCATACGGTGAAGTAATGATCAATGTGTGGGATGGAGAGTCAATCTCCAACACCACCAAGGGAAGGGGAGGTAGCGCGGAGCCCGTGGAGGAGCACGTAGAGCACCCCCTCATGGGCTTTCATGCCCACGTGCAACCTCGGACGCTGCGACTCGCCATCAAGCCGCAGAGGGCTGCCACGGGGCTCTATAACCGTTTCCTGTTGTTCAACTCCAAGCGCAGCAAGCGTCTTTCTCAGAGGGTCCAGCGGCCCTTTGATGAGATCAAGCCCAGCAAGGGGTTGGCGGAGGCCTTCCGGTGGGTGATGGAAGAGCAACCCGCTATGGAGTGGAGCGAGGAGGCCATAGACGTTCTGGACGACCTGACCACGCACTATGACCGCTTGATAGATGAACTCCCTGAGGAACTAGGGGTGTTCATTGAGAGGTCCGTTGAACAGATCATGCGCGTCGCAACAATCCTGGCTGTCACACAGATGCGGAACGTCATTCCTGCGGATGCAGTCAGAGCAGCGGCGGCCATCGTGGACTATGCGGCCCAGTCTGCGACTGAGGTGATGCGCTCGCCAGCCTCCTCTGGGCCGGGTGCACGGTCTTTGCAGGACCGCATCCGCGATGCCCTGAAGCGCCACGGTGGCGTAATGACTCTCTCGGCACTAACCAGCGCGCTCGGTGGTGGACGGACGCCTGCGGACAAGGTTCGGGAAGCCTTCAGGGAGATGCCCGACGTTGCCACAAGAGTTCTTCCGAAGGATCCAGGGAAGCCGGGCCCCGCCCCTCTAGAGGTGCGGCTCCTGGCGGCCGGAGAGGCTGAATCCGCAACTCGCCCCAGTCTCCGGGTTGTCCGACCTCCGGCAGTGCCCAGACCTGTCCCTGTGTCGGCCAGGCGCAAGGCGCCCAAGTCCAAGCCCAAGACCAAGAAGGTTCCGCAAGGATCCTTTGCCCACCTTATCTGAGAGAGAAAGAGGACAGTGATGGGTCCAACGTACAAAGTCAAGATCGTCCCAAGCCTCATGAAGTACCTGGACGGTACGGCAGTAGGGAAGGGAGAGGAGCGGTCGGAGATCAAGGCGGAGCTTGAAGCGTTCCACCGGAACCTGGGATCGGTATCTCACAGCACCCTGGGATGGCTCCTGGATACACTCAAGCCCTTGACACGGCATGGAGTGTACTGCTCCGAAACACAGCGGACGAGAGCCAAGGACTTTATGGCTGACTATCAGGGGTTGTTCCAAGAGGCCCAAGCGGCTGAGGCCAAGCAGGAGAAGAAGGCGAAGAAGCGGAAGCCTGCTGCGGATCCTTTTGCAGCGTCGCTCTTCCCTGAGGATAAGGCTCCCCCGGAGCTGAAGGCCAAGGCTGAGAAGGTGGCTGAGGAGAAGTCTCCGGCCAAGCCGGTCCAGGTGCCGGAAGAGGTAGAGGATGAAGAGGAATTCAATGAGCTGAAGCTCCACCCCGTTCACGGGATGCTCTGGCGACACGAAGTCTTCCGGGAGGGTACGGATGTCCTCGTAGGATATCTCCTCAAGGACAGTGAGGGGATGTCTCGGGAGTGGGAAGACGCCTCCCCGGGAAGCTTGACTGACTGACTTGTTCCACCTTGAGAGCTTTCCCTAAAAGTTCTCACCACTTGAATCCGTGTGCTCTAATGAGCGCACTAAGACAGCACCTTGAAAGGTAACAAGATCATGGCGCAGAAGGTTGAAATCCTCCTCATTGACGACATCGATGGGGGAGAGGCGAACGAGACTGTGACTTTCTCTCTCGATGGCAAGGCCTTTGAGATCGACCTCACCACCGCGAATGCGGAGAAGCTCCGGGGGCTGCTGGACCCCTACACCAAGAACGGTCGCCGTACGGGGGGCAAGCAGGTTGCCAGCAGGGTCACCCGTGGCAGCAGCAAGGCTTCCACGGGTGGCGGTAGTGACACGGCGGCTATCCGTCAGTGGGCCAAGAAGCACGGGCACAACGTGAACGAGAGGGGCCGCATCCCTGCTGCCATCCAGGAGGCCTACAAGAAGGCCAACTCCTGACCTCCAGCACTAGCAGGACGAGTATTAGGGCCCCCGCCACCATGGCGGGGGCCTTCTCCGTAGCGCCTTCGGCAACCGCCCCCAGTGGGGCGGTTGCTGAGGGAGGATGGGCTAGAGAGGGCGGTCAGGAGAGTGACTACACAGTGGGTCTCGGTAGTGCTTCGCAGGGGCGATGCTGAGGAGCTGTTGAGGGACTACGAGGAACAGCAGAAGAGGACGGCGGGCAACAGAGGCAGGGGGCCTCAGCACAGGCGCAGGGTAATCAGGGCACTGAGCGAAATGGTCTCCTCACCGCCCCGGAGTACTTGAGCGTGGCCCAAAGAGAATCAGGCCAAAAGGCAGCTGGCACGGCAGAATGAGAAAGGGGAATGGGGAGGGCCATGAATGAACGGCGATACCTACATGGTGGGCTTGTAGAGGAAGTCAATCGAACGTACGCCGATATTGTGACTGCGGCTTGGTCCCTGGTCCATAACAGTGAGCGGTATCACCCTGGCAAGAAGGCCTCTCTTGCGAGGGTCAAGCAAGTTGCTAAGGGCATGGAGGATGCAGCTTTGATCCTCCTGAAGAACATGGAGAGGGAGGGTGATTTCCCTCAGGACGCCCCTTCTCCTGAATCCCGTATCAAAGCAGACCGAGAGCGCTACGCTACTGCCTACAGGAAAGATGCTCAGGAAGCGGACGCCATCAGGCTGAGTTAGATCCCGAGAGTGGGACCGAGGAAGGGAAGGGAATCTGATGGGTTCTGAGATTCAGCGCATTGAGAAGCTGTGCAAGCGTAAGCGCAGCAAGGCTAGCTATGAGGCAATCAGTGAATGGAAGCAGGATTTCGAAGATACCTCGTATGAGCACATCGAGGCTTTGGCGGAGAAGCTCGACGCTCTTCGTGAAGGCGCTGGAGCTGAACTTTCTGAGCTGGTTACCGCCGCACAGGAACTGAATTCCCAGGGCCTCACATCTAACGCCTATACGGCGCGGCTTGAGGTTGTACAGAACGCCTGGGAGGCGTTCATCAGTGAGGATGATCCCGTCGCCGGCCTGACTGATAAATGGGGGGGAGTTCACTGAGAAGCTGGACGAGATGGAAGAGATGATTGAATCTCCTAGTGACTTCGAAACAGAGGACAAGGATGGTGCTTGGGATGAACTGGTCACCACCCTTGGAGACTTCTCAGATGGGCTCAAGTCGCTGAACCCAAACCTCTAAGACTTGGAACCAAAGAAGGGCTAGGAAGTGATTTGCTTTAACTGCCGCAGGGACTACCCCGAAGAGGCGAGGGAGTGGCATCAGGCCCCGTGTCACGCCTGCCAGAGTGACGGGCACTCGCCCTGTCAGTGCGGACCGGATCCGGCAAGAAGCAACCGGCCTGCTTGGACTGAGGCGTAACGCAAAAAAGCCCCCTCCCATTCGGGAGGGGGCTTTTTTGTTGCCTCAGAGCAGGTCAGGCGCTGCAAGGCCCGAGAACCAGGACCACGTTTCCATGACGTACTTCCGGAGGTCAGGTCACCAGGGCCTCAGCCCCAGTTGACGTCACCCTGAGGGGTCGCAGGAGGGGTCTCCTGGAGGGCCCGGCGGGTCTTGGTGTTCTCGACCCGCTGAGCCACCTCACCCACACCGAGGACGGCAGCAATGAGCGCCAGGAGGGCGACGGTTGGAAGCTCCGGCCACTGGACCAGGAGCAGAGGCATGAGCGCCGTGGCAACGGCGTAGATACGAACAGCATGCTGGGAAAGGATGTTGATAGAGCACCACTCCATAGATAGGTGAATCGAGGGGTCTAAAGGGGTCTCCGTCAGGAGAAAAGACGACTCCAGGTCGAGGGACCGGGGTAGCCATCCGCATCAGTCCCAGTCCAGCCCTGAGCCTTCTGGAAGGCCTGTACTGCGGTGCGGTCGGAGTTGGTCCAGGAGGGCCCAGGACCCTGGGAGTAGTACCGCCCGTAGCCCTTGGCTACGAGCTGCCTGCCGAGAACGGTCACGTGGCTGTTCTTGGCGCCAGGACGGAAGTACCCCTTCCCAGGGAAGAGGGGAAGACTTGGCTTGGTCGGGGGCTTGGGAGTCTCGGGCTTGCCGGCCAGGCGAGCCGCTACGTCCTTGCGGAACTGGCCCATCGGGAAGGAGGGGTCGACCTTCCGTCGAGTGCCCTCCCCATGACCGATCACAGAGTCCGCAGACCAACCGTGATGGCGACAGATCGCCGCCGCCCAGCGGACAGCCGCCTGGTACTGGGCCGATGGATAAGGATCCTTTCCGTCGCCCCGGTTCTCGATCTCGATCCCATAGAAGTGCCGATTGCCGTCAACGGGCTCTGAGGCACCGGGCTTTGGGTGAGTCTTGGACTCATTCAGGACGGCATCGAATGCGTTCTGAGCAATGGTCCCAGCGTGATTCGCTCGGCCGTTACCCACCATCGTGGCGGTACCCGCCTTGTTCAGGTGGGTGTGGCAGAGGGGCCCCGGAAGATCCGTCGATCCGTTGAAACAGAAATTCAGGGAGTCAGACCCTGCGGTGTGATGGATCATCACTCCGTGCATAGGGCCCCAAGAGCCCTTGTGATTCCGGTTATGGGTCTTCCAACCGGGATGCTCCTTGACAGTGACACCCTCAGTCTTGAGGGCCTTCACAAACTGTTCAGCGGTCATTGGTGTATCCAAAATCAGTCCTCCTGTGTGAGTCGTACGAGAGAAAGCCGGGCAGGGTCGAGAGCAGTCAGGAGCCCTATCAGCCGGGCGTTCTCGGACTCAATCCGAGCAAGACGGTTCTTGATTTCCGTCAGGTCTCCTGCAAGCCTGTCGGCTCGTTCCTTCTGGGCTTCCGCTTCCTCCCGCCAGACCTTCGCGGTATTGGTCCGGAGAGAAGCGATGACCACGATTACGGCAGCGGAGACGGTTGCCAGGCAGGCAATAAGGGTTGTGCTTTGAGAGAGGTCCATAGGCCTCCAATGTGGGCAGCATGAGGAGGGCCCCGGCATCAGCCGGGGCCCTGTGTCGTTTCAGGTGAGGTCAGGACATGAGGATGGGGGTAATCCGGTTTGCCATGTGGGCGTAACCAAGATCCGAGGGGTGCACAGAATTGGTACCCGCCTGGCCGGCTGCGGCCGGAGTTCCCCAGTAGCCGAGGGAGTTCCAGAAGTCCCAGGAGTTTCGACCGATAGCCCACATGTTCACAAAGGCTGCCCCGTAGGATTCCGCCAGCCCTCGGGCCCGCTGTGCGTAGTCCTGGTAGAGGTAGTTGGTCGTATCGTGCTTCCCCAAGTGAGGGAGCATCAGCATTACGTCAGTGGATCCGTTGTTGGCGTTCTTGACCGCCTGGATATACCGGGCAACCGAGTTGGCCCATGCGTCTCCAGTCGTACCGGTTGAGGCGTCATTAGGGCCTGCCGTGAAGATGACAAGATCTGCCGGGAACATCTTTCCGCCGTTCCAAACGGCGTTAAGGCCTGCGTCTGTGGCATCGCCATAGTCAGAGGCTTTAGCTCCTGCCTTAGCCAGATTGTCAACGACGATCCCTGAGGCGTTCTCTCCGCTGACTCCCATAATTGAGAGGTACTGACCCGTACCCGGAGCAGTTCCGTTCCAGGTGAGAGTCACCGTGTGCTCAGTCGGCGTGAGGCCTCCGACAGTGGTCGTCTGAACAGCCGCTGTGGTGCCCCCGCCATTGGCCACAGTCACAGGCGCAGCAGCATCAATCTTGTAGATGTATCCGGCCTTCGCGGTAGGGCCAGTAAGCGTGTAGATCTTGACAGTTGAGCCAGTGACCTTGAACGTCATGGAGGAGCCGGTGGTATCGGTGATGACGTAGCCGATACCTGGACCGTAGGTGCTGGCTCCAGTCGACCAAGTACCAGTCTGGGCAGCCGCAGAGCCATTAGCCAGCCATTCAGTGATGGCCGGCACAGTGTCCGGCTTGCCCACCCAGGACATGGACCGGGAAGCGGTGAACATCCCGGATCCGCCGTTTCCATACTTCGCCTGAAGGGCTGTCCTGGCTTCACCCACCCATCCCTTTGTCTGAAGGTTGGAGGCAAAGTAACCCTGTGAGGCAGAGCCTCCGACAACGATGATTCGGGCCTTCCCTCCAGTGGCAGCAGCATCCCGCTTGGGCTTCCAGAACTCCCCCCAGGAGGGCGGAACATAGATGCCCTTGGCTGTGTAGTCGCTCTGAGAAGTCTTGGCGTAGGTATGGAGCTGAGTACGGGCCTCCGAGTAGTTGGTGCCGGCGACTGTCGTGATGTTGGTTCCGAGCTGTACGCGTTCGTTCGTTCCGTCGTCATACAGGCCCTTCAGGGCCGCATGCAGGTAGGCCCCGTCGAGCTGGACATCACGGGCTTTGGAGATCCGTACGCCGTACTGGGGGCTCGTGGTGGCCGTGCCCTGGTCATCCGTTCCCGGGTAGCAGGTCACGCCCTGGACGACGACGGGGGCTCGACCCATGAGGGAGAGGCCTGCGTACCCTCCGCCTCCTGGCCCTCCGTTACGTCCGTCCCTACGGGTCATCAGGGCATTGATCAGGAAGGGTCCGTTACCTGTGGCATCGATCCTGACTCCGTCATGGCCGCATCTGTCGGTGGAACAGGCAGTCATAGTCATGGCCCCAGAGCCAGGCCAGTTCCCCCAGTCACCGGTGAAGTGGTAGCCATGGGATCCGGTCCACTCGACTCGGCAGCCCATCAAAATGGTATTGGCGCAGTTCGAAAGCTTGACTCCTACGGCGGATACGCCGATCACCTGACAGTCAATGAGACTGAGGTCAGTCTGTCGCTCAAAGACGATGCCATTAGCACGGCAGTTGTCGACCATGACGGAATGAAGGCGCCATGAATAGGGCCACTCTCCCCCGGGATTGGATGCGGTGATGATTCCGTTGTTCGGAACCTTCCGAATGCATACATCCCTCAGAACAACATTTTGGACGTTCCCGCGGCTGTAAATTCCGTCAGTCAACCCCGCCGTAAGGCGGGATCCGTCCAGCATCAGATTGAAAAGTCTTTGCTCTCCGTTGATCGCGGGATGTTCCCCGTCGTCCTGGCCAATGATGGTGATCATCGCTATGCCCTTGAAGGAGGGGAGGGCCTGGATGTAGCAGGGGAAATCCTCGTCCAGCATGCCAGGGCCCACCATGAGATTTGAGTGGGATCCCATGAGGGTTACACCCTTGGGGAGGTCGAGAGGGGCAGAGATCGCATAGATTCCCTTGGGGAAGTACACGATTCCGCCGATGCCTGCGGCATCAATGGCCCTCTGAATCGCCCTGGTGTCGTCGGTCTCCCCGTCGCCCTTGGCTCCGTAGGAGCGGACGTTGATCCAGTCGACCGGCGGTCGGCTGCCACCCCCGCCGCTACCGATTCCCTCTGGGAGCTGGGCCAGGGGGACGAGTCCCATTTCGTCGAGAGTGGCGAGGCCTCCGGGGGCGCCGGCACGAGCCTGGATGTCACCGAGGACAGTGGCCGCAGTGCCATGCGGATCGGGCGCGGCCTGGTGATCACGGAGGACCGTACTCACATCGGGGACCAGGGCGACGCGGCCCCCGCCGAAGTCCACGTAGACCCGCTCAGGGCCTCCGTCGGGGCCCCGGAAGGCGGGCACCATGCCCGCGTCGTCAGCCACCAGCTCGGCCATAGGTACGTCATCGAGGGACATCAGGTCAGTGAGCTGGGTAGCTCCTGCGGAGAGTCCGTCCCAGACGGATCCACGAGCGCCAGGAGCACGGACACCAGCGGAGTCCTCCGCCGCATCGGCGGCTGTACCGCCATACAGATATCTAGCTATGCGGATCACTCCTTGAATTCGTTGGCCTCATAGGTGCCTGAGATGGTGAGGACTGCTCCTCGGGGAAGGACTGCCAGAGCATCAAGACCCTGCCCCGAATTCTTGAAGCCGGGAATGTAGAGGTACACCGCACCCTGACTTCCTCCGGTGGAGGTCTTCCCTGTGACAGATACGAAGTTGGGCAGCGTCTGGTTGGCCTTGTTGTTGTTGTTCAGATGACCTGTGAAAACCTGACCAGTAAGGCCGCAGGCGTCAACGGGGAGGGTGATACCCCTGATCCACTGATCCTTGTAAAGCCACATGTCAGCGTTGGTGGGGTTCTCAATACTCGCGCTGAAGTAGATCGTATTCGGGGCGATCCACCGGTAACGGCCCTTACGGTTGACCGCGTTGGGGGTCTGGCCGTTCATGAAACTGGGGATATAGGTGCGGGACTTTCCGAAGTGGCGAGTGACCACATAGCCATCCCGCCCCACAAACCCTTCTAGCTGAGAGTCATTGGTATTCGAGTCCGCGTCATAGACAAGGGATCCCCGGGGCAGGAACCTTGCTCCGTCGACCACATTCCAGGGGTAACTAGCCGCTGGGGGAGTGCTGTAGGGCATCACATCAGTGACGGTCACTGAAGCATTGCGGGCGGCTACGTCCACCAGGAAGAGGGGCATTTCCCAGAGCCCGCCAGCCTTGCGGCGGGGCTGAGGAGGTACGGGGGTAGCGCCAGGGGCACCCTGGAGAACCGCCAGATTCACAGAGCCCTTGGCAGAGTCAGCCTGGATCACCACCAGATCCTTCCGGGCCTTGTCGCCCGCGTTGGCAGCGACCAACACAGCCTGAGGCGCAGTGAGTTGGTAGTAGAAGCCTCCCACGAAGGCCTTGCCCGGCTGGATCTCAACGGACCGGTTATTGGTGACGCGCCCATTGAAGGGCAGGGCCGCAGTTGAGTAGGTGGAGGCAGTGAGCTGGAAATCAACCCTGTCTCCGCCCCACATGTGGGCCATTTCTTGCCACTGCGTTTGAGACACAACAGAAGTTCCGCCACTGGCAGAGTCTGCATTGAACGGATAGCTGATCTCAGCCAATGGGGCCTCACATTCTCGCCTCTAGTCGCCTGAGTTTCTTCTGAAGCTCAGACACGGTCTTGTACAGATTCAGAGGCTCCCCGGAACCTTGTTGCCCGATCTTGGGACTTACCTCATTCGTCTTCCCTGCCTCATCGACGTTGATGGACACCTCGCGCACTATGTCTACGTACTCGGTGCCGTCGACTGCGACAGTGACTTTGTCACCCACGAAATAGTCCCTGCCGAATTGGCAGTAGTCAGTGTCAATGGGATAGACCTGGAAGTTCCCCGACTTCTCACCCTCCTTGAGGGCTGCCTCTGCTGCCTCTCGGATCACCGATAGGTAGTGCTCAACCGCTACGGGCTTTGCCGCTGTCAGGGCGGCCTTGAGTGCGTTCTTAGCCGCAGTCAGATTTGATGTGGCTTCCGTCAGCGCAGCCTTGGAGGTATCAAAATCCCCCTTGGCCTTCGTGTGCGCTGTGGTTGCCTTGCCTAGGTCTGTCTCAGCCTCATCCAGGGCCTTCTGTGCCGCCGCCTTTTCGGCTGCGGTATCCGCATCGGCAAGCCGCTTCTTCGCCCGCGTGACGGCTCCCTGAGCGTCCTCTAGGGCGTTGACAGCTTGGTTGTACGGCCCCTTGGCCTTGTCGTGCGTCTCGTCAGCCTTCTGAGCCGCAGTCTCGGCGCCTGTGAGCGTCTTCCTGGCGGCTATGACCAAGGGAGTCCAGTCGGCGCCGCTGGGGTTCTGCCCGATGTCCTCGAAACCGTCTGAGCCTGTGGTGGTCACCAGCTCGGGGGCTCCGGTGGGGGAGGTCTTCAAGGGCACATCTCGTCTGTCTACGAACTGCTCGTAGGACGTGCCCCACTCGGACTCAGAGGCGCTATCGATCAACTGCCAGATGTAGCGGGCGCTGCCCTCGCCCTGGCAGGCCACAACAACTCTTGTGATCCGAGGGCCAGTCAGGGTGTAGATGTATTCCCGAAGGTTCCCCAGCTCAGGACTGAAGCGGATTTCCCTGGACAGGTCCCGAGGGGCATAGACCTTGAGGTCGACCTCTTGACTGTCGGCGTTGTAAATGAACCGGTATCCCAAGTCGCGTGCCTTGCACCACTCTTCAAGTTTGGTGCCGATCACGTCGTACCTCAGGCTGTCTGTGACCTTCCCTCCTGACTGAGGATCCGTACCGACATTCAGGCCCAGGATTCTGCGATCAGGAAGAGCGGAAGGCCCCAGAGCTGAACTCAGCTCAGACCAGATGGCAGAGCCGGCACCTGAGGCAACAGCTCGGGTACTACGTCCTGCGTACTGCCTTGGAATGGGAGAGGCGGGCTCAGGGAAGGCCAGGCGGCTGTATGCCAACCGGTTGTGACACTTGCCTGATATGTAAAGAGAACCGGGTCCCGTGTGCTGGACCTTGGTCCAATACTTTTGGTACTGATCCACCTGACCACTGAGAAGAGGCTCAGAAACACCCTCCTGCCAGATGGCTACCCCGCCGCCTTTCTCGATGAGGTCGGCCTGAGGAGTCCCATCCTTGATGAGGAGTTGCCAGATTCCTTCTGCACACCATCTGACTGTGAAGTCCAGGGAGATCCATGTATCGATCTCCCCTACTCGCTTCTTGGCTCTGTCGAATACCTCAACCCGGTAGCCCAATGACCCTCCTAAATGTAGCTCGCGTAGCGAGGGGTGTAGGCAAGCCGGACGGAAGCTCTGCCACTGCCGGCGACCACGGAAATTGAGCACTTGGAGTCGCCCGGTTCGATCGGCCAGAAAGAGGGGTTGGCATCAAGGGCAGCCCAATAGTTCATGCCCTGGTCATCCTTGACAGTCTTCTTTCCCGGCCTGGTGTCTATCTCCATGACTCGGCCATCGGGTACAAGGTCGATTCCGTTGTCAGGAGGGGCAGCCTTCAGGACCTCTCCCTTTGGAGAGGTGAGAGAGAAGCTTTTGATAGGCCCCGTGAGCTCCCAGACGGGCCAGGCGTCCTCATCCCCCGGATTGGATACCAGGTACTCACTGCCAGGCCCTCCCATCGTCCCCCTACTGATCTGCATGGGGAAGAATTTCCGGGAGGTACTGAGGAAGGGAAGTCCTGTCCCGAAGTCCCACCGTGTGGACTCTGAGGCGGAGGGATAGAACCAGGGATCCATTGCGGTGAGCAGCAGAGCATACTTACACCAGGTGAAACCTGATACGTCAACGCCTTCGGCCCCGTCCAATCCATCCTTGTAATAGACCGATATCCGGCGGGCCTGCCCGCTGCCCTCGGTGAACTTCAGAACACAGAAACCGCGCTTCGGATTGAGTGCCTGAAAGAGTTTCCGCTTGAGGGCGTTCAGGGTCTGCCTGTCGACCCCGTACAGATAGAGCGGAATCATAATCTCTCTGGAAGTGGTCCGGGAAGACCGGTAAATGGATCCGTCGAGACTCGGCGAATCGTCACTGAAAATCGCGTAGGGCGGCATATCAAGACCTGTGGCCCCGGCCTGCATGACGATGGAGGGCCAGGCCCTCCCTGTGAAGCCCGTGAGGGGAATCTCCTCGCCGGCACCGCTGGCCCCTGTAATGCTGACTGCTGTCCGGTCCCAAAGGACCGGGGTGGGCGGTACCGGGTACACGACCGGTGGCCGAGTCGGTACCACCCTTACCGGAATAGGCAAGAGACCTCCTTAGAGTGTGCTGTAAAGGGCCTCCGCCTGCTGGAGCGCTCGGATTACTGCGTGAGGTGTCGGTTCCGTACGAGCCTCGTGAATGTGGATCTCGTACTTCTTGCCGCCACTGAGGAGGGCCTCAGTTTCGTCATTGTTGTAGACCCTGGCGCCTCCTCCACCGAAGTCAACGAGTTCCCTGCCTTTCTCGCCGACCATGGCGAGACCAGGTGAGGCGGAAAGGGTGCCTGTGGCGTATCCCGTGGTTCCTGCGAGGACGGAAGTCCATCGGGAGCCGTACCGGCTGCGGGCGTAATTGATGCCCGCATAGACCGATGCAAGCGGATTGGTGATTCCCAGACCTCTATACGGCCCGGCATATGCGTTGAAGGTACTGGGGATGGTCTGCATCAGACCCTGAGACGGATGTCCCGCCTTTGCATTGGAGTCCCAGAGGTTGATTGCATTGGGGTCTCCGCCGGACTCCACACCGATTCTGTGGAGGATCAGACCCAGGTGGCTGGGAGGGAGTCCGAGAGCTGAGAGCGCTTGGAGAACCACATTCGTCCACCTTGTGACCTTGCTGCCAGCATTCGGCTTGCCGAAAACGGCTGCAACGTCGAACGGCACCTTCTGTGTCGCAGATACCTTTGAATCCTGTCCGAAGTCAAATAGGCCCTTTGTGTTGGGCATCGCCTCTTCGGCGTTATCCATAAACTCAGACCTCACACGGTCTGCGTAGGGGAGGGAGATTCCGTTGAGATCCCTTACCATGTCGACCATTCCTACGACACCATTGATGTCATCCGCGACAGTTTCATAGATTGTGCTTACGGCCCCCGTGAGGGAGCCTATTGGGTCTGATGCAACATCCCAGATGGCTTTGCCGGATTCCCAGACTCCTCCGAGAAGATCCGTCACCACTCGGCCAAGAGTGTCCATGGAAAAGATGTGTCCCATGAAGCGCTCGCCACGCTGGACGATGTTCCCGGAGCCCTTCCAAACATCCGGCCAAAAGTAGTCAGCCGCAACAGGGGCAAGAGCACCGCCGAGAGCACCGGCCGCCTGGCCTACAAGAGTTGGAGCCCTCTTGAGGAAGGACCAAATATCTTTGGACATCCAGTCATAGGCGCCCCGGAAATTCTTCGCTCCGGCCTTACCCGTGACCTCCGAAGCCTTAGTCCCTGTGCCGAGAATTCCCGCCTGTGTGCTGCCGCCAAGGGCATCAGAAGTCCCGTCCAGGCGCATTGTTTTTACAACCGCGGACCCAATTCGAGGCATCTCATTGGTGATTTCCATCATTCGTGAGAGCTGGTCGAGTCCTAGACGGCCTCCGCCGTTACTGCCAACGACTCCGCCCCGTGCCCTGCGGGAAAGCTGACCCCGGATGGCCAGTTCGTTCCAGGTGTTAATTGTGGATTCGCCAAGGTGGCTAGTGACTTCAGGCCTGAGAACGGACTCACCAGGGGAGAGGATTGAGGGGATGTTGTCTACCCAAGGGGAATAGCCGGGGAGAACCCCGTACCGGGAGGCATCAGCCTGTGTGGCAACACCACCTCGGGCATTTCTGTTCCCCTTGCCCTTCCCCTTGCCTCCTCCAGAACTTCCGCCCCCTCCTCCTGGGGACTTCTTCCCGATCCTGTCGAGAGCCCCATCAAGACCATCGCCCTCATCCTTGGCCCGCTTGAGAGCCTTGGCCAGGTCGTCCACTTGGCCCTTGATGGACTTCAGAGAACGGCCGTTGAGGAGCCCTATACGGCCCGCAAGCGACCCTGCTCCTGTGCCTTGCCCAACCTTCACGTAGGTGTCCTGGGCAGCAGCCGTGAGCTTCTCGAACTCGCCAATGATGTCGGTCAGTCGACGCTTTCGGAGGTTCTCGATCCGCCCGGAGACAGAGGCGCTCATGGTGCCAATGCCGATCTGGTCGGCGGAGTCCTTGGCAGCCTTGGTCAGTCCTCGGAAGGACTCCGTGACAGGCCCAACGTCCTTGTTTCGCAGGTTGGTTGTACGAGTCTCGACGCTGGTGATGTCCTTGCCGGCTTCCTCGGCTGCGACGCCGAGGAGATTGATTTCCCGGTAGATCTTCCCCAGGTCAGCCCCGTTGAGGTTGTCGGCCTTGGCCTTCGCCTGGTCGAATTCACTGCTCAGTTTCCGAACACTGGCTTCCGCCTGGTCAATCTCCTGGCGGAGGGATCCCAGGTTGGCCCCGTTCAGCGGCTGGACTCCCTGAGTGACTGTGTTCCTCAAGGCATTCTGAGCCTGATTGGCAGCCCCCTGAACCGAGTTGCCCCCTGAGCCTCCAAGTGCCTGCTGAATGCTCCTGAGGGACTGCTCATTGACCTGTCGCAGCTCGTCCCGGAGGCGGGCCGCTTCCGCTCTGGCCTCCTCCATCTGCCTGTCCAGCTCCGCCAACTGTCGGCGCTGCTGATCTCCTCCGACGGATACGCCCAGGAGCGAGTCACGACTACGGGCCACAGGTCCCCGGCTGTCTCCACTGCGGTTCTCGGCTCGACGCTCCCGGTAGGCCTGGCGGCCTGCCTGGGTGACCTCCCGGCGGGACTCCCCCCGGGACTGAGCTGCGGTGCGTGCAGCAGAGCGGGCCTGGCGCTGAGAGCGGGTGCGAGCTGCTGCCCGGCCTCCCTGGGTCACACCCGTACCAAGGACGCGGAGGGGGGACAGGAGACGACCGCCCACCCCAATAATTTTGCCGATGAGCTTTGAGAGAAGGCCTACGGCAAGAATGAGGGGGCCCCACTCCACCAGGAATTTTGCTAGGGCAACTGTGATGCCTGCGAATTGGCTATCCCTGAACCAGGTGGTCACACGGTCGACCATTGATATGAAATTCTTCAGCGAGTCCAGGAAGAGGCCAAGGAATTTCTTGATGTCCGGGCCGTACTTCTCGCCCATGCCCTGGACCTGTTCAATCAGGCCGCCCTCAGTGCTGTACCCACTGACGTACTGGCCACCAAACTTGTCCTGGCTGTACTGGGGAACCCGCTTGCCCATCAGCTTTTCACCAAGCTTGGTGTACGCGTAGGCTCCGCCCTTGCCTTCATCTACAAAGAGGTTTCCCAGTTTGAAGGAAGCAAGCTCCTTCATCTGCTGAATGCGGCCTGTGATGGTCTCACTGGTCATCTTCTCAGCAGAGCCTACGGAGCCTCCATCACGCATGGGGCCGTACTTTTCACCGTACTTCTCAGGGTCCCAGTAATTAAGCATCGAGTTCATGATCTGAGTACCCGATACGCCGCCGCCCTTGGCAGCAGGTGTACCAATGACCTTCCACATTTCCTGAGAATTCTTAAACCCAAGGAGATTGGCAAGCTCAGAGGCTGGCATACCTGACGCGGCAGCAAGCTGCTTGACGGACCGGGTAGGGGCCCGGTCCATATCCATAATCATGTCCATCGCGTACATAGCACGCCTGAACTGTTCAGGATTCAGGTTTCCCGCACGAGCCATCGAGTCACCAATAGCCATGATCAGGTCAGTGGTCTTCTCGGCAGCGGAGTTCGCTGCCTTGGTCCGCTTGTCACCCTTGCCGTACCAATTCTTGTCGGCGCCGGCAACGGACCTGATCAGCTTCATTTGGTACTCGTGCATTACGTCGATGCTGAAGGGAGTATCAATCGCGTAGGTCTGAATATTGTTCATCTGCTTGGCCGACTGAGAAGGCGTTACACCGGCCGCACCAAGGCCAAGCTGTCCCAAGAGACGCTGATCCGCAGATTTAACACCGATGGCGGTAAGTGCCGCTCCAGCAGCGGCGAGAGGAGCCAGGAACCTGGTTGTCAGAAGATTTCCGGCCTCCACCACGGATGTCCCCAGCTCATGGAACCAGGTACCAGTCTTCTTCATTCCGGTCTCAACACGCTTTAGGAATCCCGCAGTTGTGTTGGACGTCGCAGTGATATCCCGTCGTGCAGCCGTCATCTGAGTTCTGAGGTCGGCCATATGCCGTTGCCGTCCGGCGATGCCTGCTTGCAGCCACTGGCGCTCTGCGGCTGCCATACGGCGGATCTCGGCTATCTGAGCCTGTGTGGCGGCCCTTCGGGCTGCCGTCTCCTCCCGCATCATGCGGAGGGCATCTGAGTGGGCCTGGTTCACCACCTGACGCCGCTGACGCGCCTCATCCCGCATAAGGCGCAGAGCGTCACCGTGAGCCTGATTGAGCATCCGTCGACGCTCTTGGAAGGCGCGGGCCTCGGCCCGCTCCTGGTCCCGCAGCAGCTTCAAGGCCTCCGTGTGGGCCTGATTCACGATGCGCCGGCGGTCACGTTCAAGGCGGGTCGCGGACTGGAGCCTGTCCCTGTTGGCCTTCTCCTCCAGGCGGACCGCGTCACCCAAGGCCTTGCGGGTCTCAGCTGAGGTCTTCTCCAGCTCCTTGCGCTTCTTGACTTCGAGCTTCTGGAATTCCCGGAACCGCCTGCCCGCCTCTTCCCCGTATTCTCGGGTGATCAGCTTCTCAATACGGTTCAGAGTCTTCTTGGTGTCGACAGCCTCTTTCTCAACGGCTGCCTTTGCCTTCTTGGCCTGAGTTGCCAAGTCCCGGGGAAGGGACTGGAGTCCGTCTTTAGCGGCCTTACTCATGACCTTCGAGGCGGAGGCACCAATCTTCTCCAGCTCAGAAGTTACCTTCCGGCGAAGATCCGCCATGTCCTTCGTGGTGGCCTTGGGGACGATCTCTATGTACCCGGTCCCAATTTTTATGGGAGCCCTGCCCTCTGCCATACGGACCTCCTAGAGGCTGTTCATGTGCCCGAAGAAGTCCGTGAGTTCATCCGGAGAGGACATACGGGAGGGCGTGGGAATAGTGTCTTCAGGCTCGGGGTCTCCAGGGCGTGGGACAGGTGAGGGAAATTCGAGATCTTCAGCGCCCTCAGCGTTCGCCTTGATGGCGATGAAGTTGCTTAGCTCCATGGCATCACTGATGCGGGCCAGGAGGTAGTCAGACTCAGCCCACCGAGACCGCTCATCCATAGCAAGAAGGAGAGTTGAGCGGCCATGCTTGGCCATCAGGGACTTGATGAGTACGCCTACACGGCGCAGGGAGAGGGATCCTCTCCAGAGGTCGAGTAGATCGACTTGGAAGTACTCCAGCAAATCAGCCTCTAGTTCCTCCGGGTATTCGTGCACCACCCGGAGGACAGCCATCAGTTTCCCGAATCAGCGTCCTCGCCCTTGGCCGCAGACATGGCCTCAGCGAGACCGAAGAAGTCGCCGATAGTTGGGCCGGCACTCCGGAAGGCGGACCACTGATCCTCGCCCAGAATAAGGCGAGTTGCCTCAATCTCGTCTTCGGTCTCCAGCACTTCCAGAGGCCAGGTCTTGAAGTCACCAAAGGTATAAGTAATGCCGTTGAACTCAAAGGAGGTGGACTCGGCCAAGGCCTCCGCCTTCTGGGCCGTGGTCTTCTTGGCAGCAGTCTTCTTAGCAGGCTCGGTCATGTGATCTCCAGGGAGGAAGAGGGAGATGGGGAAAGCTTGGGCGCCGGGGGTTTAGGGCCTCCCCGGCAAGGGCCTTACGGCTTAGCAGTCGGAATGATGTCGTCATTCGTCAGGAGGTAGCCAAGCCGACCCTGGAAGTCCAGCGCCTCTAGAGTCAGCTCGTACTTGCCACTCTCGGAACGCTGGAGCTGAATTGCCCCACGGTCGGAGATCATGGCCCGAGGGATGACACAGCGATACCGGATAGCGGCCATATTCCAATCGACCACAATCGAAATTTCCTTGAACTCAGGCGTGGAGGAGAGGTCCAGGCGGAAGATCCCCGTTGGAGTGTTGTCCTGGCCCTTTACCTCTTCCCACTGGGCACCGAAGAAGAGTTCCGTGGTCAGCTCGTTGGTCTCAATCAACGTAGCCTTGACAGAGAAGCTCGCCGATTCCACGTTGTACAGAATTGGTACGGCTGACTGCCAGGCCGTGACGGGCTTCGATTCCACGGCAGGGGTGATGGTCACGCCCGACTCGTCCGCGTATCCAACTGCCTTGTAGCCGGCAGGGGCTGTATCTACCGTTCCCAGATCAATCGGCACGACCGTGCCACCGGTCGCTCCGTCAACCGGAGCGGGAGCAATATAAATGTTTCCGTTAGGTGCAAACCTGATCTTCTTAGCGTCGTTGGCCAAGAGGAGGCCTCCTCTGATCGGGGACATGAAAAAGGCCCCCAAAGAGGGGGCCTGCGTATATGCGTGAGGGGCAGTCAGACAGCGACGATGTACACGGCCACCTCTCCGCCGTACATGTGCTCTCGGGAGGAGTCATCCGGGTAGTACACCGGGGAGGAGATCTCTTCCACGTCCAGGACCAGACAGCCCAGGAGGGAGGTCTCAGGGAGATCCTCTAGAAGCCTCTCCCGTACGAGGTAGGCCAGATCCACGGCGGCCTTGCGGTCCAGGGCGTACACGTCGTATTCAATGTCAGCCCTGTCAGCAGAGTCCCTGACGACGCGGTAACCGCCATTGTGTTCCAGGTAGACCGTGGTATCTCCCACTTGATGGCGGGTCATGTCGCCCTTGGGGGCTTCTGTCGGAATGTCCTGCTGGGTCCTGAGGTAGGTCACCAGGATGTCAACGGGATCGATTCTCAGAGGCTGCCTCCTATTCAATCCGCTGTTTCAAGAGAGCGGCCTTGAGCCACTTTCTTGCCGGGTGCCGGCGGCCCCCTCGGTCACTGAATCCGCGATCAGTCAGCAGGGCGTGACGTACTCTCGAATTTCGATCGACAATTACATTTCCATACCAGCCGCGGTAAGAATTCTCGACGAATCCTTCAATGTTGTTCTTGGTCGCGGTGTAGGAATTGTTCCTGAGTCTCTTGGGCGCCTGCTTGATGGCTGCTGCTGTGAGCTTGGCTGTATGCAGGGAAATCAGGGACTTGGTCTCAGTAGACCGAAAGGCGATGTCTTCCCATCCACGATGGAAGACGACTTTGACTCGGGAGGGGGTCACTTGACTGCCCTCCAGGCCGTGAGGCGTGTGTGCCTCCGTGAGGTCTGTGTGTGCCTCTGTGGCTCCCCGTCGACCTCGTACCAGAGGGAGCCGACCAGGAGCCTGTCTGAGGCCTCGACAGAGGCCTCTAGGGGGAGCCAGGCCGAGAGTCGCTCTTGGGTCAACGCCCTTGAGGGGGTTGGGGATTCAGAGGTTCGGTCCGGCTGGACCGAGCCCATTCCCCTCCAGACTCTGACGGCCTGGTCCCAGTCGGGGCGAGAGGTGTAGGCGGAGTCAGTCACTGGGGCTCTGTGCACCTCGATGTGCACGAGGTCAGTACCGGGGAGCATTGGCCTCCCACCTGCTGATGATGGAGGGCTCCCGCTCTAGCGGAATGCTGGCCAGGCCTGCCCGCCTGTAGCGACGGAGGGCGGACCTGGTGGCGGAGGAGAGGGAGACGCCTCCGCCCGAAAACCTGACTTCGACCTCTCCGACTCTTTCCGACTCGATGCCAGGAGAGAGGGCAAGCCACCTGATGATCTCCGAGCATGCGACGGCTCGAAGAGCGGCAGGTATCTCGATGTATCCCCAGGAGGCAGTCACCTCTACAGGTCCCGGGGGCCATTCCGTATCCCGGAGTAGCCGAGTGCCGGCGAGCTGCCAGCCGTCGAGCTGCTGGCCGTCCTGGTGGACGGCAGAGACAGTCAGGTAGGTAGTGCGCCGCCCAGGGACAGGAAGGACGGTCCCGCCCTTTGAGTGGAGGCTGAGGACTTGGTCCTGGTGGCGGGTGAAGTCCCGCCCACAGTGGTCCTCTACTAGGCCGGTCACGTCCGCCAGGAGGGCGGGGACCCTGAGAGCCTCCTCAGCTGTCAGAGGGCGCCCGAGCCTGGCGGTTACATCATCGACTGTGGCAAGCAAGGCGCCTCCTATCAGGCGCCTCCGGTCGGGGCCTTCTCGGTGATGCTGATCTTCAGACCTCGTACGAAGGCCTCCCCGATGACCGTTCCCCGGACTGCGTAGTCAGGGTCTTCATTGACGACAGCGAGGCCATACATGGTGTCGAGACCAACCGTGTCGGCCTTCAGGCCGTAGTCGTAATCCACGAGCATCCGAGTAGCAATCCCGTTGATGTTCTGCGTCGAGCCCACAACAGCACCCATAGGGATAGCAGGGCAGGCAGAAGCCAGGAGCATTGCACTCTTGTGGAAGAGGTACATTTCCAGGCCGAAGGAGTTGTGAATCACGATGTCGAAACCGTAGATCCGGCCAACAATTGCCCTGCGAAGGGCGTTGGTGTCGCCCGAGTAATCAACAGCCACGAACTCAGGATCCTTGAGGAGGATGGCCTCTACCTCAGGGCCTGCGATGAGATACCGCTCAGAGGCCGGCACCTGAGCCAGACTCAGAGCCATACGGGCATCCACCAGAGAGGTTCGGATACCAAGGGCGCGGGCCGTGAGGTTCGCAGGAGTGCCGTCCGCAGTAGGGATGGTCACTGCGATGTCTCCGCCAACTGCCTTCTTAGCGGCTGCGCTCAGGCCGTTCCGGTTGATATTGGCCTTAATGAAAGCCGCAGTCGTGTCATCAAAATACTCGGCAAAACCCCGAGTCAGCTTGGTCAGTACCTGAGAGCCGAACTGGCGAAGGTCAAAGGCAACCTGCTCCATGCTCAGAGTAGTTGCGTTCTGGGCCAAGGTCGTAAGCTGAACAGGAAAGCGGCTTTCGCGGATGAATCCGTTGGCCGCCCGTCGGTCAGTCGTTGGAAGAGGACGATCCGACGCAGCCGCAAACAGGTTCTTGTCACCCTTCACAGGATTCGCAATGGGAGCCGAGATACCCGCTGCCTGAACGGGAATCCCCCGCGACTCTCGATTGACGTTGATCACGTCACCGAGGCCACCAGTGAAAGAGAGTTCGGAATATCGGGCCGGAAGCCCGCCAAGGGTTAGCTGTCGGTCCAAGAGGCCAAGAGCCGCAATGGTGACCTGCTTTGGGTCAAGATTAAAGTGATGCGTAGTAGGCAAAGGCAGTCCTTAAGTTAGATGAACCGCCCGCCCGCGATAAGGTCCGCAAGCTCAGTGGGGTCCATGGAAGTTGGCTGGGTGCTGCCGGGCTGGGAATGACTGGTTCCACCCTGGATCTTGGGAAAAACGGGTCGGGTGCTCGGCTTCGGGAGGGAGTCCACGAAGGTCTTGACCTTCCCCGTATCGGCCTTTCCCTCATCGGTGAGGAACCGGGAGAAGTCCAGATACTCAGTGGGAACGCTGATGCCGGCACCGGCGGACTGGGCGCGAATCTCTGCCTCAACGAGGGAGGTTGCTACCTCAGAGAGAGCCGCATTTCGCGCCTCTGTCCGCGCAGCTTCAAGAGCCTTGTCCTGGTCGGACATAGATGCCTTCTTGAACTGATCAAGCTCCGTACTAGTTTCGTTCCAGCGCTTTTCATTGGTACGGCTCAGCGCCTTCCACTTCTCCACCTCAGCCTGAAGTGCAGCCGAATCAGGGACGGACTCGGAGGTGGGCGGGGTGGTCTGATTCTGAGTTTGGTTCTGTTCAGTCATTTGGTGCCGTCCGTTTCGGGTCAATGGCACCGGGGAGCCAATTGGGGTTTCCCCTGGCGCCTGAAGGTGGTTACTTGGCCTCGTGGAGCTTCCTGCTGACGTTCCCTGAGTTGCCCTGAGGTGGCTTGGAAGCCGCCTTCTTGGCCTCCAGCGCCGCAGGGTCCTGCTGGGGCTGTGGCCCCAGCTCCTGAATCTCGGCGGAGGCCTTGGCGTCGGCTTTCCGCATTTCGCGGAAGTCACTGATCTGGGCTGCGGTGAAGCCTGCCTCTCCCCAGAGAACCTCTAGGGGTACTTCAAGCTGCTTCATTTTCAATAGCCCGTCGATGTGTTGGGCCTCAGTCCTGTACTCGCAGTCACGCCAACGGGTCTCCATTTCGAAGGCGTGCTGACGTGCGTCACCGATGACCGCAAAGCACAGGCGGATGACACGTTCCCAGGACTCTCCGAAGTGGAGCATCAATTCCTTGACCTGTGCGACTAGCCCAGCTTCAGCGGAGATGATGGCTTCACCAGAAGGGGAGTTGGACGAGTTCACCAAGAAATAGTGACTGGGGACCCTCGACGTTACGCCAAGGTGCTGAACCAAAAGGTCCACGAGGGACACGTAGTTACTCAGATCAACTGCCGGGAAGGATCCGAATCGGGCCTGAGGGTCTTCTGCTTGGAGGAGTTTGTCTAGTCCAACATGGAACGGAGCAACGGGATTACCGTTCTCGTCCTCCTGGATCTCAATACCTGTGGCATACCTTTGGGGGTAGGCCGCCGCCTCAGAGGCGGTGAGAGCGTCCATCAAGGTTTTATTGATCGCGTCCTGAATGGGGACGCAGTTGACCAGAACTGAGGTGGGTTGACGGCCAAGCCGTGGGCGTCGCTGAAATGCGACCACGGGAATGGTGCCTAGAGGATTCGTACTCCGGATCCCCTGGTCCCAGGAGTCAACGCCGTAGGGGATCTCATAGACGTAGTCCTCAGTCCATAGCGTCACCTGCTGCCGGCCCCAGGGGTCGGGCTCAAAGCGGGCTGCGGCCTCTATCTCCCAAAGCGTTCCAGCCTTGTAGCTGACTGCCATACGGTCGGCCGAGACAGGCGTAATCCGGGGATCGCCCTTATCGTCAGGCCACACCAGAACGTATGAGGTCCCTGTGATGAGGGCCTCCAGGTGCACAGAGGTGGAGTAGGCGTCCATGGAAGACCGCTGCCAGAAGTCGCGGGCTTGCGCGTTGTCGTCCTCACCTGGAATCCGGAATGAGTCGACGTGCAGTCGCTCGCTCGTTGCGTCCACCACGACGCCGCAGAAGTTGTCCCGCCACCGCTCAAAGACTTCGGCGAAAGCGGCTTTGTACCGCAACTGAGCAAACATTAGTTTCTGTTGTTCACCCTCATAGTACTGAGAGTAGATCTGCGAAGGGTGGGCAGGTCCCGGCAGCTTCCCATGGAGATACATAAGCCACTGTTGCGGAGTCTCAGGCTTTCCTATGAAGGAGCCGCCTCCGGCTGGGGGAACAATCAATGGGCCTCCTTAGAAGCCCACTACACGGCTCCGTCGTATGGTCATTCGCCCATCTGCGATTGCATCAGCGCGAGCCTCAATCGCCAGAATTCCGCAGACGGCTAGGTCTATCTTGCGTCGGCTACGTGGACTGTCTTTCTGGATCATCAACCCTTGAGGTACTTCACGGGTAACTGCGTTGAGAACATGCCGAGTCAGGCGGTAGTCCCCATCGTGTTTGAGGTCTCCGACCATGGCAGCAGTCCGGAAGCGTTCAGTTGCCTGAACCATCCTCAAAGGTTTGTTCGTCCAGAACTCAAAAACGGTGTCATCCCCGTGCTCAAGGGCCCAACGGCCAATGTTTTCCTGCCAGTAGGGCGGGTCGCAGTACATCCACGCAACGCGGTACTTCCGGAAGGTGTCAGCTACAGCCGCTTCCACGCTCAATACGTCGACTTCCCAGTCATCGTGAGCGTTCTTGGGGCGCTCCCACACACCGATCACGAAGCACTTGGCATCCCTCAGGCGGACACCAACAAGTCCCGTGGCGTCGCCTCGAATTGAGCCATCAAAGCCGACGGCTATGAGGTCACCATCCTGAATCGGGTTGTCCTCAGAGAAGCAGGCGTCCCACTCTGACTTGGACATCCAGCCGTCTGACGACTCCGCAATAGCGTTGAAGAAGAAGCGCAGATAGGTGCTGTCAGGCGTCGTACGGTCGTAGAGGACCGTACGAGTCAGACCGTCGATGTCAGCCCACGAGGCATCCCCGTAGGCCTCTGTAAGGGCCGCACGAACCTTGGCCTCATCCCTGAGTTCCTCAGGGGAGACCGCGCCCTCTAGGCAGTCGTACAGCCAATAGCCCTTAGAGACCATGTCAGACTCGTGGATGATCTGAGCAACGGAATCTTCATTGGGGTTATACGCATTGGTCGTTGAGATCCACCGACTACCAGCCTTGGCGGTTTTTTCGATATTCCGCTTCAAGGTCTGGAAGAATTCTGGGCCGCCTGTCGAACCAACCCAGTGATGGCATTCGTCCATGACGCAAAAAGTTGGGCGATTCCCTTCGTTGGTTCGCCCCGCGGTCGCCTTTGGCTTGATACTTCCAGGCTTACCGCTCTTGAACTGAATGACGCTCTTGCCGATCTCCAGCCCGTACTCCGACTCAGCAGGAGACTCAGAGAGCATCCCTCGTATGAAGTCGATTGTCTGCTCACACTGATCAAGCGCCGTGGCGCCGATCTGAACTACAGGCAAGGGAACAGGCTTTGCTACGGGAAGGCCGTAGGCGTCCCAGTGGCTGAAGCGACAGGGTCCAAGGAACTCGACAATGGCGAGGGCTGCGAGAAGGGGGGTCTTGCTAGGCCCCAGCCTTTTGCTCTGCGGAGCGTTGCGGCTGAGTAGGCCCACCCCCCATCTGGGGTGACCCGGTAGAGGTGCAAGACGAACTTGAGTTGTTCAGGGGTGAACTGCCAGGGCTCGCCGGCACGGTCGCCGTCAGGATGGACAATGTACGTCTGGCACCAACGGATGATCTGATACCCGAGAGTCTCGTTAGGCTTCGGTACTTCTGAAGGAAGATTGCCCGTCTGCGAGACGACCACCCCCCTACGTAACTAGACTTGCCCTATGGAGAATGAGAAGCCCGTAGGAAACATCATGTCTGCCTATGCGATGTACGAATGCGAGGAGTGCGGAGAGGTCTTCCAAGTAGCCTTCAACTTCGTAAAGGCAGCACCACTTGACCAGCCGCATGAGGACTGCAAAGAGGCCTAAGAGCCGTTGAGGAGCTTGTACAGCTCTTCATCCATGTCGACTGCCTGAGACACTTCCTGGGCCTCCTGAGGGTCTCCCTCGGGGCTCTCCAGGGTCATACGGAGCCGAGCCCTGTCCTCAACGGTCGCGCCCCACTTGGCGACCCTTTGGCGGATCTCTCCGGCTAGCTTCAAATCCCCCTGATACAGGGCGTCTACCAACTTGGTTGTCAGCTCCAGTTCCGCCCAGTCCGTTTCGGCCCATCCGGCTGACTGGGGGGAGGTGCTCCAGGTCTTCCAGAACCTCTTGGCCCCGCCGGTCTTGATTCCGAGCGCCTTGGGGAGTTCGCGGCCCTCTTGGGCCTCGTCGGCGAGGGCCTGGGCGAAGGGGTGAGCGTTCCGCCGTACAGCGTTGTCCTTGGGGCGGGGCCCTCTGGTCACAGCCTCACCTCAGGGAGGGGCTGGGCCCCGTGGTGCAGTTCGTTCCACTCCTCCAGGTCCCAAAGGGCCTCCTGTCGCCATGAGCGCTGCTGAGCCGCCCTGGTAGGAGGTGCCGGCAGGGCCTCGTACTCCTCGGCCTGGTCCTGGTGGTCCTGGTCCTGCTGCATGGGGGCATCACTCCTGTGGGCATGAAGAAGGCCCCTCCGGGGGAGGAGGGGCCTGAGTGGTGGTCTGGCCGACAGGAGTCGAACCTGTGGCCTCCCGCTCCCAAAGCGGGTGCTCTACCAACTGAGCTACAGCCAGAGGACTACAAGCCAGCGGGCTTACAACCCCGTTCGGCACGGCCGTTGGCCGTGGTTACTGATGGGCGGCTGCCTTGTAGTGGTGTGTCCAGCCGGATTCGAACCGGCATCTCCTCCCTGCACGGGAGGGGTCCTACCGTTAGACGATGGACACCGCTCACATTCTTGCCTTGGCCTAGGCAGCCTCTGAGCACTGGGGGAGCTACCCCCATGACTAAGCCGGTTTCTCCACGCTGTACCGGAAAGCGCGCACGGGAAGAGTTTTTGGAGGGAGTAAGACCGTGAATCACTCCCTGTGCCTCATCCCGGATTCGAACCAGGGACCTCCGCCTTATGAGGGCGACGCTCTGCCAAGCTGAGCAAATGAGGCGGGGCAGACCCTCAAGGGGGCCTGCTGGCTCCCTCCCCACAAGGGAGGGGCGTTCTAGGGCTGCCTGTCCTTCAGGGTCTTGCTCCTGTGGCAGGGCTGGCAGAGGGTCTGTGCGTTCTCCAAGGACCATTCACCGCCCTTGGCGATGGGGATGATGTGGTCGACCTCCAGGGCCTCTCTGGAGCCGCAGGCGACGCAGGCCCAGCCATCCCGGGCCAGGGCCCGGGGTTTGATCCTCCGTTGCCATACGGGGTGCTGGGTCCGGTCCTGGTTCCTGGCGCTTGTCCTGGCCCAGGGTTGTGCCGGCGGTGCGTGAAGGGCACAGCGGCCGAGGCGGAGTGTTCGGCGAGGACAGCCGGGGCGGTAACAGATTGAGGCAGCTCTAGGCACTGGCCCTCACCCCCTAGGTGGTTGGTGGTGGCCCCGGCGGGTACTGATCTGGCGCCGGGGCCACTGTCCCACCCTGGCTCTCTACCTGGATCTATGAAGATCTACAGGGAGTTCAACAGGAGGGAAGTCAATAGAAATTCTGTAAACAGTTAGTAACAGGTCTACTTCTATTAGATTAGGTCTCTAACTCTTAGTATCCAATAGGTATCTAAGGAGTTAGTTAATTTCTAACTGATCTCACTAAGTACGTTGGTGTCCCCTGGGGGTTGCTGGGACAGCCTGGGTGAAAGTGTGATGCAGGTCACGTTACGGACGGTGTTGCGTTGCTAGCCAGTTGCCTGGACATGTATCCTCGGCGCGTCCTGCCTGGGCGTTTGGTGACGGAGAGGCCCCAGTGAGAAGCCGCAGTGATCTTCCTGAAGACGACAATACATTGATCAAGCTTGTCGTAGCTGGCTATACCCATCAACAAATCGCAGATGCTTACGGAGTGTCGAGGCAGGCTGTTTCACAGCGACTGAAAGGGAAGGTTGTTAGTCGGCAGACCTTCCCCGTGATTGTCGACCTGTTGCCATGGGATCTTTCATCGGTGCCTTCAAGGCCTGCACTTTTGCGGCTACATATTTACAAAGGCCTTAGGGGGTACGTCTCATGGCTAGATGGCAGGTCTGTTTCGATGGAGGATTTCACCGCTCGTAAGACGTTGATAAATCGCCTCCTCAAGGGCGAGGTGGTTTCATTTCGCGAGGGTGAGAAGTTCGTTTACGAACCACGCTCAGATGCGGCCAATCTGGTAGTTGCGTGGCCCGACATCATGGGGGAGCCGGGCCCGCAAGTTCGCCGATTGCTTACATGGAATCCTGCCAAGGCCCAGGAAATGTGTGACCTCAATGGGGCGGCGAGGCTCAAGGGCTGAGGTGTCTTTCCTCGCTCTGAACGAACCAAGCAAGCAACGCGTGTAGATTCTTGATTCCCAGACTCTTATATAGCGGCTCCAAGAGCTGGTTTATCCTGGTGGGATGCACCCCCATGGCCTTCGCTACTTCGGCCCTGTTTTTGTCTTCAAGGTAGAGATGCATGATGCGTCGGCTGGTGTCCGAGCTGATGGTTTCCCCTCTTATGGGGCCCACTCCGCCACCTATCCATCGTTCTGAGCGCTTCCAAAGCGCTTCGAAATAGCCGGCCATCCATTCCGTAATCGACGGAATCTCTATGTGCCAGGCGGACCGGTCTTCCACATCTTTTGTGACGTCCATGATCAATGCTTGGTCGTCAATGATGAGGACTCGATGCACTTGCTCGTGCGTGGTTCTGATCTCGACGCCTTTTGGGGCCAACTGGTTGCCCCAGTCTGCCAAGTGTTTGTTTGACCTGTGCGCACGCGTGTAAATAACACGCCAGTCTTGAACTCTATCGGCCTGCTCAAGGTCAATAGGTAGACGCGCCTTCAGGTTCGATTCTTTTCTCGGTGTTCCGTCGTTATGGATTGCATAAACTCTTCTGGCGGACTCCATGGCGGAAGCAATGACGTTGTCTGCTTCACCCGAGTTTGCTAGAAAATGAATACCGGGAACTGCGGATTCGGCCTCTCTGACTCTAGCCAGGGCGGCATACACTGCCGGGATTTTCGCCGCCGACTCAGCGTCTGCCACAATCTTCTTTAGGCGGGCTTCGAGGACACGCTGTCCCACGTCCAATGGATCCAGCACGGCGTAAGGCATATGGTCAGGGCCCTCTATGGGCTGCCGCTTCAGCACACCCAGGCTGACAAGGTCGCTGATTCCCGGGTGATCTAGCGGCGGGTATGCCCCAGATTTGAGCAAGGCCATCGCCTCTAGTGCGTCGGCGGTGTCGACCATCTCAATGTCCTCTTCGCCCACTTCTGGCCCCCTATTTTTTGTGCGCGGACACATGTGACCCCTGCAAACGCTTGCCACTCCCTGTGCAGTGCCCCCAGGCTACCGAATGTGACCAAGTCCCTTCGGAGGGGCAGGGCATCGGAGGCGCAGAACTCCGGTGGCCTGCGGGTTCCCAACAGCCTTGGTCGGAGTCGAGTTGTCGGATCCTACGCAGGTAACACTCAGTGTATCTAGGGGCATATGCCCCGAAGGAGTTGCAGATGCATAGCAGGCTGGGTAGCAAATTGGTCGCCGTTATTGCGCTGGCGGTCCTGGGGACTGCTGGGGCGACGGGGGTGGCAAGCGCTGATGACGTGAGTTGGCAGAAGACCTCACATGCTGCTGTAGAGGCCCCACAGCCCCCTGTTGAGCCTGTGCCAGCCAGCACCCCGGGTGATGTGAGCTGGGGATAGCTTGATTGCAAGACCATGCAGGAGGGTCCTCCGTGCTCTGGGGAGCGCGCGGAGGACCTATTACGCACACGTAGGGCCGAGAATTCTGCCCTGTCGCTCTGGGGGGCGAATTAGTGAGCACGGGTACGGCGGGCAGGCATGTTCTGTCTGGAGTTTCCATAAGTCAGGTACGCGAAATCTACCGGTCTGAGTCAATGTTGATCTGTCGTGGGCAGACAGAAAACGGCCCAGTGTGGTACATGGCCGAATGTGATCTGATCCAGGCCTCGGACGTAGCAGCAGTCAGGGAAATGGAGCGAGATCTGCCAGGTAGCTGGAGGGACTTTGTGGTGGAGACGGATCATTATGATCGGCCCCACCCGAAACTCTTCTGTTCGACGCATTACGCGGTTCACGTGATTCATGTAGGAAAGGCCTTATGAGCACCCGGTTTGAAAAAGTAGCCACCATGACTCGTTCAGTGAGTCAGGTAGAACAATATGAGAAGTGCCCGGAACAGTACCGCTTGCGACGGGTCGAAAAGGTGAGCCCCAGGCCTGCGGCGTGGTCCCACCAAGGAACCGCCTTTCACGAGGCCTGCGAGGTATACGAGGGCAGCGGTCGGGCTATGGGCAGTGCGGAGGTTGAGGAGGTCTACAGCGAGCGCTACAGCGCTCTTGCGAACGCTTCGCTCGACCAGGAGCCTGATACGGACAAGTGGATGACTGCCGGCCCCTCGGGGGCCGACGACATCGCCCAGCGGTACACGCTGGGGATGAGGCAGACTGCGGCCTATGTGGCATGGGCGGAGAAGAATCAGCCACAGCTCTGGAAGTCTCAGGGGGGCAGACTAGGTATTGAGCTGCACTTGACTGCGGAGATCTCCGGCATCAAGGTGCAGGGCTACGTTGATCAGGTTCCCACGGAGCCTGATGGTTCACTCAGAATCCGAGACCTCAAGACTGGATCCACAAAATCCAAATTCCAGTTGAAAACGTATGGGATCCTTGCTAGGAAGGTGTTGGGGGCGGTGGTTAACTCCGCTGATTGGTACCTGGCAAAAACGGGCGGCCTTTCCCGTACGGTCGATCTCACCAAAGTCACGGAAGAGGAAGTAGGAGAGTCGTTCAAGGCTCTTGACGAGGGCGTGAAGGCTGGTAACTTCCCGGCCAAGCCCGGGTTTCTCTGTCGATTCTGCGACGTCTCACATGCTTGCAGCTTCAAGAGGTAACCATTTTTTTTGTCCTGGTGGTTGCCAAAACATTAAATGGTTGAGACCGTAAAGGAACTGCATGTACTCACTAACGCAGTCAGTCAGGATCCGGGGGTCTGCGGGGGAGCCGATCCCGAACCCGTTCAAGAGTTTGTCCCGTATGGAGTACGAATTCCGGCGAGGGGAGTTCTCCCTAGCAGTTGCCGGCCCTGGGACGGGAAAGAGCATCGTTGCTCTGAATTTGGCGACCTACGGAAACATTCCCTGCCTGTACTTCAGTGCGGATTCCACGGCTGCCACTCAGGTTGCCAGAGCCGCCGCAATGATTACGGGCGACGACTCCAAAAAGGTCAAGGCAGCCCTTTTGGCCGGAGAGTTTGAGCACTACAGAAAAGCCCTTGGCGAACGTTGGTGGCTGCGGTTCAATTTCTCCGCCAGGCCAACGCCGAGTGAAATGGAAAAGGATCTCCTAGCGTTCCTGGAGACCTTTGGATGTCTGCCTCAACTCATCTGCGTTGACAACATCACCAACGTTGATACGGGGCCGATGTCGGATGCTGAGAGCTTCTCGTTCGGGCTGGAGAACCTGAGTGAGTATCTCTCGGAGATGGCCCGAGAGACAGACGCTCACGTCCTTGGTACCCATCACACGACGGGCGAATGGTCAGATGGGCTCACCCCCATTCCGCTCTCCGGCATCAAGGGTAAGAACGCCCGCGTTCCCGCCGGGGCGCTGACCATCCACAAAGAGATCGACGATATGGGCGGACGCATACTCAATTTCAGTCCGGTGAAAAACCGAGAGGGCTTTGAAGACAGTAGTGGTAAGACCTTTGCCAGCTACCGTTTGAATCGCTCCAGCCTCCGCTTGGAGGAGCTGGAGGAAGAGTTTCCAGTAGCTTTCGCTTCTTAATCCTGTGGGGGGATTGCAATGCTCGGTACTGAGGAAAAGATCAAGGGCGGTTTCACGGCCACTCGGGAGTTCACTTCTTCCCTTGGGGAGATGTTCCCGAAGCTGGACACATCCGGGGTGCCGGCGGACGCCGTGGCCCTGGTGGTGACTGTGTTGGATCCAAAGTGGTTCAGCCTGAACGCGTTGTTCACGGTTCTGATGAAGGCCGCCAAGGGCGGTGTGGGTACCGCAGTGATCCACATCAAGACTCAGGATCTGGTTGAAGTACTGCCAATCCTGACGCTGTTGATGGTTGTCGAGCAAGAGGCCCACCTGAAGCGCGAGTTGCGGCTAGAGGCTTCTATCCGCGCGGCGGCCTGATGGCCGTACGCAAGGGCTACAGGCCTTGTGCGAAGTGCACCAAGAGCAGAGCTGAGAAGTTCTTCTCAAGCCCCCGGGGGCGGGTCTGCGCCACCTGTCGGACGTCCTCCAGGAGGACGGCAAGCCGGGACAGCCGGATCGAGCGGACCTACGGCCTGAGCGCCGAGGACTACAAGCAGCTCCTGGACCACCAGGAGGGCCGCTGTGCCATCTGCCGGGAGACCCGGCGTACGCATCTGGCGGTGGATCACTGCCATCGGACGGAGGCGGTTCGAGGGTTGCTCTGTGCCCGCTGTAACTCCCAGCTCCTGGCGCGCGGAGCGCGGGACAGGCCTGAAGTCCTCCGCAGAGCAGCCGACTACCTAGAGGCCTATCCCGCGTGGGAGGCCTTGGGGCCTCGGTACACGCCCGGCCATGGGCCGGATGAGTAAGCCCCCCATAGCGGCAGTCCTACGGCACTACTACGGGCTTCGGGTCGAGGAGAGGGCCGGTCACCAAAAGGTCTCCTGCCCTCTCCATGACGACTCTTCGCCTAGTGCCTCGGTCAACACCGTTGCCTGCCGGTGGAGTTGCTTTGTCTGTCGACTGTCTGAGGACTCCTATGCAGTGATTATGAGAGAGGAGTCATGTGGGTTCACTGACGCCCAAGAATTTGCACGTAGCCGGCGCTGGGGACGCGGCGAGGACGTATCACCAGATGATGCCGGGAAGCCCGGCGGAGGAGTACGTGGGGGCTCGGGGCCTAGGTCCCGTAGCCGAGTCGGTCGGACTGGGCTACGTCCATTCGGCGCTTCCTGGTCATGACCGCTACCGCGGTTTCCTTTCAATTCCTTACCTCCGCCCCGCCGGCGGGGCGGAGGGCGTTGCCTCTGTCCGATTCCGATGTGTTGCAGACCAGTGTGTGAAGGGCGCCGATGGAGAGTATCTGTTCTTGAGCGATCAGAAGGAGATTCACCAGGGCCATGGTAAGTATTTGAGCCTGCCCGGTGATCCGCCCCGGGTGCACAACACACGTGCCCTGATCGCTGACAGTGCATTCATGGTTGTGGTCGAAGGCGAATTCGACGCTTTGGCATGGACTGTGGTCGGCGTGCCGGCGGTTGGCATCCCCGGAACGGGCTCCTGGCGGGACTACTGGCATCCGCCGTTCTTCGGATACGAGGTGGTCTACCTGATAGCTGAGGGAGACCAGGCCGGCCAGGACTGCATGGAAGCTCTGGCCGCTGAAATGAGTAATGCGAAAGTGATTCGTCTTCCTGATGGTTTTGACAGCAATCGAGTGCTGATAGAGCACGGGCCGCAGGCCTTGACGGAGAGGCTGGGCATTTGAAGTTCACGGAGGGTGATCAGGTTTGGATCAGCCAAGGCGGAATGCTTCGGAGAGGGCGCGTAAAGTCGGTGAATGAGGCCCCCACAGTGCCGTATCCCTATGAGGTGGCCTGGGAGGCTGACGCAGGGAAGATTACTCACGCTTCGCATGTAAACGCAGACGAGATCAGCCCTGCCGATTCTGATCCTGTGAATTCCCCAAGTCACTACACGTGGCTACCTCAGGGGCTTGAGGTCATTGACTTGACCGAGGGACTCAGTTTCTGTCTCGGGAATGTCGTCAAGTACACGCTTCGCGCCGGCCGCAAGAGCGCGAGCACGGAGCTGGAAGACCTAGAAAAGGCCCGATGGTACGTCGACCGAGAAATCGATCGGCTGAAGAAAGAGAAGGCAAGTGGCTGAGATCGAGTTCAAGGCATGGCCCAAGACTGCCCGACTCATTCGAGAGATCGTTGTTACCGAAAAGATCGACGGTACCAATGCAGCTATCCATGTGGCCCAAGACGACCGAGGCGCCTACGTAGTCGCTGCTCAGTCGCGGAAGCGATTGATTACGCCTGAAAGCGACAATTACGGTTTCGCCAAGTGGGTTCACGAGAATTCCAATTTCCTGGCAAGCCTGCTTGGACCTGGCACTCATTACGGCGAGTGGTGGGGCAAGGGAATTCAGAGGGGCTATGGGGTACCCTACCGGACCTTCAGCCTATTTAATACTTCCCGTTGGGGTGATCTGATGCGCCGGAAGGCGGGGGATTCATACATCGAAGTAGTGCCGGTCATGTACCGGGGTCCCTTCAGTGAGGCAGAAATCGTTCGGGCTTTGGGAAACCTCCACCAGATCGGTTCCATTGCCTCGCCCTTCTTTTCGAAGCCTGAGGGTGTCTGTGTTTACCACACGCAGGCAGACGCGATATTCAAGGTGACGCTTGAGAGCGTCATGGGGAAGTGGGCCGCATGAACACACACGCTGATTCAGAGGCCATTGCCATGCTTCAGGAAGTCGTTGAACATGATCCCGAGCGTGTCTACCAGGCGCCGGCGCATCAGGAGAATGGCGACGCGTGTTACTACGTACACACCAATGTGAGTGGGGGCCTGGTAGGGCCCGGTTGTTTGTTTGGGCACGTGGCGTACCGGCTGGGGGTGCCCCTCGAAGAGCTTGCCATGCATGAGGGCAATGCCGCACAACAGGTTTTTTCGAAGCTGTTCCCGTCCCTTTCCTCGCCTACCCTGCGCACTTTTGACTGCATTCAGGAATACCAGGACAGTGGCTATTCCTGGGAAGGTGCGTATGAGGCAGCCATGGGGAAGCGCGTTTGAAGAAAATTGTTGTCATACCGGATGTGCAGATTCCATACCATGCATCCAAGCTACTGAAAAACCTGATCACCTTCATCGGTGATTACGATCTCGATGAGCTGTACCAAATTGGCGATCTCTGCGATTATCCCACTCCGTCACGGTGGAGCACGGGCACACGCCTTGAGTACGAGCAGCATGTAAGGAGGGATTCCGAGACCACTAAGCGTGTGTTTCTGGAGCCCATCAGAGCACGATGGAGCGGGCCGTTTGGAATCCTAGAGGGAAACCACGACCTACGGCCGAGAACGTATCTATCGGCGCAGGCCCCGGCGTTGGCCGAATATGCGGACGCCTTCCATTTTTCCAAACTCCTTGATTTTGATGGTTTCGGCGTTGACCTCATTCCGCCATTTTTCAAGGTGGGGCCGGATACAGCCCTGATGCACGGACATGAAATCAAGGGCCTTTCTCAGGAAGCCGGTAAGACTGCCCTTCGGCACGCACTCAAGGCAGATACAAATGTGGTCATGGGGCATACCCATCGGCTTGGTGTGCAGCGGGTAGGTACAGGGCACCAGGGTGGCCGGCGAGGCATCCGATGGGGGCTCGAAGTGGGTCATTTGATGGCACCTTCCAAAGCGAATTACCTTGGCCCTGGTGGTGTAGCTAATTGGCAGTCGGGATTCGCGATCCTCTATGTGACTGACAAGCAGGTGGCGCCGGTTGCTGTAGACGTCGCCCGAGACGGCTCATTCATCGTCGAAGGGGAGTTGTACGGGGGTCCGAGCAGGGGGCCTGATGGAAAGTTCGTAAGGGGCGTGACTTTTTGACAGAGATCGACTGGGCCTCTATGGCTGATACAGCGGACAAGGTGGCACGGTCCATTGCCGCCAGTTGGCCCATCGTTGAAAAGGACGATGTCAAGCAAGAGATTTTGATGGCCTGCTATGAGCAGCGCACGGCGCTTGAGCCGCATGCAGAGAATCAAGGCTTCCTGTGGGGCTTCTGCAAGATGATCGGACAGCAATACGCCTCCCGGGAAAGAGACGCCCGGGACGTCAATGACGAGCAGTATTACTACACCCCCACTGAGGCCCGATTGGCCCTTGCCTCCTTTATCTACTCTGACGAAGAGATAGGCCAGATGATGGGGCGTAGGGATGACCTTCTCGGCTGCCGTATCACTGACAATCTCGTGTCTGCCCGACTGGATGCAGACAAGGCCCTGGACCGGCTCCCTAAGGATCAGAGGGAAAGGGCAATGAGGCGGTACGTATTTGGCATCCCCTGTGAAGGCGACACAGAGCGCAAGGCTGCCAACCGGGCCGTAGACATGTTGGCCCGGCAGATGAACCGAGACCTGAGGAGCCACCGAGTTTGACCACACCCTTTGGCGGACCGTCCCCCTGGGGCGAGTCCAACACCCCTAAGAAAGAAGAGAACTTGACCGAGATTTCTGAGAATGTTGCTAACCCTTTTGAGGCGTCGAACACCATCAAGTTTGGTGCCGGATTTGATGCCCCTTGGCTGGTCCTTCGGTCCTCTGGCATGACCCCGGATGAGGCGGCGAAGAACAACGCAGCCGTGCTGAAGGCCTTCATTGACAACGGAGTTCCGGAGCTGCTGAGCCAGGCCTCAACCAAGGCTCAGAGCGTCTACGGCCCCGCCCCCTCGGGAAATGGCCCCAAGGAGTTCAAGGGCGGGCGAGTCGTCGCCAAGGAGAGTGCTGGCGATGACGACTGCACTCACGGCCGGAAGCTGGTGGAGAAGGGCACTTGGGCGGCCATGTTCTGCCAGGCCGAACCCAAGTCGTCCCAGTGTGACCCCCTTTGGCGCCAGAAGGACGGCACCTACAAGGCCAAGTAGTACCGCGTAACCGGAGGGGGCTGGGCTCGGCTCGGCCCCCTCTTACAACCGAATACACAACTGCATAGGCGGGTTTAACGATCCCCAAAGTTCTTGACCTCTACTGCTGCCAGGGAGGCGCAGGAGCGGGCTACTACAGCACGGGGTTTGAACTGGTGGGCGTAGATATCAGCCTCCAGCCCCGCTATCCCTATGAGTTCATACAGGCCGAGGCTATTCAGTTCCTCCTCACCTACGGCCACCGATTCGATTTCATACATGCGTCCCCGCCGTGCCAGCTCTACAGCAAGACGCAGCGAATACGGCAGAACGATCACCCAGACTTGTTGGCCCCAACTCGGGATGCGCTCAACGCTGTTGGGATCCCCTGGGTGATTGAGAACGTCATGGGCGCAGCACCAGAAATGCGGGATCCAGTCCTCTTCTGCGGTGCGTCCTTCGGCCTCCACACTTATCGGCATCGCCTTTTTGAGGCTGGTGGATGGGACCTGAGGCCTCCCGAGCACCCCGAACACATCAGGCGCCAAACCAAGATGGGGCGCCGCCGACAGCCTGAGGAAATGGGTGTATACGTCGGGAACTTCATCGGCGTAGAGGACGCCAAGTCTGACCTGAAAGTCCCTTGGATGTCCCGTGAGGGAATCCGTGAGTGCATCCCTCCTGTGTACACGGAGCACATAGGCAGGGCGTTCCTGAACCACCTAAAGGAGTCGACGTGAAGTCATTGACTGATCTCTGGACCGGAATGGTCCTCGGGTTCGGAGCTGGATTCGGTCTTGTTCTGTTCTGCGTGAGCTTCTCGTTCGTCCGCGACTTCATCAGCTAGCCCCTGAGGGAGGGCAATGCGAGAGATTCTGTACCGGCTGCGAGGGCAGCCCATCCAGATCAATGTTGTTGAGTCACCTGAGGATCTGAAGGCCTTTGAGGCCTTCTGGCGACGCCATCCGGCTTTGGGCTGGGACACAGAGACAACAGGCTTGGACTGGTGGCATGCCAAGTCAGGGGGGTTCCGCCTCCGCCTGGCGCAGTTCGGTACAGGGGCCGAGTCCTGGGTGGTCCCCGTGGAGGCGGGCCCCCAGTACGGGGCCGCTGTGGTCCAGGCCCTCCGAGGTGTTGAGGCCTTGGTGGCTCAGAACGCCTCGTACGACCTCCACGTAGTGGAGGAGTGCCTAGGCATCCCCATGGAGGAGCTGGCACCCAAGGTCTGGGATACCAAGCTGCTGGCCCACCTGGTGGATCCGAGGGCCACCCGAGAGGGCGGCCCAGGTCTGAGCCTGGAAGACCTCGTTCGGCACTACATCGACCCGGTGGCGGCTGACGAAGTCAAAGGCTCCGCAAGGGAGTTGGCGAAGAAGTACAAGACCACCAAGGCGGTCATGTGGAAGGTGGTGGAACTCCAGGATCCCGATTTCTTGCTGTACGCAGGGATGGACCCCGTGTTTGCCTATCGGCTATTCAAGATCCTCTATCCCCTGGTGCCGGCGAGGTCTAAGGCCTCCGGCCTCATTGGCTGGGAGCACCGACTAGCCCATGCCTGTGCCCAGATGGAGCGGACTGGCTATCTCCTCGATGTCGAGTACGCGGAGCGCTGCTGTGCAGAGCTGACAGCGAAGCAGGAGGAGGCGGCCTATACAGCTCTCTCCTATGGAGTCAGCAAGGTAGGCAGCACAGATCAGCTAGTTGAGGCGTTCACTCGGCTCGGGCATGGATCCAGGCTGGGTAAGAAGACGCCAAAGGGAAATACTTCTGTTGACGATGCTGTGTTGCAGTCTATTGACCACCCACTGGCGCAAGCGGTAATCGACGCCAAGCGTGCCGGGAAGTTCCGCAAGACCTGGTTTCAAAATGCCCTGGCTGGCAGGGATTCCTCAGACAGGGTGCACGCATCATTGAATTCCTTGGCTGCCAGGACAGCGAGGATGACAATTACTGGCAGTGTGCCAGCCCAGACATTCCCCGCTGGTTCTGGATACGTTCGGCATATGTTCCTGGCTGAAGAGGGGCACGTCAGTTGCAGTATCGACTACAAGACCATGGAGCTTCGCTTTCTGGCAGCTCTCTGCCGAGATCCCACTATGTTGCAGGCTTTCAGGGAGGGGCTTGACCTCCACCAGATAACCGCTGATGCTGCGGGAGTTCCTCGCAAGTTTGGGAAACGCGCGAATTTTCTGACTGTATTCGGTGGTGGTTGGAGGGCCCTCATGGGAGATGGAATTGATGAGGCAACCGCAAAGAGAATCATCGGAGCATTCGGAGATACTTACCCTGGCGTAGGTAAGTACTCGAAGGGTCTGAGTGAAGAAGCCCGGAAGAGTGGTTATATCTACACAGCCACAGGCCGGAGGCTCCCAGTAGACCGGGGCCGCGAATACAGCGCCCAGAACTATGCGGTTCAGAGCGGCAGTCGTGATGTGACTGCCCGAGCAATCCTGAATCTCTCGGAGGCCGGATTCACGGATCTGATGCGACTCCCAATCCATGATGAACTGATCTTCAGTTTCCCGGAGAAAGAGGCAAAGGATCTGGCGAGGGAAGCAGCGAAGATCATGGAGTTCACATTCAGGGGTGTCCTTATTCCCACTGACGTCGAGATAGGCGGGCGTTCCTGGGGGAGCGTCCTGGAGCTGGAGGCGAGCAAGCATTGAGCGAGATCAAGTACCAAGACATTCCGGAGTTTCTGGAGAAGCTCACCGCCCTGAGCCTGGAGTATGGGCTCATCATCGAGCCAGCCATTTGGGAGCCAGACGATGAGTGGGCGACCGTTGAAGTAAGTCACATTGATGATTCCAGTCAGGGGGCCACAGACCTGGAGTGGCGGGCTGGGGACAACATGCGATACGAGGTCTGGAATGGATGACGAAAGCTTCGAGTCAATGGTTCAGGCCCTTGAATCTGAGATCAATGCAGAGCGGGCAAAGGTCCAGGCGGCTTACGCCCTGGTGGTTGTGGAACTGGCAGGCCTGATCTGCCGCACTGCTGTGAGTGCCGGCGTCCCTTCGGATCTGGCTCGGGAAATGACCTCTGACTACTGGGTTGCGGTAATGAGTACCCCGCACACCGTTATTGAAGGGGATGAGGACTGATGGCAGCACGGCAAATGGCTGATGATGACACTGAGTTTTACCGGGTGGTCGTCCTGCGAAAGGCATGGGCGCACAACCCTGATTACCTGTGGCACAGCGAGGACCCCGAGAGGCGTAAGCGGTGCATCTACAGCGACACCGAGACTGTGAGGTCTGTTTACGGGCCTTACACATCGCTGGGGGTTGCCAAGGGGCAGCGTACGAGCCACACAATCGGTGCCGGCGGGGAAGCCTTGGAGGGCGTCGTGGGATCCGGAATCGAGCGGGCCCGGGTCATCTGGGAAGAGCAGATAGAGGGGCTCGACTGATGCCGACCAAGATGGAGGCCCGTTGCGACGGCTTCCGGCGCATGCTTCAGGCGGAGGTGTTCGCTTCCATCGTTCCGGGGCGAAGCCCCGAGATCAGGTATCACGAGTCCCTCCTCGGCGCTCAGGCTGGTGTGGGCTGGGAGAGGCCCCCGCATGTCCGCTGGGATGGGCATGAATTCGCGCACACCTATCAGGGCGTCAGAGGCGGGGAAATTTACTGGAGGCTCGGGGATGAGTGGCAGCTCATTTTCAGGGTGGAGGAAGGCTCTCACGCCCTTGACCTCCCGTGGCTGGAGGAGAACCGCTGATGGCAATAAGCAGATACCTGGGAGTTGAAGTGAGGCTCTCTGCTGATGAGTTGCTGCTGATTCGTCGGGCGCTGGCGAACTATTTGGATGTCTGTGACGGCAAGGATGATCGAGCGGTGGAGCAGCTCATATCTGATCTGAGGGGGCCTGCTGGTGGAGTCGGTTGATCTGAGTGCCATCCCTGACGTTGATATCAGCACTTTGTATAAGGCCCTTTGGGAGCGCGTGGATCACGCGCATCACTACCCAGGTGAGTTTGAGGACGCTGAGGCCATCTCGCTTGGGGCCTGCTTCGAGGCCGTGAGCCGGGAGGCGAAGCGCCGACGGCTGTGGTGAGCGGCGACGGTGGACGGTTGGCCGAGGCCGCTTCAGGTGGTGTTGGTGGGCGCAGTGGTGAGACCTCACGGCAGCACCGCACAGCGGATGTGTCACCGCAGGTCACATGGCGTCCAGCGGAAGGTTTGGAGGCTGACGCGGCACATCGAAGGTTGCTTGAAATGCTCTTCGGCCCCAACTGCGCCTGACTGTCGTACAGTTGCGGCATCACATGGGTGACCCCGGCGGCGTTGGAAGCGCCCCGGGGTCTGGCCAGTCTGGGAGGACTGACATGGGTAAGTCTGTCATATCTGCGATCAATATTGCAGCCCGCAACCAGGCCGGGAATCTTCGGGCCGTTGATTATCTGCGCGTTTCTACCGAAGACCAGGCAAAAGGTTATGGCATCGCCTACACGGGGAAGCGCACCGCTGCCCACATCGCTCGAAAGCAATGGGTTCACGTGGGAACCTTCCCGGACGAGGGCGAGTCGGGGACCCTGCCTTGGGAACTGCGAGACGGTGCCGCCAAGATCATGGAACTTGCCGTTCAACAACCCCGCCCGTTTGATCTTGTATGTGTGTATGAGACGCGGGCCATCGGCAGGAAGAACCGCGTTTTTTGGGAGTGGGTTTACGCTCTTGAGGATCTTGGCATCTTTGTGGCCGTTGCGGATGAAGATATCGATAACACCACAGAAGAGGGCGAGTCGCGGATGCGCGACAAGGCCAACGAGGCATTCAAGGAACTAGCGAAGATCCGAATGCGTACCCAGGGTGGCATACAGCAGAAAGCCGAGATGGGCGGGTTCCCCGGGGGGCAAGCTCGCTATGGGTACCGCATTGAAAATCAAGGCGTCAAAGGCGAACAGCTACTTGCGCTCGATGTATGTGATGGGGGTAGTGCGTGCACTCGAACCTTCCCCTGCGAGGCGGTACACGAAGCTGACGTGCTGCGCTTTGCTCGGAATGTAGCTGTCCGTGTGAAAAGGAACTGGAATAGAGTTGCCTCGTACCTGAACGCTGAGGGATTCTACACGCGGTCAGGTAAGCCGTGGTCTGCTGCAAACATTCGTGGGCGTTTGCTGAATGACGGTCTCTTGAATGCCGAGTACATATTCCGGAACGTTGAAAACGGTGCGCAGATAGATGCTGCCGGAAACCCCATTTGGGGGGAGTCGGTTACCCTAAAGCTGCCCGAAATGTTTACCCCCGAAGAGGTTGCCGAGTTGTGTGGCCCTGGAAGTAAGCCTGTCCGAGCGCCCTCCGTAGCTGGGAGGGTGTACCAGTTGTCAGGCCGACTGCTGAGTATATGCGGGGGCCACTACATTGGTAGCAGCCCTTCGAAGGTGGAGAGCCCTCACTATGTGTGCTCCGGTAAAAGGGAAGAGTACGCGGGTGCAGGAGGGTGTTCCTGCCCTCAGGTGTGGGCTGAAGGAATTGAAGAATGGGTTTGGAAAAACGTCTGTGACTTGCTGAGGGATAGAAGTCGGCTCGTGTCATTGGCCGAAGAGTGGACGAGTAGGGCGACATCGAAGCAAATCGACTACTCATCCCGGCTTGCTTCGCTCGATCAAAAGATCGCGGAGAAAGATGGCACGATTGATCTGATGATGGCTGTGGCTGCAAAGCAGGTTACTCGGCAAGGTCTTGTAGGCCGGGCTGCTGAAGTTGCAGTAGAGCGAAAGCTAAAGCCGTTGTACGCGGAGATTGAGGAGCTGCGCAGTGAGAGGGCTGATATTGAATCTTGGCAGTCAGACGCCCAGCAGACTGGCCAAAGGTTGAAGGACCTTCATTCACTTGCCGCCTCTGCTCAGAACCGGTTGGTTAATTTCTCCGAGGTGCAGCAGGCTGAGTTACTTGCTCTGCTGGATATAGAGGTCAAGATCCTTGAAACTCCGCCTCCGATGCGAAGAGGGCTGGCTTGTCCTGTCGGTCAGTGGTTCCAGGAGCGTGAAAGAGGGGTTCCGGTTCTTGACGACCAGGTGTGGGACCGGATTGTCGAGCTAGAGGGCTTCCCGCATGGTGGACTACGGCCACGTCAGCGGGGCGGTTTGGCCCCGAGGACAGTGCTGGAAGCTCTCTTGAAGAAGGCGCGTACCGGTGTTGCATGGCCGGAGCTTGACGCTGAGTACGGCTCTACGGGCCTTGTAGGGCACTGGAAGAGGTGGAGCAGTCAGGGGCGTTGGGAGCGCGTCATAGAGGCCATGAACGGCTGTGCCGGGGAGCCTGTGGCCCCCCGGCACAGGCTCCCAAGGATGGAGATGACTGGAAGGGTGCGACCTGGTGTAATCCTGGCCGCGACTAGCGTGCGCGAGGGGGGCGACCAGCATTCCCACGCCCAGGAATCGGGCCCTTCGGGAGCGGCATGTTGCTCATCAGGTCGCCCATCGCACGCAGCCGGTCGTTGGTCGCGGTGACCTGCGGGCCGGTGAGGGGGCGGGGCAGCTTGAGCATCTTGGTGCGGACCTTCTTCAGCGGGGTCTGGTCCTCGCCGTTGCCCACGATGATGTCGTGCACCGGAACCTCGGGGCCGACGATGCGGGCCATCTTCTTCTTCTCGGCCGCGAGCAGCGTCCTGAGCCGGTTCGGGTTGCCCTCGGCGACCAGCACGATGCCGGCCTTGCCGACGGCCCGGTGGACGACGTCCTGGCTGCGGTTCATCGCCACAGCGGGGGTCGTGGTCCAGCCACGGCCGACGTTGTCCAGCACCGCCGCGGCGGCCCCCGGCTGTCCCTCCATCTGCCCGAACGCGGCGCGCTCGGCGCGGCGCCCGAAGATGATCGCCATCCCGAGGAACGCCAGCAGGAAGCCGAGAATGCCCAGGTAGACCGGGTGACCGATCAAGAACCCGAGGCCGAGAAGGACACCGAAAATGACGATGCCCACGCCCGCGACGATCAGACCCACCTTGGGGTCGTGCCGCCGGGTCATCTTGTAGGTCTGGGCAATCTGCTTGAGTCGCCCGGGGTTCGCAGTGTCCGCGTTCGCTGCGCGTTCCTTCCTCGCCATGCGAGAAAGTTTACGTTGCCTAGGACGTACGAGCGGACACGGCCTCCAGTACGTGTTCCGTCTCCACCCTGTCCTTGGCCCGGCGCCGGTCGTCCAGCACGGCGGTCCAGGCGTTGCGGCGGGCGGTGCGCTGGCCGGTGCCGATGAGCAGCGACTCGACGAGGCGCAGTGCGTCGGTGACGGACGGGAGGGCGTTGGCGCGTACGGCCTGCATGTCGGGGGTCCCCCTCATAGATACGGCGTAACGGCGTGACCGGAGAACTGCGGTGCGTGAACCCAGGGTCACTGATTGGTGTTACCAGCACGTGACCGACCGGTCAAACACCGATGAAACCTTGACGGTACGGGTGAAAACGTTGATGCGGCCCGTACGACGCCCCGACCTGCGGGGGCTGTACGGGCCGCATCATTACGGCAGTCACCGGTCAAGCGCCGCTTGTGCGGCGACTCACACGGCCTCTCGGGCGGTGCCGGCCGTTATACGGCCCGGGCGCCGGCCACCGGAGTCCCGCGACGCTCCATCGCCTGGCCGTACAGACGGCCCGCGCGGTAGGAGGAGCGGACCAGCGGCCCGGACATCACACCGGAGTAGCCGATCTCGTCGGCCTCGTCCTTCAGCTCGACGAACTCCATCGGCTTCACCCAGCGCTCGACGGGGTGGTGGCGCGGCGAGGGACGCAGGTACTGGGTGATGGTGATGAGCTCGCAGCCCGCCTCGTGCAGATCGCGCAGCGCCTCGCTGACCTCTTCACGGGTCTCGCCCATGCCGAGGATCAGGTTCGACTTGGTGATCAGACCGGCCGCGCGGGCCTGCGTGATGACGTCCAGCGAACGCTCGTAACGGAAGCCCGGGCGAATCCGCTTGAAGATGCGCGGCACCGTCTCCACGTTGTGCGCGAACACCTCGGGGCGGGACGCGAAGACCTCTTCGAGGAGCGCCGGGACGGCGTTGAAGTCCGGAGCGAGCAGCTCCACCTTGGTACGGCCGGTCTCGCGGCCGGCCGTCTGCTGGTGGATCTGGCGGACCGTCTCCGCGTACAGCCAGGCGCCGCCGTCCTGAAGGTCGTCGCGCGCGACGCCGGTGATGGTGGCGTAGTTCAGGTCCATGGTGACCACGGACTCGCCCACCCGGCGCGGCTCGTCACGGTCCAGCGCCTCGGGCTTGCCGGTGTCGATCTGGCAGAAGTCACAGCGCCTCGTGCACTGGTCGCCGCCGATGAGGAAGGTCGCCTCGCGGTCCTCCCAGCATTCGTAGATGTTGGGACAACCAGCTTCCTGGCACACCGTGTGCAGTCCTTCGGCCTTCACCAGGGCCTGCATCTTGGTGTACTCGGGACCCATCTTCGCCCGGGTCTTGATCCACTCGGGCTTGCGCTCGATGGGGGTCTGGCTGTTCCGGACCTCCAGACGCAGCATCTTGCGTCCGTCGGGTGCGACAGCGGACACGTCCAGCTCCCTACGACTTCGATTCTTCGGCGAACACCAGGGTACGCCCGATATTTGTATGGCTTTACGTCCGGTCAACCTGCGCCCGGACAAGGGCATTCCCTAGGCGGAGGCCGTTTCCGGGGCCTTCTCGGCAGCCTGCGGGCTCTGCGGGGCGTCCTGCGGGGCCTTCTCCACGACCCGGGGCGCGGGGGTGGCCTCGGCCATCACCGCGTTCAGGTGCTTCTCCACCACCGGAAGGACGTCCGCGATGGTGATCTCCCGGCCCAGCTCGTTCGCGAGCGAGGCGACGCCCGCGTCGCGGATGCCGCACGGGACGATGCGGTCGAACCAGGTGTTGTCCGGGTTCACGTTCAGCGAGAACCCGTGCATGGTGACGCCCTTGGCGACCCGGATGCCGATCGCGGCGAGCTTGCGGTCCTCGCGCCGCTGACCGGCGTTGGACGGCGCGTACTGGGGACCGTTCAGCCGGGCGTCGAACTCGGGGTCGGACAGCCGGGGGTCGAAGTCCAGCGACAGCCCGCCGATCGCGGGGCGCTGCTCGACCGGATCGCCCAGCACCCACACTCCGCTGCGGCCCTCGATACGGGTGGTCTCCAGACCGAATTCGGCGCAGGCCCGGATCAGGGCGTCCTCCAGTCGGCGTACGTGCGCCACCACGTCCACCGGACGCGGCAGCTTCTGGATCGGGTAGCCGACGAGCTGGCCCGGACCGTGCCAGGTGATCTTGCCGCCCCGGTCCACGTCCACCACGGGCGTCCCGTCCAGGGGGCGCTCGCTGTCCTGGGTGCGCCGTCCGGCGGTGTAGACGGGCGGGTGCTCCAGGAGCAGACAGGTGTCCGGCACCTCGTCCGCGAAACGGGCGGCGTGCACCTCACGCTGCTTCTGCCATGCCTCCTGGTACTCGACGGCATCGTCGCCGAACCCCAGTCGGACAAACCGCAGCTCACTCACGGTGGTGTCTCCTTCGTATCGCCACGCCCCGGGCCACTGTACGGCGGCGGAAAGGCGGGGCCATGGGCAGGGCGATCGACGGGGTTGCCGTCAGCGCCTTCGGTGAATCGTCACACGATCGGATGAAGTAGGGGCGCAGAGGCTGGTTGAAGGGCCCGTTATCGCTAAATTCGCGCCGTTCCATGAGGGCTGCCACCCGGGGCCCGGAAGGCAGGAGAGCTCAGAGCTGATGACGGAACGACCTCCGCAGCGCATCCCCAACCGACAGCTCGCCGCGCTCATCGCAGAAGCGGGATTCTCCAACGCAGGCCTGGCCCGACGGGTGGACCAGCTCGGCCTGGAGCACGGGCTCGACCTTCGGTACGACAAGACGTCGGTCACCCGCTGGCTGCGCGGCCAGCAACCACGCGGCACCACCCCCGCACTGATCGCCGAAGTGTTCACCAGGAGGCTCGGCAGACGACTGTCCGCCCAGGACCTCGGGCTCGACGCCTGCGCCCCCGTGTACGCGGGGCTCGAATTCGCGGCCACCCCCGAAGAGGCCGTCGACATCGTCAGCGGGCTCTGGCGCAAGGACTCCGGCAGCCACGCCGAACTCCGCAAGATCGCCTTCACCCCGGCCGGACTCGTCGTCCCCAGCCGGGACTGGCTGATCGGCCGCGCCGACGACCGGGTCGGCCGGGGCGCCGAGCCACCCCCGCAGGCCAACGGGGCGGCACCGGCGAGAGTCCCCGCCCAAGGCAGGCCGCCCGGCCTCACCATGCCCCGCCAGCGGCAGACCGACCGGGGTCCCGGCCAGCGGGTCACCTCCGGGGACATCGCGGCCCTGCGCTCGGTGGCCGACCTCTTCCGCACCCTGGACCACGCGTACGGCGGCGGTCACGCCCGCCAGGCCCTGGTCCGCTACCTGGAGCACGAGGCCGAGCCGATGCTGCGCGGGGTCTACGGGGAGGCGGCCGGGCGACGGCTGTTCTCGGCCGCCGCCGACCTCACCCGGCTCGCGGGCTGGACCTCGTACGACATCGCCGCCCACGGGCTCGCCCAGCGTTACTTCGTCCAGGCGCTGCGGCTGGCGCAGGCGGCGGGCGACCGGGCCTACGGCTCGTACGTCCTGGTCACCATGAGCCGTCAGGCCGTCTACCTCGGGCACGGGCGGGAGGCCGTCCAGCTCGCCCGGGTCGCCCAGCAGGGGGTCGGTTCCTCCGCGCCGCCCGTGGTGCAGGCGCTGCTGCACGCGGTGGAGGCGCGGGGCCACGGAGTGCTCGGCGAGGTCCGGGCCTGCACCTCTTCCCTCGTACGGGCGGAACGGGCGATGGAGGCGTCCCGGCCGGGCGACGACGTACCGCACTGGGCGAAGTTCTTCGACGAGGGGCAGCTGGCGGACGAATTCGGGCACTGCCACCGGGACCTCCAGCAGTACCGGGCGTCCGCCCAGCACGCCGAGCGGTCCTTGCAGCTGCGTCCGCACGGCTATGCGCGCAGCCGGCTGTTCTGCCGGGTGGTGCTCGCCCAGGCCAGGCTCGGGCTCGGGGAGCTTGACCAGGCGTGTGCGCTGGGGGCCGAGGCGGCCCAGCAGGCCTCGGAGATGCGCTCGGCACGGGCGACCGAGTATGTGCGGGAGTTCGAGCGGCGGCTGGAGCCGTACCGGGACGCGGCGGCGGTACGGGGGTATCGGGACCGGGTCGCCGCGCTGGGGTGACGACCCGGCCTTGGGAATTCAGGCCCCGGGGATCCGGCTCCCGGGGTCCGCGGAGATTCGGCTCCCCGAGGCCTGGCGGGTGCCGGTGTAGCGGTCACGCACCTGGGACGGGGTCAGCGCCGCGTCCCAGGTGAGGACCTCGTCCAGGTCACCGCGGAGACCCGCCTTCGGGGCGCCGATCGAACGCAGCGGCAGCGGCATCGAGGCGGCGACCGTACCGACGCGCTCACCGTCGGCGTAGAGGGTGGTGCTGCCCGGGGTGGTGACCCAGGTCAGCTGCACCCACGCGTCCAGCGGGAGCGTGTAGTCGAAGGAGTGGTCGGCGACGCCGTACCGGGTGAAGCCGACCCGGCCGGTGCCCCACTGCTGGAGCTTCAGCGCGCCCGCCGCGGAGCTGAGCAGCACCTGGTCGGCGGTCCTCCCGGTCGAGCGCACCCAGGCCGAGACCGTCCACGGCTCGGCCACGTCCACACCGCCGAAACCGACCCCGTCCCGGTCACTGTCGAAGCGCCAGGCCCGGCCCCGGATCCCGTCGGCGACCGGCGTGGGGTTGTTGATGATGTACGAGGTCCCGGGCAGCGAGCCCGCCCTGTCCTCGGCGTACAGGGTGTTGCCGGGGCTGCCCGCCCAGGTCCAGCCCCTGGGGTACGGCCTGGGCTCGAAGGTCCAGTGGTGCGAGGGCCTGGACGCGCCGGTGCGGGGCTTGGACACCGGAGCCGTGACGCCCGGCGGATCGCCGATCCTGGCCAGCCGGGTCCGGAAGTCGGAAAGGGTGTCGGGGGCCGGGGAGGCGTTCCAGGAGCGGTCGGCGAGGACGGCGCGGGGGGCCCGGGTGTGCTGCTCGAAGTACTCGTCGTCGGCCCAGAAGTTGTAGTCCGCCCAGTTGGTGATCATCGAGCCGAGCATGTCGGGGGAGGTGCTGGGCGCCCAGGTGCCGTACATCCAGGGCTCGTTGGGGTAGAGGCTGTGGTAGTTGTTCGGCGTCACGTAGAACGGGCCCATGGCGATCTCGTCGTGGCCGGGGATCATCGGATCGGTCCCGGAGCCCTCCCAGGTCATGAAGACCACCGACGGATTCACCTTCTGCTGCGGGGCACTCATGTGCTCCGAGCCGTTGTACACGGCGGTGCGCTTGCCCTGCGCGGTGATCACCTGGTCGAGGGTGTTGATGTACTGGTTGAGCAGATCGCCGAGGGTGGAGACGGCCGGATCGGCCGCCAGGTGGTCCTTCACCCGGGCGCACTCGGCGAGCTGACCGGGCAGCTCGTCCGCGCCGATGCTGAACAGCGGGGCGTCGAACCAGCCCGCGAACTCCGCGACGATCTCCCTGGACTTCGCGAGCGCCCGTGAACTGGTCATGTCGATCATCCAGTTGGGCGTCAGATGCGAGTGGGTCTGCGCCTGGGTGCACGGATCCGGCCCGTCCCCGAAGCCGATCCCGAACGCCTCGGTGAGCACGGTGGCATGCCCGGGGACGTCGATTCCCGGCATGATCTGGACGTGATGGCGGGCGGCGAAGACCTTCAGCCGCTCGATGTCGGCACGGCTGTAACTCTTCGCGGGGTGCGCGAGGCCGGGGAACTTCGGGCTGTTGAGGCGGAAGCCCTCGGAGTCCGAGAGGTGCAGGAAGAGCGTGTTGAGCTTCTGGTCGCCCATCCTCCGGATCAGGTTCTCCAGGTACGGCAGCTGCCAGTACTTGCGGCCCGCGTCCAGCATCACCGTCCGCATCCGCTGCGCCGGTACGTCCAGGGAGCGGGCGCGCGGCAGGGCGCGGTGGCCGGGGGCGGCGCGCAGCAGCTGGAGCAGCGTGCGGGTGCCGTAGAAGAGGCCGTGGGTGGAGGCGGCCTCGATCCGTACCGCCGAGGAACTGTCCAGCCGGTAGCCCTCCGCGCCCAGCGCCCTGTCGTCGGTGAGCCGCAGCACGATGTCGCCGGCGGTGGCCCGCTGGGCGTCGGTGCGAACCGGCAGGGTGAGGCCGCTGACCTCGGCTATGTCCGTACGGAGCTGGGTGGCGACCTGGACCGGGGACTGGGAGGAGGGGGCGATGAGGTCGCTGCGGGCGGCGGGGAGGGTGTTTCCGGTGGGGCCGGAGGTGCGGGGTACGACGAAGATCCGGCTGCGGGCGGAGAGCGCGCCGGACCCGCCCAGATCGGTCCACGAGGTGGGCCGGGGCACGACGTCGGGCACCGGCCCGGGTGCCGCGCGGGCCGCCGAGGCGGGGGCGGTCAGGGCGGTGGCGAGCAGGCCGACGAGGAGGGACAGGACGGGTACGGCGCGACGCATGGAGCCTCGATTCTGTGGTGCGGTACGTTTTTCTGTGGTGCGGTGTCTCTCTGTGGTGCGGTACGTCAGTTCCGCGGTGCGGTATGTCAGTTGGCGGCTCGGCCCCGCACCTGGACCTCGGCCAGGGTCAGCGGGTCGGTGGCGGATTCCAGTTGGATGCGGACGTGCTGTCCGGCCGTCCCGGCCGGGAGCGCGATCCGGCTCGGCCTGCCCGCCTGTGCGGTGACGCGGACGGCCGTGACGCCTGGGGTGCTACGGGCCTCCGCCAGTCCGTCGGCGGTGATCGGGGAGCCGGAGGTCAGCACCCAGTAGTTCTTGAGGCGCTCCGCGCAGCAGTCGGTGCGGTTCCACACGTCCACTTCGCTGAGCTCGGCCTGCCTGCCGAGATCGACCTGCCACCAGGCCTGCTTCGACGGCTCGGCGGTGTGGGTCACCGAACCGCCGTCGAACGCGCCGTTGGTGTTCCCGTCGACCGCGCGGGCCGCCGGAGCGTCGTAACCCGTGCTCTGCTGGGCGGCGGGCCTGCCCTGCGCGAGGTTGGGGTGCGCGACGTTCACCGTGACCTTGACGGTGCTGGTGAGGCCGTTGTGGCGGACGGTGATGTTCAGGTCGTACGTCCCGGGGGCCGCCGACGCGGGCGGGGTGACCGTGATCGGGAGCGCGGTACCGGCGCCCGGCGGCAGGGGCCTCAGCCGGGTCGAGGCGGGCGTGACCTGCCAGCCCGCCGGGCCGGTGAGGCCGAGACGGGTCGAAGGGGCGTACCGGCGCGAGGTGTTGGTGAGGTGGAGGGTGCCTTTGGCGGTGGCGCCGGGGGTGGTTTCGGCCGGGAGTTCGGTGCGGGTGCGGATCAGGCTGTGCACGCCCGGGGTGGTCACCGCGAAGACGTAGGCGTGCCCCAGGTGTGCGGGGGCGGTCGCGGGGGTCTTCACCACGACGCGGCCCCGGGCGTCCTTGCGCCAGGGGAGGGGCTTGCCGTCGCCGCCGAGGAGGGTGACGCGGGAGTTGTTCCGTACCGGAGTGTCCGCTCCCAGGGTGAGTTCCGTGCCCGGCCATTCGAGAGTCGTCGCGTAGAGCGCGCCGTCCTTGACCGTGTAGCGGATCTTGTCGTCGCTTGTGGGCTCCTCGGCGTGGTGCCAGTACGTGGTGCCGTAGACCGCCTCGCCGTTGGTGCGCAGCCAGGCGCCGATGTCCTTCAGGCGGCTCGCCTGGATCTCGGGAATGGTGCCGTCGGCCCTGGGACCCACGTCCAGGAGGAGGTTGCCGTTCTTGGAGACGATGTCGGAGAGGGAGTCGACGAGCTGATCGGAGGTGAGGTGGTCCTCCTCGGGCTCGTTCTGGTTGTAGCCGTAGGAGTGCGCGATGCCGCGGCTGGCCTCCCACTTGTCGGGGTCGATGTCGGGCTTCACCGTGTACTCGGGGGTCTGGAAGTCGAGTTCGGTGGAGTCGAGGTTCCCGGTCTGGATCTTGCAGCGGTTGGCGACCGCGACTTCCTTGGGCTTCGGCCGGTTCTTGGCCCGGTTGTAGTAGTCGGCGAGGACCGGGGCGGTCTGCCAGTACGAGGCGGGCTTCTCCCACTGGCCGTCGCACCACAGGATGTCCGGGTCGTAGTTCTTGATCAGCTCGGTCAGCTGCGGCTTCATCAGGTCGTCGACGAAGTTGTTGATTCTCGGCGCGCCCAGGTACGGGATCTCGGCGCCGGTGTACGGGTTGGTGGGCTGCTTGCCGGTGTACGCCGGGTGGTTCCACTCGTACAGCGAGAAGTAGAAGCCGGGCTTGAGCTGGGCGCCCGGCGTACGGTCCGCGCGGGCCGCCTGGAAGAGGTCGCCCGCCAGGTCGCGCCCCGGGCCGAGGTCGACGGTGTCGCGGCCGGAGACCTTGGAGTCCCACAGGGCGACGCCCTCGTGGTGCTTGGAGGTGAGCACGAAGTACTTGGCGCCCGCGCTCTTGAAGAGCTTCACCCAGGCGGCCGGGTCGTACTTCTCGGCCTTCCACTGTCCGATGAAGTCGTCGTAGCCGGCGGCCGTGCCGTAGGTGTCCTGGTGGTGCTTGCTGGTGGGGCTGCCCTTCTGGTTCAGGTACGACCAGTACCACTCGGCGTAGCTGCCGCGTGGGCCCCAGGCCGGGACCGAGTAGGCGCCCCAGTGGATGAAGATGCCGAACTTGTCGTCGTTGAACCACTGGGGGGTGGGGTGGGAGTTGAGGGACTCGGTGGTGGGCTCGTAGTCCTTCGAGGGCTGGGGCTGGGGCTGGGGCTGGGGCTGGGGCGAGGGGAGGGGCGACAGTTTCAGCTGCGACCCGGGTGCGGCGGCCGCCGGGGGCGGGCCGGGCTGTGGGGCGCGGTCGGCGGCGGGGGCCGGGTGGGCCGCGAGGAGACCTGCGGCGGCGGCCAGGGCGACGGCGCCCGCGAGTCTTCCGCGGGTGCGACCACGGTGGGGGGCGCGGCTGGGGGTGCGGTCGGTGATGCGGCTACGGGACGAGCGTGAGCGGAATCGATCCGATGAATGTCTCACTGCGGCCTCCGGTGTTCCTGAGGGGAACGAGCTCCCCGGGACCGTAGTGAGAGGTCGCGCACGTGACAAGGGGACCCGCAGGAGAGGGAGTTGGACTTTCCTGCGGGTCCGACTCCGATCCGGGGCCATAGATCGGAGGTATGGGGGAGTGGCTGCGATGCCCCGGAGGCACCCCTAGGCGGCCTCGCGCAGCTCCTCGGCGGCGTAACCGGGACGGATGCCGAAGTCGCGGAGGATCTCGCGGGCGGCCCGGCGGCCCGAGTGCAGGGCACCCTGAACGGTGCTGGTCTCGCGGTGGTCGCCGCAGACGTACAGGCCGGAGAGGAGGCGGACCGGACGGTGTACGTCGTGCGGTGCGGGCATCGCGGGCACGGCCTCCGGGTCGTGATGGACGGCGAGGAGTTCCCAGCGCGCCGTCGACGTGCCGTACATCCGGGACAGATGGGAGCGGACCCGGTCGTCCAGGTCGGGTGGGGGAGTGCCCAGGACCGTGGAGGAGATCAGCACCCGGCCGTCGGGCGCGCGCGTGGGGTCGACCGCGCTGACGACGGCGGAGTGCGAGACGGGGCCGCTCCGGTCGGCGTCCAGGATCAGGGCGGATCCGGTCCCGGGCACCGAGTCGGCGGCGTGGTGCAGCACGGTCACGGGGTGGAAGCCCGGCACCCGCAGGCCGGGGAGCAGCTCGGCGGCGGCCCGTGCCCCGGTCGCCACCAGCAGGGACCGGCAGCCCAGGTCGCCGTCCTCCTTGGTGGTGACGGTGGAGATGGACGCCCCGGTGACATGGACTCCGGTACGAACGGTGCCGGGCGGCAGGGCCGCCGCCAGCAGCTCAGGCAGGGTCCCGGCCCCGCCCTCGGGCAGTGCGAGCCGGCCGCCCGCGAAACCGCGCAGGGCCAGATCGGCGCACCGGCTGGAGGTGGTGAGGCCGGGGTCCGAGAGGAGTGCGGACAGCAGCGGGCGCAGGAAGCCGTTGACGGTACGGGGTGGCAGACCGCGCTTGAACAGGGCTTCCAGCGCCGGGAGTTCGGGGCGTGCCAGGAGCTTGTCCGTCGGAGTGGTGGCGAACCTGGCCAGTGCGGTACCCAGCCTCGCCTGGTCCAGGGGGCTGCCGAGCGGGCGGGGGTTTGCGGCCGAGGGCGGCGTACCGCCCCGGTTGTTGGAGCTCCGTGGGGCGCTCGCGAGGGCGCGTGCGGCGGTGAGTGCGCCCCGTGCGCTCCGGGTGCTCCGGCCGCCGCCGGTGTCGCCCGCCCGGTAGCGCCGGCCCTCGCTGTGGACCAGGACTCCAGGGGCGAACGGGCGGAGAGTGAGACCTTCGAGTCCGGGGGTGCGCTGCAGTTCCGGATAGGCGGTACTGAGGACCTGACCGATCCGGTCGAGCCGGAATCCGTCGACCCGCTCGGTGGACATCCGGCCGCCGACGTAAGGGGCGGCCTCCAGGACACTGACCGTTACCCCGGCGTTGATGAGCTGGTGGGCGGCACAGAGGCCGGCGACCCCTGCTCCCACGATGACGACGTCCGCATGGTGTGCTGTGGTGAGCACGTGCCCCTCCCCGAGGTCGGCCCGGCTGTGGTGCAGGACTCATGCCCCCAACAGCCTTGCGGAATACCCGCGCTGGAGGTGCAGCGTAAGAGTCCGCCCCGGCGCTCCGGCAGCCGCGCACCTCCCGGGCATCGATGCATGGCGGTCGCACGAGAGGGGGGAATGGTCGCTGAATGATCGAGGTGGGGGTTGATTCAGTCAGGAATGGGCTGACAGAAATTGATAATTGATATCTGCCCTCTGTCAGCCGTCAGCCGTCAGCCGTCAAATTTCAGATGACAGATATCGATATCTGTCATCTGTTCGATGTCAGTCGTCTGTCAGTCGTCGTGCAGGGCCGCCCGGATCGCGTCGTCGATCGACGGGAAGGCGAAGGTGAACCCGGACTCCAGCAGTCGTTGCGGCACCACTCGCTGACTGCCCAGGACGTCCCCCGCCATCTCCCCGAGTGCGATCCGCAGCGCCGGTGCCGGTACGGCGAACAGGGTGGGCCGGTGCAGCACGCGGCCCATCGCCGCCGTGACCTCGCGGTTGGTGACCGGTTCGGGGGCGGTCAGGTTCACCGGCCCGGACAGCGACTCGGTGTCGATCAGATGCCGCAGTGCCGCGACCTCGTCGTGCAGGGCGATGAAGCTCCAGTACTGCCGCCCGTCCCCGAGCCGCCCGCCGAGACCTGCCTTGAACAGGGGGAACATCCGGCCCCACGCGCCACCGCCGCGCCCCACCACCAGCCCGGTCCGCGGAAACACGGTCCGGATCCCCGCCTCCTCGGCAGGCGTCGCGGCCTCCTCCCAGTCCACGCACAGCTCGGGCAGGAACCCGTCCCCGGGCGGCGCCTCCTCGTCCACCCGCCGGTCGCCGGTCTCCCCGTAGAAACCGAGCGCGGAGCCGCTGACGAACACCCGCGGTGGTACGTCGAGCGAGGCCACCGCCTCCGCGAGCGCCCCGGTGCCGAGCAGCCTGCTCTCCCGCAGTTCCTTCTTGTACGCGTCGGTCCACCGGTGGTCGCCGATCCCCGCCCCGGCCAGATGCACCACCGCCTCGCAGCCGATGAGGCCGCCGGCGTCCACGTAACTGCGTTTCGGATCCCAGGTCACCTCGTCCCCGCCTCTGGCCGGACGCCGCACGAGACGCACCACCTCGTGCCCGTCCGCGCGCAGGGAACGTACAAGTGCCGTACCGATGAGGCCCGTAGAGCCGCTGATCGCGATCCGCATATGGCCATCCTGCCCCGGAAGAGGGCATCCGTGCGCGCCGTGGCACAGTGGCGCCATGCCAGAGACGGAATCCGCGCGCCGCACCCCCACCCCCTCCATTCGCGTCGCCACCCTGGCCGACGACACGGCGCTCGCGCGGCTCGACCGCGATACCTGGTCGCCGCGGCACGCCGTCACACCGTTGCCCGAGCCGCCGTACGAGCCCTACTTCGACGTCACTCACCGGCCCGACGAGGTGCTCGTCGCGGAGGACTCCGGCGGCTTCGGCGGTTCCGAGGGGGGCGCGATATGCGGATACGTCCGCCTGGTGCGCCCCACTCCGCTCGCCTGCAACGCGCATGTCCTCCAGATCAACGGCCTCGCGGTCGCCGAGAGCGCACGGGGGACGGGTCTGGGGCGGTTGCTGCTGCGGGCCGCCGGCGAGGAGGCCGCCCGTCGCGGCGCCCGCCGGCTCACCCTCCGGGTGCTGAGTCACAACGCGCCCGCCCGCGCCCTGTACGCGTCGGAGGGCTTCGTGGTGGAGGGAGTGCTGCCCGGTGAGTTCTTCCTGGGCGGGGAGTACGTGGACGACGTACTGATGGGGCGCTCGCTCACCGAGGAGTAGGGCGGACGCGGCTGTGGCGGGGCCGGGCGACTGAGGGCGCACGCCTGTCGCAATAGGGGCATAGTGGGGCGAACCGGTGTGTCATCAGGTGCGCCGGATCGTCCTGAACGCTCGGATCGACGGCTGCAGAGGAGCCCGTTCCGTATGAGCTCGGTCCGTGCCCGTCGTGGCGAGGAGATTCCCGGGTGGCTGCGGGGCGCGCCCGCGCCGCGCTGGGCGCGTGCACTGCCGCTGGTGCTGCTGGCCGTACTCGCGGTCGCCGACTTCTTCTCCGACCTGGCCGAACTGGACCATGTCCTCGCCGTGCTGCCCGCGCTCGCCGCCGTCTCCTTCGGGCCGCTCGGCACCGGGCTGCTCAGTCTCGCGGTGCTGGGCCTGGTGCACCCCTACACCCCCGGCTGGCAGGGCGATCCGGGCGCGACCGTGTCGTTCGTCGTCGCCGCGCTGCTCGGTGTCGGCTTCGCCTGGATGCGCAGCCGCCGCGACGCCCAGCTGGTCAGCGTCAGTACCGTCGCCGACGCGGCCCAGCTCGCCGTGCTGCCCCCGCTGCCCGAACGGGTCGGGCGGGTGCGCTGCGTCGGTCTCTACCGTGCCGCCCAGCAGGGGGCGCTGGTGAGCGGCGACCTGTACGACGTACGGTCCGGGCCCTGGGGCGTACGGGCGGTGGTGGCCGATGTGGAAGGGCACGACCTGTCGGCCGTCTCCACCGTCACCGCCCTGCTCGGCGCCTTCCGCGAGGCCGTGCTCGACGACGCGGACCTGGCGCAAGTGGCGGCCAGGATGGACCGCCGACTGGTGGTCGACTCGGCCGCCGACGAGCACGCGGAGCTCTTCGCCACCGCCGTTCTGATGGAGTTCCCGTCGGGTGAGCAGGAGGTACGGGTCGTCTCCTGCGGGCATCCGCCGCCCCTGCTGCTGCGCACGGGCGAAGCCTCCGAGCTCCGCCTGGACCCGGCCCCGCCGCTCGGTCTCGGCCTGGCGGGACTCGGCGCCCCGACGGTCACCGTGGTCCCGCTGCTCCCCGGCGACCGGCTGCTCGCCCACACCGACGGCGTCACCGAGGCCCGCGACGCACAGGGCGACTTCTATCCGCTGGCCCGCCGCCTGCCCGGGCTGGCGGCGTCGGCTGACGGGCCCGGTGCGCTGACGGAGGCGATCCTCGCCGACCTGGCCCGGTTCACGGGCGCCGCGAAGAGCGCGTGGAACCCGAGGAATCCGGGCAACCCGAGGAACGCGAAGAGGGCGAAGAAGGGTGCCGACGGCAGCGGGGCCGACGATGTGGCACTGCTGCTCCTGGAGCCGGACGGCCACTGAGGCCGAGGCGGCGGATGCCCGTCGGCAGTGCCCCACCACCCCACCCTGCCCCACTCACCCCACCCCGACCGTCAGGACAGGCTCATCCCGCCCGTCAGCTCCCTGAGGCAGCGGGCCGCCAGTTCGGCGGGTGACCCCGGGCCCTCGGTTGCGGCGTCGGTGAGTGCCCAGGCCTCAAGTGCCGTACGGATGGCGGCGGTCGCGGCAGCGGCGGCGAGCCGCACCTCCAGCGGGTCGGCGTCCTTCCCGGCCAGCGCGCCCAGGATCGGAGTCAGACGCTCCTCGGACTCCTGGTTCACCCGGTACCAGACGGCGCGCAGCGCCGGGTCCTCCTCGGCCGCCCGCAGCAGCCCACGGGTCCAGCCCAGCTGCTCGACGGCGTGCGCGTCCGGGGCGGACAGCACCTCCGCCACCGCCCGCTCCAGTGCGGTGAGCACTCCGGCCCCCGGTTCCGCCGCCGCGAGCAGCTCGCGCCACTGGTCACCGCCGGCCGCCAGCAGTGGGGCGACCGCGTCCTGCTTGTTGCGGAAGTAGCGGTAGAAGGTGCGCAGCGCGACCCCGGCGCGGGTGGCGATGGCCTCGGCGGTGGTGCCGTCCGGACCGTGCTCCGCGAACAGTTCGGCGGCGGCCCGGGCGATGTCGAGCTGGGTGGCCGCCTTGCGCCGCTCCGTCAGGGAGGGCTGGGCGGTCGGCGGCGATGGCTGGGTGGTCACCAGTGCAGACTACGCCCGCCGAGCAGCTGCCTGCGTGTGTTGACGTAGTGGCAAAACGTGCCAAGCAGGCGTACCGTGTTGGACATGGGCCGCTCCGAGGCCCTTCGTAGGAACCGGGAGAGACAGAGAATGAAGCGTTACGAAGGCCGCCGCGTCCTGATCAGTGGTGCGGGTTCCGGAATCGGCCGGGCCACCGTGCACCGGGTGCTCGCCGAGGGCGGCCGGGTCGTCGCCGTCGACGTCAACGAGGCCGGGCTCAAGGAGACCGCCGAGCAGGCCGCGGCCGTGTCCGCGGAGGCCGCCGGGCGTCTGGCGACCGCCGTCGTGGACATATCCGACGAGGCCTCGGTGAAGGCCGGTGTCGCCGCTGCCGTCGAGACCCTCGGAGGCCTCGACGTCCTGGTCAACGCCGCCGGAATCCTGCGTTCCTCGCACACCCACGAGACCACGCTGGACTTCTTCGACAAGATCATCACGGTCAACCTGACCGGTACCTTCCTGATGATCCGCGAGTCCCTCCCGGCACTGCTGGCCGGTGACAAGCCGGTCGTCGTGAACTTCTCCTCGACCTCCGCCACCTTCGCCCACCCCTACATGTCCGCCTACGCGGCCAGCAAGGGCGGCATCCAGTCGATGACGCACGCCCTCGCGGCCGAGTACAGCAAGCAGGGTCTGCGCGTGGTGGCCGTGGCCCCGGGCTCCATCGCCTCCGACATGACCAGCGGCCGGGGCCCGGGCCTGCCCGAGGACGCCGACATGACGCTCTTCATGAAGCTGGCCCCGGCCCTCGGTGCGGGATTCGCGGGGCCGGAGACGGTGGCGGGTGTCGTCGCCATGCTGGGCTCCGAGGACGGGGCGTTCATCACGGGCACGGAGATCCGGATCGACGGCGGCACGCACTACTGAGTGCACGGCGGCACGCACTACTGAGTGCTGTGACGGGGTACGGGCCGGGGCCGGCCGGCAGGGGTGTCACCGGCCACCGGTCCGCTCCGCGACGCACCCTCAGGCAGGGACGAAGACGTCCTCGTGGGCCCCGTCGAGGATGAACCCGTTGTCGAAGCGGACCCGCACGCTCACACGGGGCGCCTGTTCCTGGAAAGCGGTCCACGCGGGTTCCAGGGAGTCGATCTTCTCTTCGAGCTGCTCCCTGCTCCCGGTGGGCATCTCGCCCCCGAAGGCGTCGAGCAGCGACTTGAGCCGCTCGTACTCGCGTACGTCGGCGCTCTCGTCCTGGTGGCCGACCACCTGCTCCACGGTCCCGGCGGTGCCGGCCGCCAGGGACAGGATCCCGACGACGACCCCCGCCACCTCGGCAGAGTCGGTCAGCCGGATGTCCACTGCCAGCGCCACCCGCTGGCCCGCCTTCAGAGTCATCCGCTCCCCGTCTCCCTCGCATCGGCCATGTCCGTCGTATGCGCCGCACCCGCTGCATCCGCTACGTCCACGCGCCGCAGGAAGGCCTCGACGAGGCGGTCGGTGAACGCCCGGTCAACGGGTTCCGCCGTCACCAGGACGCGGTGGTAGACCGGCCCCACGAGCTGGTCGATCTCCGCCGCCATGTCGATCCCGGCGGGGAGCCGGCCGCGTTCCGCCGCCCGCTCCAGCGGAAGCCGGTCGCGGCGGCGCTGTTCGTCGAGATACCCGGACCGCAGGGCGGCGGCGAACGCGGGATCGTGCTGGGCGTGCCCGATGAGGGCCCTGAAGACGGCACCCGCGTCGGACCCGGTGAGGAACAGGGCCAGTTGGTGCAGGTGGGCGCGCAGGTCCGCGGCCAGGTCGCCGTGGTCCGGCGGGGTCAGGGCTTCGGCCGCGTCCTGGAGGAAGGCGTCCAGGAGGATGTCGGTCTTGGTCTTCCACCAGCGGTAGACGGTCTGCTTGGCGACACCCGCCCGTGCGGCGATGCCCTCGATGGTGACGCCGGTGAAGCCCTTCTCGACCAAGAGGCCGTCGGCCGCCTCCAGTACCGCCTGCCGGGCCTCCTCGCTACGGCCGTGCCTGTTGCCGTGATGGCGTGCCGTCGGTGCCGGCCCGGCCGCCCTGGCGACCGTACTTCCGCGTTTCATGTCTGCCTCCTGCTGCCAGAGTAGGCCAGAACTCTAGACGGCACGCAACGGTGCGTCTACTCTAAGTCCATGACACCGACCAACACCCTCGAAGACCCCCGCGTCGCCTCCGCTCTCGACCGGATGTTCCGGCATGCCGAACAGGACGAAGCGACCAGCGAGCGGATCCGGGCGGCGTGGCCCCAGGGCTTCCGGCACCTCGACCCGCAGGGGCAGGCCGACGCCAAGGCGGAGGTCTACATGCCGATTTCGGCCCAGGGCGGCCGCCTCCTCTACAACCTGATCCGGGCCACCCGCCCCGCCACCGTCGTCGAGTTCGGCACGTCCTTCGGCATCTCCACGCTCCATCTCGCCGCCGCGGTGCGCGACAACGGGACGGGGCGGGTGATCAGTACGGAACTGAGCGCCGCGAAGGCCGCGGCCGCCCGCCGGACGTTCGCGGAGACGGGCCTCGACGACCTGATCACCGTCCTCGAAGGCGATGCCCGCGACACCCTCGCGGCCGCCGGCTCCGCGGACTTCGTCCTCCTCGACGGCTGGAAGGACCTCTGCCTGCCCGTCCTGCGCCTCCTGGAGCCACGCCTCGCGCCCGGCACCCTCGTCGTCGCCGACGACGTCGACCTGGACGACCTCGCGCCCTACCTCGACTACGTCCGTGACCCCCGCAACGGCTATCAGAGCGTCACGTTCCCGGTGGAGGACGGAATGGAGATCAGCTGCCGCCTCTAGAGAGGCCCCACGCCCTGGAGAGGCCCCACCCCCTGGAGAGAGGCCTCAAGCCCTCCCCGGACAGGCCCTGCCCCCCCCAAGGGCCGGGCCCTTAGTCCCCGAACCGCTCCCACAGCTGCGGAAACCTGTCAGCCAGCACCCCGTCGTCGTCCAGATCGATCGGCGTCCCCACCGGCTCCCCGGGCTGCCCGGGCACCCCCAGATCCGGTGCCACCGCCCCCGTCAACTGCTCGTACGCCTCATCCGCGGCGTACCCCAACTCCTCCCCGTCCCCGTCGATCTCGTCGTCGAACTCGTCCAGCAGCCCGGCCAGATCGTCCGGCTCGTGCAGTGCCCCCTCGAAGACCTCCCGGCCCTGGCCGATCAGCCAGCACCGGAAGTAGTCGAAGGCGTCGTCGCTCGCCGCGCCCAGCAGCACCGCCGCGGCCCCCCACAGATCCCAGCGGTACGCGCGGTTGTAGCGCACCTCGAAGTGTCTGGCGAAGTCGAGGACGGCGTCGGGGTCCGACTGGAGCAGTCGCTCGACCAGCAGCTCGGCGTGGTCCTCGGGGTCGCCCTCGGCGGCCGCGCGAGTGCTGTCGACCATCTCCCAGAATTCCGTCTCGTCCATCACGTGACCCAGCATCGGGCTTATGAGGGTGCGACGCACGCGGAGCGGCCGGATGTCGGCTGTCTCGTTACTCACGCTCCGGCCGGCGGCCCCGGACCGGGCCGCTCCGACGTCCCTCCGGACGTCATTGTCGCCACCTGTGTGACCGTCCCACGATTCACTCGTTTGAAGGGCAAAGCGACGCACGCACTCTCACCCTCAAAGGGGTTGCCCTCGCGATGGACATCGAAGACCGTACGCAGCACTCGGACGCGGCCGGCGCCCCCCCGCCCCCACTAGGCGTGGCACAGGCCGAGGCCGCCCTGGTCGAGCACTATCCGCGCCTGGTCAGAATCGCCTTTATCACCCTGCCGCCCACCCTCGGCCGTCATCGCCGGGTCCTCGCCGCCCACGGCATCGTGCAGCGCGCGCTTCCCACCCGCAGGACGCGCAGGACCCCGGACCTCCCCGCCCAGCGCGGCGGCCCCCGGGCCGCTTCCCGCAGCGCCTACGCCACCCTCCGGGCCAGGGTCCTGAGCGAGGCCCTGACGTACGGGAAGAAGCCCGGCAGGTGGCCAGGGTCCCACCGGCTGCGCCACCCGCTCCCCGCCGTCTGGGGCCTGCGGATCTTCCCCGCCGCCGGTGGAGCCGCCGAACTCGCCCTGGAACAGGCCCTGTCGGGGGCCGACTCCGCCACCCGAGCCGCCCTCGCCCTGCGCCGGGTGGAGGAGCTGGACGAGGACACCACCCGCACCCTGCTCTCCGAAGCCGGTGTCGCCGAACCCGCCCTCGCCCTGCGCACCGCCGACCGGCTCGGCAGGCAGGCACTGGGGGAGCCCGGCGAGGGCACCCAGCACCCCCTGCTCTCCGGCGAGTTCGACCCCTGCTTCGTGCACGCCCGCCCCACCGACCTGCTGCGCCGCCGCCACCGCGTCCGTACCGCGGGCGCGGCCGTGGTGGTGGCCGCGGTGGCCGCCGTCACCCTGCCGCTGGTGCTGCGGGAAGGCCCGCAACCCCAGGAACGGGCGGCCGCCACCGGTACGGTCAACGCCTCCATAGCCCAACACGTCCTGGATCCCCGCAACCTCGCACGCGCCGGGAAGGACGAATGGGCCGACACCTCGCGCGTCGACTTCACCGTCTGGCCCGCGCGCGGCGACCGGCTGGACGACACCGCGCTCCTGGACCGCGCCCTCAAGGTGTGGGCGAGTCCGGCCCGTACGGTACGGATCTCCAGCACCCCCAGTACCGGGACGCAGCCGCCCACCCAGCCGCCCCGCCTGCTCTACGCGGGCGACGTCGACGGCACCTCGGTGGTCCTGCTGAACGACGGCGACCGCACCGTCCGCTACGCCGAGCCCGCCGACCCGAAACAGCCGCCGGTTCTCGACTTCGCCCGCACCGACGACGCCGACGTGGTCACCGGCGCCGCCCTGATCGTCACCCGGGACGGCCCCAACTCCCGCTTCCTGACGGCGCCCTGGATCGACGAGACGGTCACGCGTGATCTGCTGCAACCGAACGCGCCGGGCCGGAACCTGGAGGTACGGGCCGACGGAGTGACCGCCCCCGTGCCCCGCCCCGGCGCGGGCGGAACCTGTGATTCCTGGCCGGTCCTCCAGCTCCGCTCCTCCGAGCTGATCGTCGAGAAGCACGCCTTCCTCCTCACCGACCTCGGCGACCAGGCCCCCGTGCACCTCACCTACACCCCGCCCCCGGGCAGCGGCGCGCCCGCCCGTCAGCCCCGCGAGGCCACCTCCGCCGCCGCCCTGCAGAGCTGGGCACGCACCGCCTGTCACCTGTCCTCGCTGCGCGGCGCGGGTGTCCGGGCGGTCAACAACTGGGTGTACGCCCAGCAGAACCTCCCCGAGGCTGCGGGCCGCGCCGACTGGGTGTGCACCCGCGCCGACACCTGGCGCGGGCCCGGCCGGGTACTGATCCAGCTCCAGCTGCCGGGCGGCCGGCCGGCCGCGCCCGGAGTGCCGGTCGCGGAGGTGCGGGACACCGCGTCGTGCAGCCGGTTCGGCCAGCACGTGGTGGCCGGCATCGGCTGGCAGGGGCCCAAGTCCGGCAACTGGTACCTGCTCGCGGCGGGCAGCCGGAAGGTGACCAGGATCGAGGCGAGCGGCGGCGTGAAGGCGGCCGGACCTGGGCCGTTCCTGGCGGTCAGGGCGCCGAAGGGGACGCAGGCGCAGCTGCGGGCCAGGATGGCGGACGGCTCGGAGCTGGAGGGGCTGCGCTGAGAACTCCCCCCGTGAGGATTTCCGCGGCTCGCCGGAAATCCCGACAGTAGCTGTCCGGATTGAGCGACATGCTCGTTCGTACGGGACGAGGCCCTCCACGCCTCCCCGTACGAAGGAGCACACCATGAGCGACAAGAGCCAATCGAGCGACCTGACCGGCCGGATCGCCCTGGTCGCGGGAGCCACCCGCGGCGCGGGCCGCACCATCGCCGTACAGCTCGGTGCGAGGGGTGCGACGGTGTACGTCACCGGCCGCACCACCCGTACCGCCCTCAGCGAGGTCGGGCGCAGCACCGAAACCATCGAGGAGACGGCCGAGCTCGTCACGGCGGCCGGCGGCGAGGGCATCGCCGTCCCCACCGATCATCTGGAGCCCGAGCAGGTCCGCGCCCTGGTCGGCCGGATCGACCGGGAGCGCGGCCGGCTCGACGTCCTGGTGAACGACATCTGGGGCGGCGAGCACCTGGTCGAGTTCGGCAAGAAGATGTGGGAGACCGGGCTGGACCACGGCCTGCGGATGCTGGAGCTCGGCGTCAAGAGCCACATCATCACCAGTAGTTGTGCCCTGCCCCTGCTGACGCGGAGTGAGGGCGGCCTGGTCATCGAGATCACCGACGGCACCGCCGAGACGAACCGCGGATTCCGCGAGAACTTCTACTACGACCTCGCCAAGAACGCCCCGATCCGGATGGCCTTCAACCTCGCGCACGACCTCAAGAGCGTCGGCGGCACGGCGGTCTCGGTCACCCCCGGATTCCTGCGCTCCGAGCAGATGCTGGATCACTTCGGCGTCACCGAGGCGAACTGGCGCGACGCCATCGCCAAGGAGCCGCCGTTCGCGATCGCCGAGTCGCCGGTGTACGTCGGCCGGGGCATCGCCGCCCTGGCGGCCGACCCGGACCGGGCCCGGTGGACCGGGCAGTCGCTGTCCAGCTCCCTGCTGGCGAAGGAGTACGGGGTCACCGACGCGGACGGTTCGCAGCCGGACGCCTGGGGCTACCTCTCGCGGTACATGGCGGGGGAGACGGTGTCGGCGGACGACTACCGCTGAGGGCGCAGCACGGGAGGGCTACCGGTGAGGCACCTACTGCCGAGGCCGCTCGCCGGGAGGGGGATAGAGCTCCGCCGTCCGGCGGGCGGTGTCCGCGATCAACTCCCGCAGTTCCAGAGGTTCCAGGACCTCCGCCTCCGCACCCAGCCCCAGCAGCTGGGTGTACGCGACCTCCACCGACTCCATCGGCACACTCACTGTCACCCGGCCGTCCGGATCCGGTGCCCCAGCAGCCTCCAGGGCCTCGCGGGAGGCGGCCTGGTCGGCCACCCGGGGCAGCGTCCGCACCCCCGCCGGGGTCAGCCGCAGCACCACCCGCATCCGCAGGATCGACCGGAGGAAATCGGCCGCCCGCTCCTCCCAGAAGCCGGGAAGGTCGAACTCCTCGTCCCGCACGAAGGATTCATCGGTGACCGTCACCGCCGAGAAGCGGTCCAGCCGGTACACCCGTACGTCGCCGGAGTCGGCGGCCCGCGCGCAGACGTACCAGAGGCCCGTCTTGAGGACGAGACCGTACGGCTCCAGCCGCCGCTCCACCTCGCGGTCGCGCCGCGCGTAACGGGTCTCGGCGACCCGGTCGCCCCACACCGCCTCCGCCATCGCGGGCAGCAGCTGAGGGGTCTGCGGCTCCTGGTACCAGCCGGGGGCGTCCAGGTGGAAGCGCTGGGCGGCACTCGCCGAGGCGTCCCGGAGCGAGGGCAGCAGGGCCGCCGACACCTTAAGACGGGCGGCCGAGGCCACGTCCTGAAGGCCCATCTCCCGCAGCGCGCCCGGCAGTCCGGACAGGAAGAGGGCCTCCGCCTCGCTGCGGCCCAGGCCCGTCAGCCGGGTCCGGTAGCCGCCGATCAGCCGGTAACCGCCGGTCCTGCCCCGGTCGGCGTACACCGGAACACCCGCCTCCGAGAGGGCCTGGGCGTCCCGGGTGATGGTCCGCTCGGAGACCTCCAGCTCGCGCGCCAGCTCGGCGGCCGACATCACCGGCCGGGACTGGAGCAGCAGGACCATTCTGATGAGGCGGGCAGCGCGCATGCCCCCATCCTGCTACGGGGCGGGACGTACGACACGGGGCCGGTGGTGCCGCGTGCTCACTCGCACACGGCGCCACCGGCCCCGGTCAATTCAGAAGCTCCTCGGGGCACAGCCCCTGAGCCTTGAGCCCCTCAGAGCCCGTAGCGCTCCCGGGCCTCCTTGACCGCCGAAGCCGGGACCGAGCCCTTCTTCGCCAGCTGGGCCAGCGTCGCCACCACGATCGACTGGGCGTCGACACCGAAGTGACGGCGGGCCGCCTCACGGGTGTCGGAGAGGCCGAAGCCGTCCGTGCCGAGCGAGGTGTAGTCCTGCTCGACCCACTGGCTGATCTGGTCCGGAACCTGACGCATCCAGTCGCTGACCGCGACGACCGGGCCCGGCGCGTCGGCCAGCACCTTCGTCACGTACGGGGTGCGGAACTCGCCCCGCAGCGCGGCCTCGTCGGCGTCCAGCGCGTCGCGGCGCAGCTCGCCCCACGAGGTCGCGGACCAGACGTCGGCGAACACGTTCCAGTCGGCGGCCAGCAGTTCCTGGGCCTCAAGGATCCAGTGGATCGCGGTGCCGGAGGCCAGCAGCTGGGCGCGCGGGGCGTCCGGCGAGGTGGCCGCCGGGGCGTCCTTGAACTTGTAGAGGCCCTTGACGATGCCCTCCTCGACGCCCTCGGGCATCGCGGGCTGCGGCATCGGCTCGTTGTAGACCGTCAGGTAGTAGAAGACGTCTTCCGGCTTCTCGCCGTACATCCGCTTCAGACCGTCCTGGACGATCACCGCGACCTCGTAGGCGAACGCGGGGTCGTAGTTGAGCGACGCCGGGTTGGTGGCGGCGATCAGGTGCGAGTGGCCGTCCGCGTGCTGGAGACCCTCACCCGTCAGCGTCGTACGGCCGGCGGTGGCGCCCACGATGAAGCCCTTGCCGAGCTGGTCGGCGAGCTGCCACATCTGGTCGCCGGTCCGCTGCCAGCCGAACATCGAGTAGAAGATGTAGAACGGGATCATCGTCTCGCCGTGCGTGGAGTACGCGGTCGACGCGGCGATGAAGTCCGCCATGGCCCCGGCTTCGGTGATGCCCTCGTTGAGGACCTGACCGTCCTTGGCCTCCTTGTAGTACATCAGCTGGTCGCGGTCGACCGGGTCGTACGTCTGGCCGAGCGGCGAGTAGATGCCGGCGGAGGGGAACAGCGCCTCCATGCCGAAGGTGCGCGCCTCGTCGGGGACGATCGGGACCCAGCGCTTGCCGGTCTCCTTGTCCCGCATCAGGTCCTTCACCAGGCGGACGAACGCCATGGTGGTGGCCATGCCCTGCTTCGAGCCCTTCTTCAGCGCGGCGAAGGACTTCTCCTGCGGCTGGGGGAGGGGCGCGACCGGGTGCACCCGACGGGCCGGGGCCGGACCGCCGAGCGCCGCGCGACGCTCCTGGAGGTAGCGGACCTCGGCGGAGTCGACGCCCGGGTGGCCGTACGGGACGAGGCTGTCGTCCAGCTTGGCGTCCGGGATCGGAAGCTCAAGCAGGTCGCGCATCGCGCGGAACTCCTTGCCGGTGAGCTTCTTCATCTGGTGGTTGGCGTTGCGCGACTCGAAGGTCGGGCCGAGCGTGTAGCCCTTCACCGTCTGGGCGAGGATCACGGTCGGCGCGCCCTTGTGCTCGACGGCCGCCTTGTACGCCGCGTACACCTTGCGGGCCTCGTGGCCGCCGCGCGAGGTGTGGAAGCACTCGGCGATCTTGGCGTCGGTCAGGACGTCACCGAGCTGCTTGAGGGCGGGCTCGGCGCCGAAGAAGTGCTCGCGGATGTAGGCGACGTCGCGGGTGGCGTAGGTCTGGAACTGGGCGTCCGGGACCGCGCGCAGCCGGCGTACCAGCGCACCCGTGGTGTCGAGCTGGAACAGCTCGTCCCAGGCCGAGCCCCACAGCGACTTGACGACGTTCCAGCCGGCGCCGCGGAAGGCGCCTTCCAGCTCCTGCACCACGCGGAAGTTGGCACGGACCGGGCCGTCGAGGCGCTGCAGGTTGCAGTTGATGACGAAGGTCAGGTTGTCCAGACCCTCGCGGGCGGCCAGCGTGAGCGCTGCCGTCGCCTCGGGCTCGTCCATCTCGCCGTCGCCCAGGAACGCCCAGACGTGGGAGTTCGAGGTGTCCTTGATGTTGCGGTTCTCCAGGTAGCGGTTGAACCGCGCCTGGTAGATCGCGGACAGCGGGCCCAGGCCCATGGAGACCGTGGGGAACTCCCACAGCCAGGGGAGGCGGCGGGGGTGCGGGTAGGAGGGGAGGCCCTCGCCGCCCGACTCCTGCCGGAAGTTGTCGAGGTGGCTCTCGTTCAGACGGCCGTCCAGGAAGGCGCGGGCGTAGATGCCGGGGGAGGCGTGGCCCTGGATGTAGAGCTGGTCGCCGGAGCCGTCCCCCTCCTTGCCACGGAAGAAGTGGTTGAAGCCGGTCTCGTACAGCCAGGCGGCCGACGCGAAGGTGGCTATGTGGCCGCCGACGCCGAAGCGCGAACCGCGGGTCACCATGGCCGCCGCGTTCCAGCGGTTCCACGCGGTGATCCGGCTCTCCATCTCCAGGTCACCGTCGAACTCGGGCTCGGCGGAGGTGGGGATGGTGTTGACGTAGTCCGTCTCCAGCAGCTTGGGCAGCGCCAGTCCGGCGGCCTCGGCGTGATGGAGGGTGCGACGCATCAGGTATTCGGCACGGTTCGAACCGGCGGCCTTGGCGACGGCGTCGAGGGAGGCCGCCCATTCGGCGGTCTCTTCGGTGTCGCGGTCCGGGAGCTGGTCGAGCTCGCTCGGACGGTTGCGTACGGAGTCGGTCATGACGCCGCCTTCCGGTAAAGGAGGGGGTGGGGTGGAGAGGGTGGTGCGGGGGGTCTGTGTCTGGCAGGACGGGACCCGATGTGCGGACCGGATGAGGTCCGCCGTCGACTGTAAGCAACTGATCGATGATCGATCAAAGTTTGAGACCAAAAAATTCTCCCGCGCACCGAAATAGGCATCCCGTGCCACAAAAATGGGCACGAAGTGTCACTAGTAAGCGGGATGATTCGGGCAGAACGGGCGGGTGTTGCGTGGGTCTCAGAGGCGGCCGGTACGGGCCCTACGCCCGCGGTGCGCACCCCAGCACATGCGCCTTCACCAGCTCGCCGATCCGCGGATCCCGCCGCCGGAACGCGTCCACCAGTTCCTCGTGCTCCTCCGCGTAGGACTTCTGCACGGTCCCCAGCCACCGGATCGACAGCGCCGTGAACACCTCGATGCCCAGGCCCTCCCAGGTGTGCAGCAGGACCCCGTTCCCGGCCGCCCGCACCAGCTCCCGGTGGAAGCCCACCGTGTGCCGCACCTGCGCCGTCCCGTCCACCGCCCGGTCCGCCGCGTACAGCGCCACCACATGCGGCTCCAGTGCCGATACGTCGTCGGCGAGCGCGCCCGCCGCCAGCTCGGCGGCGATCTGCTCCAGCCCCGCCCGTACCGGATAGGACTCCTCCAGGTCGGCGGCGGACAGATTCCGCACCCGCACGCCCTTGTTGGGAGCCGACTCGATCAGCCGCAGCGTCTCCAGCTCCCGCAGCGCCTCGCGCACCGGCGTCTGGCTCACCTGGAGCTCGGTGGCGATCCGGCGCTCCACGATCCGCTCGCCCGGCTTCCAGCGCCCGCTGACGATCCCCTCCACGATGTGCTCGCGGATCTGTTCGCGCAGCGAGTGGACGACGGGCGGGGTCATCATGGGGTGCTCCTTCACGCATGCATGCGCGGCCGGCTGTGTCGGAGATGACGATACGGGGAGGCGGCAGGGCGCAGCGCCTCCGCTCTAGGAGTCCTTGGACACCTTTGCGGAGTTGCGGGCCACCGCGTCGTAGTGCGCCTTGAGGGAGGTGAGGGTGGCGGCGTTGTCCTGCACCGCCCGCCGCTCGTACGCGAGGTGGACGGCCTCGGAGACGCCGAGGTAGTTCACCTCGCCCCGGCAGCGGAGGTCGGCGCCGGCCGCGGCCTTCTCCCGGGAACCGGCCTTCGCGGTACGCGTCCAGGCCGGGTCCTCGGCCGCCGCGTCGAAGGTGGCGTAGCGGAAGCCCGCCGTGCGCATACAGGCCGACCAGGCGGCCGTCATCCTGGTGTACGCCGGGTCCTTCGCCCCCTGCGCCCAGGCCTCGGAACGCAGCCGCAGCAAGGTGTTCAGCGCACTGTTGCCCGGGTGTTCGGTCTTCTCGGCGGGGCTGCCCACGGCCAGCGCCCGCTCGGTGCGTCCGGCGCAGCCGCCGCGCTCCACGGCCTTGCCGTTGACCTTGCGGTCGGGGCCGGTGGCGGGAGCTCCGTCGGGGGCGGGGCGGGGGTCGGCGCCGCCCAGGACCAGGAGGCGGTCGGCCTGCCGGGGGTCGGGGGAGGAGCGCTCCGGGGGATCGGCCGCGGCGGGCACGTTGTGGAAGCCGTACGCGGCGGCTTCCGCGGGGGTACGGGGGAGCGTCGTGCCCCCGCGCAGATCGGCGAGCAGTTCCGCATCCGAATGGGCGTCGATATGCGTCGTGAAACCGAATTCCGCCATACAGGAATTCAGCAGCACGGACTCGGCCCGCTGTATCGCGGCCAATTCCCGCTCACCCGGAAGATAAGCGGCGAACGGCATTTCGGTGCTGGTCGGTCCGGCGGGAGTGGCCGCCGGGCCGACGGCCACCGGCGCTTTTGACGGTGCTTCCGGCGGCGTCTTCGTACGATCGCCGCTGCCGCCGGGTGCGGAACAGCCCGCCAGGAGCCCTGCGACCGCGGCCGCGAGGGCCGCCTTTCCGTACTGCCGCACGCGTCAGGCTTTCCCGTACACCCAGGGCCCGCAGGCGCTGAACGCACCCGTACCGGCCTCGCCGACACAGGTCTGGTAGGAGATGACGGAGTCCTCGGCGAGGTTGAAATTGAAGTCCGCGCGGTAGTTCAGCCCGCCGGTCACCCAGTTGTTGTAGACCTTGTTCCGGTACGGGACGTAGAGCCGGCCCACTGCCGAATGCCCGTCCTTGGCGAGGTCCTGCACCACATGGTGATCGCCCGTGGACTCCCACCAGGAGGCGCCGCCCGCCCCGTTGCTCCAGGCGATCCCGCCGTCGGCCGATGCGGACCCGGCCATTCCAGCCGTAAACGCACCAGCAAGCACAAAAGCACCCGTAATACCCAGGGATATGCGCTTTGCCCTGCTCATCCTGCCGGGCTGCATTCGCCGACTCCCTCCCACTACCGGAATGAATTGGATGCGACCCTAACCCGCAGCGGCCCCTCCGGAAAAATTCCGGAGGGGCCGCTGAAGTGGAGAATGTGAGTACGGAATGTACTCGGTGGCGTTACAGGCCGAGCTCGACCTCGAACTCGCCGGCCTCCAGGATCGCCTTGACCGCGGTCAGGTAACGGGCCGCGTCGGCGCCGTCCACCAGACGGTGGTCGTAGGAGAGGGCCAGGTAGGTCATGTCGCGGATCGCGATGGTCTCGCCCAGGTCCGGGTGGTTGATGACCACGGGACGCTTGACGGTGGCACCGATACCCAGAATGCCGACCTGGTTCGGCGGAACGATGACCGTGTCGAACAGCGCACCGCGCGAGCCGGTGTTGCTGATCGTGAAGGTCGCGCCGCCCAGTTCGTCCGGGGTGATCTTCGAGGCGCGGACCTTGCCGGCCAGCTCCGCGGTCTTCTTCGAGATGCCGGCGAGGTTGAGGTCGCCCGCACCCTTGATGACCGGGGTCATCAGACCCTTCTCGGAGTCCACCGCGATACCGATGTTCTCGGTGTCGAAGTAGGTGATCGTGCCCTCGTCCTCGTTGATCCGGGCGTTGACGACCGGGAAGGCCTTCAGCGCCTGGGCCGCGGCCTTGACGAAGAACGGCATCGGGGACAGCTTGACGCCCTCACGGGCGGCGAAGGAGTCCTTGGCGGCCGCACGCAGCTTCATCAGCTTGGTGATGTCCACCTCGACCACGGTGGTCAGCTGCGCCTGGCCGTGCAGGGCCTTCATCATGTTGTCGCCGATGACCTTGCGCATGCGGGTCATCTTGACCGTCTGGCCACGCAGCGGGGAGGCCTCCAGCTTGGGGGCCTTCGACGCGGCGGGGGCAGCGGCGGCGGCCGGAGCCGGGGCGGCAGCGGCGGCCTTGGCGGCCTCCGCGGCGGCGGTGACGTCCTGCTTGCGGATCCGGCCACCGACGCCGGTGCCCTTGACCTGGCCCAGGTCGACGCCGTTCTCGGCGGCGAGCTTGCGGACCAGCGGGGTCACGTACGCGCCGTCGTCACCGGAGGTCGCGGCCGGAGCCGGGGCCGGGGTGACGGGGGCGCTCTGAGCGGCCGGTGCGGCCGGAGCCGGAGCCGGTGCGGCCGGAGCCGCGGGGGCCGGTGCCGGGGCGGCAGGCGCGGCCGGTGCCGGTGCCGGTGCGGCGGCCGGAGCGGCGGCGGCCGGAGCGGGCGCCTCCTGCTTCGGGGCCTCCTGGGCGGGGGCGGCCGGAGCGGCAGCCGGGGCAGCGGCCGGAGCCGCACCCTTGGCACCGATGACGGCGAGCTTGGCGCCCACCTCGGCGCTCTCGTCCTCGGCGACGACGATCTCCAGCAGGACGCCGGAGACGGGGGCCGGGATCTCGGTGTCGACCTTGTCGGTCGAGACCTCAAGCAGCGGCTCGTCCTCGGTGACCTCCTCGCCGACCTCCTTCAGCCAACGGGTGACGGTGCCCTCGGTGACGCTCTCACCGAGCGCGGGGAGGGTGACGTCGGTGCCCTCGGCAGCAGAACCGGCGGCGGGAGCGGCCTGGGGGGCCTCCTCCTGCTTGGGGGCCTCGGCGGCGGGGGCGGCCGGGGCAGCCTCCTGGGCCGGGGCGGCCTCTTCGGCGGCCGGCGCGGCGGCGGCCTCGCCACCGCCGGTGCCGTCGTCGATGATGGCCAGCTCGGCGCCGATCTCGACGGTCTCGTCCTCGGCGACCTTGATGGAGGCCAGGATGCCCGCGGCCGGAGCCGGGATCTCGGTGTCGACCTTGTCGGTCGAGACTTCGAGCAACGGCTCGTCGGCCTCGACGCGCTCGCCCTCGGCCTTGAGCCAGCGGGTGACGGTGCCCTCGGTGACGCTCTCGCCGAGCGCCGGCAGGGTTACGGAAACCGACATGGTTTCAGTTGCTCCTATCGAAAAGTGGAAGTGGTCGTCGCGCCCAGCTGACCGACCGGGCCGGTGGTGGCCGGCCTGGCCGGTCGTAACCGACCGTATTAGTCGTGGGAGTGAAGCGGCTTGCCGGCGAGGGCCAGGTGGGCCTCTCCGAGCGCCTCGTTCTGCGTCGGGTGCGCGTGGATGAGCTGCGCGACCTCGGCGGGGAGGGCTTCCCAGTTGTAGATGAGCTGCGCTTCGCCGACCTGCTCGCCCATCCGGTCACCGACCATGTGGACGCCGACCACGGCACCGTCCTTGACCTGGACGAGCTTGATCTCGCCCGCGGTCTTCAGGATCTTGCTCTTGCCGTTGCCGGCCAGGTTGTACTTCAGGGCGACGACCTTGTCCGCACCGTAGATCTCCTTGGCCTTGGCCTCGGTGATACCGACGGAGGCGACCTCGGGGTGGCAGTACGTCACCTTCGGGACACCGTCGTAGTCGATCGGCACGGTCTTGAGACCGGCGAGTCGCTCCGCCACCAGCATGCCCTCGGCGAAGCCGACGTGCGCGAGCTGGAGGGTCGGGACGAGGTCGCCGACGGCGGAGATGGTCTCGACGTTGGTACGCATGTACTCGTCGACCAGAACGTAGCCGCGGTCCATCGCGACGCCCTGCTCCTCGTAACCGAGACCCTGCGAGACCGGGCCGCGGCCGATCGCGACCAGCAGCACCTCCGCCTCGAAGGTCTTGCCGTCGGCGAGGGTGACCTTGACGCCGTTCTCGGTGTACTCGGCGCCCTGGAAGAAGGTGCCCAGGTTGAACTTGATGCCGCGCTTGCGGAACGCGCGCTCCAGGAGCTTGGAGCTGTTCTCGTCCTCGACCGGCACGAGGTGCTTGAGGCCCTCGATGACGGTGATGTCGGAGCCGAAGGACTTCCACGCCGAGGCGAACTCGACGCCGATGACGCCGCCGCCCAGGATGATCGCCGACTCCGGTACCCGGTCCAGGGTGAGCGCGTGATCCGAGGAGAGGATGCGGTTGCCGTCGATCTCCAGGCCCGGCAGCGACTTCGGCACGGAGCCGGTCGCGAGCAGCACGTGACGGCCCTGAATGCGCCGGCCGTTCACGTCGACGGAGGTCGGGGAGGAGAGACGGCCCTCACCCTCGATGTACGTCACCTTGCGGGAGGCGACCAGGCCCTGCAAGCCCTTGTACAGGCCCGAGATGACCTCGTCCTTGTACTTGTGCACGCCCGCGATGTCGATGCCCTCGAAGGTCGCCTTCACGCCGAACTGCGCGGACTCGCGCGCCTGGTCGGCGATCTCGCCCGCGTGCAGCAGGGCCTTCGTCGGGATGCAGCCGTTGTGCAGGCAGGTGCCGCCCAGCTTGTTCTTCTCGATCAGTGCGACGTCGAGGCCCAGCTGGGCGCCGCGCAGCGCTGCGGCGTAACCGCCACTGCCACCGCCGAGGATCACTAGGTCGAAAACGGTGCTGGCGTCGTTCGCCACGTCACGTCCTCCATGCATGTGCGCCGGTCGCCGGTCATCGCGTGACCGGTCGGCGGGGGTGTACGGCCGCTTTTTGTTCGGCCCTGTGGTGGGGGCCCTGTCCTGCCGGTAAACCATCTTCGCACTTGTTCACGGATGGCGGGACGCCGGGCCGGGTTCCGGGACGGACGCTGACGCCTGCCCCGGGGGTTACCAACGCGTACGTACGTACAAATATTTCGTTACGGGCGAAAACGGACGTAACGCGTGCGTACGGCCCCGGGCCGAATGAGCCCGGGGCCGTACGGGAGAGAACTAACCGAGGTCGCCGTCGGCGGTGCGCTCCGCCAGCTTCACCAGCGTGCGGATCGAGGAGCCGGTGCCGCCCTTGGGGGTGTAACCGAACGGGGCCGCCTCGTGGAAGGCCGGGCCCGCGATGTCCAGGTGCGCCCAGGCGATGTCCTCGCCGACGAACTCCTGGAGGAACAGACCGGCCACCAGGCCGCCGCCCATCCGCTCGCCCATGTTGGCGATGTCGGCGGTCTCCGAGGCCATGCCCTTGCGGAGCTCGGCGGGAAGCGGCATCGGCCAGGACTGCTCGCCGACCTCCTCCGCGATCTCGTGAATGGCGGTGCGGAAGGACTCGTCGTTGCCCATGATCCCGAAGGTGCGGTTGCCCAGCGCCATCATCATGGCGCCGGTCAGGGTCGCCACGTCGACGATCGCGTCCGGGTTCTCCTCCGAGGCGCGGGCCAGCGCGTCGGCCAGGACCAGGCGGCCCTCGGCGTCCGTGTTGAGGACCTCGACGGTCTTGCCGGAGTACATGCGCAGCACGTCACCGGGGCGGGTGGCGGTGCCGGACGGCATGTTCTCGGCGAGCGCCAGCCAGCCGGTGACGTTCACCTTGAGGCCGAGGCGGGCGACCGCGACGACGGCGGCGAACACGGCGGCGGCGCCGGCCATGTCGCACTTCATCGTCTCGTTGTGGCCGGCCGGCTTGAGCGAGATGCCGCCCGAGTCGTAGGTGATGCCCTTGCCGATGTAGGCGAGCGACTTCTCCGCCTTGGAGTGGGTGTAGGAGATCTTCACCAGACGCGGGCCGTGCGCGGAGCCCGCGCCGACGCCGAGGATGCCGCCGTAGTTGCCCTTGACCAGGGCCTTCTCGTCGAGGATCTGGATCTTGAGGCCGTGCTCCTTGGCGGCGGCCTGGGCCACCGCGGCGAAGGACTCGGGGTAGAGGTCGTTCGGCGGGGTGTTCACCAGGTCGCGGGCCCGGTTGATCTCCTCGGCCAGCGCGATCGCACGCTCGGCCGCTGCCTTGAACGCCTTGTCGCGCGGCTTGGCGCCGAGCAGGGCGATCTCGGCGAGCGGCTGCTTGGTGTCGCCCTTGTCCTCCTGGTACGCGGTGAAGTTGTACGCACCGAGCAGCGCACCCTCGGCGATGGCCTCGGCGTCCTCGACGGATTCGACCGGGAGTGCGAAGCCGGCCTTCTTGGTGCCGGTGAGGGCGCGGGCGGCGGCGCCCGCGGCGCGGCGCAGTGTCTCGGCGGCCCAGACGTCGTCCTTCTCCGGGACCGGGCCGAGGCCCACGGCCAGGACGACCGGGGTCTTCAGGCCGGACAGGGCCGGAACCTTGGTCACCTCACCCTCGGCGCCGGTGGCACCCAGGGTCTCCAGAACGGAGGCCAGCTTTCCGTCGAACGCCTTGTCCACTGCCTCCGCGCCGGAGGTGACGACGGGGCCCTTGGGGCCCTTGGCGATACCGATGACGAGCGCGTCGGCGCGCAGCGTCGCGGCACCGGAGGTGCTGAGAGTGAGAGCAGTCACGGTGGTGAATTCTCGCTTCCTGGGTTCCTGGTGAGGGCGGGAATGTGCGCCTATCGGTCGAGACTACGCGCGTCGGGCTCCTTCGATCACGGCAGGAACAGGTTCACTCGTCAGTGGTTTCTCTCCGAGGTTTCAGGAGCGCGGAGCGTGAGCGATGCGTCACAATCGGGGGGCTTCGTGCAAAGGATCAGGGGATTGCTTTGCATGATTTACACAGATCTCCCGTACCGAATCCGCAAGGATGGCGTATAGGGAGCTTTCTAGGGGGAGGGGAGTACGGCATGCCGTACGAAAAAAACGCAGGTCAGAGCGCGTCTGGGGCGATGCGGGCAGGCAGAGCGGGGGCGGCGCTGCTGACCGCCGGACTGCTCGGCGTGGTGCTGGCACTGCCACCCACCGGCGCGATGGCCGCGGAAGTGGTTCCGCGCATCGATCTCAAGGTGCTGGTGGTCGACGACGGCGGGGAGGCCGTATCGGCCATCGCCGACGAACTCCGGGACAGCGGTGTGCCGTTCACCACCGTCAAGATCGGCGCGGCCGGACGGCCGGTGATCAACGCGGCGTTCCTCAGTGACACCGTCGACGGCAGGCCGCGTGCCAAGTTCCAGGGCGTGGTGCTGCCCAACGAGGCACCGTTCGGCGCGAACTCCGCCGAATCGGCCGCCCTCACGGCGTACGAGACGACCTTCAGGATCCCCCAGGTGGACGCCTACACCTGGGCGCACCCGGGCGTCGGCCTCGACTACACCGACCAGGAGGGCTACGCGGGCGCGATGGACGGCGTGGACGCCACCGTCACCGCCGCGGGCAGGGCGGGACCCTTCGGGTACCTCGACGGGCCGCTGAAGTTCGAGGACAACTCGCCCACTGTGATGGAGAGTTACGGGTACGCCGCCCGCCCGCGCGCCGGCTTCACCAGTTACGTCGACATGCCCACCGGCACCGGGGCCACCCGCGGCAGCCTGGTCGGCGAGTACAGCCACGACGGGCGCCGCGAACTGGTCGTCACCTTCGCCTACAACCAGTACCAGCGGCAGTTCCGGGTACTGGCGCGCGGCGTCGTCGAGTGGCTGACACAGGGCGTACACCTGGGTCAGAACCGCAACTACTTCTCCGTTCACGTCGACGACGTCTTCGCCCCCGACGCTCGCTGGGACAGCGAACTGAACTGCACCCCGGGCGACTTCGACTGCAAGGGCGGTGAGGAGAGCAGCGTGAACCCGGTCCGGATGACCGCCGCCGACGCGCAGTACGCCGCCCAGTGGCAGCGGGACAAGAACTTCAAGCTCGACATGGTCTACAACGCCGGCGCGGGCGAGGAGTGGAAGGCCGAGCACGGCAACACCGACGCGCTCACCGCGCAACTGGTGGCCGACCGGGCCCAGTACCGCTGGATCAACCACACCTACACCCACCCGTTCCTGGGCTGCACCCAGGACAACACCGTCGTGCCGTGGAAGTGCGCCACCGACACCGCGGGCAACACCCTGTGGATGAGCCGCGCCGAGATCTCCAAGCAGATCTCCGACAACCACAACTGGGCCGTCGCCAAGGGCATCACGGTCGACAAGTCGGAACTGGTCACCGGTGAGCACTCCGGGCTGAGGACCACCCCGCAGCAGACCGTCGACAACCCCAATCTGGCCCCCGCGCTCGCCGACAACGGCGTCAAGTGGCTCGCCAGTGACGCCTCCCGCGAACCGCAGCAGCGGGCCGCCGGCGCCGCGCTGACCGTGCCCCGGCACCCGATGAACGTGTACTACAACGTGGGCACCGCCGCCGAGATGACCGACGAGTACAACTGGATCTACACCGGCAGGGCCGACGGCGGCAGCGGCGCCTGCGAGGACAACCCGGCCTCCACCTGCCTGGAGGACCCGCTCGACCCGGCCACCGGCTACCCGGACTACATCGTGCCGCAGGAAGCCCGCACCGCCCTGAACCACGTCGTCGGCAACGACCCGCGCCCGCACTACGTCCACCAGTCCAACCTGGCCGAGGAGCGACTGCTCTACCCGGTGCTGGACAAGACCCTCGGCGACTACCGTGCCCTGTACGCGGACAACGCGCCCGTGGTGAACCCCACCCAGCGCGAGGTCGGCGTCGAGTTCACCCGCCGCGCCGCCTGGGACAAGGCCCTGGCCGCCGGCACGGTCACCGCGTACCGCATCGGTGACCGGGTCACCGTCAAGGCACCGGCGGGCGTGCTCGCACCGGTCACCGTCCCGGAGGGGGCGAAGAAGCTCCTGCTGCTGGGCACCCCCGCGTTCGGGACGCCCTACGCGGGAGCACGTTCGGCGTGGGACGGGCCGGCCACACTGCAGTCCGCGCTCACGCTGAAGCTGCCGGCCACTCCGTAACACCGGCAGCAGAACCACCGCAGTCGCCGGCAACTCGTCCTGGGGGGACACGAACATGAGCCGTGGGCGTCATGTCAGCATGCTTACCGAAGGCACCTACCCGCATGTCCAGGGGGGTGTCAGCACCTGGTGCGATCAACTGGTGCGGGGCATGCCCGATGTCGATTTCCATGTCGTGTCCCTCACGGGCTCCGGGCGTGAGCCCGTCACCTGGGAACTGCCCGCCAATGTCTACGCACACTCCGTCGTGCCGCTGTGGGGAGCGGCCGACACCTCCCGCAGGGCCAGGCCCAGGGGACGGGAGAAGCGCGGCTTCCTCGCCACCTACGAGCGCTTCCTGCTCTCGATCCTCGACCCGTCGGCGGGCTGCGACTTCGGCCGTGAGCTGTTCGCACTGGCCGAACTCGCCCGCGAGGGACGGCTCACCGCCGCCCTGAGCAGCGAGGAGGTGCTGCGCACCCTGACCTGGATCTGGACCATGCCGCACCTGGACACCGCCAAGGCCGGGCCCACCCTGCACGACGCACTCATAGCCACCGACCTCATCGACCACCTGCTGCGCCCGCTCGGCACCCGCCTCCCCGAGGGCTCCATCGCCCACGCGGTCAGCAGCGGCCTGGCCACCCTGCCGGCGCTCACCGCCAAGCACTTCGACGGTGCGCCCTTCCTGCTCACCGAGCACGGCATCTACCTCCGCGAGCGCTACCTCGGCTACCGCTCGGCCGCCCAGCGGTGGCCGGTCAAGGCCCTGCTCCTCGGCTTCTACCGGGAACTGAACTCGCTCGGCTACCGCGAGGCCGACCTGATCACCCCCTGCAACCAGTACAACCGCAGGTGGGAGGAGCGCGGCGGCGCCGACCCGGACCGCATCCGCACCGTGTACAACGGCGTCGACCCCCAGCTCTTCCCGCACGCCGGGCCGGAACCGGAAGTGCCCACCCTCAGCTGGGCGGGCCGGATCGACCCGATCAAGGACCTGGAAACGCTGGTACGGGCCTACGCGATCTGCCGCACCGAGATCCCGGAACTGCGGCTGCGCCTCTTCGGCGGGGTGCCCGAGGGCGGCGAACCGTACCGGACCACCCTGGAGAAGCTCGCCGCGGAACTCGGGGTGAGCGACGGCATCACCTACGAGGGGCGCGTCTCGGACGTGGCGCGGGCCTACGCCGCGGGGAGCGTCGTGATGCTGTCCAGCATCAGCGAGGGCTTCCCGTTCAGCATCATCGAGGCCATGTCCTGCGGCCGGACGACGATTTCGACCGACGTCGGCGGAGTGCGCGAGGCGGTCGGCGACACCGGCCTGGTCGTTCCGCCGCGCGAACCCGAGGCGATGGCCCGCGCCACCCTGGAACTCCTGCGCGACAACGAGCGCCGCGCCCGCCTCGGCGAGGCCTCCCGCCAGCGCGTCATCGACCAGTTCACCCTGCGCCGCTCCATCGAGGGCTTCCGCAGCATCTACGAGGAGCTCGACGGCGTCCCCGAGCCGATCGTCCACCACCTCCCCGACGAGTGGACCGTCCAACTCCGCATGCCGGACCCCTGGCGCGCCCTGACCACCGACGGCTCCTCCTGGTACGTCCCCCCCAACGACACCCCCCACCTCCCCACCCACGCCACCCGCTCTGCCTAGGCCCAACCCACCACCCCAGCCCGCTTGCGCGGCGGGGCCGGCCCCCTCCGCACCATGCCGTCGCTCCCTCGGGCGCCGGGGGCCGCGTCCCTTCCCGTGCCGTCGCTCCCTCGGGCGCCGGCGGCCGCGTCCCTTCCCCTCCCGGTAGCCCTCTTGGGCGGCGGGGCCGCCCCCCGGGGGCGGAACGGGCGGGCAAGGGGGCGGCCCCCGACGGAGTCGCAACCCCCGCCCCGGCCCACCTACGCCACCGGTAACGCCCCCCGGGCCGCCCCTCCGACACCCCCACCCCGCCCCGAAAGGCACCCCATGAGCGGCCCCCTGTGGCTGACCCCCGACGACCGCCAGGACACCCTCCCCGCCATACCCCGCCCCCGCCCCCGCCCCTCCTGGGCCACCGCCGCCGACCCCCTCGACGAACTCGCCGACCGCCTCCACGACCTCATCGCCGCCGCCGTCCACCCCGACGAAATCGCCGCCATCCTCGAATCCGACGGCATGAACGACGAACACATCCGCCTCACCTACGGCCGCGCCAACTCCTTCGAACTCGCCGAAGAGCTCTACGCCCGCGTCCCCCGCGCCTACCCCGAACCCGACCTCGCTCCCGGCGACCCCTGGCACATCAGCCTCCTCCCCTGCCTGCTGCGCGGCCTCGTCTTCGCCCTCCCCGGCCTCGCCTACGTCCTGGGCGCCCCCTTCGCCACCGGCTCCACCCCCATCGCCGTCCTCATCGGCAGCGCCCTCACCGGCTGGGCCTGGAACCAGGCGCTGGCCCACCGGGCGTACACCTGGCTGGGCCTCGGCGACCGCCCGTCCGCCGCCCGCGCCCTGCTCACCGGCGCCCCCCTCGGCGCCCTCCTCGGCACCGCGGTGGCGCTCGCCGTTGCCGGGGCCGGCGAAGGGGCGGCCGTCACCTTCGCCGCCGTACAGGCCCTGTACCAGGGAGCGGCCACCGTCCTGCTGGTGCTCGGCCGGGAGAGGCTGCTGCTCGCCGCGCTGGCCCCGATGTCCGTCGGCGCGGTGCTCGCCCTGGTGCACGACGTCCCCGACCCGGTCAGGATCGTGCTGCTCGCGGTGTCCCCGCTGACGGTGCTGGTGCTCGCGGCGGTCGAGGTGCTGCGCGGCAGGCGCGGGCGGGTGCGCGGTCCTGGCGGACCGAAGGTGCTGGCGTCGGTGCCGTACGGGGTGTTCGGGCTGGCCACCGGCGTACTGGTGCTGCACGCGGCGCTCGGCGACGTGCTGTCCGGCGGGGAGACGGGAGCCGCCGCCGCACCCGGGGCGGTCGCGCTGACGCTCAGCATGGGGCCCGCCGAGTGGCTGCTGCACCGCTTCCGCAGCGGCACTCTCGCCGGGCTGCGGGCGGCGACGACCCCCAAGGCGTTCCGGCTGTCCACCGCCTGGACGCTGGCCCGCTGCCTGGGCCTGTATCTGCTGATCCTGGCCGCTCTCGCGGCAGCCGGGACACTGCTGTGGCCAATGGCGGAGGGCTTCGACGGGGTACGGGCCTTCGGCCTGCTGCTGATCGGTACCCTGATGTGGACCGGCCTGCTGCTCCAGGCGTTCGGCGCGGTGCTGGCGGCGGCCTCGGTGTGCGGCGCGGCCGCCCTCGTACAGACTCTTGCCGTACTGGGCGGAGCCGCTCAGGAGACCTCGCTCGCCGCACCGGCCCTCGCGGCCCTGCTGCTGACCGGCCTGGTCTGCGTCACCCTGGGAAGGGCAGCGGCACACCGGCCATGAGAGCCATCCCCCAGGACCGCCCGCCGCCCGCCGACCCCCGGGCCCGAGCCCGAGCCCAGGCCCGAGCCCGCGCCCACCTCCACCTCTCCACCCACCTCCACCTCTCCACCCACCTCCACCTCTCCACCCACCTCCACCTCTCCACCCACCTCCACCTCTCCACCCGCATCCGCATCCGTGAGGACCCTGAGGACCCACCCCGTGAGCCAGCTCCTCGTACCGCTCTACGAACACCCCGCCGACCGCCCCGACGCCTGGGAAGCGGTCCTGCGCGTGCCCGAGCGGCTGCACGGGGTGATCCTCAACCCGGCCAGCGGACCCGGCAGTTCGCCCGACCCGGCGTTCGTCGCGGTCGCCGACCGGCTGCGCGGCGCCGGGGTGCGCGTGCTGGGCTACGCGGACACCGACTACGCGCGCCGCCCGCACGCGCAGGTGGTGGACGAGCTGCTGAAGTACCGCGACTGGTACGCCACCGACGGAATCTTCCTCGACCAGGTCTCCTCCGGCCGCGACGCCCACGCCCACTACCGCCGGCTGTCGGTGGCAGCCAGGGCGGCCGGGGCCGAGACCCTGGTGTTCAACCACGGCGTGCACCCCGATCCGGCGTACCTCGACCTCGCCGAAGTGCTGGTGACCTTCGAGGGCACCTGGGACACCTATCTCGCGGACGGCCGGCCTCCGGAGTGGACGCGGGCCCACCCGGCGCACCGTTTCTGTCATCTGGTGTACGCCGCCCCGACGGACGTCGCCGCGCTGGCGGCCGGGCGGGGCGCCGGGGTGCACTGCGCGGTGCCCGGCGACGGGGAGCACCCCTGGGGGACGCTGCCGCACGGGCTCGGTCTCGGTGCGGGGGTACGCCGGTGAGGCGCGCGGGAGTTCTGCTGCTGATGCTGTTCCTGGTGGCGGGGTGCGGGGCGCCGCCGGAGCCGGAGGCCGGGCCGACGCAGGAGCCGAGACCCGGTGGCTCCAGCAGCCCCAGCGGTCCGGGCCTGCCCGGTACGTCCGGCAGCCCCACACCCACGACCGGCCCCGCCCAATCCACCGACCCGGCCGGCCCCACGGCGCGTCCCGCCAAACCCCGTCCCACCGAAGCCCGTTGGCAGCCCAGGCCAGGACAGGCCTGGCAGTGGCAGCTCACCGGGAAGCTGGACCTCTCGGTGGACGTACCGGTGTACGACGTGGACGCGCACACCACCTCCGCCGCGACCGTGGCCGCACTGCACGCCAAGGGCCGCAAGGTGATCTGCTATCTGTCGACCGGCGCCTGGGAGGACTTCCGCCCGGACGCGGCCCGCTTCCCGGAGGCGGTCCTGGGCGAGGGCAACGGCTGGAAGGGCGAGCGCTGGCTCGACATCCGCCGCACCGACGTACTGGAACCCCTGATGACCGCCCGGATCGAGATGTGCCGTGCCAAGGGCTTCGACGCCGTCGAGCCGGACAACATGGACGGCTACCTCAACGAGACCGGCTTTCCGCTGACCGCCGCCGACCAGCTCCGCTACAACCGGCTGATCGCCCGCATCGCCCACCGCGAGGGCCTGGCGGTCGGGCTGAAGAACGACCTCGAACAGATCCCCCAGCTGGTGGGGGACTTCGACTTCGCGGTGAACGAGCAGTGCGCGGAGTTCGACGAATGCGGGGAACTGAAGCCGTTCATCGCGGCCGGGAAGGCCGTCTTCCACGTGGAGTACGAGCTCGACGCGGGGGAGTTCTGCGAGGAGGCACGGGAGCTCCGGCTCAGCTCGATGGAGAAGAAGTACGAACTGGGGAAGTGGCGCACGGCCTGCTGACGCCGGGGCGCTAGCCCAGCGCCAGGACGACCAGTGCCGTGGTCGCCGCGGCCTCCGCGAGCGCGCCGAAAACATCGCCGGTCACTCCACCGAACCGACGCACACAGTGGCCGAGCAGCAGTTGGGCCGCGCCCAGCCCGGCCGCCACCGCCACCGCGTGGTGCAGCATTGCGAACGGGCCGAGGGCCAGCCCCGCCGCCGCGCACAGCAGCGTCACGGCGAGAGCCGCGACCACCGCGCCCCGCACCGGGACCACCCCCGCCACCGCCGCCCCGAGCCCCTCGGGCCGGGCGGCCGGAACGCCCTCGCGCGAGGCCAGGGTGAGGGCGAGGCGGGCCGCGACGCCCGCGACCAGGGCGGCCAGTGCACCGTGCGCCCAGCCGTCGGCGTACAACTGCGCGTACACCGCCACCTGCGCCAGCAGGGTCAACAACAGCGTGATCACACCGAACGGGCCGATGTCCGACTGCTTCATGATGTCCAGCGCAGTCGCCGCCGACTTGGCGCTGCCCAGACCGTCGGCGGTGTCCGCGAGCCCGTCCAGATGCAGCCCTCGGGTGAGCAGCGCAGGTACGGCGGCCGAGGCGACGGCCGCGAGCAGCGGGCCCGCCCCGAGCAACAGCAACAGCCCGCCGAGCGCCGCCGCGCAGAGCCCCACCACCGCGCCCGCGAGGGGCGCGCAGAGCATCCCGGTGCGGGCGGCCGAACGGTCCCAGCGGGTGAGCCGCACGGGAAGGACGGTGAGGGTGCCGAAGGCGAACCGCAGCCCGTCGAGGAGGGACGCGGCCGGGGGAGAGGAGGGTACGGAGGGCGACGGCGGGGGAGGAGTGCTCACCGGCCGCAGGCTATCCGGCCGGATCGGCCGGTAGGTTACGCATTACGGGCAAAGCGCATATAGCGGAGTGGGTGGCATGAGTCACTGGCTGTACCGGAACATCATCGAGCCGGGGAAGCTCCCGCTCTTCCTGGCGCTGCTCTCCTTCGTGCTGTCCTTCCTGGTCACCCGCACCATCACCCGGCTCATCCGGGCGGGGAGGGGGCCGTTCCGGAACATCACCCCGGGTGGTCTGCACATCCACCACGCGGTCCCGGGGGTGGTCCTCACCATCATCGGCGGCTTCGGGGCGGTGGCCAGCGGACGGCACGGGGTGGGATCGGCGATCTGCGCGGTGATCTTCGGGATGGGCGCGGGGCTGGTGCTGGACGAGTTCGCGCTGATCCTGCACCTGGACGACGTCTACTGGTCCGAACAGGGGCGGGCCAGCGTCGAGATCGTGGTGCTGACCGCCGCCCTGGTGCTGCTGGTCCTCACCGGGTCGCTGCCCTTCGGGGTGAACGACCTGTCGGACGAGGAGATGCACAGCAGGGGGCTGCTCATCTCCAACGTGGTCTTCAACGGTATGTGGTCGGTGATCGCCCTGTTCAAGGGCAAGGTGCGCACCGCCATGTTCGGGATCGTGGTCCCGATGGTCGGGGTGGTCGGCGCGATCCGGCTCGCCCGCCCCAACTCTCCCTGGGCGCGCCGCTTCTACCGCCACCGCCCGAAGGCCCGCGCCAGGGCGATGCGCCGGGTCTACCGCCACGACCGCCGTTGGGCCCGCCGGAGCCGCGCCTTCCAGGACTGGCTGGGCGGGGCCCCGGACCGGGAGGACAGCAAACGGATGACAGACGGGGGATGACAGATATTGAAAACTGTCATCTGATATCTGAAATCTGTCAGCTGGTATCCGTCAGTTGAAATCTGTCAGCCGTCAGCCGTCAGCCGTCAGCCGTCAGCCGTCAGCCGTCAGCCCCTCCGCTCCCTGCGTCGACGGAGCGCCGCCTCGATCAGCATCAGTACGAACACCCCCAAGAGCGCCGCGATGTGCTCCTTGCCGGCCAGGTTGGTCTTGACGATCACCTCGATCACCATCGCCACCACGACCGCCGCGGCCGTCCACCGCGCCCCGTACCGCCAGCACACGTACAGCGCGAGCCCGACCACCGCCGCCGAAGGGCCGGTGTCCACGACCGTCTTGTCGATCTCCGGCAGCCCGATCGGGTGGTCCGGCCCCAGGCCCACGCCCACGCGGGCGTACAGCGTGCCGGAGAGCGAGGCGACGTACGCCAGGAACAGCGTCTTCCAGCGGCCCAGACAGATCTCCGCGATGCCGAACACCAGCAGCATCTGCGCGAGCGCACCCCACACCGGCAGGTCGAGGGCGGGGACGAACAGGGACAGCGGGGTGCGGAGCAGGGAGAGCAGGAGGGGATCCTCGGCGCGCACCGCGCCGATGTTCTGGACGAACTGATAGCCCCAGGACTGGTTCTGCACGAGCTGGAAGACCGAGGTCAGACAGATGGCGGCCAGCGTCATCGGAATGGCCCGCCACCGCTCGGTGACCAGCGCCCCGCGCACCCGCGCGTACAGCGGACCCCACTCGCGCCGGGCGAACCGGCGGAGCGGGGAGACGGGGACGGCCGTGGCGCTCACGTTCTCTTTCCCGTCGAAAGGTGCTTGCGGTGCAGCCACTTGGGCAGACCCGGGGCTTCCAGGAAGCCCTCGGCGCGCCCTGCGGCGATGCCGATCCTCAGCAGGTCGGCACTCTTCTCGAAGAGCATGAAGCGAGGCTCCCAGATCGGTCGGTACTTGGCATTGGCCCGGTACAACGACTCGATCTGCCACCAGCGCGAGAAGAAGCTCAGCATCGAACGCCAGAGCCGCAGCACCGGTCCCGCCCCGAGGCGTGCACCACGTTCGAAGACCGAGCGGAACATCGCGAAGTTCAGCGACACCTGAGTGATCTTGATCTCGGGGGCGCGCCGGAGGAGTTCGATGACCATGAACTCCATCAGTCCGTTCTCGGAGTCGCGGTCGCGTCGCATCAGGTCCAGCGACAGACCCTTCGGCCCCCACGGCACGAAGCTGAGCACGGCCCGCAGCGCGCCCTCGCCGTCCGTGCACTCCAGCATCACGCAGCGACCGTCGGCCGGGTCTCCCAGGCGCCCCAGCGCCATCGAGAAGCCGCGTTCGGTCTCGCCGTCCCGCCAGTCGTCGGCCTTGCGCAGCAGTTCGGCCATCTCTGCCTCGGGGATCTCCTCGTGGCGGCGGATCCGCACCTGGTACCCGGCCCGCTTCACGCGGTTGTACGCCTGTCGTACGGTGCGCATCGCGCGGCCCTCAAGGGTGAACTCGGCGGTCTCCACGATCGCCTCGTCGCCCAGCTCCAGGGCGTTCAGCCCGTGCCTGGCGTAGATCGTGCCGGCCTCCTCGCCGGCGCCCATCACCGCGGGCGTCCAGCCGTGCTCCCTGGCCTCGGTCAGCCACGGTTCGATCGCCCCCGGCCAGGCCTCGGGGTCGCCGATCGGGTCGCCGGAAGCCAGCGAAACCCCGCCCACCACCCGGTAGGTGATCGCCGCCTTGCCCGTCGGCGACCAGATGACGCTCTTCTCTCGGCGCAGCGAGAAGTAGCCGAGGGAGTCGCGGTCGCCCTGCTTGTCCAGCAGTGCCCGCAGCTTCTCCTCGTCCTCCTCGGAGAGCGGGTCCACGGCCCGTCGGGAGCGGAAGGCCGCGAGGAGGACGCCGATGAGCAGGGCCGTACTCATGATGTTGATCGTGACGTTGACCCAGCCCGGCGTCATGATCCCGGCGAACTGGGCGTCCGGCGCGGCCAGCGAGATCAGCCGGGCCACGCCGTAGCGCCAGCGTTCCAGGAAGGTCGAGGAACCGGCCCCGTGCTTGGCGGTGTTGGTGACCGTGACCAGCAGTGCGGCCAGCAGCGAGGTGACCAGGAGCCCGCCCACCGCGACCACGGCCGCCAGCTTCGGGTTGGACCGGTCGCCCTTGGCGTAGAACTCGCGCCGGCCGAGCAGCAGCGCCACGAAGAACCCGCCGGTCAGGAACAGCGAGACCCAGTTGTGCGCGTACTGGCGGATCTCGGGGAAGAACATCACCGCCGAGAACAGCAGTGTCAACAGCCCGCTGAGCACCAGGTTCAGGATCCATGCGGCCCGCTTGCGCCGCCGCATGGTCACCGCCATGACCAGTGCGAACAGACCGGACGAGAAACCGGCCGTCAGCAGGTACGGGGTGAAGTAGTCGCCGGCGTTGTGACGCCTGAGGTCCTGACCGAGGGAGACCCACACGGCGCTCAGGAAGCAGACGAACGTCATGAAGCGCAGGTACCAGACGGCGGCCGTCGCGCTGCGCCGGGACAGCTTGGTGCTGCGATGCCCGGCGGACGCGGGCGGAGCGGCCCTGGGTGTCGGGGCCTTGGGTGTTCCTTCGACGGACAAGCGGACATCTCCCATAAAACGCGATGATATGGGGCATTGCGCTTCGGGGGATGTCGCTCACGGAGTGAGCCGTGCCCGCCCTGTCCGGCGGGCCGGGCTCAGAGCCTGCGTCTCAGTCGTCCGTGTCCTCGGCGCCCTCGGCCTCGCCGGTCTCCTCCACCCGTACCGGCAGCTCCGCGGCGAGCGCGGCAGCGGCCTGGACCAGCGGAAGTGCCAGCAATGCCCCAGTTCCTTCCCCTGCAGTGACGCCTTGATCGAGCAGAGGGTTGAGTGCCATGCGATCGAGCGCCTTCGCCTGGGCCGGCTCGCCGCTGACCTGCCCGGCCAGCCACCAGTCCGGTGCCCGGAACGCGGCCCGCTGGGCCACCAGCGCACACGCCGCGGACACGACTCCATCCAGGATCACCGGGGTACGCCGTACCGCGCACTGGAGCAGGAAGCCGGTCATCGCCGCCAGGTCCGCCCCGCCCACGGCGGCCAGCAGCTCCAGCTGGTCGCCGAGCACCGGGCGCGCCCGGCGCAGCGCATCCCTGATCGCGGCGCACTTGCGCATCCAGGCCAGGTCGTCGATGTGGGCGCCGCCGCGGCCGGTGACAACCGAGGCGTCCGTGCCGCAGAGGGCGGCGACCAGGACGGCGGCGGCGGTGGTGCCGCCGACACTCAGGTCGCCGAGCACGACGAGGTCGGTGCCGGCGTCGGCCTCCTCGTCGGCGATGGCCATGCCGAGACGGACGGCCTGCTCGGCCTCCTCGGGCGTGAGGGCGTCCTCGATGTCGATACGCCCGCAGCCCCGGCGCACCCGATGGCGGACGACCTCCTCGGGGAGCAGGTCCGGGTCGCAGTCCAGACCGGCGTCGACGATACGGAGCTGGGCGCCTGCCCGGCGGGCCAGCACGGCCACCGGGCTCTCGCCGTCCAGGGCGGCGCGCACCAGCCGGTGCGCGGAACCGGCCTCGCGTGCCGAGACCTTGAGGTCGGCGATGCCGTGGTCGGCGGCGAAGAGGACGACCTTGGCGCGCGCGACGGGCCGCACGGGTACCGCCCCCTGCGCCGCTGCCAGCCACTCGCCCAGTTCGTCGAGGCGGCCGAGGGTGCCGGGTGCGATGGCGAGGCGCTCGCGCCGGTCCTCGGCTTCCCGGCGTACGCCGCTGTCCGGACGCTCGATCAGGTCCGAGAAGTCATCAAGATTCAACGCGCTCATTTGCCGAACAGTACCGGCCGGGGCGGCGCGGACCCCCTGCCCCTACCGCAGCCGCAGCACCTGGCCCGCCACCACCAGCAGTACCTCCTCGCACTCGGTCGCGACCCGCGCGTTCAGCCGGCCCAGTTCGTCGCGGAAGCGGCGGCCCGACGGGGTCGCGGGGACCACCCCCGACCCCACCTCGTTGCTCACCGCGACGACTGTCCGGTCCGATTCCCGAAGCGCCCGCACCAGCTCCTGAACCCGCTCCCGCAGCGCCTCCCGGCCGCCCGAGGACCACCTCTCCTCGTCCCAGGCACCGACCCGGTCCATCGCGTCGGTCAGCCACAGCGCCAGGCAGTCGATCAGCAGCGGCGGCCCGTCCTGGGCCAGCAGGCCGGCCACCTCGCAGGTCTCCTCCGTGCGCCAGCTGCCGGGACGGCGTTCGCGGTGGAGCCCGATCCGCTCGGCCCACTCGCGGTCGCCGTCGCGCCGCCCGCCGGTGGCAACGTAAACAACCCCGGGGAAACCCTCCAGCCGACGCTCGGCCTCCACCGACTTGCCCGACCTGGCCCCGCCGAGGACCAGCGTGCGGCGCGGCACGTCCGGCACCTCCAGGTACTCGCCGACCACCAGCGTCGTCCCGTCCGCGACGGCCCGCGCCCCGAGCGCCGCCAGCCGCCGGTCCGTCTCCGCGCCACCCGGAACGTCATGGTCCAGATGTACGGCGAGGACCTCGGTGGCCGCCACCACCGCCCCCCACCCCCGGAGCTTCGCCAGCGCGTCCGGGCGCCCGACGACGTCCATCGCGACCAGGTCGTACGGCCGCGTCCCGCTGCCCTCCCCGGCAGGAGCACCGCCCCTCGGCAGATACAGCAGCCGCTCGCCCTCCGCCGACGTCACCTCGTAACCCGTGCCGGGGGAGTCCATCGGCACCGCCCGCACCCGGTGCCCGCTGATCAGCGTCAACTCCTGGCCGTCCGGCACCCGCCCGGCCCGGGGCAGCCCCGGCGGCAGTTCCACGGGCGGCCCGTCGTGCGGATGGGTGAGCAGAACCTGCCGTACGCCGCCGAGCGTGCGCCCCGCGCGGGCGGCCGCCAGCGCGGCCCCGGGAGTGAGGTCGAGCAGCAGCGCCCCGTCCACCAGGAGCGCGGTCGCGCCACGTGCGAGGGTGCCGCGGGCGGTGGCGCAGGTGGCGCAGGGGCAGTCGGGGCGGGGCAGGCCGGTCGGTGCGCCGGTTCCCAGGAGAGTCAGTTCCACGGGTCGATCCTCCCGTGTCCTTGTGCGCTCTGCGCGCCCGGCTACGCTGCCAGCAGCATCTGGTCGACCCGGGAGGCGTACATGGCGTGGACGTGGCGGTTCGAGACGGCAGAAGGAACGGAAACCCAACCGGCCGTCGAGCCGGAGGAGTTCACCACGCAGGGCGATGCGGAGTCCTGGCTCGGTGAGGTCTGGAAGGACCTTCTGGAGGGCGGGGCCTCGCAGGTGACCCTGTCGGAGGACGGCAAGAAGATCTACGGCCCGATGAGCCTGAACGCGGAGGGGTAGGGCGAGGGAGCGGGGGAGCGGCTCCTGAGCCGAGGAGCCGCACCCCTCACCTCCCTACATCTCGCCCAGCGTCACCTCGGCCACCTTCTCCGCCCCGTCCCGCTGGTACTCCACCTTCACCTGCTGGCCCGGCTTCATCGAAGCCAGCGCCTCGGTGAGGGAGTTGATGGTCTCCACCGGCTTCCCGTCGAGGCCGATGAGGACGTCGCCGGGCTCCAGGCCCGCCTTCGCCGCGGGCCCGCCCTTCTCGACGGACGCCACCGCGACCCCCGCGGGCCGGAAGTCGTCGCCCAGCACCGTGCGGCCGGAGATGCCCAGTGCCGCCCGGCCGGAGTCCGTGACCTTGCCGTCCTTGATGATCTGGTCGGCGACGGTGCGCACCATCGCGGCCGGGATGGCGAACCCGATCCCGGGTGCCGCCCCACCGCCCATCTGCGGATCGCTCGCGGCCAGGGTCGGGATACCGATCACGGAACCGTCCAGGTCCACCAGCGCCCCACCGCTGTTCCCTGGGTTGATGGCCGCCGAGGTCTGCACCATGTTGGCGATGGTGGCCCCGGTGCCGCCGCCGGTACGGGGCTCGCTCACGGTCCGGCCGACCGCGGAGACGATTCCCTGGGTGACACTGCTGGACAGACCGAGCGGACTGCCCATGGCGAGCACGATCTGCCCGACCTCGACCTTGGTCGAATCCCCGAACCTGGCCGCCTTCATCCCGCCGGGCACCTTGTTCAGCTTGATGACGGCCAGATCCTGCTCCGGGTACGTCGCCACCAGCTTGGCGGCCAGCGGGTCGCCGCCGGTGGCGACGGTGACCTTGAACTCCTTCTCCTCACCCACCACATGGGCGTTGGTGACGACGTGCCCCTTGTCGTCGTAGACCACTCCGGAGCCCAGGCCCTCGCTCGCGTCGATCTGCACGACCGACGGCAGCACGTTCTTGATCACCTGCTGGTAGTCGTCCTCCAGCTCCCGGGGCCCGTCGGAGCTGCCCGACGACGTTGAGGCGGAGGCCGAGGCTGAGGACTTGGGAGGCGCCGGGTCGGAACAGCCGGAGAGCAGTGACACGGCACAGGTCCCCGCGACGAGCGGGAGCAGCAGGTGACGTGCGGGGCGACGTGCGGGGGCGCGGTGAAACGATCCGTCCATGTCTGACATGTCTGGAGTGTCTCTTCTGTCCGTACGTGACGGCCTCCGGACAGGGGCCGAACAGGGGGCCCGGCCCCTCAGACGGACTCCACGGCCTCCGCCGGCCTGACCGTCTCGGAGGACTCCACCGCCTCGGTGGACCCGGCCGCCTCCACCGCGTCCCCCGTCTCCACCGCCGTCAGGAACTGCGTGGCCGCCAGCTCCGCGTAGAGCGAGTCGCCCGACACCAGCTCCGCATGGGTGCCCACCGCCCGCACCTTGCCCGCGTCCATCACCACGATCCGGTCGGCGAGGGTCACCGTGGACAGCCGGTGCGCCACCACCAGCACCGTCGTCTCCCTGGCCGCCTCCGCGACCGCGTCCCGCAGCGCCAGCTCGTTGACCGCGTCGAGCTGCGAGGTCGCCTCGTCCAGGAGCAGCAGCCTGGGCTTGCGCAGCAGTGCCCGGGCGATGGCGACCCGCTGGCGTTCACCGCCGGACAGCTTGGAGCCGCGGTGCCCGACCACGGTCTCCAGCCCGTCGGGCAGCCGCGACACGAGTCCGTCGAGCCGGGCCCGTACCAGCACCTGGTGGATCTCTTCGTCGCTCACGCCGGGGGCCGCGAACACCAGGTTCTCGCGGAGGGTGCCCGCGAGGACGGGCGCGTCCTGCTCGACGTAACCGATGTTCGCCCGCAGCTCGGCGAGCGGCCAGTCGCGTACGTCCCGGCCGTCGAGCAGGACGCGGCCGGCGGACGCCTCGTAGAACCGCTCGATCAGCCCGAAGACGGTGGTCTTGCCCGCGCCGGAGGGGCCGACGAAGGCGGTGGTACCGCGCCCGGGGACCTCGAAGTCGACGCCGCGGTGGACCTCGGGGAGGCCGTCGCGGTAGCGGAAGCAGACTCCCTCGAAGGCCACGCTCGCGGCGCCGCCGGACGGTGCCGGGGCCGGCCCTTCCTCCTCCGTATGCTCCGTCTCCAGCTTCTCCGCCTCCACGATCCGGGCCACCGCCGCCGACCCCACCTGGTACTGGGTGACCGCCGAGACGATCTGCGAGATCGGGTCGATCAGATAGAAGAGGTACAGCAGGAAGGCGATCAGTGTGGCCACCGAGATCGAGCCCGACGCGACCCGCGCCCCGCCGATCCCCAGCACCGCCAGGAACGACACCTGGACCGCCAGGCCGATCGAGGTCCCCGCCACCGACTGCCACTTGGCGGACCGCACGCCGTGCCGCCACGCCTCCTGCGCCGCCGCCTCGACCACCGCGCTCTCGCGTGCCTCCGCGCCCGAGGCCTTGATGGTGCGGAACGCGCCGAACGCCCGCTCCAGCACGGCCGATATCGCGCCGACCGCCACCTGCGACTCCTTGGCCGCCTGGGCGATCTTCGGCATGACCACGGCCACCGCGCTGCCGATCAGCACGATCACCCCGAGCGTGACCCCGAGCAGCACCGGGTCCATCACCCACATCAGCACGATGATGCCCACGAAGGTGAGCGTCCCGGTCGCCGCCGAGACGATCGACTGGGTGGTGACCGCACGCAGCAGCGTGGTGTCGGAGGTGACCCGGGACATCAGGTCGCCCGGCTGGGTCTGCTCCACCTCCGGCAGCCGCAGCCGCAGCAGCCGTCCGACCAGGGACCTGCGGGCGGCCAGCACCACCGACTCGGCGGTGCGCTCCAGGACGTACTGCCCGACTGCCTGCACCGCTGTCCCGAACAGCACCAGCGCGGTGAGCACCAGCAGGATCCCGGTGATCGAACCGTCCGTGCCGAGCCGCTCGACCAGCGCCTTGGCCGCCAGCGGCTGGGCGAGACCGCTCGCCGAGCCGATCAGTGTGCAGAGCGCGCCGAGGGCGGACGGCCGCGCGATGCGGCCGGAAGTGCCGGTAGAGGTGCCGCCAGGTCTCGCGGGCGGGCAGTTTCGGGGTGGCCGGGGCGTCCGCGGGGGCGGGGGCCGACTGCTCAGGGGTCACATGGCTCACGTACCGGAAGACGCAGAACAGTGCCCCCCGCCTGACTGGGCCGCGCCGCGGGTTTCAGCCCCGTACGCCGCACAGATGCAGCAGCGCTGCCACCCGTCGGTACGGATCGGTCCGCCCCGCCCGGTCCTCCAGCGCCAGCACCCTGGCCAGCTCCTCCTCGGGGAGCGGCGGCGCGTCGTTGGGCACGTTGTCGGTGAAGACCCGCACCCCGTACCAGGCGTGCAGCGGGGCCGCGATCCCGGAGAGCGTCGCGGTCAGCGCGTCGAGACGGTCCGCGCGGACCGACAGGCCCAGACGGTTGGTGTACGCGTCGGTGTAGAGCGCGTCGAGGGCCCCGGACCAGTCCCCGGCAAGACCGGGCCGCATCGCGAGCGCGTCCGCGTTGCGCACCAGGAGCGACAGCAGGCCGCCGGAGGCCAGCATCCGGGCCAGCCCGCCCATCAGTGCGTCCGGCTCCTCGACGTACATCAGCACCCCGTGGCAGAGCACCACGTCGAAGCTGCCCGGCAGGAAGTGCACCCCGGTGGCGTGACCGTCGCCCTGGATCAGGCGGACCCGCTCACGGATACCGGCGGGCTCGCCGGACAGTGCGTCGTGGGCGGCCTGGAGCATCGCGGGGTCGGACTCCAGGCCGGTGACCTTGTGTCCGGCGCGGGCCAGGCGGAGCGCCTGGGTGCCCTGGCCCATGCCGACGTCGAGGATGCGCAGCCGCTGTCCCACCGGGAAGCGGCCGGATATCTGCTCGTCGAGCTGGCGGGCCACCAGCTCCTGGCGCACCCTGTTGCGCAGTCCCCCCAGACCGGCCAGCCATGCGGCGGAAGCCCCGTCGAAACCCGCCGGAGCGGCGGTCGACGAGGCTCCCGGAGCGTCTGGGGCGTACTGGCTCAGGGCCGCTCTCCGCGCTTGACCTGCGGCTTCGGCAGACGCAGTCGGCGCATCTGGAGCGAGCGCATCAGGCCGTAGGCGACCGCGCCGCGCAGCGACTCGTTCGGGAAGCGGGCCTTGAGCTGCTTCTTCAGGCGGATCGCGAGACCGATCGAGTCGATCACGATCAGCACGATGACCAGCATCCACAGGGTCAGCGCGATGGTCTGGAGGTTGCCGACCTGGACCATGCTGAGCACCAGGATGATCACTGCCATCGGCAGGAAGAACTCCGCGACGAAGAAGCGCGAGTCGACGAAGTCACGGGTGAACTTGCGCACCGGGCCCTTGTCGCGGACGGGCAGGTAGCGCTCGTCACCGCTCGCGAGGGCTTCCCGCTGCTTGGCCATGTCGGCGCGGCGGGCCTCCCGCTGGCGCTTCATCGCCTCCTTGCGGTTCGCCGGTGCGGTCACGGCGCTGCGGCGCTGCGACTGCGCGACGGCGCGCTTGGGGGTGGGGCGCCCCTTGGGCGCCTGCGGGTCACGGGGCGTCTTGGAGAGATCGGCGGTCACCTTGTCGGAGACGGCGGTCTTCTCGGCGCTGGAGTTGGCACGGCTACGGAACACAATTCCCAGAGTACGTGCTGACAGGCATGGACCCGAGCGCGGAGGGGAACGATCCGGCAACGCCTGTGCCCGGATGCGGGCGGTCGGCGGCTTTCCGCGGATTTCGCCCCTCGTCACCCGGCTCGTCCCCCGGGGTGTCACCGGGGAATCCCTACTCCCTACGCCTGAGTCCGTCTCCGCACAGTCGTCCTGGAGGAGGAGCACATCCGCACCGGAACAGTGCGGTAATAGAGACAGGGCCCGTACTGTGGGTTCTGTTGGAGTGGCCAGGAGCCGGAGTCCGTCAGAAGGGGGCGCGCGAAGCCCATGAGCGGTGTCATGAAGCGTATGGGGATGATCTTCCGCGCGAAGGCGAACAAGGCCCTTGACCGGGCCGAAGATCCGCGGGAGACACTTGACTACTCGTACCAGAAGCAGCTCGAACTGCTGCAGAAGGTACGTCGCGGAGTCGCCGACGTAGCGACGTCGCGCAAGCGGCTCGAATTGCAGCTCAACGGTCTGCAGAGCCAGTCCTCCAAGCTGGAGGACCAGGGCCGCAAGGCGCTGGCGCTGGGCCGCGAAGACCTCGCTCGCGAGGCGCTGTCCCGCCGTGCCGCGCTGCAGCAGCAGGTCACCGACCTGGAGACGCAGCACCAGACCCTCCAGGGCGAGGAGGAGAAGCTCACCCTCGCGGCCCAGCGCCTCCAGGCCAAGGTGGACGCCTTCCGCACCAAGAAGGAGACCATCAAGGCCACCTACACGGCTGCCCAGGCACAGACCAGGATCGCGGAGTCCTTCTCCGGCATCTCCGAGGAGATGAGCGACGTCGGCGTCGCGATCCAGCGTGCCGAGGACAAGACCGCACAGCTCCAGGCCCGTGCGGGCGCGATCGACGAGCTGCTCGCCTCGGGTGCGCTGGACGACTCGTCCGGTCTCGCCAAGGACGACATCCAGGCCGAGCTGGACCGCCTCTCCGGCGGTACGGACGTCGAGCTGGAGCTCCAGCGGATGAAGGCGGAGCTGTCCGGCGGTCCTTCGCAGCAGGCGATCGAGGGCGGCCAGGGGCAGCAGGGTTCCGCCGGGAACGGGCAGAGCCAGTCCCACCCGAAGTTCGACAAGCAGTAGCCGAGAGGCATCCACCGGAACGGGAGGCGGGACACCATGATCATCCGCATCATGGGGGAGGGCCAGCTCGATCTGGCCGACAGCCACTTCGCCGAGCTGAACAAGCTTGACGACGAGCTGCTCGCAGAGATGGAGAACGGGGACGGGCCGGGCTTCCGCCGCACGCTGGAGGCCCTGCTCGAAGCGGTACGCCGGCTGGGCAGCCCCCTTCCCGACGACGCCCTCGAACCCTCCGAGCTGATCCTCCCGGCCCCCGACTCCACGCTCGAAGAGGTCCGGTCCATGCTCTCCGACGACGGCCTCATCCCGGGCTGACCTCCAACACGACTCCGGCCCCGCCCTCCCCGTCAGGGGACGGCGGGGCCGTTGCGTTGCCGGGCCCGCCGGCCCGGCCGGCCCCACCGGCCCGCGACCCGCCGGCCCGGCCGGTCCGCCACTCGCCGGCCTCACCGGCCCGCGACCCGCAGGCCCCCCCGCCGGCCCGCCACTCGCCGTTCCGCCCCCGGGAGGGTCGTGACCGGCGTGCGGCCGTCCCCGGCCACGTACCGTAAAACGTATGACCCCCCGAAGCCTCGGCACAGGCCTCAGCCGCCCGCGCTCCTGGCTGCGTACCCACCCCCTCGCGGTCGACGCCGCCCTCGCCGTGACCGTCCTCGTCTGCATGGTCCTCGGCTCCTTCACCGACCCGCACGGCGGACTGCACGGGCCGACCTTCGGGACCAGGACCCCCGACGTGCTCAGCGTCGTCCTGATGGTGCTGGCCGCTCTCGCCCTCGCCCTGCGTCGTCGCAAGCCCCTCGCCGTACTGGGTGTGACCTGCGCGTTCACCGTGATGGCCATGGCGCTCACGCCGGACGACCCGCCCGCTCCGGTGTCGATGAGCGCAGTCGTCGCGCTCTACACCGTCGCCTCCCGCACCGACCGCCCCACCACCTGGCGGATCGGCCTGTCCACCATGGTCGCGCTGACGGCCGCCTCGATGCTGTTCAGCGACGGCCCCTGGTACGCGCAGGAGAACCTCGGACTGCTGGCCTGGACCGGCGTCGGGGCCAGCGTCGGCGACGCGGTCCGCAGCCGCCGTGCCTTCGTCGACGCGATCCGCGAGCGGGCCGAGCGTGCCGAACGCACCCGCGAGGAGGAGGCCCGCAGGAGGGTGGCCGAGGAGAGGCTCCGCATCGCCCGCGACCTGCACGACGTCGTCGCGCACCACATCGCCCTGGTCAACGTGCAGGCGGGGGTCGCCGCGCACGTCATGGACAAGCGCCCCGACCAGGCGAAGGAGGCCCTCGCCCACGTCCGCGAGGCCAGCCGCTCCGCGCTCAACGAACTCCGGGCCACCGTCGGCCTGTTGCGCCAGAGCGGCGACCCGACGGCCCCCACCGAGCCGGCCCCCGGCCTCGCCGTCCTCGACGGTCTCCTGGACACCTTCCGCAACGCCGGACTCCCGGTCGCCGTCGCCCGCACCGACGAGGCACCGCTGCCCCCGTCCGTCGACCTGGCGGCGTACCGGATCATCCAGGAGGCCCTCACCAACGTCCGCAAGCACGCGGGCCCGGTCGCCAGAGCCGAGGTGAGCGTGGTCCGTGTCGGTACGTCGATCGAGGTCACGGTCCTCGACGACGGTACCGGCACCACCACCGGCGACCCGCACCCGGACGGCTCCGGCGGCCACGGCCTGATCGGTATGCGCGAACGCGTCAGCGCACTCGGCGGCTCCCTCACCGCAGGACCCCGCTACGGCGGCGGGTTCCGCGTTCATGCCATCCTGCCGGACAAGGCCCGCCCGGCCGTGAAGGCCGTCACCGGGACCGCCCAGGGGGAGGACCGCACCGTATGACCACCGCATTCCCACCGTCCTGCGCAAGCCGGCTGCCCCCCATCAAGGTGCTCCTCGCCGACGACCAGGCCCTGCTGCGCAGCGCCTTTCGGGTGCTGGTCGACTCCGAGCCGGACATGGAGGTCGTCGGCGAGGCCGCCGACGGTGCGCAGGCCCTCGAACTGGCCCGCAGCACCCGCCCCGACGTGGTCCTGATGGACATCCGGATGCCCGGGACGGACGGCCTCGCCGCCACCCGGGCGATCGGCGCGGACCCCGAACTGACCGGCGTGCACGTCGTCATGCTCACGACCTTCGAGGTCGACGAGTACGTCGTCGAGTCGATCCGGGCCGGCGCCTCCGGCTTCCTCGGCAAGGGCGCCGAGCCCGAGGAACTGCTCAACGCCATCCGGATCGCCGCCGGGGGAGAGGCCCTGCTCTCGCCCGCCGCGACCAAGGGCCTGATCGCCACCTTCCTCAAGCAGGGCGACCCCGCCGGCCCGGAACCCGCCACCAACGGCGCGCACGCCGCGCGCCTCGCCACCCTCACCGTCCGCGAACGCGAGGTCCTGGTGCACGTCGGCGGCGGCAACTCCAACGACGAGATCGCCGAGCTGCTGGTGGTCAGTCCGCTCACGGTCAAGACCCACGTCAACCGTGCGATGGCCAAGCTCGGAGCCCGCGACAGGGCGCAACTGGTGGTATTCGCGTACGAATCGGGCCTGGTACGGCCACGGGTGGAGTGACGGTGTACGCCCACGTACTCCACCTGCGGTACGGCCCGCGAGGAATCGGGACCTGGGAGCGATAAATCGGCCCCCGGCGATGGCCGATCGTATGAGAGGACGCCCGTGCCGCCCCGTGCGGAGGGCTTCCTCCCGTCGAGGGGCTTCCTCTCCACCGGGAGGAATGGGCCGCGTCCGCCTGCCTCGCTCGCCACAGAAGAGAGACCTCACCCATGTCCTGGCTGTCCAGGTTCAGCCTCGCCCAACGGGCCCTGATCGGGCTGATATCGATCGTCGCGCTGGTCTTCGGCGCGCTCGCGATACCGCAGCTCAAGCAGCAGCTGCTGCCGACCATCGAGCTGCCGATGGTGTCCGTGATCGCCCCGTACCAGGGCGCGTCCCCCGATGTGGTCGAGAAGCAGGTCGTCGAACCGCTGGAATCCACCCTCAAGGCAGTCGACGGCATCGAGTCCGTCACCTCCACCGCCAGCGAGGGCAACGCCCTGATCATGGCCCAGTTCGACTTCGGCGACGAGGGCTCCAAGCAGCTCGTGGCCGATGTCCAGCAGGCCGTGAACCGGGCCCGGGCGATGCTGCCCAAGGACGTCGACCCGCAGGTGGTCGCCGGTTCCACGGACGACATCCCGACCGTCGTGCTCGCCGTCACCTCGCCCAGGGACCAGCAGGCGCTCGCCGACCAGCTGGACCGCAGCGTGGTCCCCGAGCTGGAGAAGATCGAGGGCGTCGGCACGGTCACCGTGGCAGGCGTACGGGACCTCCAGGTCGCCGTCACCCCCGACGACCGCAAGCTGGCGCAGGCCGGGCTCAACCCGATGACCCTCGCCCAGGCGCTCCAGGCGGGCGGCATGTCCGTCCCGGCCGGCTCCTTCGAGGAGGGCGGCCAGAGCCGCACGGTCCAGGTCGGCGGCGCGTTCACCTCGCTGCAGCAGATCCAGGACCTGCGCGTCACCGCCCAGCCCGCCCCCGGGGCGACCACCCCGCCGAAGCCGGTCCGGCTCGGTGACGTGGCCAAGGTCGAGGAGAAGCCCGCGACGGCCACCTCCCTGACCCGTACCAACGGAAAGCCCAGCCTCTCCCTGTCCCTCACCATGGACAAGGACGGCAGCGCCGTCGCCATCTCGGACGCGGTCAAGGACAAGATCGACGACCTGGGCGCCGGTCTCGGCGCGGGCGCGAAGATCACCACGGTCTTCGACCAGGGTCCGGGCGTCTCCAAGTCGATCTCCGGCCTGACCACGGAGGGCGCCCTCGGTCTGCTCTTCGCGGTCGTGATCATCCTGGTGTTCCTGGCGTCTATCCGCTCGACGCTGGTCACCGCGATCTCCATCCCGCTCTCGGTGGTTCTCGCGCTGGTCGTGCTGTGGACCCGTGACCTGTCGCTGAACGTGCTCACCCTGGGCGCGCTCACCATCGCCATCGGCCGCGTGGTCGACGACTCGATCGTGGTCCTGGAGAACATCAAGCGGCACCTCGGCTACGGCGAGGAGCGCCACTCCGCCATCGTCACCGCGGTCAAGGAAGTGGCCGGCGCGGTCACCTCGTCGACCCTCACCACGGTCGCGGTGTTCCTGCCGATCGGCCTGGTCGGCGGCATGGTGGGCCAGCTCTTCGGCTCGTTCTCCATCACCGTGACGGCCGCCCTGCTGGCGTCCCTCCTGGTCTCTCTCACCGTCGTCCCGGTCTTCTCGTACTGGTTCCTGCGCGCCCCCAAGGGTGCGGAGCACGCCGACCCGGCCGAGCTGCGCCGCAAGGCCGAGGAGAAGGAGGCGAGGAGCAAGCTCCAGAAGATGTACGTCCCGGTGCTGCGCTTCGCCACCCGCCGCCGCCTCACCAGCGTCGCCATCGCCCTGGTCGTCCTCGTCGGCACCTTCGCGATGGCCCCCCTGCTCAAGACGAACTTCTTCGACCAGGGCGAGCAGGACACCCTCTCGCTCACCCAGAAGCTCAAGCCGGGCACCAGCCTGGAGGAGACCAACAAGGCGGCGGCCAAGGTCGAGCGGGCCCTCGACTCGATCGACACCATCAAGGACTACCAGGTCACCATCGGCTCGTCCGGCTTCGCGGCTGCCTTCGGCGGCGGTTCGGGTGCCAACCAGGCCTCGTACCAGCTGACCCTGAAGGACGCCAAGGACGGCGAGAGGACGACCGAGCGCATCGAGTCGGAGCTGAAGAAGCTCGACGGCATCGGTGACGCCAAGGTCGGCGGTGGCGGCGGCATGGGCAGCCAGGACCTCTCCGTGATCGTCAAGGCCGGTGACGCGCAGGTCCTCAAGTCCGCGTCCGAGCAGGTCCGTACGGCCGTCGCGGGCATCAAGAACGTCACCGACGTCCAGAGCGACCTCGCCCAGTCGGTGCCCCGTATCTCGGTCAAGGCCACCCCGAAGGCCGCCGAGGCGGGCTTCAACGACCAGGCCCTCGGCGCCACCGTCGCCCAGGCCGTCCGCGGCACCAACGCCGGCAAGGCGATGCTCGACGCCACCGAGCGCGACATCGTCATCACCTCCGCCAAGCCCGCCACCACCCTCGCCGAGCTCAAGAACCTCCCGCTCGGCCCGGTCAAGCTGGGCCAGATCGCCGACGTGAAGCTGGTGGACGGTCCGGTCTCGATGACCCGTATCGACGGCGCCCGCGCCGCCACGGTCACCGCCAAGCCGGTCGGCGAGGACACGGGCGCGGTCACCACCGCGCTCACCAGCAAGATCAACGAGCTCAAGGACCAGCTGCCGAAGGGTGCTTCCGTCGAGATCGGCGGCGTCTCCTCCGACATGGACGAGACGTTCATGAAGCTGTTCCTGGCGATGTTCGCGGCCGTGGCGATCGTCTTCCTGCTGCTGGTCGCGACCTTCAAGTCGCTGATCCAGCCGCTGATCCTGCTGATCTCCATCCCGTTCGCGGCCACCGGCGCGATCGGCCTGCTGCTCGCCACCGGTACCCCGATGGGCGTCCCGGCGATGATCGGCATGCTGATGCTGATCGGCATCGTGGTCACCAACGCGATCGTCCTGATCGACCTGATCAACCAGTACCGCGCCCAGGGCATGGGCGTCGTCGAAGCCGTCGTCGAGGGTGGCCGGCACCGCCTCCGCCCGATCCTGATGACGGCCCTGGCGACGATCTTCGCCCTGCTCCCGATGGCCCTCGGTATCACCGGTGAGGGCGGCTTCATCTCCAAGCCGCTCGCCATCGTCGTCATCGGCGGTCTGATCACCTCGACGCTGCTGACCCTGCTGCTCGTCCCGACCCTCTACGCCATGGTGGAGCTCCGCAAGGAGCGCCGCGCGGCCAAGAAGGCGGCCAAGCGCGAGGCGAAGGCGGCCCCGGCGCCGAAGACCGACGACGACCGCGAGCCCGCGGGAGTCTGAGCGCCCTGACACGGGGGGGGGCGAGCCCCCCCGGCCCACGGCGAAGGGCCCCGGACCAGCTACTGGTCCGGGGCCCTTCGTTCTGTTCCGTAACGGGGAGACGCCGGGGCGGGCGTCCGGCGCTGTCAGGCCGTCGGGTCCTGCGGAATCGCGTGCACCTCGACCGGGTCGTTGCCGGGCTTGCCGCCGGGCCCGGGAGAGGCGGAGGCGCGTGCGGCGATCTCGTACGCACGCTGCTCGTCCTTGACGTCGACGATCCAGTACCCGGCGAGGATCGAGCCCCTGGTGGAGGGGCCGTCCGTCACCTGCGGGCCGCCGTCGGAGCCCGCCCGTACCGTCTTGGCCATCCCCGGCCCGCCGAGACCGCGTGCCTCGACCAGCTCACCGGCCGTGGTCAGCTCCTCGTTGAGGGCGTTCATGTGGGCGAACATCGCCTGCATGTCTTCCTGGTTGTACGCCGCCATCATGCCGTCCCACGCATCGATGTCGACATTCATCTGGATCATGTACAGCATGTGCGTACGCTCCTCGGTCCGAAGGTCAATGGGTCGATGGAAGGCAGACCGTCCCGCCCACCCAAACTCATCGGTCCGGGGCCCGCCACAGGAGTGTCCGACTCCGTTACGCGGAGGTGCGAGTACCGGCCATGGGAACGCGAACATCCGCGAGGGGAACGCGAACATTCCCGGTGGCAGCGTGAACATCCGCGGTGGCAGCGCGAACACCCGCGGTGGCAGCGCCAACATTCCCTACGGCAGCGCCAGCATCCGCTCCAGCGCGAGCTTCGCGAAGCTCTCCGTCTCCCGGTCGACCTCGATCCGGTTGACCAGATTGCCCTCGGCCAGCGACTCCAGAGTCCACACCAGGTGCGGCAGGTCGATCCGGTTCATCGTCGAGCAGAAGCAGACCGTCTTGTCGAGGAAGACGACCTCCTTGTCCGGGTGCGCGTTCGCCAGTCGCCGCACCAGATTCAGCTCGGTGCCGATGGCCCACTTCGAACCCGCGGGGGCCGCGTCCAGCGCCTTGATGATGTACTCCGTCGAGCCCACCTCGTCCGCCGCCGCGACCACCTCGTGCTTGCACTCCGGGTGCACCAGCACCCGGACACCCTCGATCCGGGCCCGTACGTCCTCCACAGACTCCAGCGAGAACCGCCCGTGCACCGAGCAGTGCCCGCGCCAGAGGATCATCTTGGCGCCCCGCAGCTGCTCGACGGTCAGGCCGCCGTTCGGCTTGTGCGGGTTGTAGAGGACGCAGTCGTCCAGCGACATTCCCATGTCCCGCACCGCCGTGTTGCGGCCCAGGTGCTGGTCCGGCAGGAAGAGCACCTGCTCACCCTGCTCGAAGGCCCAGTCCAGTGCCCTCTTGGCGTTCGACGAGGTGCAGATGGTGCCACCGTGCTTGCCGGTGAAAGCCTTGATGTCGGCGGAGGAGTTCATGTAGGACACCGGAACGACCCGGTCCGCGATCCCGGCCTCACTCAGCACGTCCCAGCACTCCGCGACCTGCTCGGCGGTGGCCATGTCGGCCATCGAGCAGCCCGCCGCCAGGTCCGGCAGCACGACCTTCTGGTCGTCGCCGGTGAGGATGTCGGCCGACTCGGCCATGAAGTGCACGCCGCAGAAGACGATGTACTCCGCCTCCGGCTTGTTCGCCGCGTCGCGCGCGAGCTTGAAGGAGTCGCCGGTCACGTCGGCGAACTGGATGACCTCGTCGCGCTGGTAGTGGTGGCCGAGGACGAAGACCTTGTCCCCGAGCTTCTCCTTGGCCGCGCGGGCGCGCTCCACCAGGTCCGGATCGGACGGCGAGGGCAGGTCACCGGGGCACTCGACGCCGCGCTCGCTCCTGGGGTCGGCCTCGCGGCCGAGCAGCAGCAGGGCGAGGGGGGAGGGCTGGACGTCGAGCTCGACGGCCTGGCGGGGCTGGGCGGTGGTCACGACACGCACCCTTTCTGTTCTACGAGGAGAGCGGCCCGTGAAGAGCGAGGAACGGGGCCTTTTCGTCGAATTGACACTATCTATCATAACCGCTTCGCGTCACTTTGACGATGCCGATCTCGTCGATGTGACGCATTCCCGGGTTCCAGGCCCCCGGCACCCGGGTGCCCCCTGGCCCGCGCTCGCTCCGGCGCCGGTGTGCGAGCATGAAAGGACAAGACAGACGCCCGGCCCCGGAATGAATCCGCGGCCCCGCCGGTTGCAACCGTCGGCAAGCAGTCCGTACAACCCGGGAGAGATGTAGATGTCCGTTCAGGACGACAAGACCACCGTGAGCGACGGCATTCTCCTGTCCGACGCCGCCGCGGCCAAGGTGAAGGCCCTGCTCGACCAGGAGGGTCGCGACGACCTGGCGCTCCGCGTCGCCGTGCAGCCCGGTGGCTGCTCGGGCCTTCGGTACCAGCTCTTCTTCGACGAGCGCTCGCTCGACGGCGACGTCCTCAAGGACTTCGACGGAGTGAAGGTCGTCACCGACCGGATGAGCGCCCCGTACCTGGGCGGCGCCTCCATCGACTTCGTCGACACCATCGAGAAGCAGGGCTTCACGATCGACAACCCGAACGCCTCGGGCTCCTGCGCCTGCGGCGACTCGTTCAGCTAAGCAGCATCACTGAGCGGCACGACGAAGGCGGTTGACCCGGACTCCGGGTCAACCGCCTTCGTCATGCCCCGCTTCGGTTCAGGCCTCTCAGCCCTTCGGTACGGCCTTCCCGTCCTCGTCCAGCACCCGCCGTCCGTCCAGCGGCCGATCCAGCGTGACCGACACGGTCAGCTTCTTCGCCATCGCGATGCAGATCCGCTGCGGGTCGGGGTTGCTCTCCACGATCCGCACCTTCACCGCCCCGCCGTCCTCGGACGCCTTCGCCGCGTACGTGCTGCACACCCCGCCCCAGAAACCGAGCGTCAGCTTCCGGCCGTCCGCCGTGTACGACTCGATGTGCCGGTCCGGTGCCGTCGCCGGGTCCTGCGGCTCCCGCTGCTCCGGCGGGGGAGTGCTCCTCGGCGGCTTCGGCGAGGTCAGGAACTTCGGGTCGACGGCCGGGTACGTCACCGTCGCCGGCTTCGCGTCACCGTTGCCCCGTACCTCGAACAGCCAGGACGGCACCAGCATCTGCTGCCCGTCCGCGTACTGCACCGCAAGTCCGAAGACCGCCCGGTCGACCGTCACCGTGTACTGCTTCTGCGGCCGCGGCTCGCAGGGAAGGATCTTCCCCTGCGGCGGGGCGGGCGACGGGTTGTCGTCCGCCGAGTCCTGCTTCTGCTCCTTCACCGGTACGGGCGTGGCGCAGCCCCCGATCTCCGGCGGCCGCACCCCGCGCCCCACCCCGTTCAGCAGCTCCAGGGCCTTCGCCGCGTCGACCACCGGATAGTCGGCCCCCTTGCTGAGGCCCTTCAACTGTCCGCTGCCACCCACCACTTGACCGTCGGGCCCGACCGGGATCCCGGTCATCCAGCCGTACGTCGGCAGCCCGCCGACCACCGGATCCGCGTTCACCACCCGCGCCCCGCCCAGCACCTGAGTGGTGTCCAGCCGGGCGCCCTCCATGCCCAGCGCCTTCAGCACCGGGGCCGCGGCCTTCTTCGCGGCCTCCGGGCTCACCGGCTCGCCCCGGGTGCACGCCTTGCCCCGCACGCAGTCCACGCTGCTCCCCGGCCCCGGGTCGCGGGCGAACGTCCAGGTCCCCGGCGCCCGTTCACCCACCCGCAGCTGCGCGCCCGAACCGTCCGGCAGCGCCCCGACCAGCCACGAACCACCTTGGAGCTTCGGGGTGCCGCTCACCTTGAGGGCCCGCGCCAGCCGGCTCACCTCGTCCGCGGTCACCGCACCCCGCGCCCGGTACACGGGGGCGGAGCCCGGCCCCTTCGGCAGCTCGCCGGCCGCCCGGTAGACCACCTTGCCCGTCCCGCCGCCGTTCGGGTCCGGCTCACCCGGGGCGATGCCCGGCGGATCACTGCCGTCCGGCGGGGGCTGCGTACCCCTGAGGTCCGCACCGCCGGAACCGCCGTCCGTGGCACTGTCCAGGGCCAGCAACGGGGGAGTGCCGCCCGGGGCACCGGGGGCGGCCGCCCCGCCGTCACCCGCCGAGGCCGCCCAGTACGCGCCGCCACCGCCGACCAGCAGCACCGCGGCCGCCACCGAGGCGGCGGCCAGCGGCGAACGCCGCCGGCGGGGGGTGTGTTGCGTCTGTAGCTCGCTGCTCACCGGATCGCTCCTTCGCCTGCGCCTCGGGGCGCCCCTGCCGGTCGTCCACCGCGTGATGCGGCTGACAGGAGACACCGGTGGGACGGGGCGGCGGAGCTTCCGGTTCCCACATCCGTTCGTACGGTGCCTTGTTCAGCCCCCGTACTCGGGCATCGCGCCCACCAGCCGCGCCGAAGTCCGCGGCACCACCACACCGTGGATCAGCGAGGCGTCCGCCCGCTCGGAGACCACCGCGGGCACCGCCCAGTGCGGCACCATCCGCGCACAGTCCCCCTGCAACTGCGCCCACTCGCCTTCGGCGGGCGACCCGGTCATGACGCTGAGCTCCGGCATGTGAGGCTGCGACATTCGAAAGGCTCCTGTGCTCAAGGGGCCGCGGACCACGCGAAACCCCGGACTCCTCGCACCGTATGCACCTCCCGGCACACGGCAAAAGCCCTACTATCGGGTAGTTTTGCCCCTTCGGCTGTTCGGGCGTCACCCGGTAGCTTGGACGCGCACTAGTTCGTCCCGTTTCCCGCCGTCCCTACAGGGAGCAACCCCGCCGTGCGAATCGCAGTCACCGGCTCCATCGCCACCGACCACCTCATGACCTTCCCCGGCAAGTTCGCCGACCAGCTGGTCGCGGACCAGCTGCACACGGTCTCCCTCTCCTTCCTGGTCGACAACCTCGACGTACGAAGGGGAGGCGTCGGCGCGAACATCTGCTTCGGCATGGGACAGCTCGGCACCAAGCCGATCCTGGTCGGCGCGGCAGGCTCCGACTTCGACGAGTACCGCGCCTGGCTGGAACGGCACGGGGTCGACACCGCCTCGGTCCGGATCTCCGAGGTCCTGCACACCGCCCGCTTCGTGTGCACCACCGACGCCGATCACAACCAGATCGGCTCCTTCTACACGGGCGCGATGAGCGAGGCCCGCCAGATCGAGCTGAAGTCCGTCGCCGACCGCGTGGGCGGCCTGGACCTGGTGCTGATCGGCGCCGACGACCCCGAGGCGATGCTCCGTCACACCGAGGAGTGCCGCTCCCGCTCGATCCCCTTCGCCGCGGACTTCTCGCAGCAGATCGCCCGCATGTCCGGCGACGACATCCGCACGCTCCTCGAAGGCGCCACCTACCTCTTCTCCAACGAGTACGAGAAGGGCCTGATCGAGTCCAAGACCGGCTGGAGCGACGACGAGATCCTGGCCAAGGTCGGCCACCGCGTCACCACGCTGGGCTCGCGCGGCGTCCGCATCGAGAAGCTCGGCCTGGACACCATCGAGGTCGGCGTCTGCGAGGAGAACGCCAAGGTCGACCCGACGGGCGTCGGCGACGCCTTCCGCGCGGGCTTCCTCTCGGGCCTCGCCTGGGGCGTCAACCACGAGCGCGCGGCCCAGATCGGCTGCATGCTCGCCACCCTGGTCATCGAGACCCTCGGCACCCAGGAGTACACCCTGAGCCGCGCCAACTTCATGGAACGCTTCACCAAGGCCTACGGCGACGAAGCAGCCACCGAAGTCCAGACCCACCTGAGCTGACCCCTCACCGGCCCGCCCGGCGTCACCCCGGCCGACTTGGGCGCCGCCGCTCCCCCCGAGGGGGCGGCGGAACGGGCGGGCAAGGGGGCGGCCCCCACGGAGTCGCCCCCCGCCCCGGCCCACCCACACCCCCGTACCCCCGCCTACTCCACCCGCCGCACCACATACGCCGCCCCCCTCTCCCGCGCCTCCTCCCCCAGGTACTCCTGCCCCCGCATCTCACACCAGGCAGGGATATCCAGCCGAGCAGCCACATCATCAGCCAGCACCGTCACCGTCCCCCCCACCGGAACACCCCCGATCACCTTGGCAAGCTCGATCACCGGAATCGGGCAGCGCTTCCCCAGCGCGTCCACCGTGACCGACGAGACCTCCCCCGGAGCCGACCGCACCTCCTCCGGAGCCGGCTCCGCCCCCCGAGGCGCCCCCAGCCGCTCCCGCACCCCGGCGACCGCCCCCGGCAGCACCTCCAGGAACCGCTCCACATCCGCCTCCGCCACCCCCCGCGGCAGCGAAACCCGGACGTTCCCCTCCGACAGCACCCCCATCGCCCCCAGGACATGGCTCGGCGTCAGCGTGCTGCTCGTGCACGAGGATCCCGACGACACCGAGAACCCCGCCGCGTCCAGCGCGTGCAGCAGGCTCTCCCCGTCGACGTACAGACACGAGAACGTCACCACGTGCGGCAGCCGCCGCACCGGATCCCCCACCACCTCCACGTCCGGTACCTCCGAGGCGACCCGCCCCCGGATCCGCTCCACCAACTCCCGCAGCCGCACCGCCTCCGCGTCCGCCTCCGCCCGCACCGCCCGCAGCGAGGCCGCCGCCGCCACGATCGCGGGCAGGTTCACAAAACCGGGGGAGCGCCCCGACTCCCGCTCGTCCGCCGGCCCCTGGGGCGCGTAACGGACCCCCTTGCGCACCACCAGCAGCCCGACCCCCGCGGGACCGCCCCATTTGTGCGCACTCGCCGTCAGCAGCGACCAGTCGCCCCCGACGCGCCCCCACCCCAGCGACTGCGCCGCGTCCACCAGCAGCGGCACACCCACCTCCCGGCACTCCTGTGCGACTTCGGCCACCGGCTGGGCCGTTCCCACCTCGTGGTTGGCGGACTGGAGGCAGGCGAGCGCGGTGTCCTCACGCAGCGCCCGTACGTACGCGGAGACCCGCACCGCCCCCTCCCGCCCCACCGGCACCTCGGACACCGACCCGCCGTCCCTCTCGTGGGCGGCGGCCGAATGGAGTACCGAGGAGTGTTCGACCGCTGAGGTCACCAGGTGACGGCCGACACGCCGACGCGCGGCAAGCACCCCGGCAATTCCCGTGTGCACCGCGTGCGTTCCCGAAGGGGTGAAAACCAGCTCGTCGGGGCGGCACCCCACCGCGTCCGCCGCGGCCTCGCGCGCGGCGTCGAGGAGCAGCCTGGCCCGGCGCCCCTCCCGGTAGAGCCTGGCCGGATCCGCCCACCCCTCGTCCAGTGAGGCAAGCAGGGCCTGGTGGGCGACGGGGTGCAGGGGGGCGGCGGACGCGGCATCGAAGTAGGGCACCGGGCCACGCTAGCCGCCGGCCGGGCCGGGCCTCGTGCCGCCAATGGGGGAGGGGGCGTCAGATGCCGGGCGGAGCTGGGGGTTCCGCACGCCACCGGCCACGGCGCCACCCCTTCGGGGAGCGGTGCGGCGCGTTGGGCACCCTCCCCGCGCGACCCCAAATAGCGTCCAGTAGGGTTTGGTCCGCATAAACATCCAAACCCCTGCCCGCGTCAGGGCCGGCGACCGACCGACTGTGAGACGGCCGCAGCCACTACAAACGCGCGGGCGAGACTCTCGGGAAGGCGCTACGTGAGTCCCAACGGCTCCGACCGCTCGTCGCGGCGCCCGATGCGGCGGAAGCTGCTCCAGGTGCTGACCGCGGGCGTGGTCCTGGCGACCGCCTCTGGTTGCTCGTACACATGGGAGGACTTCCCGCGACTGGGAATGCCGACCCCGGTGACGGAAGAGGCGCCGCGAATCCTCTCCCTCTGGCAGGGCTCGTGGGCGGCAGCGCTCGTCACGGGCGTGCTGGTGTGGGGTCTGATCCTGTGGAGTGTCATCTTCCACAGGCGCAGCCGCACCAAGGTGGAGGTACCTCCGCAGACCCGGTACAACATGCCCATCGAGGCTCTGTACACGGTCGCCCCGCTCATCATCGTCTCGGTGCTGTTCTACTTCACGGCCCGTGACGAATCGAAGCTCCTGCATCTCGACGACAAGCCGACGCACACGGTCAACGTGGTCGGCTACCAGTGGAGCTGGGGTTTCAACTACGTCGAGGACGTGGACGGCAATGCCGCCACCGGTCCGAAGACGGACCCCAAGACCGGTCTGAAGGCCGGAGTTCCCAAGGAACTCGGCGCGATCCCGGACAAGTACACCAAGCAGTTCAAGGACGGCGCCGAGGGCGTCTACGACTACGGCATCCCCGGTACGCGGAACCCCGACACGGGGAACCCCGGCCCGACGCTGTGGCTGCCCAAGGGCGAGAAGGTCCGGTTCGTGCTGACGTCGCGTGACGTCATCCACTCCTTCTGGGTGGTGCCGTTCCTGATGAAGCAGGACGTCATCCCGGGACACACCAACGCCTTCGAGGTGACCCCCACCAAGGAGGGCACCTTCATGGGCAAGTGTGCCGAGCTCTGCGGCGTGGACCACTCCCGGATGCTCTTCAACGTGAAGGTCGTCTCCCCCGAGGAATACCAGCAGCACCTCAAGGACCTGGCGAAGAAGGGTCAGACCGGATACATCCCGTCCGGTATTGAGCTGACGAACCCGGCCCGGAATGCGGAGACGAACAAACTGTGAGCATCCTCAACGAACCCAAGGGTGCCGCGGCAGCAGTCGACTCGTACGAGAACGAGCTGCCGGTGCGGCGCAAGGAGCCGGGCAACATTGTGATCAAGTGGCTCACCACCACTGACCACAAGACCATCGGCTCGATGTACCTCATCACGTCGTTCGTGTTCTTCATCATCGGCGGACTGATGGCGCTCTTCATGCGCGCCGAGCTCGCTCGTCCCGGCACGCAGATCATGTCGAACGAGCAGTTCAACCAGGCCTTCACGATGCACGGCACGATCATGCTGCTGATGTTCGCGACGCCGCTGTTCGCCGGATTCGCCAACTGGATCATGCCGCTGCAGATCGGTGCGCCCGACGTGGCGTTCCCGCGGCTGAACATGTTCGCGTACTGGCTGTACCTCTTCGGCTCGATCATCGCGGTGGCCGGCTTCCTCACCCCGCAGGGTGCGGCCGACTTCGGCTGGTTCGCCTACTCCCCGCTGTCGGACGCGGTCCGTTCGCCGGGTGTCGGCGCCGACATGTGGATCATGGGTCTGGCCTTCTCCGGCTTCGGCACGATCCTCGGTTCGGTCAACTTCATCACCACGATCATCTGCATGCGCGCGCCCGGCATGACGATGTTCCGGATGCCGATCTTCACCTGGAACGTGCTGCTGACCGGTGTTCTGGTCCTGCTCGCCTTCCCGGTGCTGGCGGCCGCGCTGTTCGCCCTGGAGGCGGACCGTAAATTCGGTGCCCATGTGTTCGACGCGGCCAATGGCGGCGCGATCCTCTGGCAACACCTCTTCTGGTTCTTCGGCCATCCAGAGGTGTACATCATCGCGTTGCCATTCTTCGGAATCATTTCCGAGGTCATCCCGGTCTTCAGCCGCAAGCCGATGTTCGGCTACATCGGTCTGATCGCCGCGACGATCGCGATCGCCGGCCTCTCGGTGACGGTCTGGGCCCACCACATGTATGTGACGGGCGGCGTGCTGTTGCCGTTCTTCTCCTTCATGACGTTCCTCATCGCAGTGCCAACCGGTGTGAAGTTCTTCAACTGGATCGGCACGATGTGGAAGGGCTCACTGTCCTTCGAGACACCGATGCTCTGGGCCGTCGGCTTCCTGATCACCTTCACCTTCGGTGGTCTGACCGGCGTCATCCTGGCCTCGCCCCCGATGGACTTCCACGTCTCCGACTCGTACTTCGTCGTCGCGCACTTCCACTACGTCATCTTCGGCACCGTGGTCTTCGCGATGTTCTCCGGCTTCCACTTCTGGTGGCCGAAGTTCACCGGCAAGATGCTGGACGAGCGGCTCGGCAAGATCACCTTCTGGACGCTGTTCGTGGGCTTCCACGGCACGTTCCTGGTCCAGCACTGGCTCGGTGCGGAGGGCATGCCGCGTCGTTACGCGGACTACCTCGCCGCCGACGGCTTCACCGCGCTGAACACGATCTCGACGATCAGCTCGTTCCTGCTCGGCCTGTCGATGCTGCCGTTCTTCTACAACGTGTGGAAGACCGCGAAGTACGGCAAGAAGGTCGAGGTCGACGACCCGTGGGGCTACGGCCGTTCGCTCGAATGGGCGACGTCCTGCCCGCCGCCGCGGCACAACTTCCTCACGCTGCCGCGCATCCGGTCCGAATCCCCGGCGTTCGACCTGCACCACCCGGAGATCTCGGCCATCGACCAGCTTGAGAACCACCGTGACAACGGCATCGAGCAGCTCGCCCTCAGCACGAAGGAGACGGGCAAGTGAAGATCCAAGGCTGGCTTTTCATCTGGCTGAGCGTGTTCATCGCGATCATGGCCGTCGTGTACGGCGTGTGGTCGAAGGAGCCCGCGGGCACCACGGCGCTCGTCCTGGCCTTCGGGCTGAGCCTGATGATCGGCTTCTACCTGGCCTTCACGGCCAAGCGGGCCGACGCCATGGCCCAGGACAACAAGCAGGCCGACGTCGCGGACGAGGCCGGCGAGCTGGGCTTCTTCGCCCCGCACAGCTGGCAGCCGCTCTCGCTGGGTATCGGCGGCGCGTTCGCCTTCCTGGCGGTCGCGATGGGCTGGTGGCTGCTGTTCTTCTCGCTGCCGCTGATCCTGGTCGGCCTGTTCGGCTGGGTCTTCGAGTTCTACCGCGGTGAGAACCGCACCCAGTAGCACCGCACCACCCCGGGGAACCAGCCGTACGGCGGTACCTCGACGAGGGGCCCGTACACCTGACGACGTTCAGGTGTACGGGCCCCTCATTCGTTTGCAGTCACTTGCGGTGGTCCAGCGCGCTCGAACTGACGATGCTTCATATCGTGTGATCATGAGCCACGCACCCCGAAGTTGGACGGTCCTGAGCTGCTCCCTGCTGATCGCCTCTCTCGGGGCGGGCCTGACCGGATGCGGCGAGCCCCAGGGCAACCCGCTCTCCTCCACGCCGTACGACGCCGCCCAGCAGATCACCTTCAACGGTCGCCCCGGCAGCACCGACACGGACCCGGAGAAGCCCCTGGAGGTCCGGACCACCGGCCAGGAGGCCCGGATCACCGACGTCATCGCCGCGGACGCCGCAGGACGCCAGGTGGCGGGCGAACTCTCCGCCGACGGGTCCCGCTGGCACTCCACCGCCCCACTGGCCGCAGGGGCCGACTACGCGGTCCGGGTGGCCACCGAGGACGCGAGCGGCGCCCCCGGGGTGCGCAGACTGGGCTTCCGTACCGCACCCGGCCAGAAGAAACTGAAGGTCACCTTCGGCCCCGAAGCGGGCACCTACGGCGTCGGGCAGCCCCTCACCGCCGAACTCAGCCAGCGGATCACCGACCCGAAGGCCAGGGCCGTCGTGGAACGCGCCCTGAAGGTCGACTCCAAGCCCGCCGTGGAGGGCAACTGGTACTGGGTCGACGACAACCTCCTGCACTACCGCCCGCGCAGCTACTGGCCTGCCCGCGCCACCATCAGGGCGCACAGCACCCTGGAGGGCGTCAAGGTCGGCAAGGGCGTCTACGGGGCCGCCTCGACGCCCCTCAAGCTGAAGACCGGCGACCGCATCGAGGCCATCACCGACGCCTCGTCGCACTACATGACGGTCAAGCGCAACGGAAAGGTGATCAACACCATTCCGGTGACCACCGGCAAGCCCGGCTACTCCACCCGCAACGGCGTCAAGGTCGTACTGGGCAAGGAGTACTTCGTACGCATGCGCGGCACCAGCATCGGAATCCCGACCGGCACCAGCGACTCCTACGACCTGCCGGTGTACTACGCCACCCGGGTCACCTGGAGCGGCGAGTACGTGCACGCGGCGCCCTGGTCCACCGGGTCGCAGGGGTACGCGAACGTCAGCCACGGCTGCACGGGCATGTCCACCGGTGACGCCGAGTGGTTCTTCGACACCGTCCGAGAGGGCGACCTGGTGCAGGTCGTCGGCAGTTGGGGCGACACCATGGACCCGTTCGGCAACGGCTTCGGGGACTGGAACGTCTCCTGGCGGAAGTGGCGCAGGGGCAGCGCCCTGCTGGCCGACACCGAGAAGCAGATCGACCGGGTCTACGCCCCCCGCCTGCGCCCCCAGGTCTGAACCGGCCGCGAAGGCCGAGGTATCCGTCCAGGTCCCGGGGGAGTCAGGAGGCGGCGCGTGAGGTCAGGCCCGTACGGCAGGAGCCTTGTCGTCCAGCCGGGCGCGCAGCAGCGCGGCCAGCGAGGCGGCGAAGCCCACCGGCTCGACGGGCAGCGTCACCGCCGCCTCCGCACGGCTCCAGGTGGCCAGCCAGGCGTCCTGCGGACGGCCCATCAGGAGCAGTACGGGCGGGCAGTCGAAGACCTCGTCCTTGATCTGACGGCAGACGCCCATGCCGCCCGCCGGGACGCTCTCGCCGTCCAGTACGCACACGTCGATGCCGCCGGCGTCCAGCGCCTTCAGCACGGCGGGCAGGGTGGCGCACTCCAGGAACTCGACCGGCGGTACGTCGGCGGCCGGCCTGCGACCGGCCGCGAGACGCACCTGCTCGCGGGTGTTGGCGTCGTCGCTGTAGACCAGCACCGTGGCGGTCGGCTGCTGCATTGTTCCTCCGTGACGTCCGGTTACGCGGTGAACTGCGCGGTGTTCTCGGGGTTTTCAGGGCTCCGCAGGCGGATCGAAGGGCTCGCTCCGATGCGCGGATGCTACTCCGTCGCACCCCTCGTCCACACCGGTTCGTACGGTCCTTCGATGGGCCGTTCGGGCAGGACACACCCTCTTGACACTCCGAACGGCACCCCCCGGGGTGAGGGCGGGATAAGCGACCGACATAATGTCGGTCGTGGCGACAGCAACGACAGTAGATACCGGGCACGCGCACCCGTCGGTCAATCGACCGAACCTCACCAGCGTCGGAACCATCATCTGGTTGAGTTCCGAGCTGATGTTCTTCGCGGCCCTCTTCGCGATGTACTTCACCCTGCGATCGGTGACGGGTCCCGAGTTCTGGGCGGAAAAGGCCTCGGCCTTGAACTTCCCCTTCTCGCTGACCAATACCTCGATCCTGGTGCTCTCCTCGCTCACCTGTCAGCTCGGCGTATTTGCCGCCGAGCGGGGCGACGTGAAGAAGCTCAGGACGTGGTTCATCATCACGTTCGTGATGGGTGCGATCTTCATTGGCGGCCAGGTGTACGAGTACACCGAGCTGGTCAAGCACGAGGGCCTCTCGCTCTCGTCGGACCCGTACGGCTCGGTGTTCTACCTGACGACCGGCTTCCACGGACTGCACGTGACAGGCGGTCTCATCGCCTTCCTGCTGGTCCTGGGGCGGACGTACGCGGCCAAGAGGTTCACCCACGAGCAGGCGACAGCCGCCATCGTCGTGTCCTATTACTGGCACTTCGTCGATGTCGTCTGGATCGGCCTGTTCGCCACGATCTACATGATCAAGTAATCCGGGCTCATCAGATATCGGGCCCGAGCCCGCAACACTTCCCGCATCGACGCAGAAGATCCTGACACCGGGGTAATCCGTGAAAAAGCTCTCCGCACGACGACGCCATCCGCTGGCGGCGCTCGTCGTCCTACTCTTCGCGCTGGCGGCCACTGGGGGGCTGTACGCCGCGCTTGCGCCTGCGGGCAAGGCGCAGGCCGACGAGACCTCCCAGTCCCTCGCCATCGAGGAGGGCAAGAAGCTCTATGCCGTTGGCTGCGCAAGCTGCCACGGAACCGGCGGTCAGGGCACCACTGACGGCCCGTCCCTCGTGGGCGTGGGCTCCGCCGCAGTTGACTTCCAGGTCGGCACCGGCCGCATGCCGGCGCAGCAGCCCGGCGCGCAGGTGCCCAAGAAGAAGGTCATCTACACGCAGGCGCAGATCGACCAGCTTGCGGCGTACGTGTCCTCCCTTGGCGCCGGTCCCATCACGCCGACCGACAGCCAGACCAACCCCGAGGGTGCCGACATCGGCAAGGGTGGCGAACTGTTCCGCACCAACTGTGCGCAGTGCCACAACTTCACCGGTGAGGGCGGCGCCCTGACGAACGGCAAGTACGCCCCGTCCCTGACGGACGTCTCGCCGAAGCACATCTACGAGGCCATGCAGACCGGCCCGCAGAACATGCCCTCCTTCCCGGACAGCACCATGCCGGAGAAGGAGAAGAAGGACATCATCGCGTACGTCAAGGCCGTGAACGGCGAAGAGACCCCGAGCCCCGGCGGCTTCGGACTGGGCAATCTCGGCCCGGTCAGTGAGGGTCTGTTCGCCTGGATCTTCGGTCTGGGTGCGCTCATCGCAGTTGCCGTCTGGGTCGCGGCCCACACCGCTAAGGCCAAGAAGTCATGAGTAGCAACGAGAATCCAGAAGAGGCCCTGCCGGCTGAGCAGGGCGACGCGCACGGCGAGGTGGCGCGCCAGGACGATCCGTTCGCGGACCCGGGCCTGCCGCCGCACAAGCCGCGTATCCAGGACATCGACGAGCGGGCCGCCAAGCGCTCCGAGCGCGTGGTCGCCTTCCTGTTCACGCTGTCCATGCTGGCCACGGTCGGCTTCATCGCCTCCTTCGTGGCGTTCCCGATCGACAAGATCGTGTACGTCTGGCCGCTCGGCCATGTGAGCGCGCTGAACCTCTCGCTCGGCCTGACGCTCGGCATCGCCCTCTTCTGCATCGGCGCGGGCGCGGTCCACTGGGCCCGCACCCTGATGTCCGATGTCGAGGTCGCCGACGAGCGTCACCCGATCGCGGCGTCGCCCGAGGTCAAGGCCAAGGTCATGGCCGACTTCAAGGCCGGCGCCCAGGAGTCCGCGATCGGCCGTCGCAAGCTGATCCGCACCACGATGTTCGGCGCACTGGCCCTGGTGCCGCTGTCCGGCGTCGTCCTGCTGCGCGACCTCGGTCCGCTGCCGGAGAAGAAGCTCCGCGAGACGCTCTGGGCCAAGGGCAAGCTGCTCATCAACCAGAACACGATGGAGCCGCTGCGCGCCGAGGACGTTGTCGTCGGGTCGCTCACCTTCGCCATGCCGGAAGGCCTGAAGGAGGACGACCACGAGTTCAACAACGAGATCGCCAAGGCCGCCCTGATGATCGTCCGTATCCAGCCGGACGAGATCAAGGACAAGCAGCAGCGCGAGTGGGCGCACGAGGGCATCGTGGCGTACTCGAAGATCTGCACCCACGTCGGCTGCCCGATCAGCCTGTACGAGCAGCAGACGCACCACGTGCTCTGCCCGTGCCACCAGTCCACCTTCGACCTCTCCGACGGCGCCCGTGTCATCTTCGGCCCGGCCGGTCACGCGCTCCCGCAGCTGCGGATCGGTGTGAATGACGAGGGTTACCTCGAAGCGCTCGGCGACTTCGCGGAGCCCGTCGGTCCGTCCTTCTGGGAGCGCGGATGAGTACTGCAACCGAGACCAAGCCGCAGCAGAAGGCGCCCGCCGGTGAGCGGGTGGCGGACTGGGCGGACGGACGGCTGGGGATCTACTCCCTGGCCAAGTCCAACATGCGCAAGATCTTCCCGGACCACTGGTCCTTCATGCTCGGCGAGATCTGCATGTACAGCTTCATCATCATCATCCTCACGGGTGTGTATCTGACGCTGTTCTTCCACCCGTCGATGAACGAGATCGTCTACCACGGCTCGTACACGCCGCTGCACGGCATCCGCATGACGGAGGCCTACGCGTCGACGCTGGACATCAGCTTCGACGTCCGCGGTGGTCTGCTGATCCGGCAGATCCACCACTGGGCCGCGCTGATCTTCCTCGCGGCGATGTTCGTGCACATGATGCGCGTGTTCTTCACGGGTGCCTTCCGCAAGCCGCGTGAGGTCAACTGGCTGTTCGGCTTCCTGCTGTTCGTCCTCGGCATGTTCACCGGTTTCACCGGTTACTCGCTGCCGGACGACCTGCTGTCGGGTACCGGTGTCCGCTTCACCCAGGGTGCGATTCTGTCGATCCCGGTCGTCGGCACGTACATCTCGATGTTCCTGTTCGGCGGAGAGTTCCCCGGCCACGACATGGTCGCCAGGTTCTACTCGATCCACATCCTTCTGCTGCCGGGCATCATGCTCGGCCTGATGGTGGCTCACCTGATCCTGGTCTTCTACCACAAGCACACCCAGTTCGCGGGCCCCGGCCGGACGAACAAGAACGTCGTCGGCATGCCGCTGCTGCCGGTCTACATGGCCAAGGCCGGAGGCTTCTTCTTCCTGGTCTTCGGTGTCATCGCGGTCATCGCGGCGGCGTTCACCATCAACCCGGTCTGGGCACTCGGCCCGTACCGTCCCGACCAGGTGTCCACGGGCGCCCAGCCGGACTGGTACATGGGCTTCGCCGAAGGCCTGGTGCGTGTCATGCCGGGCTGGGAGATCAACCTCTGGGGTCACACGCTGGCCCTGGGCGTACTCATCCCGCTGACGCTGTTCGGTGTGATCCTCGCCGTCATCGCGGTGTGGCCGTTCCTGGAGTCCTGGGTCACCGGGGACAAGCGCGAGCACCACATCGCGCAGCGTCCGCGCAACAGCCCGACCCGTACCGGCTTCGGTGTCGCCTGGATCACGGTCTACTTCATCGGCCTCGTCGGCGGTGGAAACGACCTGTGGGCCACGCACTTCCACCTGTCGATCAACTCGATCACCTGGTTCGTCCGCATCGGATTCTTCGCGGGTCCGGTCCTGGCGTTCATCATCACCAAGCGGATCTGCCTGGGCCTTCAGCGCCGGGACGCCGAGAAGGTGCTGCACGGACGCGAGTCCGGCATCATCAAGCGGCTGCCGCACGGTGAGTTCGTCGAGGTGCACGAGCCGCTCAACCAGGACCAGCTGCACTCGCTCACGGCGCACGAGCAGTACGCGCCGGCCGAGATCGGCCCGTCCGTGGACGAGAACGGTGTCGAGCGCAAGGTGGGCCCGACCCAGAAGCTGCGCGCCAAGCTCAGCAAGGGCATGTACGGCGAGGGCAACCAGATCGCCAAGCCCACCGCCGAGGAGTACAAGGAGATCACCAGCGGCCACGGCCACCACTGATCCCTGAAGCCGGTCCGGTTCCGCTGAACCGGCCGCACTGTCCGCCACACGAAGAGCCCCGTCCATTCGCTGGACGGGGCTCTTCGGTGTACTCGGGCCTGGATAGGGTGGGTGGCGATTCCTATTCGGCTGTGGACCCTGTGGAGCGGACCATGAACGTTGTGACCCCGGTTGGCGGCGACAGCGTGGCGGCCCGTAGCTGGCCGGGCATCCTCAACCCCCTGCTGCGCGGCGAGCACCTCGGTGCGGACGACACCGCCTGGGCGATGGACCGCATCATGAGCGGCGAGGCCACCGACGCCCAGATCGCGGGCTTCGCGGTGGCGCTGCGGGCCAAGGGCGAGACGGTCGAGGAAGTCACGGGTCTGGTGCGGGCGATGTACGCGCACGCCCGCATCATCGAGGTGCCCGGCCCCAGCGTCGACATCGTCGGCACCGGCGGCGACCTCGCCAAGACGGTCAACGTCTCCACCATGTCGGCCATCGTGATCGCCGGTACGGGTGCCAAGGTCGTCAAGCACGGCAACCGGGCCGCGTCCTCCGCCAGCGGTTCCTCGGACGTGCTGGAGAAGCTGGGCGTCAACCTGGACCTGACGCCGAGCCGGGTGGTGGAGGTCGCCGAGGAGGCGGGCATCACCTTCTGCTTCGCGGTGAAGTTCCACCCCGCGCTGCGGTACGCCGCCAAGGCCCGCAAGGAGCTCGGCGCGCAGACCACCTTCAACATCCTGGGCCCGCTCACCAACCCGGCCCAGGTGCGGGCCCAGGCGGTCGGTGTCGCCGACGCGCGGATGGCGCCGATCGTGGCCGGCGTGCTGGCCGGGCGGGGGAATTCCGCGCTGGTCTTCCGGGGCGACGACGGCCTGGACGAGCTGACCACCACGGCGACCTCCCAGGTGTGGGTGGTCCGCGACGGCGCGGTCCGCCAGGAGGCGTTCGACCCGCGGGACGTGGGGCTGGAGATCGTGCCCGTGGAGGCTCTGCGGGGCGCGGACGCCTCGTACAACGCGGAGGTCGCACGGAGGCTGCTCGCGGGCGAGCAGGGCCCGGTGCGGGACGCGGTGCTGCTCAACACGGCGGCAGCCCTCGTAGCCCTCAATCCTCATGGAGGATCGTTGAACGAGGAGATCGCCGCCGGGATCGAGCAGGCGCGTGAGTCCCTCGACTCCGGCAGCGCGCAGCGGGCGCTGGAGCGCTGGGTGAAGGCGAGTAACGCCTGAAACGCGGTGGGTGTGTGACGCAGAGCGCAGTCCGGATGTCTCAGAAGGCGGACTGCGCTCTTGCACGTCGTTGATCGTGTGGCAGGATGCTGCACAGGTCATGAGTGACAGCGACTACGGCCCCGGCCCGCTGTCCGGCAACCCTCCGTCCGTGGCGGGGTGCCCCGGGTGAAGACCAGGTCGTAGGCAGCGAGGTCTACGGCAAGCGCGGACCCCTGCGCACTCTTTTTGGAGTGGCGCGCCCCTGGGGTCCTGGTCCTCAAGGGAGCAGTCTCGTGAGCAAGCGAATGCGATAGGGCCCTTCGGCCCCGTTCCACCTTCACCTCCGTGCGGTCCTTTTGTGGCCGCGCGTCGAGGCAACTCCCGTACTCCACAAGGCAGTTGAGCCTTGGTCGGCGGTACGGGTGCATCTGAAGCCATTCCGCCTTGTCCTGCCAGGAGTTTCGCCATGTCTGCATCGTCCACCGCCACCGCCACCTCCTCCGCTGCCTCCGAGTCCGCCGACCCCTGCTGTGGAGCGCCGCTCCCCGTCCTCGGGCGGGACGTGGCGGTGCCGCTGGTGACCGGTGGCGAAGTCACGTACGCGGCCCTCGACTACGCGGCCAGCGCCCCGGCGTTGCAGCGGGTGTGGGACGACGTGGCGGCGTACGCCCCGTACTACGGCAGCGTGCACCGGGGGGCCGGGTACCTCTCGCAGCTGTCGACGGACCTCTTCGAGAACAGCCGGCAGACGGTGCACGAGTTCCTGGACTGCCGGGACGGAGACCAGGTCGTCTTCACCCGCTCCACCACCGACTCGCTGAACCTGCTCTCGGCCGTACTGCCCGCCGACTGCCAGGTGTTCGTCTTCGAGACCGAGCACCACGCCTCGCTTCTGCCCTGGCAGAACGCCAGGGTGACGTACCTCAACGCGCCGCGCACCCCGGCCCAGGCCGTGGAATCGCTGGAGCGGGCGCTCACCGACCGTGATCCCTACGGTCCCGCGCTGGTCTGCGTCACGGGCGCCTCGAACGTCACCGGTGAGATCTGGCCGGTGAAGGAGCTGGCGGCGGCGGCCCATGCGCACGGTGCGCGGATCGTGCTCGACGCGGCGCAGCTGGCGCCCCACCACCCGGTCTCCGTCAAGGACCTGGACGTCGACTGGGTCGCCTTCTCCGGGCACAAGCTGTACGCGCCGTTCGGGTCGGGTGTGCTGGCGGGCCGGGCCGACTGGCTCCAGGAGGCAGACCCGTACCTGGCCGGTGGCGGTGCGTCGAAGAAGGTCGCGCGGCGAACCGACGGCGGGGTGGATGTCGAGTGGCACACCACCGCCGCCCGCCACGAGGCCGGTTCGCCCAACGTGATCGGCGTCTACTCCATCGCCTCCGCCTGCAAGGCGCTCACCGAGGCGGGCTTCGACTCGCTGGTGGAGCGGGAGCAGTCCCTGGTGCGCAAGGTGCGGGAGGGGCTGGCAGAGGTGCCGGCCGTCAAGGTGCTCTCGCTGTTCGGTGACGACGCGCCCCGGGTCGGCGTCATCTCCTTCGTGGTGGAGGGCTGGAACAGCTCGCACTTCGCCGCAGCGCTGTCCGCCGAGTACGGGATCGGCGTCCGCGACGGTCTCTTCTGCGCTCACCCGCTGGTCCGTACGCTGCTCGGCAGCGACCCGCAGGACCCGGGCGAGTGCGGCGCCCCCGAGGCCGAACCGGGCGAGCGCTCTCTCAACGCGATCCGGGTGAGCTTCGGTGCGGGTACGCCCGACGAGCACGTCGAGCGTTTCGTGGCCGCCGTGCAGGAACTCGTCGCGAACGGTGCGCAGTGGAACTACCGGACCGAGGAAGGGCGTTGCGTCCCGGCGGTCTGAGGGATGCGGGGCCGGTGGGGCGAGGGCCGCTGCGCCGTCCGTGCGCCCAGCTGGACCATGCGCAGGGCCCGTTCGGTCGCGTCGGTGAGGAACTCGCCGCCCCGGCCGAGGGCCTCGGCCAGTGACACCGGGGCGGGCAGGATCGCGCTGTAGGCGTCGGCCCCGGCCGCGTGGATCTCGTGGGCGCCTTCGCCCAGGGTGCCCGCGAGGACGAGCACCGGGCGGTTGAACTGCCGTGCCCGGCGGGCCACTTCGGCCGGAATCTTGCCCCGCGGGGTCTGCCGGTCCAGGGCTCCTTCGGCGGTGACGACCAGATCGGCGCGGGCGAGGCGGGCGTCCAGATCGAGGTGGCCGAGGAGGACGTCGAAGCGGGGGAGCAGCCGGGCGCCGAGTGCGGCGAGTCCCGCGCCGAGGCCGCCGGACGCGCCGGTGCCGGGGCCGTGGCGGAGGTCGGTGCCGGGCGGTGTGGTGCGGGCCAGGTCGCGTTCGAGGGTGTACGCCCAGTGGTCGAGGGCGCCGGAGAGTTCGGCGACCTGCGGTTCGGTCGCCCCTTTCTGCGGGCCGAAGACACGGGCTACGCCCTGGGGGCCGCACAGGATGTTGTGCGGATTGCAGGCGACCAGCAGCTCGGTCCGGGCGAGCCGGGGGTCGAGGCGGGTGGTGTCCACGCGGGTGAGTCGGGTCAAGTGCCTCCCGCCGTAGGGGAGTTCGGAGCCCTTTGCGTCGAGGAGGCGTGCTCCCAGGGCCTGGAGGGCGCCGGCGCCTCCGTCCGACGTACCGGAATCCCCGCAGCCGACGAGGATGCGGCGCACGCCCTGGTCGAGGGCGGCGCGGATCAGTTCGCCCACGCCGTACGTCGTGGTGGCGCCCGGGTCGCGGAGGGTGCGCGGGACCAGGGACAGTCCGGCCACGGCGGCCATTTCGACCACGGCGGTGTGCGGGTCGAGGAGGGCGAAGTGGGTGGCGACGGGGACGCCGGTCGGGCCGGTGGCGGTGCGGGTGAGGAGGCGGGCGCCGGGGGTGGCGGCGGTGAGAGTGCGGGCGGTGCCCTCGCCGCCGTCGACCAGGGGGATCAGGTCGAGGTGGGCGCGGGGCAGGACCCTGCGGACCCCGGCGGCGATGGCTTCGGCGGCGGCTTCGGCGGACAGCGACTCCTTGAAGCCGCTGGGGGCGATGGCGACATGACGTACCGGCACGAGGACTCCAGGGAAGGTGGTCAGCGGGGGAGCAGCACGGGAACGCCGAGCAGCGGCCATACGGCGAGGGCGAAGAGCAGCACCGTCGCGGCGGTCAGCGGGGCCAGCACGGCGGAGAGTCTCAGCAGGTCACGCGAGGTGTAGGTGGGGGTGCCCGGGAGGTCGGAGTAGAGCGTCACGGGCTTCGCGGACGCCGGGAGGGTGTGGCAGAACCCGGCCGCGGCGGTGGAGGCGAGGGCGGCGGCCACCGGGTTGACGCCGACGCCGACCGCCGCGGCGACGACCAGCGGGACGAGCACGCTGGAGCGGGCGGAACGTGACTGGAGGATCAGATGGGCCGCCGTGCTGACCACGACCACGGCCGTCAGGAACGCCCACGGCGGGACCCCGGACAGCGGCAGCAGCGACATCAGCCAGCTGGCCGCACTCGAGTCCGCGAGTGCCACCCCCATCGCCATCGTCGCGGCCATGAAGAGCAGCAGCGACCACGGAACGGTGCCGAGGGCCTCCTTCAGCCGTACGGTGCCGAGCGCGGGCGAGGCGGCGACGACCGCGCCGATCAGCGCGACCACGGCGGGCGGGACCTGGTGCAGCGGCTCGCTGCACCACAGCAGTACGACCGTCCCGAGCAGCGCGGCGCAGCGGGCCTCCGAGGAGGCGAGCGGGCCGGTGACGGGGCGGTCGCTGTGCTGCTGGATCTGGGCGGTGGTGATCTTCACGGGCGTACGGCGGTCCTCGCGGCGGGTGGTGGTGAGGAGGACCGCTTCGGCGGCGAGGTGGCTGGAGACCACCGCCAGCGGGAGGCCGAGCAGGAGCCACTGGGTGAAGCCGACGCGCCTGCCCGTCGCCTCGAAGAGGACCGAGACCGTGATGAGGTGGGCGCCCGCGCCGATCAGGGTGGCCACGGCGGAGAGCAGGATCACCGTGGGGAAGAGCAGGGCCAGCATCACGACGAGGCGGCGCCGTCCCGCGAGTGCCTTGGCCAGCGCCAGGAACACGGGGAGCGCGAGGGCGGCCCGGCCGGAGGTCGCGGGGACGGCGAACGCGGTGACGACCAGGGCGGCGGTGGTGAGGTGGGTGAGCTGACGGACGGTACGGGCGCCGCTGACCAGGAAGGCGGCGGCGCGACCCGCGAGGCCGGTCCTGGCGACGGCGGCGGCCAGGACGAAGGCGCAGATCAGTAGCCATACGGTCGCGTCGCCGAGGGTGCCGAAGAGGGTGTCGCTGCCGATCACGCCGGTGGCGGTGAGGGCGAGGCCTGCGCCGAGGGCGATGTAGGTGTCGTCCACCGGAGTGGCGATCCAGGCGGCGGTGGCGAGGACGAAGGTGAGGAGGGTGAGGCGGGCGTCGAGGGAGAGGGAGGGGGTGGCGAGGAGGAGGGCGCAGAGGGCGAGGGTGAGGAGGAGGGTGGCGTAGTGGTGGGGGCGGAGGGGGGTGCGGGAGGAGGCCGGGGCGGGGGCTCGGGTGGCCGGGGGCATGGGGTCGAGCTTGGTGAGGCGGGGTGAGGTGGCCGTGAGGGGTTGATGAAGGGGGCTTCATGGGGGCGGGGTACGGGGGCGCGCGGGTACGGAGGGGTGGGGGCGCGCGGGTACGGAGGTGGGGGGGCGCGGGTACGGAGGTGTGGGGGCTACGGCAGCCGGTAGCCCATGCCGCGCACCGTTTCCACTCGCTCCGGGCCCAGTTTCTTGCGGAGGGCGCGGACGTAGACGTCGACGATGTTCGAGCCGGGGTCGAAGTCGTAGCCCCAGACGTGGGACAGGATCTGCTCGCGGGAGAGGACCTGGCCGGGGTGGCGGAGGAAGAGTTCCAGCAGGACGAATTCCCGGGCGGTCAGGTCGACCGTGCGCGCGTCGGACCTGGCGCGGCGGGTGCGCAGGTCCAGGGAGAGGGAGCCGCTGCGCAGGACCGTGACCTCGGGGACGCGGGCGGCGGTGCGCAGGCGCAGACGGATCCGGGCCAGGAGTTCCTCGAAGCGGAACGGTTTGGTCATCCAGTCGTCGGCGCCGCCCTCCAGGCCGGCCACCGTGTCCCGTACCGAGTCACGGGCGGTCAGGACGATGACCGGGGCCGTCATCCGGGCCTCGCGCAGCTCGCGCAGGACGGTGAAGCCGTCCCGGCCCGGCAGGCCGATGTCCAGCAGAACCAGGTCGAACCCGCCGGTGCAGGCGTAGTCGTACGCGGCGTCGCCGTCGCAGGCGACGGTGGTGGTGAAGCCGTTGGCGCGCAGGCCCTTTTCGACGAAGGAGGCGATGCGTTCCTCGTCCTCGACGATGAGTATGCGGTTCATGGGGTGGGAGGTGTCCCTTCCGGTTCCTGTTCCTGTTCCGGTTCCTGTGCGGCGGTGGGGGCGGGGCCGGGATCCAGTACGAGGGTGAAGGTGGCCCCCGGGCCCGGTGCGGCGGAGTCCGGGCCGCCGGTGGGCCGCAGTTCGACCCGCCCCCGGTGCCCCTCCGCGATCGCCTTCACGATGGCCAGGCCCAGGCCCGCCCCGGTACTGCGGGCGCCGCGCCGGGCGGTACCGCGCCGGAAGCGTTCGAAGATCACGGCGGCGTCGTGGGCCGGTACGCCGGGCCCGCTGTCGGCGACGTACAACTCGATCCTCGCCCCGGACGTCCCGTCCGCCCCGCACTCCCGTGAGCCGATGCTGACGCGGCTGCCGGGGGTGGTGTGCTGCACCGCGTTCTGGGCGAGCTGGACCATGGCCTGGGTGATCCGCTGCGGGTCCAGCCTGGCCTCCCGGTCGGCCACTTCGGCCAGCACCCACTCGCGGTCGCCCAGCGTGCGGGCCTTCACGAAGACGTCGGCGGTCAGCTCCGCGAGCTGGACCGGCTCGGGGGAGACGAAGTCCGGCCGCTCCGACTTGGCGAGCAGGAGCAGGTCCTCGACCATGCGGCTCATCCGGTCGAGTTCGTCGGTGACCAGGCGGACGGTCTCCTCGCGTTCCGCGGGGTCCTCGCCCATCAGTTCCAGGTGCCCGCGCACGATGGTGATGGGGGTGCGCAGCTCGTGGCCCGCGTCGTCCACGAACTCGCGCTGGGCCGCGAACGCCCGCTCCAGCCGGTCCAGCATCGCGTTGAAGGTCTTTGCCAGCGCGGCGATGTCGTCCCTGCCCTGCACCGGGATCCGCCGGGTGAGGTCCTGCTCGGTGAGCTGGGCGGCCGTCATCCGGACCACCCGGACAGGGGCGAGTATCCGGCCCGCGACCGCCCAGCCGATGCCGGTCGTCATCAGCAGCGCCACCCCGGAGATGGCGAGCAGGATGCGGAAGGTCTTGTCGGCCTCGGCCCGTTCGCGCCCGGTGTGGAAGGCGACCACGAAGGCACCCTCGGTGGAGCCCGCGATCGGCACCTTCGCCCAGGCGATCTGCCCGCCGGAACTGCCGGAACCGCCCGAGCTGCCGGAACCGCCCGAGCCGCCGGAACCGCCCGAGCCGCCGGATCGGTCGAGGGTCCCGGTGGCCGCACCGGAGGCGAAGATCGCGATCAGGGCCTTGGAGTCCTGGTACAGCGCGGTGCCCGGCGGGTAGTCGCGGGGCTGGAGGATGACGCGCGGGCGGGCGCCCGCGGTGCGGGTGAGGCCGAGGAGTTCCTCGTCCGGGTCGGAGTACTGGCGTTGCAGGAAGACCTCCAGGAGGCGGTGGGTGTCGGTGAAGCCTCCGCCGGTGGCCGGGTCGACGCCCTGTTCCACGAAGTTGGCGAACTCCCGGGTCTCCTGGGTGAGCAGCTGCCCGATCCGGCTGTCCACGTCGCGCAGCAGCAGCGAACGGGTGGTCGTCGCGACGGCGGCCAGCGCCACCGCCATCACCAGGAGCAGCCACAGCAGGATGCGCACCCGTGCGGAGATCCGCGGACCGCGCGGTTCCGCCTCCACGACTCCCGCCGTGGAGGCGTCAGTTGGCGTCGTCACCGGACGCGGGGGCGCCGCCCCGCTCGGGCCGCTCGTCGCGGTCGTCGTCATCGTCGTCGCCCCGTGCGCTCGGCCCCGGTACGACCGAGTCGCCGGACGGCGTGCCCGTCGGCGTACCGGAGGGGGAGGCGGCGGGAGCCGAGGGGGAGGGGCCGCCCGGCTTCTGCGGCCCGCCCGTCAGCTCGACCTTGGGCGGCACTTCGGGCGCCCGGGGAGCATCGGTCAGCGCGTAACTCGTCGCCGCGATGCCCAGCGGTATCGCGACGACGGCCGCGAGGGTCGCCAAGCGGTGGGTGAAAGCCATACCGCCAGCCTGGCAGTCGCCGTACGCCCCGCACATGAGGGCCGGATGAAGAACCCTTCATGTGCGCGGAGGTGAGGTGGAGGAGGTACGTGGCGGGACGAGCCCCTCGGTCAGCCGTCCAGGCCGATCGCGAAGGCCGCCTCCAGGTCGTGCTGCGAGTAGGTGCGGAACGCGACGTGCGTGTCCGTGCCCTCGACTCCGGGGATCTTGCTGATGGAGCCGGGGATGATGTCCGCCAGGTCGTCGTGCCGGCCGACGCGCACCATGGCGATCAGGTCGTAGGTACCGGTGACGGAGAAGACCTCGCTGACGCTTTCCAGCGCGGCGATCGACTCGGCGATCTCGGGGATCCGGTCCACGCTGGTCTTGATGAGCACGATCGCGGTGATCACGGCTGGCTTTCTCCCTCGGTGGCCGGTGGCGCTGCTGCGGCCTTCACTCTAGCCGCAGGGGGATAACGCGCCCACGCGTAGAGGAACCCGGCCGCGAACCCCACCACATGCGCCAGGTACGCGACCCCCGCCCCGGTCCCGAGCCCCTGCGCTGCCAGCCACTGGAGCACGAACCAGAAAACCAGCACGATCCAGGCCGGGAAGCGCAGCGGAAGGAAGAGCAGGAAGGGGAAGAGGCTGGTGACCCGGGCGTGCGGGAACAGCCGCAGGAAGGCGCCGAGCACCGCGGAGATCGCCCCGGACGCCCCGACCAGCGTCTCGTCGGAGGAGGAGTGCACGAGTGCGTACACCACCAGCGCGAGGTAGCCGGTGACGACGTAGAAGAGGAGGAAGTGCAGGCGCCCCATCCGGGCCTCGGTCATCGCCCCGAAGACGTACAGAAAGAGCATGTTGCCCAGCAGATGCAGCCAGTTGCCGTGCACGAACAGGGCGGTCAGCGGGGTCAGGTACGAGTGTCCGGTGCCCTGGACCAGCTCCACCGGGACCACGCCCCAGCGCTCGAAGTAGGCGGTCTGTGCGGCGAGAAGGGCGTCGCCGGTGCCGTACGCGGGGACGAAACCGGAGGCCGGTCCGAGCAGGAAGACCACACAGCAGACACCGATCAGGCCGTACGTCACGACGGGGGCGTGCGCGAGGGACTGCCACCGGACCGCCATGCCCGTGGCTGCCCAGTACTTCCCGAAGGGGGTGACCTTGATCATGGCTTCGAGGATGACGCAGCGGGTGCGGCCCGGGAGCCCGGCTCGCCGGTACGGCGCAAGGGCCCGCCCCGGTCTCAAGGGTCGGCCGCCCTTCACGCGGGGTAGCCGTAAGGCCGTAGGGTTGCGCGCAGGGTATCCGCAGTTCGACGGCGCACCGCGGCAACGACGTACGACACCCGTGTGAAAACGCGGAAACGAACGAAGAGGACGGTACGTATGACGACGACGGTTCCCCTGCCGACCGCCGGGACCCGGTGGCGCTGCACCCTCTGCGGAAATCTCACCCGGTTCGATGTGACCCGCTCGTCGAAGGTCGTCGAGTACGTCCACCTCGACCTGGCCGGGGAATCGAAGGTCGAGGAACGCGAGGTGGTCAGTGAGACCATCGAGTCCGTGCGCTGCCGCTGGTGCAACGCGGTGGATCAGATCGAACTGGTGGACAGGCCGGACTCCGGCTCCTGAGGGCTTCCTCGGGAGTGGGTGCCCGGCAGGGCAGTGCCCCGTGCGGGCACGAAGTAGTGGGGTGACGGATTGTGGAGCCTGCGAGCGGCTCGGAACCGGCCGGCTCGGCCGACGACGCCGCAGAGGTGCTCGACCGCCCGTTGCCCGAAGGGGTGCGGCGGCGGGTCGTGACGCTGGTGTCGGACGCGTTCGGCGGCCTGACGGTCGCCGAACTCCCGGCGCAGCTGCGCCAGTACGCCCGGTTCACCCCCACCAGACGCGCCAAGTTCGCGGGCAACGCGATGGCGGCCGCGCTGGAGAGCGACCCGGTCTTCCGGCAGCGCATCGGCGAACGGCTGCGTGAGGCGCAGCCCGAGCTGACGAGCGCGCTGGAGGCCGGGTCGCCGCCTGCCGCCGCCGACCCGGTCGATGTGGCGGCGGCGGCCTATGTGCTGCGCCCGGTCGGCTGGGTGAAGCTGGTGGCCGCGGCGGGCGAGGAGGCGCAGCGCGCCGACGCCGAGCGCGCCGACGAGGCCGCGCAGCGGGAACTGGACCTGCTGCGCGCCGAACTGGCCGAGGCCAGGGACCGTACGAAGTCGGAGACCGAGCGGCTGCGCGCCGAACTCGAAACCGCCCGCAAGGAGTCGGACGCCGCCCAGCGCAAGCTGCGCGGCGCCCTCAGCGACGTCAAGCGCGGTGAGGCGGCGCTCCGCAAAACCCAGGCCGAGATCGACGGCATCAAGGCCGAGGCGGCCGCCCAGGTGGCCTCCGCCGAGGCCGAGTCGCGCCGGCTGCGGGCCAGGCTCGGTGAGGCGGAGGCGTCCGCCGAGGCGGGGCGTCGTGCGGTACGGGAGGGACGCAGCGTCGAGGACATGCGCCTGCGGCTCCTCCTGGACACGGTGCTCGAAGCCGCCCAGGGGCTGCGCAGGGAACTGGCGCTGCCCCCGTCCACCGGGCGTCCCGCGGACAGCGTGGAGGCGGTCGAGCCGGGGCGGATGTCGCCCAAGGACATCGCGACCCGCGCCCTCTCGGACACCGACCCGGCCGTTCTGGACCAGTTGCTCGCGCTGCCGCAGGCGCATCTGGTGGTCGACGGCTACAACGTGACCAAGACCGGCTACCCCACGATGCCGCTGGAGAAGCAGCGGCTGCGGCTGCTCGGCGGGCTCTCCATGCTGGCCGCCGCGTCCGGAGCCGAGGTGACCTGCGTCTTCGACGGGGCGGAACTGGCAGCTCCGGTGCTGCTCGCGCCGCCGCGCGGGGTGCGGGTGCTGTTCAGCAAGGCCGGTGTGACGGCCGACGAGCTGATCCGTCAGCTGGTACGGGCCGAGCCGAGCGGGCGGCCGGTGGTGGTGGTCTCCACCGACCGGGAGGTCGCGGACGGGGTCGCCAAGTCCGGCGCCAGGCCGGTCGCTTCGGTGATGTTGCTTAAGCGGCTTTCGCGCGCTTGACGCTGCTTGTCAGCCACTGCCCAACTCATTCGGTTAATGCCCGAATTGGGGCTGATTGAGTATGGCGTTCTGTCAACTCCCTGTGACGCGCTGTGTGACGCGTGGAAATTATGTGTCTCAAGGGCAAGATTTTTCCTGTGAGGATTTGAACTGATCACAAGAAGGTCACTAGGGTCTGGGCTCGAACCTTCGCACGGTTGATCACTCATCCGGAGTATCGGCGAGGTCGCCGCCAACCGCAGACCGGTAGGTGGTTCGAGGAAGAAGGAGCTCGCCTCCGTGGCGTCCCACCGTCGTCCCAAGAACCCGAGCCGCACGCGTGTGACCGTGCTCTCCATCGCCGCCACCGCAGCCGTGGCCCTCACCTCGCAGTCGGCGAACGCCGCACCCAAGCCGGACAAGAAGGAAGTCAAGGCGAAGGTCGACGCGCTGCACGAGGAGGCGGAAGGCGCCACCGAGAAGTACAACGCGGCGAAGGAGAAGCAGGACACCCTGGAGAAGCAGGTCAAGAACCTCCAGGACAAGGCGGCTCGGGGCCAGGGCGAGCTCAACCAGATGCGCAAGGGCCTCGGTTCGATGGCCACCGCCCAGTACCGCACCGGCGCCGTCGACCCCACGCTCCAGCTCTTCCTCTCCTCCGAGCCGGACCAGTTCCTGGACCGCTCCGCGGCGATGAACCAGCTGACCGCCAAGCAGGCCGACTCGCTCCGCAAGATCCAGGCCAAGCAGCGCACCCTCGCCCAGCAGCGCGAGGAAGCCTCCGGCAAACTCGCCGACCTGGGCGCCGTGCGCAAGGAACTGGGCGCGAAGAAGCAGGTCATCCAGAGCAAGCTCAACGAGGCGCAGAAGCTGTACGACACGCTGACCGCCGCCGAGAAGAAGGCTCTCCAGGAGAAGGAGGACCGCGCCAGCCGCGCCTCCACCGAGCGCCCCGACCTCGGGGGCCAGGTCTCCGCCGGCTCCGGCGTCGGCGCCCAGGCCATGAACGTGGCCTACAGCAAGATCGGCGCCCCGTACTCCTGGGGTTCCAAGGGACCCAGCTCGTTCGACTGCTCCGGGCTGGTCTACTGGGCGTTCAAGCAGATCAACGTGCAGATAGGCGGCAGCACCTACTCCCAGGAGAGCGCCGGCACGAAGATCTACAACAAGAGCGACCTGCGCCCCGGCGACCTGGTCTTCTTCAACAACCTCCAGCACGTGGGCTTCTACGCCGGCAACGGCCAGTCGCTGCACGCCCCGAAGCCGGGCGCCAGTGTCCGCGTCGAGGACATGGACTACCTCGGCCCGTTCCAGTTCGGTGTGCGCGTCGGAGGCTGATCGTTCCCGACACGCCCGCGATACCCGCGCGTGGACGCCGAACACACCGCCCGTTCGGGCGAATTGCGTCACCCCGTGCTGACCGCCCGCCCCGCCCGTGACCCTGGTCACCGGTGGGGCGTCGTGCTGTGCGGAGACTTTTCGAGCGTGCCGCGCTCTTTGGCCGGTGTGTGAGCGTCCCGCTACTGTCTGCTCGCGCAGCTCCCGTCCGGCAGTCCGCCCGCCCGGGCGGCAGGGTGCTGCCACCCAGCAGTGGAAGGAGTGCGGCTTCCTGTGGCGTCACACCGTCGTCCCTCGCAGTCCGGGCTCACACAGAGCACCCGGGTCACCGTCCTGTCCGCCGCCGCGGCCACCGCGGCAGCGGCCCTCGGGGCCACCCCGGCCGCCGCCGACCCGGTGGGCACGGCCACGGCCACCCAGGCCACCGTCGACCGGCTCTTCGAGCAGGCCGAGCAGGCCACCGAGAGGTTCAACCAGGCGGGCGAGCGCGCCGAGACCCTCCGCAAGGAGGTCCGCCAGGCCCGCGACCGCACCGCCCGCGGCCAGCAGCGGATCAACCGGATGCGCGGAGTGCTCGGGCAGTTGGCGGGCGCCCAGTACCGGTCGGGCGGCATGGACCCCTCGGTGTCGCTGCTGCTGTCGGAGAACCCGGACAGCTACCTCGAAAAGGCCGCCGCCCTGGACCGGGTCAGCGCCCTGCACACCGGCCGGCTGCTCGAACTCACCGAGGCGCAGCGCAAGCTGGGCCAGGAGCGCAACGAGGCGGCCCGCAAGCTGGGCGAGCTGGAGCAGAGCAGGGCCCAGGTCTCCCGCCACAAGCGCACCGTGGAGGGCAAGCTCGCCGAGGCCCGCCGGATGGTGAACGCGCTCAACGCCCGCGACCGCGCCGAGTTCGACCGCAGCTCGCGCTCCGGACGCGACTCGATGCCGGAGATGTCCGGGGCGATGCCCGCCTCCTCGCGCGCCGCCGCCGCCGTGCTGGCCGCCAGGAACGCGGTCGGCAAGCCGTACATCTGGGGCGCCAACGGCCCGTCGGGCTTCGACTGCTCGGGCCTGATGCAGTGGTCGTACGGCCAGGCCGGGGTCTCCCTGCCGCGTACCTCGCAGGCCCAGCGGTACGCCGGTCAGCAGGTCTCCCTGGACCAGGCACAGCCGGGCGACCTGGTTGCCTACCGCGACGACGCCAGCCACATCGGGATGTACATGGGCAACGGTCAGGTCGTGCACGCGCCCTACCCGGGGGCGCCGGTGCGCTACGACCCGGTCGGGATGATGCCGGTGTCCTCGGTGACCAGGGTCTGAGCTGATCCGGGTCCGAGCTGACCGGGGTCCGAGGTGATCCGGGTCTGATCCCTCCGGTTCTCTGGTGGCGCCCACGGGGCTCATTCCGCCGCCGTACGATCGCCGGATGGACGAGCAGGGGCGTTACGGGCGGCGGGCGGTGCTCGCGCTGGGGCTCGGCCTCGGACTCGGCGGGCCGGGACTGGCGGCGTGCAGCGTCCCGTCCGAGCCGTCCGACACCGCGGCCCGTGACGTACGGGAACTGCTGGCGCGGCGGTCCTGGGCGCTGCTGCGGCGGGACGAGGACGGCTTCCTGGGGGTGCTCGAACCCGGGGTGCGGGGGCTGCGGGACGCCCAGCAGCAGGAGTTCGGCAACCTCGCCGACGTACCGCTGAAGTCGTGGGAGTACCGGCTGACCGGGCTGGACCGCACCGGCGACCGGGCCGCCACCGCCCGGGTGGAACTGGCTCTGCGGATCGACGGGTACGACGCGGTGCCCGCCGTCACCTCCCGCCGGATCGACCTGCTCCGACGGAACGGGCGGTGGTACGTCGCCGGGGACCGGCCGGCCAGGAGCGGCGCCCAGGAGATCTGGCAGCAGGGGCCGGTCACCGCGGTGAAGGGCGAGCGGGCGATGGTGCTCGGCGCGGGGCAGCCGCGGGCCCGGCTGACGGAGATCGCCCGGGCCGCCGACGGTGCCGTGGCCGCGGTGGGGCGGGCCTGGACGCGGGAACGGGGGCTGCGGGTGGTGCTGCTGGTGCCGCCGTCGCTGCGTGGGATGGGGGCGTTGCTCGGGGAGCCCGCCGCCGGGTACCGGGGGATCGCGGCGGTCACCACCGGGTCGGCGGCGGGCGGGCGGCGGACCTCGGCGGACCGGGTGATCGTCAACCCGGAGGCGTACGACGTGCTCGGCGCGTCCGGCCGGGAGGTCGTCCTCACTCATGAGTCCACCCACGTCGCCACCCGTACGGACACCTCGGCGGCCACCCCGATGTGGCTGTCCGAGGGCTTCGCCGACTGGGTGGCGTACCGGGAGAGCGCGCGCACCCCGGCCGAGATCGCGCCCGAACTGCGGCGCACGGTGCGGCGGGAGGGGCCTCCCGCCGTGCTGCCGGACGACGGGAGCTTCCGCTTCAGCGGGGACGCGGACCGGCTGGCGGGGGCGTACGAGGGCGGCTGGCTGGCCTGCCGGATGATCGTTGAACGATGGGACGAGGGGACGCTCCTCACGTTCTACCGTTCCGTCGGTGAACATCCCCAGCGGGAGGGGGCGGTGGAGAACGCGCTCAACCGCGAGCTGGGCACCACCCCCGAGGAGTTCACCGCACGCTGGCGCCGCTACTTGCGGGACGAACTGGGCTGACGCACCCCGGCCGGATCCGCCGTCGCGGGGACGTGCCGCTGGGCGGGCAGCGAGCTCAGCGAGCCCGCCGAGGCGCCGACCGTGTGCCGCCACAGGGTGCGGCAGGCCAGCACGGTGGCCGCGATCAGCAGCCCGTTGCGGAGGAACAGCAGCGGCAGCCCCAGGGCGTCGCTGGAGACCACGTGCGAGAACCAGATGGGGAACTCCAGGCAGGTGAACAGGGTCGCGGCCAGCACCAGATGGGCCGCCCGGTCCATCCGGCTGCCCCGGAACGCCAGGCAGGCGGCGGCCAGTCCGACCAGCCACAGCATGTACTGCGGGCTGATCACCCGGCTGGTGGTGGTGAACAGCAGCACCGCCGTGAACGCCGCGTCGCACGCCGTGGAGGCCGTGAACACCCGGGCCTTCAGCCGCCACAGCAGCAGCCACCCGAAGGCCAGCGCGGTCAGCACCATCGCGAGGGTGCTGACGAGCGGCACGTACGGGCCCAGGAACTCCACCGACCCGTAGTTCAGCAGCACTTCGCCCTCCCAGCCGAAGTGCCTGGCCACATGGAAGACCAGCGCCCCCAGCGACTCCACCTCGGTGCCCCGGTCGCGCTGGAAGGTCAGGAAGGCGAACGCCCCCGGCATGGTGGTGGCGAACAGCAGTGCCAGCCCCAGCGCCGTGAGCAGGAACGCGGTCCAGGAGGAGCGGGTCGTACGCCCCCGTGCCGTCCCCGCGAGCAGCAGGGCGGGCCAGACCTTCAGCATCGCCCCCAGCGCGGCCAGCGCCCCCGTCAGGCGCGGCCTGCGGGCCCCCGCGAGCAGTGCGGCGACCGCCACGCCGGTCACCATCACGTCGTAGCGGGCGTACGCCGTCGGGCCGAGCAGCGCCAGACCGGCGATCCACACCCAGGCACCCGCGAGTCGCTTGCCGGGACGCCGTCCGGCGTAGAGCAGCAGGCCCGTCACCACCGCGTCGGCGAGGAAGGCCAGCACGAAGAAGGCGGGTGCGTAGTCCAGGAACGGCAGCAGACCGGGGGACAGCACGGCGAGCGCGGCGGCCGGCGGGTACTGCCAGGTGATGTCGTCCAGCGGGAAGGTGCCCCTGCTCAGGACCTCGTACCAGCCCTGGTAGATGACCGAGACGTCGCTGGTGACGTCCGGCCCCGGGAAGACCAGCACCTTGAAGACGCAGAGCAGCAGGAGCGTCCTGGTGACGACCCACAGTGCGACGGGTGCGACGGGCAGTACCGGGAGGCGGACCGGGGGCCCGGTGCCGCTCGCTCGTGTCATGACCATCCTTGTTCGGTTCCCCACAGTCCGGTGACGAGTCGTGACAGCGCGGTGCCGTCGTGCGTTCGACGGCGGTGCGTTCGTTTTGCGCTGAAGGGACATGATGCAGGGCAGGTGTGTGCCAGGGCGATGACGCGGGGCCGCCCGGTACTGTCGGGCACGATGGACAAGACCTTGATCGTGACCAACGACTTCCCGCCCCGCCCCGGCGGCATCCAGGCGTTCCTGCACAACATGGCGCTGCGGCTGGACCCCGGGAGCATCGTTGTCTACGCCTCCACCTGGAAGCGCGGGCAGGAGGGCGCGGAGGCCACCGCCGCCTTCGACGCCGAGCAGCCCTTCCCGGTGGTGCGCGACCGGACGACGATGCTGCTGCCGACGCCGCGGGTGACCCGGCGGGCGGCCCGGTTGCTGAAGGAGCACGGCTGCACGTCGGTGTGGTTCGGGGCGGCGGCGCCGCTCGGGCTGATGGCTCCGGCACTGCGCAGGGCGGGCGCCCGGCGGCTGGTGGCGACCACCCACGGCCATGAGGCGGGCTGGGCCCAGCTCCCGGCCGCCAGGCAGCTGTTGGGGCGGATCGGCGAGGGTACGGACACGATCACCTATCTGGGTGAGTACACGCGCTCGCGGATCGCCCCGGCGTTGACGCCACAGGCGGCCGGGCGGATGGTCCAACTGCCGCCGGGGGTCGACGAGAAGACCTTCCACCCCGGCTCGGGCGGCGACGCGGTGCGGGCCCGGCTGGGGCTGACGGAGCGGCCGGTGGTGGTCTGCGTGTCCCGGCTGGTGCCGCGCAAGGGGCAGGACACCCTGATCGAGTCGATGCCGCTCATCCTGCGCGAGGTGCCGGACGCGGTGCTGCTGATCGTCGGCGGCGGACCGTACGAGAAGGAGCTGCGCGAGCTGGCGGGGCGGACCGGCGTCGCGGAGTCGGTGCGGTTCACCGGGGCGGTGCCCTGGGAGGAACTGCCCGCGCACTACGGGGCCGGGGACGTCTTCGCGATGCCGTGCCGGACGCGGCGGGGCGGGCTGGACGTGGAGGGGCTCGGGATCGTCTACCTGGAGGCCTCCGCGACCGGGCTGCCGGTGGTGGCGGGGGACTCCGGGGGCGCGCCGGACGCCGTGCTCGACGGGGAGACGGGGTGGGTGGTGCGCGGTGGGGACGCCGGACAATCCGCCGAGAGGATCGTCGCCTTGTTGAACGATCCCGAACTCCGGGCGCGGATGGGCAGGCGGGGCCGCGAGTGGGTCGAGGAGAAGTGGCGCTGGGACCTGCTGGCCGAGAAGCTCAAGGAGCTGCTCTAGCGGGTGGTACGGGTGAAGGGGCGGCCTCCTGGTGGAGGCCGCCCCTTCGCGTCCGTACCGCGGGATTCACGTCCGTACCGTGGGATTCACGTCCGTACGGCAGGTGTCACGCCGTACGGCAGGCAGGCCGCTCAGGCCCCGTAGATCGCCTCGATCTCGTCCGCGAAGTCCTTCGCCACCACGGTGCGCTTCAGCTTCAGCGACGGGGTGATGTGGCCCGCCTCCTCGGTGAACTGGGTGGGCAGGATGCGGAACTTGCGTACCGACTCGGCCTTGGAGACCGCCGCGTTGCCGTCGTCCACCGCACTCTGCACGGTGGCCAGCAGGTCCGCGTCGTCGCGCAGCGAGACCGCCGTGGAGCCGGCCGGCTTGCCGTGGTCATCGGCCCAGCGGCCCAGGAACTCCTCGTCGATGGTGATCAGCGCGCCGACGAAGGGGCGGCCGTCGCCGACCACCATGCACTCGGCGACCAGGGCGTGCGCCCGGATGCGGTCCTCGATGACGGCGGGGGCGACGTTCTTGCCGCCGGCCGTGACGATGATCTCTTTCTTGCGGCCGGTGATCGCGAGGTAGCCGTCCTCGTCGAGGGTGCCGATGTCACCGGTGTGGAACCAGCCGTCGGTCAGCGCCTCGGCGGTGGCGGCCGGGTTGTTCCAGTAGCCGGTGAAGATGTGCTCGCCGTGCAGCAGCACCTCGCCGTCGTCGGCGATGCGCACGACCGAGCCGGGGAGCGGCTGGCCGACGGTGCCGATCTTCTGGCGGTCCCACGGGTTGAAGGCCGTCGCCGCACAGGACTCCGTAAGGCCGTAGCCCTCCAGGACCGTGAAGCCGATACCGCGGAAGAAGTGGCCCAGGCGCTCGCCGAGCGGGGCGCCGCCGGAGATCGCGAACTCGCCGCGGCCGCCGAGCACCGCGCGCAGCTTGGAGAAGACCAGCTTGTCGAAGACCTTGTGCTTGAGCTTGAGGCCCAGCGCCGGACCCTCCGGGGTGCCGAGCGCGCGGGAGTAGGCGATCGCCGTGTCGGCGGCCTTGTCGAAGATCTTGCCCTTGCCGTCGGCCTGCGCCTTGGCCCGCGCCGAGTTGTAGACCTTCTCGAAGACGCGGGGGACGCCGAGGATCAGCGTCGGCTTGAAGGACGCCAGCTCATCGGTGAGGTTCTTGATGTCCGGTACGCAGCCGAGTTTGATCGGCGCCATCACCGAGGCGACCTCGACCAGACGGCCGAAGACGTGCGCCGCCGGGAGGAACAGCAGCACCGAGCACTCACCGGTGCGGAACAGCGGCTTCAGCCGCTCCACCACATTGCCGCACTCCGCGAAGAAGCTGCGGTGGCTGAGCACACAGCCCTTGGGGCGCCCGGTGGTGCCCGAGGTGTAGACGATGGTGGCGGGGTCGTCGGCGTTGGCCGAGGACATCCGCTGGTCGAGGAGCTCGTCGGTGACCGACGCGCCCTCGGCCGTCAGCAGGGCGACCGCGTCCGCGTCGATCTGCCGGATACCGGTGAGCTCCGGCAGGTTCGCCCGCACCGAGGCGACCGCGGCGTGGTGGGCGTCGGACTCCACCAGCACGAGCCTGGCGCCGGAGTCGCCGAGGATCCACTGGACCTGCTCGGCGGAGCTGGTCTCGTACACCGGCACGGTCACCGCGCCCGCGCTCCAGATCGCGAAGTCGAGCAGCACCCACTCGTAGCGGGTGCGCGACATCAGGGCGACCCGGTCGCCCGGCTCGATACCGGCGGCGATCAGGCCCTTGGCGGCGGCTCGCACCTCGGCCAGGAACTGGGTTGCGGTGACATCGGTCCATGCCCCGGCGACCTTGCGGCCCATGACCGCGGTGTGGGGGTGCTGAGCGGCATTGCGGCGGATGAGATCCGTCAGATTGCCGTCCGAAGGGACCTCGTACAGAGCCGGAAGGCTGAACTCGCGCAAGACTGCTGCTCCTCATCAGGCACCGGTCGCCACGTCAGCGTGTGCCGGCCGGGGTGGAGACCCAGGCTCCAAGTCGGGCAGGTGCTCAGTGGGGGATGAGCACGACTGGACTGCCCGGACGTTACCCACCAGTACCAGGTTCCCGATAGGGGGTCCCGGTCAGATGTACGCTGCGTCACACTGCTCGGGCGGTGCACGCCGCACAGTAGTCGACACTTCGGGCGACTCGGAAGTAACCGCAGGTCCGGCCGCCCCCTGGCCCGTGACCGCCCCTACCGGGGGATCCGGCGGCGTCCTAGGCTGATCACCATGCGAGTTCATGTGGTGAGTGACGTGCACGGGAACGCGGCGGACCTCGCCCGTGCGGGCGACGGTGCCGACGCCCTGATCTGCCTCGGTGACCTGGTGCTCTTCCTGGACTACGCCGACCACTCGCGCGGCATCTTCCCCGACCTCTTCGGCACCGAGAACGCCGACCTGATCGTCGAGCTGCGCACCCAGCGCCGCTTCGAGGAGGCCCGCGACCTGAGCCGCAGCCTCTGGGCGGGACTGGACCGCAGGGCGGCCACCGACGCGGCGGTGCGCAAGCAGTACGGGGAGATGTTCGCGGCCTTCCCCACACCGACGTACGCGACGTACGGGAATGTCGACATGCCCACACTCTGGCCGGACTTCGCGGGTCCGGGCACGGTGAGCCCCGGCACCCAGGTCCTGGACGGGGAGCGGGTGGAGATCGGCGGGCTGGTCTTCGGCTTCGTCGGCGGCGGGCTCAGGACCCCCATGAACACGCCCTTCGAGATCAGCGACGAGGAGTACGCGGCCAAGGTCGAGGCGCTCGGTGAGGTCGACGTGCTCTGCACGCACATCCCGCCGGAGGTGCCCGAGCTGGTGTACGACACGGTGGCGCGCCGCTTCGAGCGCGGCAGCCGCGCCCTGCTGGACGCCATCCACCGCACCCGCCCGCGCTACTCCCTCTTCGGCCACGTCCACCAGCCGCTGGCCCGCCGGATGCGCGTCGGCGCCACCGAGTGCGTGAATGTCGGGCACTTCGCCTCCACCGGCCGACCATGGGCCCTGGAGTGGTGAGCGGGGCGGTCACGATAGCCTTCACGCGGCGCGCACCTGCCAGGCCCACCGGATCCCCGCCGGATCCGCATGCCGGCCCGCGAGCCGAGTCAGCAGCCTTTAGTCCGGACGTGAGGAGCCATCGCGATGGCGGAACACACCAGCTCTAGCATCACCATCGAGGCTGCACCGGCCGACGTCATGGCCGTCATCGCGGACTTCGCCCGCTACCCGGACTGGACCGGCGAGGTGAAGGAGGCCGAGGTGCTCGCCACCGACGCCCAGGGCCGTGCCGAGAAGGTCCGCCTGGTGCTCGACGCCGGTGCGATCAAGGACGACCACACCCTCGCCTACACCTGGAAGGGCGACAACGAGGTCAGCTGGACCCTGGTGAAGTCCCAGATGCTGCGCTCCCTGGACGGTTCGTACCGCCTGGAGCACGCGGCCGGCGGGGCGACCGAGGTCACCTACCAGCTCACCGTCGACGTCAAGATCCCGATGCTCGGCATGATCAAGCGCAAGGCCGAGAAGGTCATCATCGACCGTGCGCTGGCCGGGCTCAAGAAGCGCGTCGAGTCCGGGCCCAAGGGCTAGGACCGGGGACGGGCGGACGGGTCAGGGGCCGGGGGTCTCGTGGTGAGTGCGGTACGGACGATCCTCGTCACGGGCCCCGGAGGCGCGGGCCGCAGCACGGTCGCCGCGGCGACCGCGCTGGCCGCCGCCCGTGCGGGCGCGCGGGTGCTGCTCCTCGGCACCGACCGGGGGGACACCCTCGGCGCGGCCCTCGGGATATCCGTCGGCCCCGGACCCCAGGAGGCGGCGCCCGGACTCCTGGTCGCGCGCATCGACTCCGCCGCGGACTTCCGCACCGAACTGCTCGCCCTCCAGGAGCGTGCCGCCACCGCCCTGGACCTGCTCGGCGCCAGTTCCCTGAACGCCGACGAACTCACCGAACTGCCGGGCAGCGAGCCCCTGGCGCTGCTGCGGGCCCTGCGGACCGCGGCCGGGGTGCCGACCGCCACCACGGCGTACGACCTGGTCGTCGTTGACATGCCGCCCACGCACACCGCGCTCTCCACGCTCGCCCTGCCGGGGCAGCTGCGCCGCTATCTGCGGCGGCTGCTGCCGCCGGAGCGGCAGGCGGCCCGTTCGCTGCGGCCGATGCTGGCGCAGCTGGCCGGGGTGCCGATGCCCGCGCAGTGGCTGTACGGGACGACCGCTCGCTGGGAGGCCGAACTGGCCGCCACCCAGGCCGTGGTGGAGAGCCCCGCGCTCTCGGTGCGGCTGGTCGTCGAGCCGGGACCGGCCGCCGCCGACGCCGTACGCACCGCCCGGCTCGGCCTGGCCCTGCACGGCATCGCACTGGAGTCGGTGGTCGCCAACCGGGTGCTGCCGACCGCCTCCCAGGACCCCTGGCTCGCGGGCCTCTCCGGCCGCCAGCAGACCCACCTCAAGGAACTCCGGGAGGGCTCCGGCACGGTCCGGGAGGTGCCGCATCTGGGGCACGAGCCGCGTGGCGTAGAGGAGTTGGGGCTGCTCGCCCGGGAACTGCCGTACGGGGGAGGGGGCGTGGGCCTCCCGGAGCGGACGGTCGAGGACCGGCTCGCCGAGGACGGGGTGCTGGTGTGGCACCTGCCGCTGCCGGGCGCGGTCAAGAGCGAGCTGGGCCTGGTCCGGCGCGGGGACGAACTCGTCCTGACCGCGGGGGAGTTCCGCCGGATTCTGCCGCTGCCCTCCGCGCTGCGCCGCTGCACGGTCTCCGGGGCGGCGCTCAACGACGGGGTGCTGCGGGTGCGCTTCGCACCGGACCCGGGGCTGTGGCCGCAGGGGTGCTGAGGGCGGTGCGGGACACGGGGTCCGCGGTGTGCGCGACTCGGGTTCGCGGCGCACCGGGCACGGGGTTCGCGGCGTGCGGGACAAGGTGGCGAGGCCATGAACCACGTACCACTGTTCGGGTAACGTCGAGGGGGTACGTCCCCGAACCCTCACCCCGCGTCGCAGGAGTGCGCCATGAGCGAAGCCACCGACCGCCCCGACGAGTCCGCGGCCCACGACTCCAAGGCCCACGACCCCGAGGCCAACGACTCCCGGGTCGACGACTCGACCGGCCGTGACTCGACCGGCCGTGACTCCACCGGCGGTGACTTCGCCGGTCACGACCACGACCCCGACGCCTGGTCGGCCGCCTGCGAGGAGGACCTCGCCGCCGAACGGGCCCGGCGTCGCTCCCAGTACGGACCGCAGCCCGGCTCCGCCGCCGAGGAACTGCGCCGGCTGATGGACGCCGTCGCCGACAAGGTGTCCTCGCTCCAGTCGCCGCTGCTCGGGATGGCGGCACAGGGGGTCGCCAAGCAGTTCGTTCAGCAGGCGAAGGCGGTCGTCGAGCCGGTGGTGGAACGCAACCCTCAGGTCTTCGACCACCTCGCGGCCGCAGGAAATGAGCTTCTTGCGGCATACCGGTCGGTGGTCGCCGGACACGAACAGCGCTGGACGCGGGATTCCGCTGATCCTGCACAGAGCGCAGATCGTACGGACAAAGCGCCCAAGTCATCGCAAGGCGGCCCGGATGACCCCGATGACCGTTCAAAAGGTGAACACATCGACCTCGACTGAGGGCCCTCCTCGGGTACGGTGGCCCTCGGAGCCTGTCTCCGGCTCCGAGCGGGGCTCGACCTAAAACTGAGGGACTCATGGGACTCACCATCGGCGTCGACATCGGCGGCACGAAGATCGCGGCCGGAGTGGTCGACGAAGACGGACAGATCCTTGAGACGTACAAGGTGAAGACACCGCAGACTCCCGAGGAGATGGTCGACGCGATCTCCGCGGCGGTCTCCGAGGTGAGCACCGGCCACACCATCGAGGCTGTCGGCATCGGCGCGGCGGGTTACGTCGACGACAAGCGCGCCACCGTGCTCTTCGCCCCGAACATCAACTGGCGTCACGAGCCGCTCAAGGACAAGGTCGAGCAGCGCGTCGGCCTGCCGGTCGTCGTCGAGAACGACGCCAACGCGGCAGCCTGGGGCGAGTACAAGTTCGGGGCCGGCAAGGGCCACGAGGACGTCATCTGCATCACGCTCGGCACCGGCCTCGGCGGCGGCATCATCATCGGCAACAAGCTGCGTCGCGGACGCTTCGGCGTGGCCGCCGAGTTCGGCCACATCCGGGTCGTCCCGGACGGTCTGCTGTGCGGCTGCGGCAGTCAGGGCTGCTGGGAGCAGTACGCCTCGGGGCGCGCGCTCGTCCGGTACGCCCGCCAGCGCGCCAACGCCACCCCCGAGAACGCCGAGATCCTGCTCGCCCTCGGCGACGGCACGGTCGAAGGCATCGAGGGCAAGCACGTCAGCGCCGCCGCCCGGCAGGGCGACCCGGTCGCGGTCGACTCCTTCCGCGAGCTGGCCCGCTGGGCCGGTGCCGGTCTCGCCGACCTCGCCTCGCTCTTCGACCCGTCCGCCTTCATCGTCGGCGGCGGCGTCTCGGACGAGGGCGAGCTGGTGCTCGACCCGATCCGCAAGTCCTTCCGCCGCTGGCTGATCGGCGGCCAGTGGCGGCCGCACGCGCAGGTGCTGGCCGCCCAGCTGGGCGGCAAGGCCGGACTGGTCGGCGCGGCGGACCTGGCCCGCCAGGGCTGAGGCCGCATCCGCCGGGGGCCGAGAGCTGGTCCGCCGGGGCTGAGACCTGGTCAGCTGTGGCCGAGACCTGGTCCGCCGGGGCCGAGTTCGGCCCGCTGGTCGTACGGTGCCCGTCGCGTCCCACTGGGGAGGCGGCGGGCACCGGTCTATGTTGGGCCGCATGGCGACCGATCCCCTGCCCTCTTCCCTCACGGAACCCGACGGCTCGGCCGTGGTCCGCGTCCTCTCGTACAACATCCGTTCCCTGCGCGACGACCGCGAGGCGCTGGCCCGGGTGATCCGGGCCTGCGAGCCCGATCTGGTGCTGATCCAGGAGGCGCCGCGCTTCTTCCGCTGGCGCAAGAAGGCCGCCTGGCTGGCCGCGCACAGTGATCTGGTGGTGCTCGGCGGGGGTGCGACGGCGGCGGGGCCGATGCTGCTGTGCTCGCTGCGGGCGACCGTCGAGCGGACCGAGGACGTGCTGCTGCCTCGCACGCCGGGGCTGCATCAGCGGGGGTTCGCGACGGCGGTGGTGCGGATCGGGGGTGCCCGACTCGGGGTGCTGAGCTGCCACTTGAGTCTGCAGGCCAAGGAACGGTACGCGCAGGCGGAGCTGTTGCTGGAGCAGGTGGAGGTGATGCGGGCGGCGGGGGTGCGGCACGTCGTCGCGGGCGGGGACCTCAATGACCGTCCGGACGGGCGGGCGTTCCGGCTACTGGCCGGGGAGCTTCAGGACTGCTGGGCGGTGCGGCCGTGGGGCGGTGAGTTCACGTCCGTGCCGGAGCGGCCGTTCCAGCGGATCGACGCGGTGTTCGCGACGGGGGGTGTGGAGGTGCTGGGGTGCGGGGTGCCGCAGGGGCTGGGGAAGGCGGATGTGCGGGCGGCCACGGATCATCTGCCGGTGCTGGCGGCGGTGCGGGTGCCGGCGGCGGACTGATTCCCCTTCCCGGAACCGGGACAGTGCCCCGCGCCCCCTTCAGGGGCGCGGGGCACTGAGCGAGCAACCACCAAGCCCCTGAAGGTTCCCGCCGCGCCCCCGCACCCTCAGACCACCGCCCCCCGTCCCGGGTCCTCCTCGTCCTCGTCCCCGCCGTGGGCCATACGGGCCACCAGAGTGCCGAAGCCGCCCAGGAAGCCGCCGATGCCCAGGACCTGGATCCACCAGGTCATGTCCCAGCCGAGGACGACCGCGAGCAGCATCAGCAGCGGGCCGCCGACCACCGCCAGCCAGGCGAACTTGGAGGTCACGTCGGCTTCCGGGAGGTCGGGGTCCGGGGGGACGAAGTGGCCCTCGTCGGAGGCGTCGAGGTCGTCGTCCTTGGCCTCGGTGGGCTGGTAGTCCCGGGGCCCGGAGGCGCCGCCGCCCGTACCGACCCCCGGGGCGAACACCACCGAACTGCCCAGCGGCCGCTCGTCCGAGGGCTCCTTCGAGGAGGGCTCCTGGGAACCGGACTTGGCCGGTCCGTCCCCGTTGACCTCGCCCTCCATCCGAGCCAGGTCCTCCACCGACTTGAACGGCTTCGCCCCGGGCGGGTCCGGGGGCTCGTCCCCGTACCCCGCCACGATCGCCGCCCAGACGGCGCTCTCGTCCAGGGGTGTGCCGCCGCCCTCCTCCGGGGACTCCCCGGAGGACGAGGAGGGGGAGAGGGATGCGGGAGTGGTCTCCGGCTCCCGCTCCTCCTCGCGGTCCGCGCGCTCCGCGTTGTGCTCAGCCACCAGTGGTGCTCCCCTTCTTCCCGACGCTCGGAGCGAGGCGGCCGATGAACGCGTAACTCTCGTCGAAAATCCGCTTCGCGTCATGGTCCAACGTCGCCACGTGGTAGCTCTGTTCCAGCAGGATCTCGGTGACGTCCGTCGAGGAGACCCGGCCCAGGATCCGCGCCGAGTCGGCCGGCGGGACCACATGGTCCTGCGGGCTGTGCAGCAGCAGCACCGGCTGGGTCACCTGTGGCAGTTCGCCGTCGACCTGCCGGAAGAAGTTGCGCAGGGAGTGCGCCGCGTGCAGCGGCACCCGGGTGTAGCCCACCTCGTGGGACCCCTCCAGGGCGATGTCGTCGGACACTCCCCTGGTCGTGGGTACGAGATGACGCAGGACCGGCAGCGCGTGCGCGGCCAGGCCGTGGACCTTGTTCCCCGGGTTCACCAGCACGATGCCGCTGACCGCGTCACCGTGCTTGGCGGCCAGCCGCAGGGTGAGCGCGCCGCCCATGGAGAGGCCGAAGACGAAAACCTGGCTGCACCGCGCGAGCAGGGCGCGCAGTTCGCGGTCCACCTCCGCGTACCAGTCCTGCCAGCCGGTGAGCTGCATGTCCTGCCACCGGGTGCCGTGGCCGGGCAGCAGCGGCAGCGACACCGTCAGCCCCCGCTCGGCCAGATAGTCGGCCCAGGGGCGCAGCGACTGCGGGGAACCGGTGAAACCGTGACAGAGAAGGACGCCGACCTCTCCGCCCTCGTGGCGGAACGGCTCGGCTCCGGGGAGGACCGGCACCTGGGTCTCCTGTTCGTGAAGGCGGGGCTCAAGGGCGGTACTCAAGGGCGGGGGCCCATGAGGGCACGCTGTGCTCGCGGAAAAGGCGGCCTCGGGACAGGCCTCAAGGATGCCTTCACCGTACGCGACCGGACCGACACCGACCAGGTCCGCAGGGCCTCCCGCGAGAGGGCCGCGACCGCGGCGCAACGGCCCGATACGTGGGCGAGAGCGCAGGCCGCCCACGGGTTAAGGTCTTTTCGACGGACAAGGGAAGGCACACGTTGATCTACGGCGCAATGAAGTTCTCCATCGGAGGGTCCCTGAAGCTCGCCTTCAGGCCCTGGGTGGAGGGCCTCGAAAACATCCCCGCGGACGGGCCGGCGATCCTCGCGAGCAACCATCTGTCCTTCTCGGACTCCTTCTTCCTGCCGGCCGTGCTGGACCGGAAGGTCACCTTCATCGCCAAGGCGGAGTACTTCACCTCGCCGGGTGTGAAGGGCAAGCTCACCGCCGCCTTCTTCAAGGGCGTCGGCCAGCTCCCGGTCGACCGCTCGGGCGCCCGCGGCGCCGGAGAGGCGGCGATCAAGGCGGGCATCGAGGTCGTCGAGAACGGCGGCCTGTTCGGCATCTACCCGGAGGGCACCCGCTCCCCGGACGGCCGCCTCTACCGCGGCAAGCCCGGCGGGCTGGCGCGCGTCGCGCTGGCCACCGGTGCCCCGGTGATCCCGGTCGCGATGATCGACACGGAGAAGATCCAGCCGCCCGGCAAGGTCGTCCCCAAGCTGATGCGCCCGGGCATCCGGATCGGCAAGCCGCTCGACTTCAGCCGTTACCACGGCATGGACGGCGACCGCTTCATCCTGCGCTCGGTGACCGACGAGGTCATGTACGAGATCATGAAACTCTCCGGTCAGGAGTACGTCGACGTCTACGCCACCGCCGCCAAGCGGCAGATCGCGGACGCGGAGAAGGCGGCCAAGGCGGAGAAGGCCGAACTGGAGAAGGCCGAGAAGGCCGCGCACGCCGAGCTGGAGAAGTCCGCCAAGGCCGAGGCGGCCAGGGCGGAGGCCGAGAAGGCGGAGTAGTTCCGGGCCCGAAGGGGCCGGTAAATCGGGGGCGGACGGAACGGATCCGGGGGCGGGCCGCGTCGTTCGGCCCGAAGGTGATGTGGTGTCGTCCGTCCAGGGGTGGGGAAACATGGCCAAGGCCCAGCGCGAGCGGGTCGTACGGATGTCGGTGGAGCAGCCGCTGTGGCGTGCGCTGACCGGCTACCGGGTGCTCACGATGCTGTACGCCGTGGGGCTCTTCGTGGTCACCAGGGACGAGTTCGAACGTCCCTGGGTGGCCGTCTCCTATCTGTCGGTGATGGCGCTCTGGACGCTGGTCACGCTGCCCAAGGTGGCGAACGCGGCCAACTGCACCAAGCGCTTCCTCGGCATCGATCTCACCGTCGCCCTGGTCGGCATCCTGCTGACCCCGCTCGCCAACTTCCAGGCGCAGCTGATCGACGGGCCGACCCTGCCGACCATCTGGGCCGCCGGCTCCGTCCTCGCGTACGCCATCAAGGGCGGCTGGCGCTGGGCGGCCTTCGCCTCCTCGCTGGTCGCCGCCGCCAACCTGGTCGAGCGCGGCACCCCCAGCCGGGACACCCTGCACAACGTGCTGCTGGTCTGGATCGCCTCCATCGCCATCGGATACGTCGTCGAGGTCGCCCGCGCCTCCGAGCGGACCCTCGCCCGCGCCCTGGAGATCGAGGCCGCCACCCGGGAGCGCGAACGCCTGGCCCGCGACATCCACGACAGCGTCCTTCAGGTGCTCGCCATGGTGCAGCGCCGGGGCACCGCGATCGGCGGCGAGGCGGCGGAGCTGGGCCGGATGGCGGGGGAGCAGGAGGTCGCGCTGCGCACCCTGGTCTCCAGCGGTCTGGTGCCCACCAGCAGGGCGTCCGAGGACGCCCTGCTGGGTGCGGTGGTACGGAGCGTGGAGGTGGACGAGCGCGTGGAGCACACCGGTCCGGTCGACCTGCGCTCGCTGCTCGCCCCGCATGCCGGTGCCCGGGTCTCCTTCGCGGAACCGGGCGCTCCGGTGCCCCTCGAACCGGCGGCGGCCCTGGAGCTCGCGGCCGCTGTCAGTGCCGCGTTGGACAATGTCCGCAAGCACGCGGGAGAGGGCGCCCAGGCCTGGATCCTGGTCGAGGACGAGCCGAACGAAGTGATCGTGACGGTCCGGGACGACGGCCCCGGCATCCCCGAGGGCAGGCTGGCGCAGGCCGAGGGGGAGGGCCGGATGGGTGTCGCCCTCTCGATCCGCGGGCGGCTGCGAGAACTGGGCGGGAGCGCCGAACTCCTCTCGGTCCCGGGGCAGGGCACGGAAGTTGAACTGAAGGTTCCACGGGGGAAAGTGAAGCGATGAGTGAAGCGGCGGCAGAAGTGACGACGGCGGGGACAACAGCGGTGACCTCGGAAACGGCCCCGGAAGTGACCGGTGCGCAGCGGGACTCGGCGACGAGGGTGATGGTGGTCGACGACCACCCGATGTGGCGCGACGCGGTCGCCCGCGACCTGGCCGCCGCCGGGTTCGACGTGGTCGCCACCGCGGGGGACGGGCCGCAGGCGGTGCGCCGCGCCCAGGCCGTCGTACCCGACGTGCTGGTCCTCGACCTCAATCTGCCGGGCATGCCGGGGGTGCAGGTCTGCAAGGAGCTGGTGGGGGCCGATCCCAGGCTGCGGGTGCTGGTGCTGTCGGCGAGTGGTGAGCACGTGGACGTACTGGAGGCGGTGAAGTCCGGGGCGACGGGCTATCTGCTGAAGTCGGCGTCCACCGAGGAGCTGTGCGACGCGGTGCGGCGCACCGCCGTGGGCGACCCGGTCTTCACGCCGGGACTGGCGGGGCTGGTGCTCGGCGAGTACCGCAGGCTGGCCTCCGACCCGGCGCCCGCGGCCTCCGACGAGCCGAAGGCGCCGCAGCTCACCGACCGGGAGACCGAGGTGCTGCGACTGGTCGCCAAGGGGCTCTCGTACAAGCAGATCGCCGAACGGCTGGTCATCTCGCACCGCACCGTGCAGAACCACGTGCAGAACACCCTGGGCAAGCTCCAGCTGCACAACCGGGTCGAGCTGGTGCGCTACGCGATAGAGCGCGGGCTCGACGACGCCTGAGAACCCTCTCCGCGCCGTCCGGGCCGAGGCGCGGACGCGGTCTCGACGACGCGTCCGCGCGCGCCCTAGCTTGGTGGGTCCCAGTAGCTCGGTGCGGCGAAGGGACAGTTCAGTTGACTTCCACCACTGCCATGCGAGTCGGAGTACTGACCGGGGGCGGCGACTGCCCGGGACTCAACGCGGTCATCCGCGCCGTGGTCCGCCGCGGGGTGCGGAACTACGGGTACGAATTCGTCGGATTCCGGGACGGCTGGCGCGGGGCGATGGACGACCACCGCACCGTCAACCTGAACATCGAGACCGTCCGCGGCATCCTGCCCCGGGGCGGCACCGTCCTCGGCTCGTCCCGCACCAACCCCCTCACCGAGGGCGAGGACGGGGTACGCCTGATCGAGGCGACCATGGCCCGCCACGACGTCGGGGCGCTCATCGTGATCGGCGGCGAGGACACCCTCGGCGTCGCCGCCCGGCTCTCGGGCGAGTACGGGATCAACTGCGTCGGCGTACCGAAAACCATCGACAACGACCTCTCCGCCACCGACTACACCTTCGGCTTCGACACCGCCGTCTCCATCGCCACCGAGGCCATCGACCGGCTGCACACCACCGCCGAGTCCCACATGCGGGTCCTGGTGGTGGAGGTGATGGGACGGCACTCCGGCTGGATCGCCCTGCACTCCGGGCTCGCGGGCGGCGCCAACGTCATCCTGATCCCCGAGCGGCGCATCGACATCGAGCAGGTCTGCGGCTGGATCACCTCCCGCTTCCGGTCCTCGTACGCGCCGATAGTGGTGGTCGCTGAGGGGGCCATGCCCCGGGACGGCGACATGGTGCTGAAGGACGGAACGCTGGATTCCTTCGGGCACGTACGGCTGTCGGGCGTGGGGGAGTGGCTGGCGAAGGAGATCGAGAAGCGGACGGGCAAGGAGGCCAGGACGACCGTCCTCGGACACATCCAGCGTGGCGGTACGCCCAGTGCCTTCGACCGCTGGCTGGCCACCCGCTTCGGGCTGCACGCGATCGACGCGGTGCACGAGCGGGACTTCGGGACCATGGTCGCGCTGCGCGGCACGGACATCGTGCGGGTGCCGATCGGGGAGGCGACGGCGACGCTGAAAACGGTGCCGGACGCGCTGTACGAGGAGGCGGAGAACTTCTTCGGGTAGGACCCGGGCGGAGGGACGGGGCGGAAGGGGCGAAGCCGAGGGGGTGAGGGGAGGGGCCGAGGCGGAGGGGACGAGGCGGAGGGGCGGGGTCGCGGAGGCGCCCGTATATTCGGGCACAATCCGGCAAATCGCTCCTTCGGTACGAGGTGAACCCCGTGGATGTCCTGGCATTCGGCGTGCAGGCGGACGAGCAGCCGCTGATCGAGGAGGCCTTCGCCCAGGAGGGCTCGTACGGCGTCCGCTGCCTGAGCGTCTTCCTCTCCGAGGACACCGTGCCCATCGCGGCCGGCCACGAGATCATCAGCACCAGCGTCAACGCGGACCTGGGCGAAGGGGTGCTGCGCGCGCTCGCCGCCGGTGGGACACGCATGATCGCCCAGCGCTCCACCGGCTTCAACAACATCGACCTGGAGGTGGCAAGGGAGCTGGGGCTGACCGTCGCCCGGGTCTCCTCCTACTCCCCGTACTCCGTCGCCGAATTCGCCTGGACCCTGGCCATGGCGGTCAACCGCAGGGTCGTCCGCGCCGCCTGGCGCACCCGGGACTTCGACTTCCGCCTGGACGGCCTGATGGGACGCGACATGCGGGGCCGCACGGTGGGCGTCCTGGGCACCGGGAAGATCGGCGAGGCGTTCACCCGGATCGCGCACGGCTTCGGCATGAACCTGCTCGGCTGGGACGTCGCCGAGAACCCCGCCTGCACCGCGCTGGGCATGCGCTACGTCGACAAGCCCGAGCTCTTCGCCTCCTCCGACGTGATCAGCCTGCACGTCCCCCTGCTGCCCTCCACCCACCACCTGATCGACGCGGCAACCCTGCGCCTGATGAAGGACGACGCGATCCTCGTCAACTCCAGCCGGGGCGGCCTGATCGACACCGACGCCCTGGTCGACGAGTTGCGGGCCGGTCGCTTCGCGGGTGTGGGGCTGGATGTGTACGAGGCGGAGGCGGGCCTCTTCTTCCTCGACAAGTCCCTGGAGGTCGTCGAGGACGACACCCTGGCCCGGCTGGTCACCTTCCCCAATGTGCTGGTGACCTCGCACCAGGCGTACTACACGGTGGACGCCGTGGGCCAGATCGTGGCGACCACCGTGCAGAACGTGGCGGACTACGGAGCGGGACGGCAGGGACCGAACGTGCTGGTCCCCTCGGCGGGATAACCGCCGGTCACCCCCGCACCCCACTGCGCAACCCCGCCAGCAGTTCCCGCACCACCTCCACGCCCTCCAGGCTCAGCACCGACTCCGGATGGAACTGCACGGAGGCGAAACCGGGGCCACGCAGCCCGTGCACCTCACCCGTCACACCGTCCCGCGCCACCTCTATGCCGTGCGCGGCCAGCTCCACCGCCTCCGCCTGACCGCACACGGCGGTGAAACTGTTGTAGAACCCGACCGTCCGCTCCGCCCCGAACAGCTCGATCCGCTCCTGCGCCCCCTGATACGGCACGGCCTTGCGCACGATCCCCAGCCCCAGTTCCGCCGCGATCAACTCGTGCCCCAGGCACACCCCCAGCACCCCGTGCCGGTGCTCCCGCAGCAACTCCTCGGTCAGCGCGCGCAGCGCCCGCATCTTCGGATCGTCCGCATCCGCCGGATTGCCAGGACCCGGCCCCAGCACCACCGGTCCTGCGTGCGCCAGCGCCGCCTCAGCGGTCCCGGGAGCGTCGTACCGCCGCACCGTCACCTCAAGCCCCGACGCCCGCAGCACATGCGCCAGCATCGCCGTGAACGTGTCCTCCGCGTCCACCACCAGCGCATGCCCGGACAGCACCCCCACCCGCTCCTGCATCCGCAGCCAGAACGGCGCCAGCGCCGCCCGCCGCCCGTCCAGCGCTGCCCGCACCCGGGCGTCGTCGGCCAGCGGGGCCCGCGCCGACTCCTGCCGGGGGCGCCCCGGACGTACCCCCAGCGCGGCCAGCACCCCCGCCGCCTTCGCATGCGTCTCGGCCACCTCGGACGCGGGATCCGAGTGCCGTACGAGGGTGGCACCGACCGGCACCCGGAGCCGGCCGGCGGGGGAGATGTCGGCGGTACGGATCAGGATCGGCGAATCCAGGGTCTGACCGCCGGCCGCGTCCCGGCCGATCAGGGCCAGCGCGCCCGCGTAGTAGCCCCGCCCGCCGGCCTCGTGGCGCTCGATGACCCGGCAGGCGTTCTGCACCGGCGACCCGGTGACCGTCGCCGCGAACATGGTCTCCCGCAGCACCTCCCGCACATCCAGCGAGCTGCGCCCCCGCAACTCGTACTCGGTGTGCGCCAGATGGGCCATCTCCTTGAGCCGGGGCCCGACCACCACCCCGCCCATGTCGCCGACCGTGCACATCATCTTGAGCTCCTCGTCGACCACCATCGAGAGCTCCTCGGTCTCCTTGGGGTCGTCGAGGAAGCCGAGCAGGCTCTCGGGGGTCGGCCCCTCGGCCGGGTAGCGGTAGGTGCCGCTGATGGGGTTCATCACGACCGTCCCGCCGGACATCCGGACGTGCACCTCGGGGCTGGCGCCGACGAGCACCCGGCCGCCCGTCTCCCGCCCCTGCGGGGCGGTCCCTTCGGTCCCGCGCTGATCCCCGGTGTGCACGACGTACGTCCAGTACGCACCCCGCTCACCGGCCAGCAGCCGCCGGAACAGGGCGAGGGCGTCGGCCCTGCCGAAGCCAGGGATCTCGCCCGTGTACGTACGCCTGATGACGAAGTTCGCGCCTTCCCCCCGTCCGATCTCAGAATCGATCACACGTTGAACGATCCCCGCGTACTCCTCGTCCTCGACGTCGAAGGAGCCGCCCTCCACCCGCACCTGGTGCGCCGGCAGCGCCGCCAGCACCTCGTCCAGAGCCAGCTCGTACGTCTCGTCCGCGACCAGCACGCTCAGCGGCGTCCCGTCGTCGCGCACCTGGAAGCCGCGCTCCCTGATCTGCCGGAACGGTACGAGCGCGAGGACCGGCCGCCCGTCCCCGCCGTCGGGGAGGTCGGCCAGCCGCTCCGCCTCGTGCACCGCCCCGATCAGCACCTCGACGGTGTCGTGGTCCCGGCCCGGGGTGCGGCGGCGGAGCAGGGCGAAGGGCGGGCAGTCGGCGTCGAGCAGCCTGCTGATCAGGGTCGCGGGGTGCATCGGGTGGTTCCTTCCGGGAGTCGGGCGACATCCGGGGAGGAACGGCCGGGAGATACAGAAAGGCCGCCCTCCTGGGGCGGCCTCGGCGTGAAGTGGATGTACGCGCGATCAGTGGGCCGCCGGATGAGCGGTCCACCACCAGTTCTGGATCTGGGTCGTACGGGTCTGCGCGAACATGAGGCGGACCCTACCCGAAACACGCGGCGTGCGGAGGCACACCGGCGGTCGGCCCCGTCCGGGGATCCGGCGTCTCATCTTGTGAGCGCGGCACGGAGCACACCTGGTCACCCCGTAGGCTGGCCGAGTGACCGTGAACGCGAAGACCACCCCTGAGGGTGGCAACACCTGGCGCGACCTTCCTGCGGCGCAGCAGCCCGAGTACCCCGATGCCGAGGCGCTGCGCGAGGTTGTCGCGGACCTCGAATCGTATCCGCCGCTCGTCTTTGCGGGTGAGTGCGACCAGCTGCGCGCCCGACTGGGAGCCGTCGCCAAGGGCGAGGCGTTCCTGCTCCAGGGCGGCGACTGCGCCGAGGCCTTCGACGCCGTTTCTGCCGACCACATCCGCAACAAGCTGAAGACCCTCCTGCAGATGGGCGCGGTGCTGACGTACGCCGCATCGGTGCCCGTCGTCAAGGTGGGCCGCATTGCCGGGCAGTACAGCAAGCCCCGCTCCAAGGGCACCGAGACCCGCGACGGCGTGACCCTGCCGACGTACCGGGGCGACTCGGTGAATGGTTTCGCCTTCACCGAAGAGGCCCGCATCCCGGACCCCGAGCGCCTGAAGCGGATGTACAACGCCTCCGCCTCGACGCTCAACCTGGTGCGTGCCTTCACCACCGGTGGCTACGCCGACCTGCGCCAGGTGCACGCCTGGAACCAGGACTTCGTGAAGTCCTCGCCGTCCGGCCAGCGTTACGAGCAGCTCGCCCGCGAGATCGACAACGCGCTGAACTTCATGAAGGCCGCCGGGACCGACCCGGCCGAGTTCCGCACGGTGGAGTTCTACGCCTCCCACGAGGCACTGCTGCTGGACTACGAAGCCGCGCTGACCCGCGTGGACTCCCGCACCGGCACCCTCTACGACACCTCGGGCCACATGGTCTGGATCGGTGAGCGCACCCGCCAGATGGACGGCGCGCACATCGAGTTCGCCTCCCGGATCCGCAACCCGATCGGCATCAAGCTCGGCCCGACGACCACGGTCGACGAGGCGCTCGGCTACATCGACAAGCTGGACCCCGAGCGCGAGCCCGGCCGGCTGACCTTCATCGTGCGGATGGGCGCGGACAAGGTCCGCGACAAGCTGCCCGAGCTGGTCGAGAAGGTCACCGCGTCCGGTGCCACCGTCGCCTGGATCACCGACCCGATGCACGGCAACACCTACGAGGCGGCCTCCGGCCACAAGACCCGGCGCTTCGACGACGTGCTCGACGAGGTCAAGGGCTTCTTCGAGGTCCACAAGGGCCTGGGCACCCACCCGGGCGGCATCCACGTCGAGCTCACCGGTGACGACGTCACCGAGTGCGTGGGCGGCGGCGACGAGATCTTCGTCGACGACCTGCACCAGCGCTACGAGACGGCCTGCGACCCGCGTCTCAACCGCAGCCAGTCGCTGGACCTGGCGTTCCTGGTGGCGGAGATGTACCGCGACCAGTAAGCACCTGCCGTACGCACGAGTGGCTCACGCATGACTGTGGGGCACGGATCCTTGTGATCCGTGCCCCACAGGCGTTCCGGGGGTTTCCCGTGCACGGCGCCACGGGTAAGGTTAGGTTTACCTGACCGTGGGGTTTCCCGGTTGTGGCGTCGTGGCTGTGGGATCGAGGTGTCCGCGTGTTCGTCTGCTCCTGCTTCGGCGTGACCGACCAGCAGATCAAGTCCCACGCCGCCGACGGAGCATGCACTCCGCGCCAGATAGCCTCCGTCACCAAGGCCGGCACGGACTGCGGGAACTGCGTCCGCACGATCCAGGGCCTGCTCGGCCGGGGCGCCTGCCCGCGACGGGAGCAGATCGCGCAGCGCGAGATCGTGGCCGCCGAAATCGGCGCGGACCAGGTCCTCGGCGAAGCCGCCTGAACCCACCGGAGCATCCAGGAGGAGTCCTCCCGGAAGAGGCTGCCTACGCCTCGCTCGGCTGCTCGATGAGCTGGGCGATGTAGAGCGGCTCACCGAGCTTCTCGACCAGCTCCAGCTGGGTGTCGAGGTAGTCGATGTGGTGCTCCTCGTCCGCCAGGATGTCCTCGAAGAGCTTGGCCGAGGTGATGTCGCCCTTGCCGCGCATGACCTCGGCGCCGCGCTTGAGGCGGTCGATCGCCTCGACCTCGATCTGCCGGTCCGCCTGGAACATCTCGGTCACCGTCTGACCGATCCGCACGTGGAAGAGCCTTTGGTAGTTGGGCAGGCCCTCCAGGAACAGAATCCGGTCGGTAAGGATCTCCGCGTGCTTCATCTCGTCGAAGGACTCGGCGCGCGTGTACTTCGCGAGCTTGGTCCAGCCGAAGTTGTCCTGCATCTTCGCGTGGAGGAAGTACTGGTTGATCGCCGTCAGTTCGGCGGTCAGCTGCTCGTTGAGAAATTCAATGACCTCGGGGTCGCCCTGCATCGCGGGGTTCCTTCCAGGGGTGTGGCGGGCAGATTGCGCGCATCTTTGCACCGCATCTCGGAGGCCGTCCAGTAAGTGCATGCTTAGTAGGAGTTGCCCGAATCAGCCCAGACCCGGTCATGACCACCCCGCGCGGTCTGTCACCATGGGAGGCATGGGTCAGCCGGAAAGCCGGGAATACCGCGAAATCGAGCACTCCGAGCTTCCGCCGGGACAGCGGCTGCAGCGTGGCTGGCCGGTCACCCACTACGGGCCCGTCCCCAAGTTCAAGCCCGACCGCTGGGAGTTCCGGGTCTTCGGCGCCACCGCGGACGGCGACAAACACTGCTGGAACCACGAGGCCTTCTCCGCACTGCCCTTCGACACGGTGGTCGCCGATCTGCACTGCGTGACGAAATTCAGCATGGTCGGGGCCGAATGGGGTGGGGTGGCCGCCCGGACGATCCTCGAACTGGCCCCGCCCGCCCCGAACGTCACCCACGTCATGGTCTGGGCCGAGTACGGCTACAGCGCCAACGTCCGCATCGAGGACTTCACCTCCGAGCGGACCATCCTCGCCACGCACAAGGGCGACGACCTGCTCACCGCCGAACACGGCTTCCCGCTGCGTCTGGTGGTCCCGCATCTGTACGCCTGGAAGGGCCCCAAGTGGGTCCGCGGCATCGAGTACATGACGGCGGACCGCCGCGGCTTCTGGGAGGAGCGCGGCTACCACAACCTCGGTGACCCCTGGCGGGAGCAGCGCTACTCGTACCAGGAGGAGCCCGGGGACGGCCCCGAGCTCTGAGTCCTGCCCGGCCCGATACCCCCTGGGGGTCCGGTCGGTGGTGGTGGCGTCCGGTCGGTGGCGGTACCAGCTGATCAGTGGCGGTACCGGCTGATCAGTGGTGGTACTGGTGGACCACCGCGTGGCCCTTGCCGCGGCCGATCATCCACTTGTTGACCGGTGTGGTGATCACGAACGCGAGGGCGAGGGCCGCCGCGAGTACGCCCCAGAACATTCCGTCCGAGAGGTGGGCGTCCATCGCGCCCGGCCAGAAGGCGATCACCCCGTTGTCGATCAGCTCCATCACGGCGATCGACAGCGTGTCGGCGGCGAGCGCGACCTTGAACGCGGTCCTGAAGTCGACGCCGGCCTTGAGGATGCCGCGCAGGGTCAGCGCGTAACCGAAGACGAAGGCGAGCACGATCGCCAGGATCATCGTCGGCACGTTGCCCCAGCCGAGCGCGGTGCCGATCACCATGCCGAGCACCTCGCCGATGGCGCACCCGGTGAGGCAGTGGAGGGTCGCCTGGGAGGCCGTGCGCCACGAGACCTTGCCGCCGGTGGTGCCGTGCATCTGGTGCGCGTGGCCGGCGTGCTGCTCCCCGTGGCCCCGGTGCTCGCCGTGTCCCTCGTGCACATGCGCCTCGTGGTGCTTCATGGTGTGCTCCCCACTCGGATGGCGGTTCCCGTCGATGACAGGAACCGTATACCCCCTGGGGGTATTCCTCAAGGGAGGCGCGGAGGGGCCGCAGTGGTCAGGGACCCTCGCGCAGCTCCTTCAGCCGGGCCACGTCCGCCGCGTGCCCCTCCTTGCCGCCGGGTGTCTCGATCACCAGCGGGACCCCGTCCGTCGCCGGGTGCGAGAACAGTTCGCGGAAGGGCTCGCTGCCGATGTGACCCGCGCCGATGTTCTCGTGGCGGTCCTTGTGGGCGCCGGTGACGTCCTTGGAGTCGTTGGCGTGGATCAGCTTGAGGCGGCCCTCGCCGACGGTGTCCACCAGCAGGTCGAGGGTCTGCTTCATGCCGCCGGGGCCCGCCAGGTCGTGCCCGGCGGCGAAGATGTGGCAGGTGTCCAGGCAGATGCCCAGCTTGGGATGGGCGTCCAGCGCCTCGAAGTACGGGCCGAAGTCCCAGGTCCGCGAGCAGAGCGAGGAGCCCTGACCGGCCGTCGACTCCAGCAGGAGGTACGGGTCGTCGTCGTGCGTCAGCTCGTCGAGCAGCGGGAGCATGTGCTCCCTGACCTGCGCGTATGCCTCCGAGCGCGGCCGTCCGCCGGTCGCCGAGCCGGTGTGTACGACGACCCCGAGGGCGCCGATCGCGCGGGCCCGGCGCAGCGAGTGGCGCAGGGACTCCACGGACTTCTCGACGGTGGCCTCGGTGTGCGAACCGAAGTTGATCAGATACGGGGCGTGGACGTACGCCGGGATGCGTTCGGCGGCGCAGGCGGCGCGGAACGCCTCGTCCTGCGCCGGATTTCCGACCGGGCTCGCCCATCCGCGCGGATTGGCGACGAAGACCTGGACGGCCTCGGCGCCCATCTCGCGGGCGTACGTCAGCCCGACGGAATCGAGCCCTCCGGCGACGGGGACGTGACCGCCGACGGGGTTGCGGGAGGCCGGGAAATCGGCCGGGAACCGGGTGGCGAATTCTGTGCTGCTCATCGCTGTCCAGGATGCCGTACGGCACGCAGCCCCGGGCCCCGGCCCCGTACGGCTCGCAGCCCCGGCGCGGTACGGCTCCCGGCCATGGCCCCGTACCGCTAGAGGATCTTCGTGGTGATGACGATCTTGCTGCCCTCGGCGGCCTGCTCGCCGCCCTGGACCGACTGCTTCTCGATCACCTTGCTGAAGGAGAAGATCGGACGCTCCACCTCCACCTCGAAGCCCGCCGCCTTGAGCAGCCGGGTCGCCTCGTCGGCGTGCCGGCCCAGGACGTCGGGCACCGGAACCATCCGGGGGCCCTTGGAGACGGTGAGCGTGACGCGCTCGCCCTCGCCGAGGCGCGTGCCGGAGGGCACCGACTGGCGGCCCACCTTGCCCGCCTCGGCAGGGGAGTTGATCTGCCCGGGGGCGACGTCGACCTTGAGGCCGAGGTCTTCGAGGGTGCGGGTGGCGTCCTCGACGGACTCTCCGGTGACCTCGGGGACGTCCACCGGGGACCCCTTGCTGACCAGGAGCGCGACCGCGGTGTCCGGGGCGCGGCCGGTGCCGGCGCTCGGCTCCGTACTGATGACCGTGCCCAGCGGAATGTCCTCGCTGAACGCCCTGGTGACGACCCCCGGCGCGAGACCCGCGTCCTTGAGGGTGCTCCGCGCCCTGTTCAGCGGCATCCGCTTGAGGTCGGGAACCTTCACGATCTCCGGGCCGCGCGAGAGGACCAGCGTCACCGAGCCGTTGCTGCGGATGCGGTCGCCAGGGGCCGGGTCGCTGTCCATGACGGTGCCGCGGGTGACGGTGTCGCTGAACTTCCGCTCCACGTCCTTCACGTCGAGACCGGCATCGTCCAGCTTCTTGCGCGCGTTGCTCTCGGTCTGGCTGAGCAGTGCCGGGACCTGGGTGAACTGGCCCGAGTTGATGTACCAGACGCCGGTGCCCACCCCCAGGAGCAGCAGTACGGCGGTGACCAGGGTGAGCAGCTGCCGGCGGGACGGCGCCGGACGACCGGTCCGCCGACGGGGCGGCGCGGGCTCGTCGGGCAGCGGCATCCGCAGCCTGCTGGTGTGCTGCGCGGTGGGCAGCGCACGCGGGATCACGCTGGTGCGCTCCTCCGGATCCGTCGGTCCGGCGGGAGTCTCGGGCTTCGCCCGCGGAGGTACGACGTCCAGCTGCTCGTCGCTCAGGGCGGCCCGCGCCTCCCTGGCCTGCCCGAGCAGCTCGACCGCGTCGAACGGGCGGGCCGCCGGATTGCGGGTGGTGGCACTGGCCACCAGCTCGTCGAGTTCGAGGGCCAGCCCGGGTACCACGGCTGAGGGCGGCGGGACGTCCTCGTTGAGGTGCTTGTAGAGGACCTGGGCGGGGGTGCCGCCGGAGTGCGGCTTGGCGCCGGTCAGCATCTCGTAGAGGACCACGCCGCAGGCGTAGACGTCGGCGCGGGTGTCGGTGGTGCCGTGCTCGATCTGTTCGGGCGCCAGATAGGAGACCGTGCCCAGGACGGACCCGGTGGTGCTGGTGACCGTGTCCACGGAACGTACGAGACCGAAGTCGGCGACCTTCACCCGGCCGTCGTCCCCTATCAGGACGTTCTCCGGCTTCATGTCGCGGTGGACGAACCCGGCCCGGTGCGCGGCGCCGAGGGCGGCGAGCACGGGCTCCAGGATGTCGAGGGCGGCTCGGGGCTGGAGGGCACCGCGCTCGCGCAGGACGTCGCGCAGGGTGCAGCCCGCGATGTACTCCATCGCGAGGTAGACGTAGCTTCCGTCGGTGCCCTGGTCGAAGACCGCGACCACATTCGGGTGCGCGAGGTGCGCGATGGACTTCGCCTCCCGGATGAACCGGTCGACGAAGGACGCGTCCTCGGCGAGCGCCAGGTGCATCACCTTGAGGGCGAGCACGCGGTCGAGGCGGGTGTCGACGGCCCGGTAGACCGTGGCCATCCCGCCGACGGCGATCCGTGCCTCGACGCGATAGCGGCTGTCGAGCAGCTGCCCGACGAGGGGGTCCTGAAGGGTCGTATCCACGAAGGGAGTCTACGAGGGGTGGGGGGAGGGGCGGACGGGGTGCGGTCCCAGGTGCCGGACTGAAGCCGAGCTGTAACAGGGGAGGGGCGGCGGTGCCACAGTCCCCGCCGCCCCTCCCCCCCCTGCGCGCCCGGCCGCCCGGCTCAGAACGCCGGCCGCTCCGGATCGAAGGCCGCGACCCCCGCGCCCGGCGACGACGCCAGCGCGAAGTGCCGGCGGGGGATGCGGCCGGCGCGGTACGCGAGGCGGCCCGCCTCGACACCGCGGCGCATGGCCTCCGCCATCAGCACCGGCTCCTGGGCGCGGGTCACCGCCGAGGCGAGCATCACACCCGCGCAGCCCAGCTCCATCGCCAGCGTCGCGTCCGACGCCGTACCCGCGCCCGCGTCGAGGATCACCGGCACCCCCGCCCGCTCCACGATCAGTTCGAAGTTGTGGGGGTTGCGGATGCCGAGACCCGACCCGATCGGTGAGCCCAGCGGCATCACCGCCGCACACCCCACGTCCTCCAGCTTCCGCGCCAGCACCGGATCGTCGTTGGTGTAGGGCAGGACCGTGAAGCCGTCGTCGACCAGCACCTCCGCCGCGTCCAGCAGCTCGACGGGGTCCGGCAGCAGGGTCCGCTCGTCGGCGATCACCTCCAGCTTCACCCAGTGGGTGCCGAGCGCCTCGCGGGCCAGCCGGGCGGTCAGCACCGCCTCGCCGGACGTGAAGCAGCCCGCCGTATTGGGCAGCACCCGGATCCCGAGCCGCTCAAGAACGGAGAGGACGGACCCCTGCACGGAAGGGTCCAGCCGCCGCATCGCGACCGTTGTCAGCTCGGTGCCGGAGGCGATCAGGGAGCGTTCCAGGACGTCCAGGCTGGGCGCCCCGCCCGTTCCCATGATCAGCCGGGAGGAGAAGGGGACCCCGCCCAGTTCGAAAAGGTCGTCGGCCATCAAGGATCAGCCTCCCTGGACTGCGGTGAGTACTTCGACGCGGTCGCCGTCGGTCAGGGCGGTGTCCGTCCACCGCCCGCGCGGGACCACGGTTTCGTTGAGTGCCGCCGCCACGCCCGCCCGGGCGCGGGTGAGGGAGGCGACGAGAGCGGAGAGGGTCGTGCCGGTGGGCAGCTCGCGCCGCTCGCCGTTCACGGACACGGTCAGTACGGTCTCGGGGCTCATGCGGGCTGCTCCTCACGTACATCGGCAGGCAGGGAAGTGAACCGTCGCGGCGTGAACGGCCGCGCCTCGTGGATGAGTTCACCCGTGGTCAGCACCTCCGCCATCACCTCCCCGGTGATCGGGGTCAGCAGCACCCCGTTGCGGTAGTGCCCGGTGGCCAGGTGCAGGCCGGGCAGGGCGGTGGGGCCCAGCAGCGGGGCGTTGTCGGGGGAGGCGGGGCGCAGGCCCGCGCGGGTCTCGGTGAGCGGGAGTTCGGTGATGCCGGGGACCAGTTCATGGGCGTCGCGCAGCAGCTCGTAGACGCCGCCCGCGGTGACCGTGGTGTCCCAGCCGAGCTCCTCGGTGGTGGCGCCGACGACGAGTTCGCCGTTCTCGCGCGGAACCAGGTAGACGTGGCTGCCGCGCACCACCGCCCGAACCGTCCGGCTCAGGAACGGGGCGTACGCGGGCGGCACCGTCAGCCGCAGCACCTGCCCCTTCACCGGACGTACCGGCACGAGCACCTCGTCCGGCACCCCGGCGAGCTGCCCGCTGAGGCTCCCGGCGGCGAGCACCACCTGGTCGGCGACCAGCTCGGTGCCGTCCGCGAGCAGTGCGCCGGCCGCCCGGTCCCGCACGACACGAAGTGCGGTGACGGTCGTACGGTGCACGGTCACCCCGGCCCGCTCGCAGGCCGTCAGCAGGGCGGCGGCCAGCCGGCGGGGGTCGATCTGGTGGTCGCCGTCCACCCGCAGCCCGCCGCGCACGCCCGGCGCCAGCATCGGCTCCAGCCGGCGGCACTCGCGCCCGCTCAGCCACTCCGACTCCAGGCCGGACTGCCGTTGCAGGGCGTGCAGGTCGCGCAGGTGGGCGCGGTCGTCGGCGTCCAGGGCGACGGCCAGCGTGCCGCACGCGCGGTAGCCGGTGCCCAGGCCGGTCGCCTCCTCCAGCTCCGCGACGAAGTCCGGATAGCGGCGGGCGGAGGCCAGGTTGAGGCCGAGCAGAGTCTGCTCGCCGTAGTGGAGTTCGGTGACGGCGGCGAGCATTCCGGCCGCCACCCGGGCGGCGCCGCCACCCGGTTCGGGGTCGATGAGCGCGGTGCGCAGACCGCGCCCGGCGGCCCGCCAGGCCGTGACGAGGCCGATGATTCCGCCCCCGACGACCAGGACGTCGTAAGGCTTTCTCGGATATGTGTGCATGGGCGTCCAGCCCCTCCCTTCGCCGGCATGACCCGGATCAGGTTCGTACGGTCGGAGGCCTGGTCAGCCTCCCTCTCAGCCCGGTCGGCCGGGCTCCCGTGAGTGCGGTCTTCTATTGTTCTGGGAGTTCGGGGGCGTCCCCCGGGAATGGTTTCCGGTCGCCACCCTAGTGGTTGGCCTCAACAGGCTCTGAGGGAGCGGTCGCTGTGCCTCGTTCACTGGACGGACTCGTCCTCGCACCGGTCGCCGACCAGGCGCCGGGGCAGGTCGGTACCCGTACCCGGTTCCACTATCACGAGCAGGACGGCCGGATCTGGGCCGAGTACACGGGCGGTGACGTCGTACGCGGGCACCTGGTGGGCACGCGCGCGGGGGACCGGCTCGACTTCCGCTACGTACAGCTGAAGCAGGATGGAACGACGTCTTCTGGGCATTGTCTGTCCACGGTCACGCTCCTCGCGGACGGTCGAGTGCGGCTGGAGGAGCGCTGGGCATGGGAGTCCCAGGAGGGCAGCGGCACCAGCACGGTCGAGGAAGTGCCCGCCGGGTGAGGCCCCGGCCGAGGGGGCCTGTCCCTGACGGTCTGTCAGATACGTAAGGTGGTCGGGTGAGCGAGCAGAAGCGAATCGTCGTCGTCGGCGCGGGCATGGCCGGGGTGCAGACCGCTGTCGCCCTGCGCGAGCAGGGCTTCGCGGGGTCCCTGGTACTGATCGGGGCCGAACCGCACCAGCCGTACGACCGGCCGCCGCTGTCCAAGGCGGTACTGCTCGGCAAGGCCGAGGGCTCGGCCTTCGAGGTCGACTTCGCGGCGCTCGGCGTGGAGCTGCGCCTCGGCTGCGAGGTGACGGGGGTACGTCCCGCCGACCGCGAGATCGACACCCTGACCGGCCCGCTGCCGTACGACACCCTGGTGCTGGCCACCGGCGCGGACCCCCTCACCCTGCCCGGCACCGTCGGCGTCCCCGGCGTCCATCTGCTGCGCACCCTGGACGACGCGCAGCGGCTGCGGCCGGTGCTGGACGCGCAGAGCGAGGTGGTGGTGGTCGGGGCGGGCTGGATCGGCGCCGAGTTCACCACCGCCGCCCGCGAGGCCGGCTGCAAGGTGACCGTGGTGGAGGCCGCCGACCGGCCGCTCGCCGGGACGATGCCCGCGCAGATCGCCGCCCCGATGGCCGCCTGGTACGCCGAGGGCGGAGCCGAACTCCTCACCCACGCCCGGGTCGCCTCCGTCGAACCGGGCGCCGTCGTCCTCACCGGCGGCCGCCGCATCCCGGCAGGCGCGGTCGTCGTCGGCATCGGCGCCAGACCCGCCACCGCCTGGCTGGAGGGCTCCGGCATCGAGCTGGGCCCGGACGGCTCGGTCACCGCGGACGCGTACCTGCGCACCAGCGTCCCCGAGGTGTACGCCGTAGGGGACTGCGCCTCCTTCCCCTCCCGCCGCTACGGGCGGCGGCTGCTGGTCCACCACTGGGACAACGCCCTCCAGGGCCCCCGCACGGTCGCCGCCAACATCCTGGGCGGCACCCCGCTGGTCTACGACCCGGTGCCGTACTTCTGGTCCGAGCAGTTCGGGCGCTTCGTCCAGTACGTCGGTCATCACGCGGACGCCGACCGCATGGTCTGGCGCGGCGACCCCGCGAGCCCCGCCTGGTCGGTGTGCTGGCTGCGGGACGGGGTGCTGGTGGCGCTGCTCGCGGTGGGTCGCCCGCGCGACCTGGCGCAGGGGCGCAAGCTGGTCGAGGCGGGGGCGGTACTGGACCCGGGGCCGGCCGCCGACCCCTGCGTACCGCTGAAGTCGGCGGTACGCAGGCCGTGAGAGCCTGGGCGGCGGTACTTTCCGCCGCTCCCGATTACCGGCTGTCAGTCCTGGATGGCACGCTTGTCCTGTGACCGAGATTGACGCAAAGATCGAAGCCCTCGTCCCCGCCTGGCTCCACCTCCCCGACATCGCGGAGATGCTCGACCTGGAGGTGACGAAGGTGCGGCAGCTGGTGAAGGACGGCCAGCTCATCGCCGTACGACGCGGTGAGAACCGTGCGCTCCAGGTGCCCGCCTCCTTCATCGACGGCAACCAGATCGTCAAGGGCCTGCCCGGCCTGCTGACGGTCCTGAAGGACGACGGCTTCTCCGACACGGAGATGCTGGAGTGGCTCTTCACCGCCGACCCGACCCTGCCCGGCACGCCCGCGCAGGCCCTGAGCGAGAATCGCGGCACGGAGGTGAAGCGACGCGCCCAGGCGCTCGCCCTCTGACGCGACACCAGCACGGAAGCACGAGTACGGCGGAGGTACGGGCCCGGGGCGACCGGGGCCCGTACCCACCGCCGCCATGACGACACGCATGTCGTCGACACGTACGTCGCCGCCACGCAAGACGACGACGGTTCATGACACGGGGGGACACCGCACCATGCCCACGCCTGCTCGCGAGCAGCTCGCCGACGCCCGGCTCTACCTCTGCACCGACGCCCGCAAGGCGCAGGGGGACCTCCCCGGTTTCCTCGACGCGGTGCTCTCTTCCGGAGTCGACATCGTCCAGCTCCGCGACAAGGGCATGGAGGCGGGCGAGGAGCTGGAACACCTCTCCGTCTTCGCCGACGCCTGCCGACGGCACGGCAAGCTGCTGGCCGTGAACGACCGCGCCGACGTGGCCCACGCCATCGGCAGCGACGTGCTCCACCTCGGCCAGGGCGACCTCCCGGTGCCCGCCGCCCGCGCCCTGCTCGGAGCCACCCCCGACGACGTCCTGATCGGCCGCTCCACGCACGGTGAGTCCGAGGTGGACGCCGCCGTCGCCGAGCCCGGCGTCGACTACTTCTGCACCGGCCCCTGCTGGCCCACCCCCACCAAGCCCGGCCGGTACGCCCCCGGCCTGGACCTGGTGCGCTACGCCGCCTCGCTCGGCCAGGACCGCCCCTGGTTCGCCATCGGCGGCATCGACGCGGGCAACCTCGACGAGGTGCTCGCGGCGGGCGCCCGCCGGGTCGTGGTGGTCCGGGCGATCACCGAGGCGGCCGACCCGGCCGCCGCCACCGCCGCGCTGGCCGGGCGGATCAGGTCGTACGGACGCTGAAGGGTCCGGTGGGCGACCGGTCGCGCGAGGCTGGAAAACTGTCCGAAGGGTGGACAAGAATCCGGCATTACGGACCTTTGTCGCTCACTTGGTTGGGGGTCCGCCGCCCCGCTGGCTAACCTCTCAGCATGGCCCTTGGCACAGCTTCCACCAGATCAGATCGCGCACTTACGGTCCGTGAGCTGCTGGAGACCGGAAAGACGTCGATTTCCTTCGAATTCTCGGCCCGCCGGACCGAGAAGGGTGAGCAGAACCTCTGGAACGCCCTGCGCCGGGTCGAGGCGGTGGCTCCCAGCTTCGTCTCCGTGACCTACGGGGCGGGCGGTTCGACCCGCGAAGGCACGGTCAAGGCCACCCAGAAGATCGCCTCCGACTCCACGCTCACCCCCGTCGCGCACCTCACCGCGGTCGACCACTCGATCGCCGAACTGCGCAACATGGTCGGCCAGTACGCGGATGCCGGAATCCGGAACATCCTCGCGGTGCGCGGTGACCCGCCGGGCGACCCGATGGGGGAGTGGGTGAAGCATCCCAAGGGTGTGACGTACGCCTCCGAACTCGTCTCGCTCATCAAGGAGTCCGGCGACTTCTGTGTCGGCGTCGCCGCATTCCCCGAGATGCACCCGCGCTCGGAGAACTGGGATTCCGACATCCGCCACTTCGTGGAGAAGTGCCGGGCCGGTGCCGATTACGCCATCACGCAGATGTTCTTCGATCCGGAGAGCTATCTGCGGATGCGCGACAAGGTTCAGGCGGCCGGCTGCGACACCCCCATCATCCCCGAGGTGATGCCTGTCACGCTGGTCAAGCAGCTGGCCATCCTTCCGCAGCTCAGCAACGCGCGTTTTCCTGACGCGGTGAAAGAGCGGATCCTCGCGGTCAAGGACGATCCGGCCGCTGTACGCTCCATTGGCATCGAGTTCGCCACCGAGTTCTGCGCGACGCTGCTTGCCGAAGGTGTACCGGGAATGCACTTCATCACGCTGAACAACTCGACGGCGACCCTCGAAATCTACGAGAATCTCGGACTGCACGACCAGACGTCACTGCCGACGCAGTCGTAACAGCCGAATCAGTCATCGCACAGCGGTTGTCACACAGCTGTCATCACACGGCTGGCATCACACAGCTGTACTCGCGCCGTCGGGTTCCACCAGGGGAACCGCGGCCGCAGGAGAGGGGCGTACATGGGCTGGACGGTCCTCTACATCGCGTTCGGAGTGGTCGCACTGTGGCTGCTCGGTGAAGTGCTGTTGCAGTACAAGGCGCGGCTGCGCTGGCGGGTGCTCGCCTTCGCGGGCTTCGCCGTCGTCGTGGTCGGGGTGCTGCTGCCGTCCGTGGTGGTGATCGGGGCGGGCGCCATCGCCTTCGCCGTCGGCCAGACGTACGTCACGCTCTCCTTCCGCCGCGGTTTCTCCACCGGCTGGGCGATCGGCGGCAGCCCGGGCGCCAGCAAGCGCCGCAGGGGTGGTGGCGAGGCAGCCGCCGTCCAGCAGCCGTCGCTCCAGGTCTCGGACCTGGAGTACGGCGAGCAGGGGCAGCAGACCGCCGCCGGCTTCGACGGCATGCAGGGCTACGACCCGCAGGGGCAGGGGCAGGGCGCCCCGTCCTATGCGCCGCAGCCGATGCCGGACGAGACCGGCCAGTACGGGATCTACGACAACCCGGCCACGGTCCCGGCCCAGGGGCACGGCTACGACGACTTCGGTTCCGGCGCCTACCCGGCGTACGGCCAGGGCGACCAGCTCCAGGACACCGGGGCGTACAGCACGTACGACACCGGTCAGCAGAGTTACGCCGCCTACTCCGACCCGTACATCGGCACCCAGTCCTACGGCGGCGAGTACGACTCGTACGGTGGCCAGCAGCAGATGTACCCCGGCCAGTACGCCGACAACTACCCGGCCGAAACCCCGCCCGGCGGCGTCTGGGTCCCCCACCAGCGCGACGGCGAACAGCCCCTGGGCGAAGCGCCGCAGCAGCCCGCGGGTTACCCGGACGGGTACGATCCGGGCGCGAGCGGCCAGTACCGCTACTGACGCCCCGTCCGCGCACCGCCTCCCGAGGGGGACGGCTTCCGCTCCCCTCTCACCGGGAGCCCCGGAAGCCGTCCCCTTCGACGATCAGTCCGGCGACCAGCGCCCCTGACATCCCCGCATGCGCCGGCCCGCCCCCCGGGTGCGCCCACCCCCCGGCGGCGTACAACCCGCGCAGCGCCGTCACGTTCGACGGGGCGAGGAAGCGTCCGTCCCGTCCGGCCAGCGCCGGCGCCGCCACGGCGCCCCCCGCCGACCCCGTCACCCTCGCGGTGTCCGAGGGCGTACGGACCTCGCGCCACCGCACCCGCGCGGCGAGCCCCGGCACCGCGGTGGCCGCCGCGGCCGCCATCCGGTCCGCCCACGTACCCGCCATGGCCGCCCAGTCGTACCCCTCGTGCACCGGAGCCACCGCAGTCAGCACCACCGCCTCGTGCTCCCCCTGCGGACGCAGCGCCGGATCGTCCGGCCGCGACACCCACACCGTCGGAGCGATCTCGTCGCCGAGCGACTCCACCATCCCCAACTCGTCGAAGACCTCCTGCAGTTCACCCTCGCGGTACGCCGAGTGCACCACGCTCCGGTGCACGGCCCCCGCCTCCCGCGCCCCGTCGAGCGCCAGGAACACCTGCACCCGCCCCGCCACCACCACCGGCTCGGGGCCCTGTGCCGGCGCGTCCTCGGCCCTGCGCACCGCCCGCCCGCCCAGCAGTGCGGCCAGCCGCTCCGGCGGCAGGGCCGCGACCACCGAGTCGGCGTCGACGCGGGTCCCGTCGGCCAGTTCCACGCCTGCCGCCCGGCCGTCCTTCTCCACGACAGCGGCCACCTCGCTCCCGAACACGAACTCCACCCGCCGCGCCAGGCACCGCTCGTACAGCGCCCGCGCGAGCTCACGGGTGCCCCCGGCGACGTACCAGCTGCCGAAGGTCTGCTCCAGGTAGGGCAGTACGGCAGCCGAGGCCGGGGCGTCGCGCGGGTCCAGCCCGTACGACAGCGCGTGACTCTCCAGCAGCGCGGCCAGCCGGGGATCGGCCAGCTCCCAGGCGGCCACCTCGGCCAGCGTGTCCGCCTGCCGGTCCCGGCGCAGCCGCCGCTTGATCCGCACCGAGGGGTACGGGTCGCGGCCGAGCACCTGCCAGTCGGCGCGCAGCGGTTCTTCGAGGAGGGGGCGGCGGGTGCGGTCCCAGGTGTCCCGCGCCCGGTTCATGAACTCGCCCCAGCGCTCGCCCAGTCCGGCCCCCAGCGCCTCCTCCAGTGCGGAGACCACGCCGCCGCGCGAGGCATTGGGCAGCAAGACCGTGCTGCCGTCGGCGAAGAAGTGCCGGACCGCCGGGTCCACCTGGGTCATCCCGACGCAGGCTTCGAGGGGTTCCTTGCCGGTCTTCACGAACACGTCGCGGTAGACGGCGGGGAGGTGCAGCAGCCCCGGCCCCGTATCGAAGGCGAAGCCGTCCCGCTCGAAGCGGCCCGCCGAGCCGCCGTACGTCCGCCCCCGCTCGTACACCGTCACCCGGTGGCCCGCAACGGCCAGCCGGGCGGCGGTCGCCATCGCGCCGAGCCCGGCGCCGATCACCACAATCCGTGCCATGCCTGCGACTTTATCGGCCACCACTGACAATCCGTCCCGCCGGCCGCCCCCGCGGAACGCGCCCGTCAGTCCGGCGGCCGCATCCCCTGTCCGGCCGGCCGCTTCCGCTCCCGCCGTTCCGCCCTGCGCCGCCGGAACCGGCGGATCCGGTTGGCCAGGAAGAGCAGTATCACCACCCCCGCCACCAGCAGGACCGCCGCGATCACGGCCGCCGCCACCGGATGGAACATGGCGAAGGTGATGATCCCGGCGACCCCCAGGTCCTCCGCCGTGCTCACCGCGATATTGCTGAACGGCTCCGGCGAGGTGTTCACCGCCATCCGCGTCCCGGCCTTGACCAGATGGCTGACCAGCGCGGTCGAACCGCCCACCGCCCCCGCCGCGAGCTCCGGCAGCGACCCGCTCTGCCCGGCGAGCAGCGCCCCGACCACGGCGCCCGCGAGCGGCCGGACGACGGTGTGGACGCTGTCCCAGAGCGAGTCCAGATACGGGATCTTGTCGTTCACCGCCTCGATCAGGAAAAGGATCCCGGCGACCACCATGACGTCGGTGCGCTGCAACGAGGCCGGCACTTCGTCGCTCAGCCCGGTCGCGCCGAAGATGCCGAGGAGCAGGACCACCGCATAGGAATTGATCCCGCTGGCCCAGCCGCTGGTGAATACGAGGGGGAGTACGGACACGGACGCGATCGTAACCAGTCCTGGAAACGGACGGATGAGGTTGAACGCGCAGGCCTGAGTATCCGTACCTAGTACCAGAGATGAGTAGGTGTGCGGATGGGCTCCCACCTGCGAAGACGACAGAGTGGAGCACACGGAAGGGGCACCGCGCCGAGACCGCCGACACGGGGCGGCGGAAGCGGCGCGGCACCCCGGACGCAACGGGGAACAACGGGGACACGGGGGAAACGCACCGGTCCGGCGAGGCTCGGGGGGATCGAGCCTCACCGGACCGGTGTTTTTCGTGCGGCGTGGCTTTCGTGTGGCGGGGCTTTCGTGCGGCGTCGCTTTTCGTCCAGCGTGCCGTGTGACCTCAGGCCAGGCTGCCCCGCACCCGCCCGTGCAGCAGCCGCGACAGCGCCGCGTGGACGTCGTCCAGCGAGCGCTCGCTCTGGAACGCCTGCCAGTCCAGTGCCGCCACCAGCACCATCCCCACCAGCGCCGCCGCCGTCAGCGGGACGTCGATCTCCTCGCTCAGCTCACCGTTGGCGACGCCCTCCGCGAGGACCGTCTCGACGACCGCGACCGCCTGCTGACGCACCACCAGGAGCGTCGACTGCCAGGCCCGGTTGGTGCGCCACAGTTCGGCGACGTACAGCTGGGTGAAGGCCGGATAGCGGTGGATGAACTCCAGGCCCGCCCTGATCATCGCGTCGAGCGACTCCACCTTGGTGCCGCCGGAGGCCCTGGTGGCGTCGGCCGCCTCCTGGAGGGAGGCGGTCAGCAGCCCGACGCCGTACCGCAGCAGCTCCTCGAAGAGCTCGCTCTTGCTCTTGAAGTTGTAGTAGACGGTGCCCTTGGCGACACCGGCCCGCTCGGCGATCTCCTCCACCGTGGTGGAGGAGAAGCCCTGCTCCGCGATGAGGGTCACGGCCGCCTCGTAGAGCTTCTGCCGGGTGTTGCGGCGACGCGTGCTGCTGCTGTCCATGGCGTCGATTCTCACAGGTCCGGCCGTTGTGCCGGGCCCGGTCGGGCGCACGGAGGCGGCCGGGCTCACAGGCTGAGCTCCGGGTGGAGTCTGTCCAGCGTCCAGACCTGCTTGCGGCGCGCCGAGAGCGCGGTGAGCGCGAGCGCGCCCGCCGTGAAGGCGGCCAGTACGGCGCTGCCCGTCCAGACCGGCTCCAGACCGCCGCCCGAGATCAGCCTGCGCAGGCCCTCGACGACGTACGTCATGGGCAGGAACGGGTGGATCGCGTTGAAGAACGGCGGTGAGGTCTGCACCGGATACGTACCGCCCGCCGACGTCAGCTGAAGCATCAGCACCGCCAGCACCAGGATCCTGCCCGCCGCCCCGAAGCGGGCGTTGAGCCATTGCACGATGGCCGAGAAGCAGCAGGTCACCAGGGCGAGGAAGGCGATCGTGCCGACGGCCCGGTCCATCTGGAGGCCCAGCGCGAAGTGCAGTACGGACATCAGTGCCGCGATCTGGAGGAGCCCGAGGGCGGCGACCGGCAGCCAGCCCGCGAAGGCGATCCGCCAGGCGGAGGCGCCCGCGGCGAGTGCCCGCCGGTTGAGCGGCTGGATCAGCATGTACGCCACCATCGAGCCGACCCAGAGGGAGAGCGGGATGAAGTACGGGGCGAAACCGGTGCCGTAATTGGGCGCCTTGTGCATCGACTGCGAGGCCAGCTTGACCGGGTCGGCCATCACCTCGGTGCGCTGGTCGCGGGAGTCCTTGTCGTAGTCGGGGATCTTGCCGACGCCGTCGTTGAGGCCGCCGGCCAGCTTGCCGCTGCCGTCGGCGAGCTTGAAGAGGCCGCCGTCCAGGTCGTGGGCGCCGGTCTTGAGCTTGCCGACGCCGGAGTCGAGGCTGGTGGCGCCGGTGCGGGCGGAGGTCAGGCCGGTGTGCAGCTTGGTGGCACCCCGGGAGACCTTCTGGGCGCCGGAGTTGAGGGCGTTGACCTTGGCGACGGCGGTCTTGAGGTCGTCGTCCAGGTGCGGGGCGTCGTTGGCCAGGGCCTGCGACTTGGTCTGGACGTCCGCGAGACGGGCGTCCAGGGTGGCCAGGTCGCCCTTGCTGTCCTTGACCATCGCGTTGACGTCCCCGGCGATCACCGCGGCTTCCCCGGCGGCCGTCACCCCCTTCTCCAGCACGGGGCAGGCGCGGGCCCTGAAGGTGACGGCGGTCGGGTCGAGCGCGTCCTTCCCGGCCGGGTTCTCGCAGAGTTCCTTGTGCACGGCGGCCAGATCGGTGGCGCCCTTGCGGGCGTCCGCCGCGGCCCCCGGGGCGTGCTTCACCAGGGTCTTGAGGTGGTTGCGCGTCACCTTGGAGGAGTCCGCGACCAGCTGGGCGGCCTTGGCGATCGACCTGCCGTCGTCCTTCAGATACGGCTGGACCCGGTTCGCCACCCCGTTGACCTTCTGGGCCAGCAGCTTCGTACCGTCCGCGACCTGCTTCGACCCGGACGCCAGCTCGGCCGCACCGGTGTCCAGCTTCTTGATCCCGCCGGAGAGGTCCCCACTGCCCTTCTTGGCGTCCTTCAGCCCGTCGGAAAGCTCCTTGGACCCCTTCTTCGCCTTCCCGATCCCGCCCTTGAGGTCGTTGGCGCCCTTCGCGGCCTTCTCGGTCGCGTCGTGGATGTCGGAGAACGAGATGAAGATCTTGTCGAGGAACCCGCGCGAGGCGTTGGTGGAGGCCGCGGTACGCACCTCGGAGAACACCGTCCGGGAAATCTGCCCGACGATGTAGTTGTTGGAGTCGTTGGTCGCGACCTGGAGCGCGCCGGTCTCCGGGGAGTCGCCGGAACTGGAGGCGATCCGCCGGCTGAAGTCGGACGGCATGGTCAACGACAGGTAGTACGCGCCGCTCTCGACACCGTCCTTGGCGTCCTTCGCGCTCACCTCCTGCCAGTCGAAGACCTTGCTGTCGGTCAGCTTCCTGGTGATCTCGTCACCGGCGGTGATCTTCTTTCCGGCGGCGTTCGCCCCCTGGTCCTCGTTGACCAGCGCCACGGGGATCTTGTCCAGCCGCCCGTACGGATCCCAGAAGGACCACAGGTACAGGGCGCCGTAGAGCAGCGGCAGCAACAGCAGTGCCACCAGCGCTGCGCGCGGCAGCTTCCCCCTGCCGAACCGCTTGAGCTCAAGCGCGGCCAGTTTCGGCGAGCGCATCGGCCGCCCCCTCCTCGGTCGATTCCTTCGTCTTCTCGTTCCGTACGCGGACCCGCAGTGCGTCCTCGGGCGGCTCGCTGCACACGGCGAGCACGGTCGTACCGGCCGCCGCGACCGAACGCAGCAGTTCCCAGGCCTGCTCGCGCTCGGCGTCCGACAGCTTGAGGTCGGCGTCGTCCACGGCCAGCAGCCGGGGCGAACCCATCAACGCCAGCCCCACCGACAGCCGCAGCCCCTCCAGGCGTTCCAGGTCCCGCACGGAGGTCCGCTCGCCCTTGGGGAGCGTGGCCAGGTCGAGCCCGGCGGCCGCCAGCGCGGCGTCGATCCGGGCCCGGGCCGCCGCCCGGCGTACCGAGGGCCGCTGGAACAGCGAGCGCAGCGCACCGTCGAACCGGCGCTGCAGCAGGGCGCGTTCGCGCAGGTGCTCGGCCACGGTGAAGGCCGGGTCCAGCTCGTTGACCCCGGTCACCGGGCCCAGTGCGCTGATCCGGCGCACCCCCGCCGGCTTCTTCGGCAGCCGCAGCCCGCCCACCTCGGCATGCCCCTCGGTGGCGCGCATCCGTCCGGTCAGGGCGAGCAGCAGACAGGTCCGGCCGGAACCGGAGGGACCCTCGATCGCCACGAACGAACCGGCCGGGGCAGCGAGATCCACCCCCCGGAAGGCCCAGCCGCGCGGGCCCTTGAGCCCGAAGTCCACGGCATTCACCGCGGCCCCCGCGGCAGTTGCTGTCCCCGTGTGCGGGCTGTCCACGCACCCTCCCCGTTTTTGAACTGACCGGTCAGTCCAAAAGTATGCCCTCGGGGGCGGGGCGCAAAGGCCCAGCTCAGGGCCGATTGTCAGTGGCGTCCCTCACAGTGGGCTCAGACGGCCTCAAAGCCGTGCAGGGCCTGTGTCTCAAACCGGACGATCAGGAGGTTCGTCATGACTCGCGCTGGTGTCCATGCAGACGTCCACCCGGTACTGCGCCGCTCCACGGCGCCGCCCGCCGCCCTCGACCTGCTCGCCCAGGCCCGCTCCGGCCTGGAGGAGGCCGCCGTCACCGAGGCCGCCAACGAGCGGTACGCCACGGCCCACCTGGCAGCCCTGCGCACCGCCGCGGCCGTCCTGGCCGCCCGGGGCCGCCCCGAATCCACCCCGCGCCGCAGGCAGCGGATACGCAGCGCCTGGGAGGTGCTGCCGGAGACTGCCCCCGAACTGACCGAGTGGAGCGCCCTGTTCGCGTCGGGCGCCGAGCGCAGGGCCCGCGCCGAGGCGGGGATCCGCGGCGCCGCCAGCGCCCGGGACGCCGACGACCTGGTGCGCGACGCGGCGATGTTCCTCCGGCTGGTCGAGCGGATGCTGGTACTCCAGCCCGTGCTGCCCAGGGCCAGGGCGGAGGACGCACGGCCTGCCGGACCGGAGTCGCGGGGGAGCGGCTGACCCGGGCGGACCGGAGTCGCGGGGGAGCGGCTGACCCGGGCGTCATGGTCCGGGCGCCAGGACCTGGGTGGTGGCCGGGGCCATTAGGCTGGGCGGAGCCTTGCCGGTGGGCGCTCCGCCCCGGCCGGAGGGTGCCTTGTCAGCGGGTTCGCCCGCACCGTTCACCGAGGAGTCAATGCCGTGTCGGAACCGATGCGCCCCCGCGCCTCCCTCCGTACCGCCGTCGTCTGGGAGGTCCTCAAGGACGCTCTCGACCACCGCGCCAAGGAGACCGGCCGGGACACCCTGGACATCCTCGACACCGGGGGCGGCACCGGAAACTTCGCGGTACCGGTGGCCAGGCTGGGCCACCGTGTCACCGTGGTCGACCCCAGCCCCAACGCCCTCTTCGCCCTGGAGCGCCGGGCCGCCGAGGCAGGCGTCGCCGACCGGGTCAAGGGAGTCCAGGGCGACGCGCTGGGCCTCTTCGACGTGGTCGAGCGCGAGGGGTACGACGCGGTGCTGTGCCACGGCGTCCTGGAGTACGTCGACGACCCGGCCGAGGGCCTGGCCAACGTGGTGGCCGCGCTGCGCCCGGCCGGCACCCTCAGCCTGCTCGCGGCCGGCAGCGGCGGCGCCGTACTGGCCCGCGCCCTGGCCGGGCACTTCACCGAGGCCCGCCAGGCCCTCACCGACCCGGCGGGCCGCTGGGGCGAGGGCGACCCGGTGCCCCGCCGCTTCACCGCCGGGCAGCTCACCGAGCTGGCCGACGGGGCGGGCGTCCAGGTCGGTGCCATACACGGCGTGCGGGTCTTCGCCGACCTGGTCCCCGGCGTCCTGGTGGACACCGAACCCGGCGCCATGGAGGCCCTCCTCAAGCTGGAGGCAGCCGCCGCCGAACTTCCCGCCTTCCACGCGGTCGCCACCCAGCTGCACGTCCTGGGCGAGAAGCGCGCACCGGCGTAACTCCTCCCTTACTTCCCCCGCAGCCCGTCCGGAGCAATGGCCCGGGACTGCCCCAACAGCCCCGCCGGGGCGGCTGATCAGGGGCGGGAGCGGGTAGGTGTGGGGTACGGAGTCCGCCACAGGCCCCCCGATCAGCCTCCGGGCCCCGTATGATCGGGGGACACCGTCGGCATGACGGGTCGGCCGTTGGGGAATGCACGCTTCAACAGCCAAGCCGGCACGGCGGCCCGGATTGGCGAATTGGCGTAGAGGGCGGGTTTCACGGGGGCGATTCCCTGCCTATTCTGAAAGGGCCGCATCCGGTCGCCCCCCGCGACCGACGAGTAGGAGGACTCCGTGCCGCTCTCGGAGCACGAGCAGCGAATGCTCGAGCAAATGGAGCGAGCGCTGTACGCCGAAGATCCCAAATTCGCGACAGCGCTTGAGGGAAGCGGGCTGCGTACGTACACCCGGCGACGGGTCTACCAAGCGGTCGCAGGCTTTCTTGTGGGTATCGCGCTCCTCATGGCCGGCATGGTCGCCCAGGAAATCTGGGTGAGCGTGGTCGGATTCCTTGTCATGCTCGGTTGTGCCGTCCTCGCGGTCACCGGATGGCGCAAGGCTCCCAAACCGGGCGAACAGCCCGTTCCCGGCATGGCGCCCGCAGGGCGCCGCCAGCCGAGGCAGCGCCGCTCGGTCATGAACCGCATAGAGCAGCGCTGGCAGCGCCGCCGCGACGATCAACAGGGCGGCTGACACCGCCGAGACGGCCTGCACCCGGGCCGACAGCACGCCTGACAACGACGTGTGAGGGGCGACCACCGCAAGGTGGCCGCCCCTCACACGTCTCTCCCCACCCTCCAACGCTCCCCGACCACGCCCGTCGCACGGACGGCCACTCCTGTGGCGCGGGGCCTCGTGCCCCTGGGAGGGGGCCCGCGCGCCTTCCAGGGGCACGGGCCCCCACCCGTAGGCCGGTTACCCCCGCTGGCGGGATACCCTTCTCAACCCCCCGGCCCACCGCCCCCACATCTCGCCGGCCCGTCCCAGCACCGCGGAACCCCGTGCGGACACCGTCCACACCACCCGCACCGCCGATCGCGGCAGCAGGAGGGCACGGAGCCGGGTGCCGCGGCCCGCCGCCGCCCGCAGGCCCTCGCGTACCCGGTGCACGTCGTCCACCAGGCCGCTCCCGGCCTGCGGCACCGGTGCGTACAGCACCTGCTCCACCGCGCCCGCCGCCCGGTGCACCGCCTGGGCCGACGGCTCGTCCAGCGAGCCCAGCCGGACGATCCTGGCCGCCGTCTTGCGCGGGGTCTGCGACTCGTCGGGAGTCACCCCCACGTCCCACGCCGAGTCGGTGATCTCCCGCCAGGCGGCCAGTGTCCTGGCCGCCGCATCCGCCGGCGTACGACCGCCGGAGCCCAGCCGTCGTGCCCGCACCCTGGTCCGCCACAGCAGTGGCAGCAACGGCAGCCCCAGGACCACCAGCACACCCGCGGCGATCGCGGCGACCGTCCCGGCAGGGGTGCCCGTGTCGGTCGGATCGACCGGACCGGCCTGCGGGTTCTGCCCGCACTCGCCGAGCTTGCGGTCGGCCTCCGGGCAGCTGTTGGAGGGCTTGGGGGTGTTGGCCGGCACGTTCGACGCACCGGCGGTCGGCTGCGCCGGGTCGGTCGGGTTCTGCGAAGGGGCGTCCTGCCGGGTGTACTCGGGCGCGCTGCCCCGGGTCGGGGTCGGCTCGAAGCGGGTCCAGCCCAGGCCCTCGAAGTACAGCTCGGGCCAGGCGTGGGCGTCGCGCAGCCCGACCGACATGCTCTGGTCGGAGCGTGCCGTACCGGGGGTGAAGCCCACCGCGACCCGCGCCGGGATGCCCAGCGTGCGAGCCATCGCCGCCATCGAGAAGGAGAAGTGGACGCAGAAGCCCTCCTTCTGCTTCAGGAAGCGCGCGATGGCGGCGGAGCCGGTGCCGGACTGGACCTGGGTGTCATAGGTGAATCCGCCCTCGGAGGCGAACCAGTTCTGCAGCGCGACCGCCCGCTCGTAGTCGTTCGTGGCGTTCTTGACGACCTGGAGCGCCGTCTGCTTGACCACCGGCGGCAGCCCGGTGGGCACCTGGGTGTACTCCTTGCGGAGCGCGGCCGGTGCCTCCGGGGCCTGGGCCAGCTGTTCCTTCGTCGGCTGGACGGCCAGGCTGGTCACGCTGTACCGCACGCCCTTGGTGGTCTGCCCCCGGTCGCCGACCAGGGTGCGGCCCTCCGGCTCGAACCGCCAGCGTCCGCCGATCTCGACCTTGGTCGCGGGGAACGGCAGCGGCAGCCAGTTCTGCTCGTAGGAGTCGGCGGCCGAGATGTTGGTGTTGATCTCGACGGTGCCGACCTCGGTGCTCAGGCCCGCGGGCCGGGGCAGCGGAGCGGGTACGTCGCCGATCTCGCGCTCGGAGGACTTCCACGCCGTACCGTCGAACCGGTCCAGCGCCACGATCCGCAGATACATGTCCTGGGGCTGCTGGGAGGTGGTGCGGTAGCGCAGCACCTCGCGGTCGATCGGCTGGTTGAGGCTCTCCTGGAGCGAGACCAGGGGGTTCACCGCGGAGATGGTGCCGCCCCCGCCCGAGCCGCGCCCGGGACCACTGCCGCCGAGCAGCCCGCCGTTCAGGGTGGGCAGCAGGGCCGGGATCAGCAGGGCGACGCCCAGAGTGAGGGCGCCGATGCGCCGTCCGGTACGGATCGGGGCGAGCGGCGAGCCGCTGCCGGGCTCCATCCCGCCGACGCTCTGCCGGGACCGGTTCGGGGCCGCGCCGCCGAACACCCGCCCCCACTGCGAGAGCCGGTCCCGGCCCTCCGCGAGCAGCAGCAGCAGGAAACCGGAGGCCGCGAGCAGGAAGTACAGCCAGCTCGCACCGCCCCCGGAGAGGCCCGCGGCCACCGAGTACAGGGCGAGCAGCGGCAGTCCGGCCGGGGCCGCGCTGCGGAACGTCACCGCGAGCGCGTCCACCGCGAGGCCGATCAGCAGCACCCCGGAGATCAGCATCAGCCGGATCCCCTCGGACGCCGGCGCCGGGATCGCGTACCGGTTGACGTCCGCGGCACCGGTGCTCAGCAGCCGCCCGAACTCCTCGACCGCGTCGGGCCCCGGCAGGAACCCGAGCACCGCCTGGCCCCTGGCGAACAGCAGCGTCAACAGCACCAGGGAGACGACCAGTTGGACCGCCACGGTCAGCGCCTTGGCCAGCGGCACCCGCCGCGCCAGCGCCCCGACCCCCGCCTGCACGGCGACCAGGAACACCGCCTGGAGGAACCAGCCCGCATCCGTCACCAGCGGAATCAGCGCGGCCGCCGCCAGCAGGGTGGCGGCCAGCGCGCAGAGCGTCATCCGCCCGCGCCCGCTCATGACCAGCCCCCAGAAATCCCCGACATCCCCGAAGTCCCCGTCTTCATGCTCTTGTTGCCCGCCCCGCCGCCCCGCTGCGCCTCGGCCTGCCGCCACAGCTCGGGCAGCGGCCTGCCCGGAGGTACGCAGACGACCGTCCAGCCCGCCTCGCGCAGCCCCCGCATCCGCTCCTCGGCCTGCTCGCGCACCGCCACCGCGGCATCCTGCTCACAGGTCCACACCGCACTGTCCGTGACGAACGCGACCGCCCCGCCGGTCCGCTGGCGCATCTGCGCCGCGATCGCCGACTGGGTCGCGTCGAGGTCACCGAAGAAGGCGACCAGAAGTCCTTCGTTGCCGCCGCGCAGCACGTCGTACGACGGCGAGAGCCCACCGCCCTCGGAGTGCCCGACGACGGCCAGGGTGTCCATCATCAGCCCCGCCGAGTCCGCCGACTCCTGGGTGGAACCGGTGAATCCGCCCGCGCCGTCACCAGGCACCGCATTGCCGGTATCGGTCAACAGCCTTACCGAGAAGCCCCGTTCGAGCATGTGCACCAGCACGGAGGCCGCCCCGGACACCGCCCACTCGAAGGCCGAGTCGGGTCCGGCGCCGGCGTAGGCGTCCCGCCTGGTGTCGAGCAGCACCGTGCAGCGGGCCCGCTGCGGCTGCTCCTCGCGGCGCACCATCAGCTCGCCGTACCGGGCGGTGGAGCGCCAGTGCACCCGGCGCAGGTCGTCGCCGTGCCGGTAGCCGCGCGGAATGATGTCGTCCTCGCCGGCCAGCGCGAGCGACCGCAGCCGCCCGTCGCCGTACCCGTTGGCCTCACCCGTCAGACGTACCGGAGGCAGCGCCTCCACCCGGGGGATGACCGTCAGGGTGTCGTACGCGCTGAAGGAACGGCTCAGCTCGCACATCCCGAACGGGTCGGTCAGCCGCAGCTGCAACGGCCCCAGCGGATACCGTCCGCGCAAATCCGAGCGCACCCGGTAGGACACCTCGCGCCGCCCGCCCGCCTCCACCTTGTCCAGGACGAAGCGGGGGCGCGGCCCCAGCACGTACGGCACCCGGTCCTGGAGCATCAGCAGCCCGGTGGGCAGCCGGGACACGTTGTCCATCCGCAGGTGCACCCGCGCCTCGGACCCGGCAGGCACCCGCGCCGGGGTCAGCCGGCGGCTGCCCGCGACCCGGTAGCGGGTGCGGTACAGCACCAGCACACACATCAGCGGCAGCACCGCCAGAAGCATCCCCACCCGCAGCAGATCGCCCTGTCCCAGCACGTACGCGCACACCGCGGCCGCGAGCCCGGCCGCCAGGAACGACCGGCCGCGCGTGGTCAGCCCGGACAGGGCCGCCCGGATGCCGCCCTTCTCCCCGGGCTCGGCCTCGGGCCCCCCGGCGGACATCACAGCGGCCGGACGCCGGGCGTGCCGTACGGCGGCGGTGCCGGGGTGTTCCCGGTCGGCACCGGGATCCGCTGGAGGATCTCCAGCACGACCTGCTCGGCGGTCCGCCGGTTCAGCTGCGCCTGCGCGGTCGGCAGCAGCCGGTGCGCGAGCACCGCGACCGCCAGCGCCTGTACGTCGTCGGGCAGGGCGTAGTCCCGCCCGCTGAGGGCGGCCGACGACCTGGCCGCCCGCAGCAGGTGCAGGGTGGCGCGCGGGGAGGCGCCGAGGCGCAGGTCGGGGTGGTTGCGGGTGGCCCCGACCAGCTCGACGGCGTACCTGCGCACTGCGTCCGCGACATGCACCTTGCGCACCGCGTCGATCAGCTTCACGATGTCGTGCGCGTGCGCCACCGGCTGGAGGTCGTCCAGCGGGGAGATCCCGCCGTGCACGTCCAGCATCTGCAACTCGGCGTCCGGCGACGGGTATCCGATGGACACCCGCGCCATGAAGCGGTCGCGCTGTGCCTCGGGCAGCGGGTAGGTGCCCTCCATCTCGACCGGGTTCTGGGTGGCCACCACCATGAACGGGTTGGGCAGTTCGTAGGTCTGCCCGTCGATGGTGACCTGCCGCTCCTCCATGGACTCCAGGAGTGCGGACTGGGTCTTGGGCGACGCACGGTTGATCTCGTCGCCGATCACGATCTGCGCGAAGATCGCCCCCGGCTTGAACTCGAAGTCGCGCTGCTGCTGGTCGTAGATCGACACACCGGTGATGTCGGACGGCAGCAGGTCCGGTGTGAACTGGATACGCCGCACCGAACAGTCGATGGATCTCGCCAAGGCCTTCGCCAGCATCGTCTTGCCGACGCCCGGCACGTCCTCGATGAGCAGATGCCCCTCGGCGAGGAGCACGGTCAGCGAAAGCCGTACGACCTCCGGCTTGCCCTCGATCACAGCCTCCACCGACCTGCGGATCCGCTCCGCTGTGGTGGTCAGATCTGTGAGGCTCGCTCGATCGTCATAGGTCGTCACCCCGGCCCTCCTCGGCCCTTTCGGGCCGGCGTCACGACGACGCGAGCGGCCCACCCCGAAACACGGACAGCCCGGCCGGAAGGTTCCCGGCCGGATGTCTCGTACGCATTCTTGTTGCCGTTACCGCTTCGTGTCACTCGCCTGCGGACAAGTGAATGCGAAATGCCGGAGTTGGTGCTTTTTTGCGCCAGATCTTCGCCTGCGGATCGGCCGGTCGGACGAGATCGTCAGGCCGGGTCGATCTCCCGCAGCAGCCCCGACGTCACGTCGAACACGAACCCGCGCACGTCCCCCTTGTGCAGCAGGAACGGCGAGGTCCGCACGCGCTGCATCGACTGCCGCACGTCCTTGTCCACGTCGCGGAACGCCTCGACGGCCCAGGAGGGGCGCTGGCCGACCTCGTCCTCCAGCTCGTGCCGGAAGTCCTCGGTGAGGGACTCCAGACCGCAGTTGGTGTGGTGGATGAGTATGACGCTGGAGGTGCCCAGCGCCCGCTGGCTGATGGTGAGCGAGCGGATCACGTCGTCGGTCACCACGCCGCCGGCGTTGCGGATGGTGTGGCAGTCGCCGAGTTCGAGGCCGAGCGCGTCGTGCAGGTCGAGGCGGGCGTCCATGCAGGCGACGACGGCGACGTGCAGCACCGGCCGGGCGTCCATCCCCGGGTCGGTGAAGTCATCGGCGTACCGCTGATTGGCCGTGACGAGACGGTCGATGACCGTGGCCTCGTCGGAGCCGTCTCGCCCGTCGGGGCCTTCGGGAAGGGATACGGAAGTCGACATGAGTATGACGGTACTGGTCAGGCTGGGTCCCCTCCTGCGCGGGAGAGGGAAAAAGAAGGTCAACCAGGCGGGTTGTGAGCTAATCCACAAGGGTGGGAAGAGGTGCTCGACCCTTACCTCGTACGAGTGAATATCTGGTCGAAGGGTCTGTCGTGGGGCACGGCACGCGGTGCGCTGCCCGTTGATTGACCGCGAGGACGAGTGGACTAAAGTGACGCGAATCCAGTTGTTCCCCCCGCGCGCGGCAGTTACGTACGGCCCGGCCTCCGCCCGCTCGTCGGTCGGCCCCTGCGGTCGGCTCCCCTTCCCGAGCGGGTGGGGACCGGGCCGTACGTATGCGGGATCCCGGTCATTCGGTACGGATCCCCAGCCGCGCGCCCCTGCTTCGAGAGGGCGCATGAGCCAGTCCCGACACGTCCCGGTGATGCTCCAGCGATGCCTGGACATGTTGGCCCCGGCCATTTCCGAGCCCGGGGCGGTCGTCGTCGACTGCACCCTGGGGCTCGGCGGTCACAGCGAGGCCCTGCTCACCCAGTTCCCCGGCGTGCGGCTGATCGGCCTGGACCGCGACAAGGAGGCCCTGCGGCTCTCCGGCGAGCGGCTCGCGCCCTTCGGCGACCGGGCGACGCTGGTGCACGCGGTCTACGACGAGCTTCCCGACGTCACGGAGAGGCTCGGCATCCCGCGCGTCCAGGGCGTCCTCTTCGACCTCGGCGTCTCCTCCATGCAGCTCGACGAGGCCGACCGCGGCTTCGCGTACGCCCAGGACGCCCCGCTCGACATGCGCATGGACCAGTCCACCGGGGTCAGCGCCGCCGAGGTTCTCAACACCTACGCGCCCGGCGAACTGGTGCGCATCCTGCGCCAGTACGGCGAGGAGAAGCAGGCCAAGCGGATCGTCTCCGCCGTGGTCCGCGAGCGCGCCAAGGAGCCCTTCAGCAACAGCGCCCGGCTGGTGGAGCTGATCCGCGACTCGCTCCCGCAGGCCGCCAAGCGGACCGGGGGCAACCCCTCCAAGCGGACCTTCCAGGCGCTCCGTATCGAGGTCAACGGCGAACTGGACAGCGTCCAGGCCGCCATTCCGGCCGCCGTGCGGTCCGTCTCGGTCGGCGGCCGGGTCGTCGTGATGTCGTACCAGTCCCTGGAGGACCGGATCGTCAAGCAGGTCTTCGCGGCGGGCGCGGCCAACACCGCACCGCCGGGACTGCCGGTGGTCCCCGAGCGCTACCAGCCCCGGCTCAAGCTGCTCACCCGGGGCGCCGAACTGCCCACCGAGGAAGAGGTCGCCGAGAACCGCCGGGCCGCACCCGCCCGGCTGCGCGGCGCCCAGCGCATCCGGGAGGACGAGAGCGAGTGACCAAGCCGGCCAAGCAGTTGAGGGGGAGGGCCGCACGGCTGTCCCAGCTGTTGCCGCCGGGCCCCAGCCAGGCGGCCCGCACTCCCTTCGTGCTGCTGGTCGTGGTCCTCCTCGGCGGCGGCCTGATCTGTCTGCTGATGCTCAACTCGGCTCTCAACGAGGGCTCGTTCCGGCTGAACGACCTCAAGAAGCAGACCACCGAGCTGACCGACGAGGAACAGCAGCTCCAGCGCGACGTCGACGACCGCTCGGCCCCCGGCGCCCTGGAGCGCCGGGCCCGCGAGCTGAGCATGGTCCCCGGCGGCTCACCCGCCTTCCTGGACCCCGACGGCAAGGTCAGGGGTACGCCGACGGAAGCCACCGAGCCCCCGGAGCCCGCCCCCGAACCCGTACGACAACAGCGGGCGCCCCTGGCCCCACCGGCCGGACCCACTCCCTCCGCAAGCACCACCGCGAGTGCCCCGGCCTCCGCTCCACCGGCCTCCGCTCCTCCCGCTTCCGCGAGCCCGCCGCCCGCGCAGCCGTCCCCGGCACCACAGACACCGACACAGCAGACACCGACGACCTCCGGCAGGTGACGCAGTGCCCCCGAAGGCCCCGAGAGACGAACCGCGCCGACGGGTCCCGGCCCCAGGCCGGCCGCCCACGCGCAGCACCGCACCCCGCAAGGCCGCACCCCGCAAGCCCGCCGCCAAGGCCAAGCAGCTGCGGCTCGGCAGCCCCAAGCCCCGGCTGCGGCTGGTCGGTCTGGGCCTGACGCTGGTGATGGTGGCCTTCGTCGTACGGCTGTTCCAGGTCCAGGCGGTGGACGCGGCGACGTACACCGACAAGGCCGAGGCCCAGCGGCAGACCAGGCACACGCTGACCGCCGAGCGCGGCGAGATCACCGACCGCAGCGGCATCGCGCTGGCCGCGAGCGTGGACGCGCACGACATCACCGCCGACCCCTTCCTCTTCACCCCCGGGCAGAGCAAGCTGCGCGACGCACCCCAGCGGGCCGCCGCCCTGCTCGCCCCGATCCTCGGCAGGACCCCGGCGGAGCTCGCCAAGAAGCTCGCCACCCCCAAGACGCGGTACGTGGTCCTCGCCCGCCGCCAGACCCCGCAGGTCTGGAAGCAGCTCAAGGACCTGAAGAGCGTGTACGCGGACCGGGCCGAGGCCGCGAACCGGAAGAAGCCCAACTCCGCCACCAACCTGCTCGGCGGCATCCTCCAGGAGCCCAGCAGCACCCGCGTCTACCCCAACGGGGACCTGGCCGCCGGAATACTGGGTTACGTGAACGCCGCAGGCCGGGGCGCCGGCGGTCTGGAGGTCAAGCTCGACAAGGAACTCGCGGGCCAGGACGGTGAGATCACCTTCGCCCAGGCGGGCGGCCGCCGGGTGCCCACCGCGGGCGCCAACGAGACCCCCGCCGTGCCCGGCTCGGACATCGAACTGACTATCGATCGCGACATCCAGTGGGCGGCCCAGAACGCCATCGAGGACCAGGTCGAGAAGTCCAAGGCGGACCGCGGGTACGTCATAGTGCAGGACACCCGCACCGGCGAGGTGCTGGCGATGGCGAACGCCCCGGGCTTTGACCCCAATGACCTTTCGCAGGCGAACTCCGCGGCGATGGGCAACGCCGCCCTCCAGGACGCCTACGAGCCCGGCTCCACCTCGAAGATCATGTCGATGGCGGCCGTACTGGAGGAGAAGGCGGCCACCCCCGCCACCCATGTCGTGGTCCCCAACCGGCTCAAGCGCGGCGACCGCAACTTCAAGGACGACATCGACCACCCCACCTGGTACCTCACCCTCAACGGGGTGCTCGCCAAGTCCTCCAACATCGGCACCATCCTGGCCACCGGCGAACTCGGCGACACCCAGCCGGAGGCCAACAAGGTCCTCCACTCCTATCTCACCAAGTTCGGCATCGGCCGCCGCAGCGGCCTCGGCTTCCCCGGCGAAACGCCCGGCATCCTGGCCCCGCCGGACAAGTGGTCCACCTCGCAGCAGTACACGATCCCCTTCGGCCAGGGCCTGTCCCTGAACGCGATGCAGGCGGCCTCCGTCTACTCCACGATCGCCAACGGAGGAGTGCGGATCGAGCCGACCCTGGTACGAGGCACGAAGGGCCCGGACGGGCGCTTCACCCCCGCACCCGCACCGAAGAAGACCCGGGTGGTCAGCGAGCGGACCGCGGGGACCCTCTCCCAGATGCTGGAGTCCGTCGTCGACGACGAGGAGGGCACCGGCACCAAGGCCCGTATCCCCGGCTACCGGGTCGGCGGCAAGACCGGCACCTCCAACCGGGTGGACCCCATGACGGGCCGCTACAAGGGCTACACCGCCTCCTTCGCCGGCTTCGCGCCCGCCGACGAACCCCGCATCACCGTCTACTGCGCCATCCAGAACCCCACCAGGGGCAGCTACTTCGGCGGCCAGATCTGCGGCCCCATCTACAAGCAGGTCATGGAGTTCGCCCTGAAGACCCGCCAGGTCGCCCCCACCGGCGGCAAGCCCCCGCACCTCCCGGTCACCTTCACCCCGGGAAGCTGACCGGCCCGCGCCGGCCGGCCGGCCGGCGCGAACCGGCCGCCTGCTGGCCAGAACCCGACCCCCTCACCCGAACCCCTCGCTGTGAACCGGAAACCCTCAGTGACAACCCTCACCAACGACCCCCGAAATCGGGTTGCGCAGGCCCCCTGCTTTCGCCCGGAACCCATCACGCCGGGTACGCTCACCGCCGTGCCACACGCTGATCAGTCCCAAACCACCCAGAAGGACGCTCCGGTGAACTACCCCGGAGCGCCCAGGCCGGACCGGGTCCGCCCGACGACCCTCGGGGAGCTGGCCGAACGGCTGGGCATCGAGTCCCCAGGACCTGGAGAGACCACAGGAACCACCCCAGTCACCGACGGCGCAGTCACCGCCGCCACGGCGGGCGTCGAAGTCACGGGCATCACCCACGACTCCCGCGCCGTGCGCCCCGGCGACGTCTACGCCGCACTGCCCGGCGCCCGCCTGCACGGCGCCGACTTCGCCTCGCAGGCCGCCGAACTGGGCGCCGCGGCCGTCCTCACCGACCCGTCGGGGGCGGAGCGCGCCGCCGCCACCGGGCTGCCGGTGCTCGCCGTCGAGAACCCCCGCTCCAGGATGGGCCAGCTCGCCGCCGACATCTACGGCAACCCCGGCCGCGACCTGCTCCAGATCGGCATCACCGGAACCTCCGGCAAGACCACCACGGCGTACCTCGTCGAGGGCGGTCTCAAGGCGGCCGGCGATCTCCCGGGCCTCATCGGCACGGTCGAGATGCGGATCGGCGAGACGCGCATCAAGTCCGAGCGGACCACCCCCGAGGCCACCGACCTCCAGGCGCTCTTCGCCGTCATGCGCGAACGCGGCGTCAAGTCGGTCGCCATGGAGGTATCCAGCCACGCCCTGGTGCTCGGCCGGGTCGACGCCTGCGTCTTCGACGTCGCCGTCTTCAACAACCTGAGCCCCGAGCACATGGAGTTCCACTCCGACATGGAGGACTACTTCCGGGCGAAGGCGCAGCTCTTCACCCCGGAGCGCTCCCGCCTCGGAGTCCTCAACTTCGACGACGAGTACGGCCGCCGTCTGGTCACCGAGTCCGGTGTGCCGGTGATCACGTTCTCCGCCGAGGGCCACCCCGACGCGGACTGGCGCGCCGACAAGGTGGAGGTCGGACCGCAGTCCAGCACCTTCACCGTGCTCGGGCCCAAGGGTGAGCACATCAGTGCGACCGCCCCGCTGCCGGGCACCTTCAACGTCGCCAACACCCTCGCCGCGATCGTCACCCTGGCCGCCGCCGGGTACGACCCGCAGACCGCCGCCGACGGCGTCGCCGCCGTCCCCGGCGTCCCGGGCCGTCTGGAGCGCGTCGACGCCGGACAGGACTACCTCGCCGTCGTCGACTACGCCCACAAGACGGATGCCGTCGAATCGGTGCTGCGCGCCCTGCGCAAGGTCACCGAGGGGCAGCTGCACATCGTGCTCGGCTGCGGCGGCGACCGCGACAAGCAGAAGCGCGGCCCGATGGGCGCGGCGGCCGCCAGGCTCGCCGACACCGCCGTACTGACCTCCGACAACCCCCGCTCCGAGGACCCTCTCGCGATCCTCGCGACCATGCTCGCGGGCGCGGCCGAAGTGCCCGCGCACGAGCGCGGCGATGTCGCCGTGTTCGAGGACCGGGCCGCCGCCGTCGCCGAGGCAGTCGCCCGCGCGAAGACCGGCGACACCGTCCTCGTGGCGGGCAAGGGCCACGAACAGGGCCAGGACATCGCCGGAGTGATCCGCCCCTTCGACGACCGCACGGTGCTGCGCGACGCCATCGAGCGCCGCCGGCACGAGATGGGATGAAGCAGTGATCGCCCTCTCCCTCGCCGAGATCGCCGACCTCGTCAGCGGACAGACGCACGACATACCGGACACCGGCCTTGAGGTCACGGGTCCGGTCGTCATCGACTCCCGCCAGGTACGGCCCGGTTCGCTCTTCGCCGCGTACGCCGGTGAGCACGTCGACGGCCACGACTACGCCGAGCGCGCCATCGGCGCGGGCGCGGTGGCGGTCCTCGCCACCCGCCCCGTCGGCGTGCCCGCGATCGTCGTCCCCGACGTGACCGAGGCACTGGGCGCGCTGGCCCGCAGCGTCGTCGCGCGCCTGGGCACCGACGTCGTCGCCCTCACCGGATCGGCGGGCAAGACCTCCACCAAGGACCTGATCGCCCAGCTCCTGGAGCGCAAGGCCCCCACCGTCTACCCGGCGGGCAACCTCAACAACGAGATCGGCCTGCCGCTGACGGCACTGCGCGTCGCCGAGGACACCCAGCACCTGGTCCTCGAAATGGGCGCCCGCTACGTCGGCGACATCCGCTACCTCACCGGGCTCGTCCCGCCGCGCATCGGCCTCGTCCTCAACGTCGGGACCGCGCACGTCGGCGAGTTCGGCAGCCGCGAGAAGATCGCCCAGGCCAAGGGCGAGCTGGTCGAGTCGCTGCCGGCAGCAGACGAAGGGCCCGAAGGGCTTCCTCAGAAGGGCGGGGGCGGGAGACGGGCGGGCGGGGTCGCCGTACTGAACGCGGACGACCACCTCGTACGGGAGATGGCCTCGCGCACCAAGGCGCGGGTGCTGTACTTCGGCGAGTCGGACACCGCGGACGTACGGGCCGAGAACGTCCGGCTGACCGACCAGGGGCAGCCTGCCTTCACGCTCTGCACACCCTCCGGGTGCAGTGACGTGACCATGCGGCTGTACGGTGAGCACCACGTGTCGAACGCGCTCGCCGCGGCCGCCGTCGCCCATGAGCTGGGCCTGTCCGTCGACGAGATCGCCGTGGCGCTCTCCGAGGCGGGGACCCTCTCCCGCTGGCGCATGGAGGTCACCGAGCGTCCCGACGGCGTGACGGTTGTCAACGACGCCTACAACGCGAACCCCGAATCCATGCGAGCCGCCCTGCGCGCGCTCGCGTCCATGGGCAAGGGGCGGCGGACCTGGGCGGTGCTCGGTCACATGGCCGAGCTGGGGGACACCTCGCTCGTCGAGCACGACGCGATCGGACGGCTCGCCGTCCGACTCAACGTCAGCAAGCTTCTTGCAGTCGGGGGCCGGGAGGCTTCCTGGCTGCAACTGGGCGCCTATAACGAGGGTTCGTGGGGTGAGGAGTCGGTGCACGTGTCCGACACGCAGGCGGCGATCGACCTGTTGCGCGGGGAACTGCGGCCGGGAGACGTCGTGCTGGTGAAGGCATCCAGGTCGGTCGGCCTCGAAGCCGTCGCCCAGGCGCTGCTCGATCCCGCCACCGAGGGTGAGGTCCAAGGCGCATGAGCCAGATCCTCTTCGCAGGGGCCATCGGCCTCTTCCTGACGCTCATCGGCACCCCGCTGCTGATCAAGCTGCTCGCCCGCAAGGGGTACGGGCAGTTCATCCGTGACGACGGCCCCCGCGGCCACCACGGCAAGCGCGGCACGCCGACCATGGGCGGCATCGCCTTCATCATGGCCACGCTCATCGCGTACGCCCTGACGAAGGTGCTCACCTCCAGCCAGCCCACCCTCTCCGGTGTGCTGGTGCTCTTCCTGATGGCCGGCATGGGCCTGGTCGGCTTCCTCGACGACTACATCAAGATCGTCAAGCAGCGTTCGCTGGGTCTGCGGGCCAAGGCGAAGATGCTCGGCCAGCTGATCGTCGGCACCGCCTTCGCGGTGCTCTCGCTCAACTTCGCCGACAGCCGCGGCCAGACCCCGGCCTCCGACCGGCTCTCCTTCGTCACCGACTTCGGCTGGTCGATCACACCGGTGCTGTTCGTGGTGTGGGCGCTGTTCATGATCCTGGCGATGTCGAACGGCGTGAACCTCACCGACGGCCTCGACGGACTGGCCACCGGCGCCTCCGTGATGGTCTTCGGCGCGTACACCTTCATCGGTCTGTGGCAGTTCCAGGAGTCCTGCGCCAACGCTCCCGGCCTGACCAACCCCAACGCCTGCTTCGAGGTCCGCGACCCGCTCGACCTCGCGGTCGTCGCCTCGGCGCTGATGGGCTCCTGCTTCGGCTTCCTGTGGTGGAACACCTCGCCGGCCAAGATCTTCATGGGTGACACCGGTTCGCTCGCCCTCGGCGGCGCGCTCGCCGGTCTGGCGATCTGCTCCCGCACCGAGCTGCTGATGGCCATCCTCGGCGGACTCTTCGTCCTCATCACCATGTCGGTGGTCATCCAGGTCGGCTCCTTCAAGATGACCGGCAAGCGGGTCTTCCGGATGGCGCCGCTCCAGCACCACTTCGAACTCAAGGGGTGGTCCGAAGTTCTTGTGGTGGTCCGCTTCTGGATCATCCAGGGCATGTGCGTCATCGTCGGCCTCGGACTCTTCTACGCGGGATGGGCAGCCGGAAAGTGACGACCTGGCAGGACCGCAGCATCACCGTCGCCGGTCTCGGCGTGAGCGGCATCAGTGCCGCCCGCGCCCTGGCCGGCCTCGGCGCCCGCATCACCGTCGTCGACGGCGGCGACAGCGCCACGCACCGGGCCCGCGCGGCGGAGCTCGAAAGCGAAGGCATCGCCGTACGTCTGGCGGACCCGGACACCCTCCCCGAGGGCACCGAGCTCGTGGTCACCTCCCCCGGCTGGAAGCCGGACAGCCCACTCTTCGCGCAGGCCGCGAAGGCGGGCGTGGACGTGGTCGGCGACGTCGAGATCGCCTGGCAGCTGCGCGGCCCCGGCGCCGCCCCCTGGCTGGCGATCACCGGCACCAACGGCAAGACCACGACCACCCAGATGCTGGCCTCGATCCTCACCGCCGAGGGCCTGCGCACCGCGGCCGTCGGCAACATCGGTACGCCGATCATCGACGTGGTGCTCCAGGGCGAGGCGTACGACGTGCTGGCCGTCGAGCTCTCCAGCTACCAGCTGCACTGGGCCCCCTCGCTGCGCGCCCACTCCGCCGCCGTGCTCAACCTGGCGCCGGACCACCTCGACTGGCACGGCTCGATGGACGCCTACGCCGCCGACAAGGGCCGTATCTACGAGGGCAACCAGACCGCCTGCGTCTACAACGTCGCCGACGAGGCCACCGAGCACCTGGTCCGCGAGGCCGACGTCGAGGAGGGCTGCCGCGCCATCGGCTTCACCCTGGGCGCCCCGGGCCCCTCCCAGCTCGGCATCGTCGACGGCATCCTCGTCGACCGCGCCTTCGTCACGAACCGTCAGAAGAACGCCCAGGAGCTGGCCGAGGTCTCCGACGTCACCCCGGCCGCCCCGCACAACCTCGCCAACGCCCTCGCGGCCGCCGCGCTGGCCCGTGCGTACGGCGTCAAGCCCGCTTCCGTACGGGAGGGCCTGCGCGCCTTCCGCCCGGACGCGCACCGCATCGAGCACGTCGCGGACGTCGCGGGTGTGACGTACATCGACGACTCCAAGGCGACCAACACCCACGCCACCGAGGCCTCCCTGGCGGCGTACGAGTCCATCGTCTGGATCGCAGGCGGCCTCGCCAAGGGCGCCACCTTCGACGCGCTCGTGACGAGGTCGGCGAAGCACCTGCGCGGTGTGGTGCTGATCGGCGCCGACCGTGCGCTGATCGCCGAAGCCCTGGCGCGACACGCCCCCGAGGTGCCGGTGGTCGACCTCGACCGGACCGACACTGGGGCGATGTCGGCGGCGGTCCGCGAAGCGGCTGCACTCGCGAAGCCGGGGGACACGGTGCTGATGGCCCCGGCCTGCGCCTCGATGGACATGTTCGCCAACTACAACGAGCGCGGCGAGGCCTTCGCCGATGCCGTACGCGAACTGGCCGACGACACCGGCCGGTAGGCTCACGCACCCCCGGCCTCCCGGCCCTGCTCATCGGCGCACGAGTTGTTGGAGGGGACCTTCGAGATGCCGGCCACGGCCAGAAAGACGCCACGGGTCCGTACCGCCGCCCTGCGCGGCGCTGCGGCGCCACGCCGCCCCCGTGGGCCGAGCGCCCCCCAGCGGCTCCACGAGCAGCTCCGCAGGGCCTGGGACCGCCCCCTGACGGCGTACTACGTCATCCTCGGCAGCGCCCTGCTGATCACCGGCCTCGGCCTGGTGATGGTCTACTCCGCCTCGATGATCCAGGCACTCCGCTTCGACCTGCCCGGCTCGTACTTCTTCCGCAAGCAGCTGCTGGCCGCGACCCTCGGCGGCGTACTGCTGCTGATCGCCTCCCGGATGCCGGTCAAGCTGCACCGCGCACTCTCCTACCCGCTGCTCGCGGGCACCGTCTTCCTGATGGCGCTGGTGCAGATCCCCGGGATAGGGCACGCGGTCAAGGGCAACCAGAACTGGATCTCCATCGGCGGCCCCTTCCAGCTCCAGCCCAGCGAGTTCGGCAAGCTCGCGCTGATCCTGTGGGGCGCCGACCTGCTCGCCCGCAAACAGGACAAGCACCTCCTGGCGCAGTGGAAGCACATGCTGGTGCCGCTCGTTCCGGTGACCTTCATGCTGCTCGGGCTGATCATGCTCGGCGGCGACATGGGCACCGCGATGATCCTCACCGCGATCCTTTTCGGCCTGTTGTGGCTGGCCGGCGCCCCCACCCGGCTGTTCGCGGGAGTCCTGGGCTTCGCGGGACTCCTCGGTTTCGCCCTGATCAAGACAAGTGACAACCGGATGGCCCGGCTGGAATGCATCCTGCGTACGGAGATGGGCCCCGAGGGCCAGTGCCAGCAGGCGGTGCACGGAATCTACGCCCTCGCGTCCGGTGGCTGGTTCGGATCCGGACTCGGTGCGAGCGTGGAAAAATGGGGCCAACTTCCCGAGCCCCACAACGACTTCATCTTCGCCATCACCGGCGAGGAACTGGGTCTGGCGGGGACGCTGTCGGTACTCGCCCTGTTCGCGGCCCTAGGCTATGCGGGTATCCGCGTGGCCGGACGCACGGAGGACCCCTTCGTGAGGTACGCCGCGGGAGGTGTGATCACCTGGATCATGGCGCAGGCCACGATCAACATCGGTGCGGTGCTCGGTCTGTTGCCGATCGCCGGTGTCCCGCTCCCGCTGTTCTCGTACGGGGGCTCGGCCCTGCTGCCGACCATGTTCGCCGTGGGGTTGCTGATCGCCTTCGCGAGACAGGACCCGGCGGCGCGGGGCGCACTGGCCATGAGGCGGCCCGGGACGAGATGGAAAACGATGAGACGGCGCGTCACGAAGCGTCCGTCCGGAGAGCGGTGAATTTCGGTGCATGTCGTACTCGCCGGTGGGGGGACCGCCGGCCACATCGAGCCCGCGCTCGCCCTCGCGGACGCCCTGCGCAGGCAGGACCCCACCGTGGGGATCACGGCCCTCGGCACGGAACGGGGCCTGGAGACCAGGCTGGTTCCGGAACGCGGTTACGAACTCGGGCTGATCCCCGCGGTGCCGCTGCCCCGCAAGCCCACCCCTGAACTGATCACCGTCCCCGGGCGGCTGCGCGGGACCATCAAGGCCGCCGAGCAGATCCTGGAGCGCACCAAGGCGGACTGCGTCGTCGGCTTCGGCGGCTACGTCGCCCTGCCCGGCTACCTCGCGGCCAAGCGCCTCGGGGTGCCGATCATCGTCCACGAGGCCAACGCCCGCCCGGGCCTGGCCAACAAGATCGGTTCGCGGTACGCGGCCGCCGTCGCGGTCTCCACGCCCGACAGCAAGCTGAGGGGTGCCCGCTACATCGGCATCCCGCTGCGCCGCACCATCGCCACCCTGGACCGCGGGGCCGTCCGCCCCGAGGCGCGTGCCGCGTTCGGGCTCGACCCGAACCTGCCGACGCTGCTGGTCTCCGGCGGCTCGCAGGGCGCCCGGCGCCTCAACGAGGTGGTCCAGCAGGCCGCCCCGTACCTCCAGCGGGCCGGAATCCAGATCCTGCACGCGGTCGGTCCCAAGAACGAGATGCCGCGCGTGGACAACATGCCCGGTATGCCGCCCTACATCCCGGTACCGTACGTGGACCGGATGGACCTGGCATACGCCGCGGCCGACATGATGCTCTGCCGCGCGGGTGCCATGACCGTCGCCGAACTCTCCGCCGTCGGGCTTCCCGCCGCCTACGTCCCGCTGCCCATCGGCAACGGCGAACAGCGGTTGAACGCCCAGCCGGTGGTCAACGCCGGCGGTGGACTCCTGGTGGACGACGCGGTCCTGACCCCCGAGTGGGTCCAGGCCAACGTCCTGCCCGTCCTCTCCGACCCGCACCGTCTCTACGAGATGTCGCGCGCGGCCGCGGAGTTCGGCCGCCGGGACGCCGACGAGCTCCTCGTCGGCATGGTCCACCAGGCGATCGCAGCACGCCGGGCCGGCTGACCGGCCCCCTTCACGCAGGAGGCGACAAGCACGTGGCCGGACCGACCACCCGCGAACGCGGCACGAAAGAACAGAGCGGTCCGGCCACCGACCGGGCGCCCCGCACGGGGCGCCCGGGACGCTTCCCGCGAATTCCCGTCGGCCGCCCGGTCGTTCTCCTGCTCGCCCTCGCGATCCTGCTCGCGGGTGGCGGGGTCTGGGCGCTCTACGGCTCCAACTGGCTGCGCGTGGAGCATGTGAGTACCACCGGCACCCGGGTTCTGACCGCCGAAGAGGTGCTCGCCGCGGCGCACGTGCCGACCGGAGTGCCGATGATTTCCGTCGACACCGGTGCCCTGGAGGACCGGTTGCGCAAGGAATTGCCCCGGATCGACACGATCGACGTGGTCCGTTCGTGGCCGAACGGAATCGGTCTGAAAGTGACGGAGCGAAAGCCCGTACTGCTCATCGAAAAGGGCGCAAAGTTCATCGAAGTGGACCACCAGGGTGTGCGGTTCGCCACGGTGACAAAGGCTCCTGCGGGGGTACCCCGACTGGAATTGGCCGCACAGCGTTCACCTAGTCTGCGCCGCTTCGGCGAACAGCGTCTTCTCGACGAGGCGGTGCGCGTCGCAGGTGAACTTCCCTCGGCCCTGGCCCGTAACCTGGCGGCGGTGAAAGTGACTTCGTTCGACTCGATCACGCTGGAACTGACCCGTGACCGGAGCGTCTTCTGGGGCAGTGGTGAGGACAACGCGGCCAAGTCCCGGGCGCTCCTCGCCCTGATGAAGGCCGTGCCGGACGCCGGACACTTCGATGTCAGCGCGCCCGGCGCACCTGCCGCCAGGGCGAGTTGACGGCACGTTCAGCAGGTCGGGCCCCTGGTTGGTCAGCGATATGGGTGATCACATAGGGTGAAAAGAAAAACGGGAGGTTCGGCGTGTTCGTTGAACGCGCACCACTTGTCGACTTAGTGTCCTGTTCGGAAGAGTCCAAGGAACAGACACACTGGTAACCCTAAACTTCAGCGTTAGGGTTCGGGTCGGCGTATCGGACCGTCCCAAATCGGCATCAGTCGTCGCGGCGCTGCAAACTCCGTGGCGGCACGTAAATCGAGGCGAGAGGCCTTCGACGTGGCAGCACCGCAGAACTACCTCGCAGTCATCAAGGTCATCGGTGTCGGCGGCGGTGGTGTCAATGCCATCAACCGGATGATCGAGGTCGGTCTCAAGGGCGTCGAGTTCATCGCCATCAACACCGACGCGCAAGCGCTGTTGATGAGCGACGCCGACGTCAAGCTGGACGTCGGCCGTGAACTCACCCGGGGCCTCGGCGCCGGCGCCAACCCCGACGTCGGCCGGAAGGCGGCAGAGGACCACCGCGAAGAGATCGAGGAGGTCCTCAAGGGGGCCGACATGGTCTTCGTGACGGCAGGCGAGGGTGGTGGCACCGGAACCGGTGGCGCACCCGTCGTCGCCAACATCGCCCGCTCGCTGGGCGCCCTGACGATCGGTGTGGTCACCCGCCCGTTCACCTTCGAGGGCCGGCGGCGCGCGAACCAGGCGGAGGACGGCATCGCCCAGCTCCGCGAAGAGGTTGACACCCTCATCGTCATTCCCAACGACCGACTGCTGTCGATCAGCGACCGTCAGGTCTCTGTCCTCGACGCCTTCAAGTCGGCCGACCAGGTCCTGCTGTCCGGTGTCCAGGGCATCACGGACCTCATCACCACCCCCGGTCTGATCAACCTCGACTTCGCCGACGTCAAGTCGGTCATGTCCGAGGCCGGTTCGGCGCTCATGGGCATCGGCTCGGCGCGTGGCGACGACCGCGCGGTGGCGGCAGCGGAAATGGCGATCTCCTCGCCGCTCCTGGAAGCCTCCATCGACGGCGCCCGCGGCGTGCTGCTCTCCATCTCCGGTGGCTCCGACCTCGGTCTCTTCGAGATCAACGAGGCCGCCCAGCTGGTCAGCGAGGCCGCCCACCCGGAGGCCAACATCATCTTCGGCGCCGTCATCGACGACGCCCTGGGCGACGAGGTACGGGTCACCGTCATCGCCGCCGGATTCGACGGCGGACAGCCGCCGGCCCGGCGCGAGAACGTCCTGGGTGCCGGTGCGGGCAAGCGCGAGGAGAGCGCCCCGGCTTCGCGCCCGGCGCCCGAGCCCGTGCGCCAGTCCGGCATCGGCTCCGTACCCGTGCGCGAGGAAGCCCCGGCTCCGGTCGAGCAGCCCGCCCCGGTCAGCGAGGCCCCGGCCCCGCAGGCTCCGCACGTCCCGCCGGCCCGTCCGTCCTACGCGGACAGCGCCGAAGAGCTGGACGTACCGGACTTCCTGAAGTGACCCGGACGCCTTAAGTGATACAGCGTTACGACGACGAGAGCGGCGCGCACTTCGCCTTCACCGACAGGTGGGGCGGGGTGAGCGCCGTTCCGTACGAGCAGCTCAATCTCGGCGGCGCGGTGGGGGACGACCCCTCGGCCGTACGGGAGAACCGCCGCCTGGCCGCCGAGTCCCTGGGGCTCGATCCGGCGCAGGTGGTCTGGATGAACCAGGTGCACGGCCGGGAGGTCGCGGTCGTCGAAGGCCCCTGGCCCGCCGGCTCCGAAGTCCCGGCGGTCGACGCGCTGGTGACCGCCCGTCGCGGGCTCGCCCTCGCGGTGCTCACCGCCGACTGCACCCCGGTACTGCTCGCCGACCCCGTCGCCGGGGTCGTCGCGGCGGTGCACGCGGGACGGCCGGGAATGCTGGCCGGGGTGGTGCCCGCCGCGGTCGGGGCGATGACCGGGCTCGGCGCGGATCCCTCCCGCATCACGGCACGGACGGGGCCCGCGGTCTGCGGGCGCTGTTACGAGGTTCCCCGGGAGATGCGGGCCGAGGTGGCCGCGTCCGAACCGGCGGCCTGGGCCGAGACCAGCTGGGGGACCCCGGCGGTCGACGTGACCGCCGCCGTGCACGCCCAGCTGGCGGCGCTCGGGGTGTCCGCCAGGGCGCAGTCCCCGGTCTGCACCCGCGAGTCGGGCGACCACTTCTCGTACCGGAGGGACCGCACCACGGGGCGGCTCGCCGGATATGTCTGGCTGGACGGGTAGGACATGACGGACCGTACGCAGAGCGCGGACCTTTCGGGGCTGCCCGCGCGCAAGGACCAACTCGCCTCGAACCTGGCACAGGTGGAGGAACGTATCTCTTCCGCTTGTGCAGCTGTCGGGCGCGCGCGTGAAGAGGTGACCCTGATCGTGGTCACCAAGACCTACCCGGCGAGTGACGTCCGGCTGCTCGCAGGGCTGGGGGTGCGTCATGTCGCGGAGAACCGCGACCAGGACGCGGCCCCCAAGGCCGCCGATTGTGCCGACCTGCCGCTGACCTGGCACTTCGTGGGGCAGTTGCAGACCAATAAGGTGCGCTCGGTGGTCTCTTACGCCGATGAGGTGCAGTCGGTCGACCGGCTCAAGCTGGTGGGCTCGCTGTCCTCGGCGGCGGTGCGGGCGGAGCGCGAGGTGGGCTGCCTGCTCCAGGTGGCCCTGGACGCCGAATCCGGCGAACGGGGCGAAAGGGGCGGTGTGTCGCCGGACGGCGTCGAGGCGTTGGCCGCCGCGGTGGCCAACGCCCCGGGGCTGCGGCTGGACGGCCTGATGACGGTGGCCCCCCTCTCCGGGGAGTACGCCGGCCGCCAACAGGCCGCCTTCGCGCGGCTGATGGAAATCTCGTCCGGCCTGCGCGCCGCACATCCGGCTGCCACCATGGTGTCCGCGGGAATGAGCGCGGACCTCGAAGAGGCGGTGGCGGCGGGTGCGACACATGTACGCGTCGGCACTGCGGTACTCGGCGTCCGTCCTCGCCTCGGGTAACGTCGCGAAGCAAGTCGGACCACATGCAGAAAATATGGTCATCCCCACTATTCAGTGGGCAGGCCCAGTGGATCGCGGGTACTTGGTGACGAGGCCGATCCACCACAGAGCGGAGGACTCAGGAAATGGCCGGCGCTATGCGCAAGATGGCGGTCTACCTCGGCCTCGTGGAGGACGATGGGTACGACGGCCGGGGCTTTGACCCCGACGACGACTTCGAGCCCGAGCCGGAGCCGGAGCGCGACCACCGTCGGCACCAGCCCCCGCACCAGGTCGAGCGGGAACGGGACGAACCGGTACGAGTGGCACAGCCGCCGGCCCCCCGTGAGCCCGTTCAGCTTCCGGCGGAAAGCGGACGACCTGCACGAATCGCCCCCGTGGCGTCCATCACACCTGAACGTCCGAGCCTGGAGAAGAACGCACCGGTGATCATGCCCAAGGTCGTGTCCGAGCGGGAGCCGTACCGCATCACCACATTGCACCCCAGGACGTACAACGAGGCCCGTACCATCGGGGAACACTTCCGCGAGGGCACTCCGGTGATCATGAACCTCACGGAGATGGACGACACGGACGCGAAGCGACTTGTCGACTTTGCCGCGGGACTGGTCTTCGGTCTGCATGGCAGCATTGAGCGAGTGACGCAGAAGGTGTTCCTGTTGTCGCCTGCTAACGTCGATGTCACGGCGGAGGACAAGGCCCGTATCGCAGAGGGCGGCTTCTTCAACCAGAGCTGACGGAGCCGAGAGCAGGACACCGGAACAACCGGCCGTGAGGCCGGACTGAGGCGAGAGCCAGGGGAGAGGGACGCGCAGGAATGGGCATCGCACTGGACGTGATCTACATCGCGCTGATGTGCTTCCTGGTCGTGCTGATTTTCCGGCTCGTCATGGATTACGTCTTTCAGTTCGCGCGTTCATGGCAACCCGGCAAGGCGATGGTGGTCGTTCTTGAGGCCACCTACACTGTCACCGATCCACCGCTCAAGCTTCTGCGGCGGTTCATTCCGCCGCTGCGTCTCGGGGGCGTGGCACTCGACCTGTCCTTCTTCGTTCTGATGATCATCGTCTACATCCTGATCAGTGTTGTGAGCAGCATTGGGCGCGGGATGTGAGCGATACGGTCTTGCCGACTGCCGACGACTACGTAGAGGTGAAGAAGAGATGCCGCTGACCCCCGAGGACGTGCGGAACAAGCAGTTCACGACCGTCCGCCTTCGAGAAGGCTATGACGAGGACGAGGTTGATGCGTTCCTCGACGAGGTCGAGTCCGAGCTGACCCGTCTGCTCCGAGAGAACGAGGACCTGCGCGCCAAGCTGGCCGCGGCGACCCGTGCAGCAGCGCAGAACCAGCAGCAGCAGGGCATGCGCAAGCCCGAGCCGCAGGACAACCGGCCCGGTGGCCCGGGCGCGCCCGTCCCCGCGGCCATATCCGGACCGCCCCAGCAGCAGCAGCCCCCGCAGCAGCAGCAGATGCAGCAGCAGGGCGGCCAGCTCCAGCTCCCGGCAGGCCCCGGCGGCCAGCAGGGCCCCGGTCCGATGCAGGGCCAGCACGGTCCCGGCCCGATGGGTCAGGGTCCGATGCAGGGCCAGCACGGTCCCGGCCCCATGGGTCAGGGTCCGATGCAGGGCGGCATGGGTCAGGGCCCGATGGGCGGCCCCATGCAGCAGCAGCCGATGCAGCAGCCGCCGCAGCAGCAGATGCCGCAGCCGGGTGGCGACAGCGCCGCCCGTGTGCTCTCGCTGGCGCAGCAGACCGCTGACCAGGCGATCGCGGAGGCCCGTTCCGAGGCCAACAAGATTGTCGGCGAGGCCCGTTCGCGTGCCGAGGGTCTGGAGCGGGACGCCCGTGCCAAGGCCGACGCACTGGAGCGGGACGCGCAGGAGAAGCACCGCGTCGCGATGGGCTCGCTGGAGTCCGCCCGCGCCACGCTGGAGCGCAAGGTCGAGGACCTGCGCGGCTTCGAGCGCGAGTACCGGACGCGTCTGAAGTCGTACCTGGAGTCGCAGCTGCGTCAGCTGGAGACCCAGGCCGACGACTCGCTCGCTCCGCCGCGCACCCCGGCGACGGCATCCCTGCCGCCGGCCCCGCAGATGAGCAGCACGATGGCACCGGCCGGTGCGGGCTCGATGGGGCACTCGATGGGTGGCAACCCGTCGATGGGCGGCCCGTCCATGGGTGGCCAGCAGAACGGTGCTCCGTCGTACGGCGGTCAGCAGCAGATGACGCCGGCGATGACCCAGCCGATGGCGCCGGTGCGGCCGCAGGGGCCGCAGCCGATGCAGCAGGCGCCTTCGCCGATGCGTGGGTTCCTGATTGACGAGGACGACAACTGACGGGGGCGTGCACGCTTGTTTAGCGTGTAGCCGTCGGCAGGCTGAGGGGTGGGCCCCGGGACTTCGGTCCTGGGGCCCACCCTTTTTTGCGTTGGGGGTGGGGGAGCCGGGGGCGGGGGGAGTTGAGCTCTGTGTGGGGGGTGGGGAAAGGGAAGGGCCCGGAGGGGGTGCCTCCGGGCCCTTGGGGGGTGTGGGGGTCAGAGCTTGCGGAGGTGGAAGGTGAGGGAGAGGGGCTCGTCGGTGAAGGGGGAGCCGTAGGTGGCGTCCGGGGTGCCCTCGGCGTAGTCCGTGGCAAGGACCTCGTCGGAGATGAGGGGGGCGTGGGCGGAGAGGGCCTCGGTGGTCTCCGGGGAGGTGGAGGTCCAGCGGACGGCGATGCGGTCGGCGACGTCGAGGCCGGAGTTCTTGCGGGCCTCCTGGATCAGCCGGATCGCGTCCCGAGCGAGGCCGGCCTTGCGGAGTTCCGGGGTGATTTCGAGGTCCAGGGCGACCGTCGCGCCGGAGTCCGAGGCGACGGACCAGCCTTCGCGGGGGGTCTCGGTGATGATGACCTCCTCGGGAGTGAGGAGGATCGTCTCGCCGTTCACCACGAGGGGGGCCTCGCCCTCGCGCAGGGCCAGGGAGAGAGCCGCTGCGTCGGTGGCGGCGACGGCCTTCGCCACGTCCTGGACGCCCTTGCCGAAACGCTTGCCGAGTGCCCGGAAGTTGGCCTTGGCGGTCGTGTCGACGAGGGAACCGCCGACCTCGGAGAGGGAGGCCAGCGAGGAGACGTTCAACTCCTCGGTGATCTGGGCCTGGAGCTCGGGGGAGAGTGCCGAGAAGCCGTTGGCCGCGACCAGGGCGCGCGAGAGGGGCTGGCGGGTCTTGACGCCCGATTCGGCGCGCGTCGCACGGCCCAGCTCGACCAGGCGGCGTACCAGCGCCATCTGGGTGGAGAGGGCCGGGTCGATGGCCGCCAGGTCGGGCTGCGGCCAGCTGGAGAGATGGACGGACTCGGGCGCGTCGGGGGTGACCGGCACGACCATGTCCTGCCAGACCCGCTCCGTGATGAAGGGGGTCAGGGGGGCCATCAGGCGGGTGACGGTCTCCACGACGTCGTGGAGGGTGCGCAGGGCCGCCTTGTCGCCCTGCCAGAAGCGGCGGCGCGAGCGGCGCACGTACCAGTTGGAGAGGTCGTCGACGAAGGCCGAGAGGAGCTTGCCCGCACGCTGGGTGTCGTACGACTCCAGGGCCTGCGTGACCTGGTCGACGAGGGCGTTCAGCTCGGAGAGCAGCCAGCGGTCGAGGACCGTGCGCTCCGCGGGGGCCGGGTCCGCGGCGGAGGGCGCCCAGTTCGACGTACGGGCGTACAGGGCCTGGAAGGCGACCGTGTTCCAGTAGGTGAGGAGCGTCTTGCGGACGACCTCCTGGATGGTGCCGTGGCCGACGCGACGGGCCGCCCAGGGGGAGCCACCGGCCGCCATGAACCAGCGCACGGCGTCCGCGCCGTGCTGGTCCATCAGCGGGATGGGCTGGAGGATGTTGCCCAGGTGCTTGGACATCTTGCGGCCGTCCTCGGCGAGGATGTGGCCGAGGCAGACGACGTTCTCGTAACTCGACTTGTCGAAGACCAGGGTGCCGATCGCCATCAGCGTGTAGAACCAGCCGCGGGTCTGGTCGATGGCCTCCGAGATGAACTGCGCCGGGTAGCGCTTCTCGAAGACGTCCTTGTTCTTGTACGGGTAGCCCCACTGCGCGAAGGGCATCGAGCCGGAGTCGTACCAGGCGTCGATGACCTCGGGCACGCGGGTGGCGTCAAGGGCGCAGCCCTCGTGCGTACAGGCGAAGGTGACGTCGTCGATGAACGGGCGGTGCGGGTCCAGGGACGACTGGTCCTCGCCGGTCAGCTCGGTCAGCTCGGCGCGGGAGCCGACGCAGGTGAGGTGGTCGTCCTCGCAGCGCCAGATGGGCAGCGGGGTGCCCCAGTAGCGGTTGCGGGACAGGGCCCAGTCGATGTTGTTGTTCAGCCAGTCGCCGAAGCGGCCGTGCTTGACCGTGTCCGGGTACCAGTTGGTCTTCTCGTTCTCTTCGAGGAGACGGTCCTTGACGGCGGTGGTGCGGACGTACCAGGACGGCTGCGCGTAGTAGAGCAGCGCCGTGTGGCAGCGCCAGCAGTGCGGGTAGCTGTGCTCGTACGGCACGTGGCGGAAGAGCAGGCCGCGGGCGGCCAGGTCCTCGGTGAGCTTCTCGTCGGCCTTCTTGAAGAAGACGCCGCCGACGAGCGGGACCTCCTCCTCGAAGGTGCCGTCGGGGCGGACCGGGTTCACGACCGGGAGACCGTACGACTTGCAGACGACGAGGTCGTCGGCGCCGAAGGCGGGGGACTGGTGGACGAGGCCGGTGCCGTCCTCGGTGGTGACGTACTCGGCGTTGACGAGGTAGTGCGCCTCGGCCGGGAACTCGACGAGTTCGAAGGGGCGCTGGTAGGTCCAGCGCTCCATCTCGGCGCCGGTGAAGGACTCGCCGGTGGTCACCCAGCCTTCGCCCAGGGCCTTCTCCAGGAGGGGCGCGGCGACGACGAGCTTCTCCTCGCCGTCGGTGGCGACGACATAGGTGACCTCGGGGTGGGCGGCGACGGCCGTGTTGGACACCAGGGTCCAGGGGGTCGTCGTCCAGACCAGGAGGGCCGCCTTGCCCGCGAGGGGGCCGCCGGTCAGGAGGAAGCGGACGAAGACCGAGGGGTCGACGACCGTCTCGTAGCCCTGGGCCAGCTCGTGGTCGGAGAGGCCGGTGCCGCAGCGGGGGCACCAGGGGGCGACCCGGTAGTCCTGGGTGAGGAGGCCCTTGTTGAAGATCTCCTTCAGGGACCACCAGACGGACTCGATGTACTCCGGGTCCATCGTGCGGTACGGGTTCTCCAGGTCGAGCCAGTAACCCATCCGCTCGGTCAGCTCGGCGAAGGCGTCGGTGTGACGGGTGACGGACGCGCGGCACTTGTCGTTGAACGCGGCGATGCCGTAGTTCTCGATGTCCTTCTTGCCGTTGAAGCCGAGTTCCTTCTCGACGGCGAGCTCCACCGGGAGGCCGTGGCAGTCCCAGCCCGCACGGCGGCCGACGTGGTAGCCCTGCATCGTGCGGAAGCGGGGGAAGACGTCCTTGAAGACGCGGGCCTCGATGTGGTGGGCGCCGGGCATGCCGTTGGCGGTCGGCGGACCCTCGTAGAAGACCCACTCGGGGCGGCCCTCGGACGCTTCGAGGGACTTGGCGAAGACCTTGGCCTCCGCCCAGAAGTCGAGGACGGCGTGTTCCAGCGCGGGCAGGTCGACCTGCGCGGGGACCGGGTTGTACTGCGGCATCGGCGATGACATCGGGCGCTCTTCCTCCGGCGGACTGAACTGCTTCCGTCGGAGGGACGAGAACCCTGCGGCTCCCGCGGTACCACCCTCCTTGGCCCCGGACGGCTCGCGTCCGTGGCCCCCTCATTGGGGTCGCGCTGCCGGGTCTAGTCGCCCGCCACGAGGTGGAGGACTTTCTTCCGGCGGCTCAGGGGTGATGCTTCACGCCGTGCTCGCCTCCGGGCTCTCACCGTCCCCGGATCGCTCGTCGCTGCGTGCGGCGCTACTCGGCCCCATCGATGCCTTTCGCTGGGCCCAGTGTACGGGGCGGGGTGCGGGACGGCAGACCGGTTTCCCGGAGAGCGGTCCGGGGGTACGGCGGCGGAGGCGGTACGGGGGCGGGTCACGGGCCGGGGTGACCCGAATGGCCATACGGCGGCGGGCGGAGTGCGGGCGCGCACTCGTGGGGCGGTTACCCGGCGGAGAGCTGGGCACAACGGATGCAGGTTCGTCTGGAGACGACGTGGGGAGGGCTGAACCGGCGGTGCGTCCCGTTGCCGCGGTCCTGGGGTCGACTTATCGTCCCAGCACGATTCGCGTGCAAGATCACACATTGTGAAGGGGCCGCGGCCATGGTGGCTGACAAGACCGCCGGAACGAACAGATCGGCGTCGACGGGAACCACCGGAGCGGCGGCCGGAACGCAGCCCGCCGACGAGGAGCAGGGCGTGGGCGCGGCCGAGCGGGCCGCGCCGGGGAAGACGGCCGCGAAGAAGGCCGTGGCGAAGAAGGCGGTGCCCGCGGCCAAGAAGGCCGTGGCGAAGAAGGTGGTGGCGAAGAAGGCGGTGCCTGCGGCCAAGAAGACCGCGGCCAAGAAGACCGTGGGGAGGAAGGCCGCGGGGAAGAAGACGGCACCGGGCGAGGTGCCGGCGCGCGAGGTGCCGGTGAAGAAGGCATCTGCGAAGAAGGCGGCGGCCAAGAAGGCCGTGGCCGGTGAGACGGCTTCCGGGGCTGCTGCCGAGGCGGCCGGGAAGCAGGCCGCAGCCGCGGCCGAGGGGACGGCCGAGGCCGCGGAGACGGGAGTCGGGACAGTGGTGGCGAAGAAGAGTACGGGCGGGGCCGCGACGGCCAGGAAGAAGGCGGTGCCGGCCGCCCGCGCGACCACGGCGGTGGTGCCCGGTGAGCTCGCGGTACGTCCGGGGGAGGACCCCTGGACCCCGGAGGAGGTGGCCGAGGCGCGGGCCGAGCTGGACAGCGAGATCCTGCGGCTGCGGGCCGAGATCGCCTCCTCGGAGGAGGCGCTGACCGGGCTGATGCGGGACTCCGGGAACGGGGCGGGGGACGACGACGCGGACACCGGCAGCAAGAACATCACGCGGGAGCACGAGATGTCGCTCGCGGCCAACGCGCGGGAGATGTTGGAGCAGACGGAGCGGGCCCGGGACCGGCTGGACTCGTGGACGTACGGGATCTGTGAGAACTGCGGGAACCCGATTGGGAAGGCGCGGGTGCAGGCGTTTCCGCGGGCGACGTTGTGTGTGGAGTGCAAGCAGAAGCAGGAGAGGCGGTACTAGGGGGTGGGGGTACGGGGCCGGGGTGGGTGGGGTGCGACTCCGTCGGGGGCCGCCCCCTTGCCCGCCCGTTCCGCCCCCGGGGGCGGCCCCGCCGCCCAAGGGGGCTGGGGTAGCGCGGGGAGGGGACGCGGCCCCGTCGTCCAAGGGGGCTGGGGTAGCGCGGTGAGGGGGCGCGGCCCCGTCGTCCAAGGGGGCTGGGGTAGCGCGGTGAGGGGGCGCGGCCCCGTCGTCCAAGGGGGCTGGGGTAGCGCGGGGAGGGGGCGCGGCCCCGTCGTCCAAGGGGGCTGGGGTAGCGCGGGGAGGGGGCGCGGCCCCGTCGTCCAAGGGGGTTGATGGGGGTGGGAGCTCTCGGGGGCCGTACGTGTGTGCCGTAGTCTCGTGCTCACTGTGGCTTCCCCGGGAGGCCGCAGCAGTCAGGTACGAGGGCGAGGGACTTAACCGTGGCAGAGGCGGAGCGCATCATCGGTACGCCAGATGTGGAGGGCGCCGGGCCGGAGCAGCCCTCGAAGGACGAGGGCGCTGCGGGTACGGCTGCCGAGGAGAGTGCGGGCCTGGCCTCGGGGGAGAGCACCGGCGAGGGTGCGTCCGAGGACGTCGAAGGCGCCGAGGAGACGCCTGCCGCCGCGAAGGGCGGGCGGAAGCTCGCGGTCCTCTTCGTGGTCGCGCTGCTCGCCTACGCCCTGGACCTCGGCACCAAGCTGCTCGTGGTCGCCAAGCTGGAGCCCAGCGGCGAGACCATCAACGTGATCTGGGAACTGCTGCAGTTCCGGGCGATCCGCAACGCGGGGGCCGCCTTCGGCTGGGGCGAGGCGTTCACGGTCGTCTTCACCTGTATCGCCGCCTCGGTGATCGTGGTGATCGCCCGGCTGGCCCGCAAGCTGTACAGCCTGCCGTGGGCGATCGCGCTCGGGCTGCTGCTCGGCGGTGCGCTGGGCAACCTCACCGACCGGATCTTCCGGACCCCCGGATTCCTGGAGGGGGCGGTCGTCGACTTCATCGCCCCGGCCAATTTCGCCGTCTTCAACCTCGCCGACTCGGCGATCGTCTGCGGCGGCATCCTGATCGTGATCCTGTCGTTCAAGGGTCTGGACCCGGACGGGACCGTCCACAAGGACTGAGGTCACAGGGTCGGCGGAGGGTGCGGAGGGGCTTTCGGTAAGGGCTTGTCGGTGCGGTCCTGCATACTCGACGGGTGAGTACGATTCCCGAGATCCGCACCCTGCCCGTTCCCGATGGCCTTGAGGGCGAGCGCGTCGACGCCGCCATTTCCCGGATGTTCGGGTTTTCCCGGACCAAGGCGGCCGAGCTCGCCGCTGCCGGAAAGGTCCAGGTCGACGGCTCGGTGGTCGGGAAGTCCGAACGCGTGCACGGCGGGGCCTGGCTTGAGGTCGAGATGCCGGCGCCCCCCGCACCCATCCAGATCGTCGCCGAGCACGTCGAGGGCATGGAGATCATCCATGACGACGACGACGTCCTGGTGATCGTGAAGCCGGTCGGCGTCGCCGCGCACCCGAGCCCCGGCTGGACCGGGACGACCGTGATCGGTGGCCTCGCCGCCGCCGGTTACCGGATCTCGACGTCCGGTGCCGCCGAGCGCCAGGGCATCGTGCACCGCCTCGACGTCGGTACGTCGGGCCTGATGGTCGTCGCCAAGTCGGAGCGCGCCTACACCTCGCTCAAGACGCAGTTCCGCGAGCGCACCGTGGACAAGCGCTACCACGCACTGGTCCAGGGCCACCCGGACCCGATGAGCGGCACCATCGACGCCCCCGTCGGCCGCCACCCGAACCACGACTACAAGTGGGCGGTCGTCGCCGAGGGCAAGCCCTCCGTCACCCACTACGACCTCATCGAGGCGTTCCGGGCGGCCAGCCTGCTCGACATCAAGCTGGAGACCGGGCGCACCCACCAGATCCGCGTGCACATGTCCGCCCACCGCCACCCCTGCGTCGGCGACGTGACCTACGGCGCTGACCCGACGCTGGCCAAGCGTCTGGGCCTGACCCGGCAGTGGCTGCACGCGATGCGGCTCGGGTTCACCCACCCGGGCACCGGCGACTGGGTCGAGTTCGAGAGCCCGTACCCGGACGACCTCCAGCACGCGCTGGACGTGATCCGGGCGGAGAGCGAGTGACCACCGCCTACCTGGTGCGGGAGGCCGCAGGGCCCGGGGACCGCGAGGCGTGCTTCGCGGTGCGCAAGGAGGTCTTCGTGGTCGAGCAGGAGGTGCCCGCGGAGCTTGAGTACGACGAGTACGACGCGACGGCGGCGCATGTCCTGGCGATCGCGGAGGACGGCACCGCGCTGGGCACCGGGCGGTTGCTGCACGGGGCCGACGCCGCCGGGAAGACCGGGGCGGGCCCCGAGGTCGGCTCGCTCGGGCGGCTCGCGGTGAGCGGGGCAGCGCGCGGTCTCGGCGTCGGGGCGGCGCTGGTGCGTGGTATCGAGGACGTGGCGCGGGCGCGCGGGCTGACTGCGATCGACCTGCACGCGCAGACCCATGCGCTGGGTTTCTACGAGCGGCTGGGGTACGAGGCGTACGGGCCCGTCTTCCTGGACGCGGACATCGACCACCGGGCGATGCGCCGCACTCTCTGACGGCGGTTGGGTGGAGCGGTGCCTTCGTGCTCGTACGGCACCCCTTCGTGCTCGTACGGCACCCCTTCCATGACGTTTTGTCACGCTTCGTGGCACGCTTGAAGCCTTGATCGTCTTTGCTTCGAGTGGCCCGGAGGGCACCCCGTGGACCAATTGGCCCTGTTGTTCGTGCTGTTGCTCGGTGCGGTGGTCTCGGTGCCGCTCGGGGAGCGGCTGGGGTTGCCCGCGCCGGTGCTGATGACGCTGGCCGGGGTGGTGCTGGCGCTCATCCCGTTCGTACCGAATCCGGACATCCCGCCGGAGTACATCCTTCCGCTGGTGCTGCCGCCGCTGCTGTACGCGGCGGTGCAGCGAACCTCCTGGCGGCAGTTCACCGCCAACTTCCGGCCGATCCTGCTGCTCGCGGTGGCGCTCGTCTTCGTGACCACCGCTGCTGTGGCCGCCGTCGCCAACGCCATGGTGCCCGGACTGCCGATCGCCGCCGCCGTCGCGCTCGGGGCGCTGGTCGCGCCGCCGGACCCGGTCGCGGCGACCGCGGTGGCGGGCTCACTGGGGCTGCCCCGGCGGCTGGTGTCGATCCTGGAGGGCGAGGGGCTCTTCAACGACGTGACCGCGATCGTGCTCTACCACGTGGCGATCGGCGCCGCAGTGAGCGGCACCTTCTCCTGGCCGCGGGCGATGGGTGAGCTGGTGCTGTCCGCGGTGGTCGCCGTTGCGGTCGGCGGCGGGCTCGGCTGGCTCAGCAACAAGCTGATGGGCTACCTCGGCGATGCCACCCTCCAGATCGGGCTGACGCTGCTGGTCCCGTTCATCAGCTACGTACTGGCCGAGGAGTTCCTCGGGTCGGGCGTGCTGGCGGTGCTGACCTCCGCGCTGTACCTCGCCTCGCACGCCGTCGACGCCGACGATGTGATGGGCCGGCTGGCCGGGCAGACCTTCTGGCAGATCGTCGACACCCTGGTCACCGGGGTCGCCTTCGGGCTGATCGGGCTTGAGCTGCACTCCGTCTTCGGGCTCGCGGACGGGCGGTTCGGCGAGATGCTGGGCTGGGGTGCGGTAGTGGTGGGCGTGGTGGTCGGCGTACGGCTGCTGTGGTTGTTGCCCGCGACCTGGCTCGCCAAGCGACTGCACAAGCGGCGCGATGTGGACGAGGACATTCCGATGACCTGGCGGGAGACCGTCGTCATGTGGTGGGCGGGGATGCGGGGCGTGGCCTCGGTCGCGCTGGTGCTGGCCATCCCCCTGAAGACGGATTCGGGGGAGGCCTTCCCGGCGCGCGACGAGATCCTCTTCGTCGCCTTCTGCGTGATCATGGCGACGCTGGTGTTCCAGGGGCTGACCCTGCCCTGGCTGGTGCGGAAGCTGGGCGTACGGGCGGACACCGACGTCGAGCGGGATCTGGAGCACATGCTCGCGGTGCGGGCGGCGAAGGCGGCGCGGCGGCGGCTGCGGGAGATCGAGGAGGTCGAGGAGCTTCCGGAGGAGGTGTCCGAGAGGTTGCAGCGGGGGGCGTTCGAGATCGGGGCGCGGATCAGCCCGGACATCGTGGACGAGGAGCGGCGGGAGGCGTATGCGTCGCGGGTGGGGCGGGTGAAGGCGGTGATGCGGATCCAGCGGGAAATGATGTCGGCGGCCAGGCATGAGGTGTTGGCGGCGCGCAATGAGGTGGGGGTGGATCCGGAGGTGGTGGATCGGGTGCTGCATCAGTTGGATCTGCGGAGTATGAGGTAGGGCGAGGGTACGGGGGCGGGGGTGTAGCACGTGAGGTGTACCCGGGTGGGGGATGGCTGCATCGAAGGGTGGAGTGGGGGTCGTTTTTGGTCATGAGGTGTGGGGGTGATCGGGCGGCGACGATGAAAGGGCAGTCCAGCCAGGGGAGTTGAGCCCGTCGTGACCGAAGCGACCGTTGCCGTCGAAGGTGCCCGTCCGCAGCCCACGAGCAGCGGCAGACGGCTGCCGTTGCTCGATGTGCTGAGGGGGGCCGCCATCCTCGGCACTCTGATGACCAACGTCTGGATCTTCGCCGCGCCGGGCTCCGAGGTGGGCATCCTCCTGGGCGGGTTCGAGCAGACGCTCACCGACGGGACGGTCGGCGGGGCGGCGGAGGGCGTCTTCCGGCTGCTGGCGGACGGCAAGTTCCTGTCGCTGCTGACGATCCTGTTCGGCGTGGGGCTCGCCATCCAGTTCGGCTCGGCGCAGCGGCGCGGCACTCCGTGGCCGGGGCCGTACAAGTGGCGGGCACTGTTCCTCTTCGCCGAGGGCACCCTGCACTTCGCCCTGGTCTTCGCCTGGGACGTGCTGATGGGGTACGCCGTCACCGCCCTCCTGGTCGCCTGGTCGCTGACACGCGGCGAGCGCTTCCAGCGGATCCTGATGTGGACCCAGGGGGCTCTGCACCTCACCCTCATGCTGGTGGGCTCCTGGGTGCTCGCCGGGGCCGACGGAGGCGGCGGCAAGGGCGTGGACCCCGACGTGGTCGCGCTCTACGCGGACGGCAGCTGGACGGACCAGGTGCTCTTCCGCCTCCAGAACGCTCTGCCGCTGCGCATCGAGCCGGTGCTCACCTTCGGCCTGCTGGTGTTCCTCTTCCTGCTCGGCGTACGCCTCTTCCGCGCGGGTGCCTTCGCCGACGACCCGGGCGGCCGGGCACTGCGGTCCCGGCTGCTGCGCTGGGGCCTGGGCGTCGGCCTGCCGCTCACGGTGGCCGCCGGAATCGGCGGTGGCGACTTCTTCCTGATCGAGCGGTACGTCGCCGCCCCGGTCGTCGCGCTGGGCCTCATCGGCCTGGCCGGCGCCCTCCTCGACCGGTTCGGCGGCGGCTCACGGCTGGTCGCCGGGCTCGGCGCGGTCGGCAGGTGCGCGCTCTCCGGCTACGTCCTGCAGAACGTCCTGTGCATGTTCCTCTTCTACGGATTCGGCCTCGGCCTCGCGGCCCGCTGGGCGCACCTGGGCCCCTGGTGGGTGATGGGGGTCTGGGCGGGCGTGGGCGCGCTGCTGATGGTGGCGTCGACCCTGTGGCTGCGCCGTTTCGGGACGGGACCGCTGGAATCCGTACAGAAGAAGCTGTTGCGGCGCTAGCCGGCGCACGAACCGCAGCAGCCCCGCATACACCGGAGGCCGGACTCCCACGGGGGAGAGTCCGGCCTCCGGGCGTGCCGGGGCGGAGCGGCTAACCGCGGCCCGTGTTCGGCACGGAGCCGTCCTGCGAAGCGGCGGCCGCCCGCTGACGGTCCGCGCCCGGGGGCGGGGCGTCGTCGTCGGTGCGGATGTCCGCGTTGTTGGTGCCCAGCTCCTCGGGGCGCGGGGCGCGGCCGTTGGAGGAGGCACGGGTGGGCCACTGGCCGCCCGGGAGCGGGACCGCCTCGGCCGTGCTGACCTTGGGCAGGGCGTACGGGTGCTTCTCGCAGAGCCAGCCGATGAGCTGCTCGCGCACCGCGCACCGTACGGTCCAGATGTCGTCGGCGTCCTTCGCGGTGACCACCACCCGCACCTCGATGGTGTTGGGGGTGGTGTCGGTCACCGCCAGGCTCCAGTCGCGGCCGTCCCAGGAAGGAGTGGCCGCCAGGATCTCCCGGAGCTTCTCGCGCATCGCCGCGACGGGGGCGTGGTGGTCGAGCTGGAGGAAGACGGTGCCGGTCATCTGGGCGCCGCCGCGCGACCAGTTCTCGAACGGCTTGCTGGTGAAGTACGACACCGGCATGGTGATCCGGCGCTCGTCCCAGGTCCGTACCGCGAGGAAGGTCAGTGTGACCTCCTCGACCACACCCCACTCCCCGTCCACGACCACGGTGTCGCCTATCCGCACCATGTCGCCGAACGCGATCTGGAAGCCCGCGAAGAGGTTGCCGAGGGTGGACTGGGCGGCCACACCGGCGACGATGCCGATGATTCCGGCCGAGGCCAGCATCGACTTTCCGATGGCCTGCATATTGGGGAAGGTCATCAGCATCGCGGCCACCGCGACCACACCGACGACGGCGGTCACGATCCGCATGATGAGCGTGACCTGGGTACGGACCCGGCGGACCCGGGCGGCGTCCCTGGACTGCTGGGACGCGTATCGCGCGTACGAGGCCTCCAGGACGGTCGCGACGACCCGCACGATCAGCCAGGCGGTCGCGGCGATCAGGACGAGGCTGAGGACCTGGCCGATACCGGCCTCGTGATCCTCGACGATCTTCAGGTTGGTCTGGTCGTAAGCCCCTCGCAGGAGCGCGGCGAGCAGCACCACCATGAGGGGCGGCCGGCAACGCCGCAGCAGCCCCCACAGCGGGGTCTCGTGGTGACGGGCATCGGCCCGGCGCAGCACGACGTCGACTACCCAGCCGACGAACAGCGTGAGCACGACCGAGCCACCCAGGACGATCAACGGGCGCAGTACGTTCTCCATGACTCCGACGCTAACTGGCAGGATTGCGGAATGGACATCATTCTTTTCCACTCCGTCTACGGTCTGCGCCCGGCCGTGAATGCCGCAGCGGATCGGCTGCGCGCTTCCGGGCACCAGGTGCACGTGCCCGACCTCTACGAGGGGCAAACGGCCGACACCGCCGAGGAAGGTCAGGAACTCCTCGAAAAGATCGGCCGCGACGAACTCCTGAAGCGGGCCGTGCTCGCCGCCGCACCCCACTCCGACAAGGGGCTGGTCTACGCCGGCTTCTCACTGGGCGGCTCCGTCGCCCAGACCCTCGCGCTCGGCGACGACAGGGCGCGCGGGCTGCTTCTGCTGCACGGCACCTCGGACATCGCCGAGGGCGCGACGGTCGACGAGCTGCCCGTACAGCTGCACGTCGCCTCCCCGGACCCGTTCGAGTCGGACGACTGGCTGAACGTCTGGTACCTCCGGATGCAGCGCACCGGCGCCGATGTCGAGGTCTACCGCTACCCGGGTGCCGGGCACCTCTACACCGACGCCGAGCTGCCCGATTACGACGAGAAGGCGGCCGAGCAGACGTGGCGGGTCGCGCTGGGGTTCCTGGACACGCTCTGAGGACCCGCTGGACACGCTCTGAGGACCCGGAGGACTCCGACGGCGCCGGGGACGCCGGTCACCGGCGGGTGCAGCGGCCCTTCGGCTTGCTCGCGGGCGGGCCGCACAGGTAGACGCGGTCGGCGGCCGTGTCGCTGAGCCAGCGGCCGACGCACTGGTTCGCGGTCGTACGGCCGTGCAGGGCGCAGTACGCGAGGGCCGCCCGCCCGCTCTCGAACGGGCCCGGTGCATAGATCACCCAGTATCCCGCGCGCAGCGCCGCGAAGTCGTCGCTGCGCAACACCCGCGCGTGGGGAACCTGGCGGCGGACCGCCGCCAGCCTGGCGTCCACGGTGGCTCTCCCGGAGGTGCCCGGCTCGGAGTGGAGCTGGGCGATCCAGTGGCCGGACGGGGTGGCAGGCGGGGGCGGGGGCTCCGGCTGCGAGGGGGACGGGGACGGGGCGTCGGCCGACGGCGAAGCCGTGGTGGGGCCGCTCGGCGGAGGGACCTGGCGGGTGCCGGGGGCGGTGGGCAGCGGGGAACCGGAGGGAAGGGCGCCGCCGCTTCCGGGGGTGCCCGGCGAGCCGGGGGACGTGGTGACACCGGTCGCCCGGTCCCTGGGTTTGTCGGCATCACCCCTGGTCAGTAGGTATGTCCCGGTGCCCAGGACGGCCAGGGCGACCACTGAGGCGGCCACCACCAGCGCGGTGCGCCGACGCCGGGCGGCGGGCCCCGGGCCGGGTGCGGGGACGTACTGCGGGCCGACGGTCGGCAGGGCGTACGCGGGTGTGGCCGCGGCGGGCCCGAACTGCCCGGCGGGCGGGGGAGGGGGCGGGGGTACGGAGGGGTGGGCCGACGGCGGGAGCGTCCCGGCCGGCCGGGTGGGGGCCGGCTCGCGGCCCGCCTCCGCCTCCGCGAGCAGTGCGTCCAGACGGGTCTCGTCCGGGCGCGCAGCCGGGTCCCTGACCAGGAGTTCCGAAAGGGCGCGGCCCAGCGGCCCGGCCAGCCGCGGGGGTGGCACGGGATCGTCGAGTACGGCCGCCAGGGTGGCCAGCGTGCTGCCCCGGCGCATCGGGCTGAGGCCCTCCACGGCGACGTACAGCAGCATGCCCAGCGACCAGAGGTCGGCGGCGGGCGCGTCCGTGGCGCCCCGGATGCGCTCCGGCGCGATGAACTCGGGCGAGCCGATGAACTCGCCCGTCAGGGTCAGCGGGGAGGCGTCGGCGAGTGCGGCGATGCCGAAGTCGGTGAGGACGGCGGTGCCGTCGGGGCGGAGCATGATGTTCGCCGGTTTCACGTCCCGGTGGCAGATCCCGGCGGCGTGCGCGGCGCGCAGCCCGGCCAGTACCTGGCGGCCGAGGCGGGCGGCCTCCCGGAAGTCCAGCGGGCCCGAGTCCAGGCGCTGCTGGAGGGAGATGCCGGGCAGCAGTTCCATCACCAGCCAGGGGCCGGCCTCCCCGACGGAGCCCGCCGGATCCTCGGCGTCCACGATGTGGTGGATCGTCACCACATTCGGGTGGCTGATCCGGGCCAGCGCCCGTGCCTCGCGCAGCACACGGGCGCGCGGAGTGCGCGAGGCCGTCGGGTCGGCGGCGGACAGGGCGGGATCGGGCGGGCGCACCTCCTTGAGGGCCACCTCACGGTGCAGTGCCAGGTCACGGGCCCGCCAGACGGTGCCCATGCCACCGCTGCCGAGCCGCTCGACGAGCTCGAAGCGCCCGTCGACGACCCGCCGCCCGCCGCCCTGCCCGCTGTCCTGCCCGTCCTGTCCGTCGCCCCCGTGCATGCGGGTCAGCGTACGGGCTGGTGCACCCGCTCCACCCGCTGAGTTCCGGAAAGAGTCCGGTAGGACCTCGACCACGAACTCGTCGCGTCCCGGCGGGACTTGTCGGACACCTTGTAGTAGTCCATCTGCGAGCGCTCGGCGGTGACGTCCAGCACGCCGTACCCGTGAGCGTCCATGTCGACCCACTTCACATGCCGGTTGGCGGCCGTCACGGCCGTACCCGCGACCAGCGAGAGGGTGTAGGGGGCGACGTGCAGCATGTCGTCCAGGTTGTCGGAGGTCACCGAGGTGATCACGAACTCGACGCCCGCGGAGCCCGAGGAGGGGTACGTCGCGGCCTTCACCGGCACGTCGTTGGCCCAGGACATGTGGATGTCACCGGTCAGGAAGACGGTGTTGGAGATGCCCCTGCCGGTGAGGTGGCCGATGAGTTCCTTGCGGTCGTCCGTGTAGCCGTCCCACTGGTCGGTGTTGATCGCCAGGCCCTCCTTGGGGAGGCCGACGAGTTCGGCGATCGGCTCCAGGAGGTGCGCGGGGACCGAGCCGAAGGCGACCGGCGAGATCATCACCGAGGTGCCGACCAGTTTCCAGGCGGCGTCGGAGGAGGCGAGCGACGCCTTCAGCCAGTCCAGTTGGGCGCGGCCGGTCAGGGTGCGGTCGGGGTCGTCGGCCTTGCCGCTGCCGATCGGGGCCTGCTCGTCGCGGAACGAGCGCAGGTCGAGGAGGTGCAGGTCGGCGAGCCTGCCCCAGCGCAGCCGGCGGTAGACGGTGCCCTCGGTGGAGGTGCGGACCGGCATCCACTCGAAGTAGGCCTGCTTGGCGGCGGCCATCCTGGCCGTCCAGTCGCCCTCGGTGTCCGGGGTGTGATTGGTGGCGCCGCCCGACCACGCGTTGTCGGCGAACTCGTGGTCGTCCCAGATCGCGACGAACGGGTGTCTGTGGTGCAGCGCCTGGAGGTCCGGGTCGGTCTTGTACTTGCCGTGCCGGGTGCGGTAGTCGGCGAGCGTGACGATCTCGTGCTGCGGCTCGTGCTGCCGTACGACGTACTTCGGCTCCGGGTAGCCGCCGGTCCGGTACTCGTAGAGGTAGTCGCCCAGGTGCAGGATCGCGTCCAGGTCGGCGCGGGCCGCGAGATGGCGGTACGGGGAGAATTGACATGCAACCCCTTCTTGAAGGAAGGGGGTTCTGGCCTTCCGGTCCTGTTGCTGTGCCGCTAGGCGGCACGGGTGTCGGGGCCGGATTCCTCGGCTTCCTGGTTCATCACGTCGTGCCGGGACGCTGGGTCCCTGGTCTTATCGTCGCTCCGCAGGCGTTTTGGGTCTCCTGTGATATCCCTCGGCGACCTGGTGCTATGGGTTCAGGGTGTGCAGGCGTCTTCCCTCTTGGAGGGTGTTGTCGGCCGCGTTGGTGTCCCGGTCGTGGACGGTCCCGCACCCTTCACAGGTCCAGGTGCGGACCTTGAGGGGTTTGGGGCCGTCGATGCGGTGGCAGACCGAGCACCGCTGCGAGGACGGAAAGGTCCGCCCGACTCGCTGGAAGACTCTGCCGTAACGGTTTGCTTTGTATTCGAGCATGGCCAGGAAGCTCGACCAGCCGGCGTCGTGGATGGATTTGGCGAGGTTGCCGCGGGCCATGCCCTTCACGTTGAGTGTCTCGGCGTAGACCGCTTGGTGTTCGCGGACCAGCTTTGAGGACAGCTCGTGGTGGAAGTGGTGGCGGGCGTCGGCGACTTTGGCGTGCTGGCGGGCCAGCATCCGGCGGGACTTCTCCTTGTTCTTCGAGCCTTTCTGCTTGCGGGAGTGGCGGCGCTGGAGCTTCTTGAGTTTCTTCTCCGCGCGGCGCAGGAACCTCGGCGAGGCGATCTTCTCCCCGGTGGACAGCACAACGAAGTGGGACAGGCCCATGTCCAGGCCGATCTCGCGGCCAGCGGTGTCCTCGATGGGCCACCGCTGGGCGTCGGTGTCCGGATCGGTCTCCACGACGAAGGACGCGAAGTACCGTCCGGCCGGGTCTTTGGTCACGGTGACCGTGGAGGGGGTGGTGGGCAGCGGGCGGGACCAGCGCACCGGGATCTCGCCGATCTTCGGCAGGAGCAGCCGCCCCTCCTCGGTGATCTTCCAGCGGGCGTTGGTGGTGAACCGCACCGACTGCCTGCGGTCCTTCCGTGATTTGAACGACGGGGGACCGACTGGCGGGCCCTTGCGTTTGCCGCTGTGAGAGTCGAAGAACGCACGGTAGGCGGACTCCAGGTCCCGCAGCGACTGCTGGAGCACGACGGAGGATACCTCTCCCAGCCAGGACCGCTCCGCCCGCTTCTTGCCCTGGGTCAGGACCGTCTTGGACAGGTCCCCTGCCTTGATCCAGGGCTGTCTCGCCGCGTACGCGGCCCGGCGGAGGACGAGGGCGTCGTTGTAGACCACTCTCGCGCAGCCGAAGGTCCGCGCCAGCAACTGCTCCTGGAACGGGGTCGGTTCGAGCCGGAAGGAGTACCGCAACTGCATGACACCGGAGCGTAGACACTCGCACCCCACCCGAAGACATCTTCCCGCCGGATCATCCGATCCGGTGAAACCGCGTAACCTCTGCCACCCTGACTCGTCTCGCGTCCCGGTTCGGGCCTAGAACGAATTAATTACTTGAGTCGTCACGGATGGTTTGGACTGCTGTTGAAGGCGAGACAGGGAGCATGGTGTAGTTCCCGTCTGGGCGGACGTCATGCCAGCGAAGGGGCAGGGCGGCCAGCTGTTCGTCGCCGGGCCTCGAGGCGCAGTCCCGTGCGGGTGGTAGTGGCCGCGATGCACTGCAGGATGACGTCGTAGCTGGTCAGGTGGCGCCCACGCCAGTTCATGCTGATGTGCGAGAACAGCCGGTGTTCGATTCTGTTCCACTTCGACGTTCCCGGCCAATGCCGTTGCTTGTATCAGGCAGCGGTTGCGGGACACAGTGTGATCTACCGGAGACCCGTTTGCCGGGTTGGTCTGCGGACCCCTCCGTGGCAATTGATCGGTTTCACCTCCCGGCTGAAGGACTCTGTTGTCCGATTCGGTGGTCAGGCTGCCAGGTCGAGGCTGAGTCGGGAAAAAATAGCTGATGCGGGTTCCGGGGGAACGGGGTGTCGGTCCACCAGCTGTCGAGGCGGATCAGGTTGAGTCCGGCGGCGGTTCCGAGGAGGTCGGCCAGCCCGCCGGGGCAGGTGTCCCTGACGACCCGGCGGATCGTCGCACCGCTGGGAGGGACATGTACGGCCAGAGCGGTCGCGGTATGGGCACCGAGCCGGGCCAGGACATCCTGCGGGGCCTCGGCCGCCCACTCGCCGATCGCCACGAAACTCCTCGCACTACCCACCACGACGGAGCAGGAGATCAGCAGCACTGCCACGAAGGGGTGACGCTTCCCGCGCCGGCACCGCGGATCAGCCAGTGCCCGTAGCCGCTCGGCCAACGGGCCGATCGCACGGTGCTGACGGGTGGGCGACTTGACCAGACAGACGGCACACCGAAGCTCCGTTGCGGGACGGCGACTTGGGAAGGTCACCTCCACAACGGAGCTTCGATGCGTCCAGTTGCGGACACTCTCGGCATCGTCACACCGTTGTGACCTGCCCACTCACGACAACACCGTGACTTTGCAATCGTCCCGGGAGAGGGAACCGGGAGTGGGGCGACTTGGGGATCTTGTGCCGCAGCAACCCTCTTAGCTTAGATACTTCGCATTTCTTTTGGTTGATTGAAAGGGAAATGGCCGATTCGAGCAATGTGTGAAGATGTGATGTAGGTCACGCTATGGGTTATCGGAAAAGGTGCCACGCAGGTTCGAATGTCGCATAAATTTAGCGCCGTTGGGCACAGGGTGTGCCCAACGGCGCGACTGACTGAACAGGTGGGGGAAATGAAGAAGATTCTTTCTCGCGTGGCCGTTGGGGCAGGAACAGTTGCTATGGCTACTGTTATGGGGGTCGGTCCGGCCTCTGCCGGAAATGCTCTTATCTACGCACAGAAGACCGAATGGACGGGGAACATCCTCCATTTTGCCAGCATGAACTGGTACGCCAACGGTGACAGCTGGAAAGTTTGCGACCTGTGGAACGACGGCAAAAAGGCCGTTGGTGAAGTAATGTGGTCCGATCCCGGTGGCAGCTGGCGCCTCGCAACTGAAGCCAATTCGACTGGCGGAACTGTTTGCAAGACGGGTAGTCGCAATGTCTGGGAGAATGAGCAGTTGACTATCAGAATTTTCATCGGAAATCAGGAATACGCTAACAGCACCAAGGTGACCGCCTCTTAGGCCTCGCGCGAGAACAGGTGGTCGGCCAGGGAATTGACACCGCAGGTTGCAAGCGACGCGTGTAGGGAATTCACTGTCTCACGAGCCCCTAGCCGCAGGGTTGCACGAGGCGAGAATGGGGTTAGCTTCTACTGGCTGTATTCTTTCCTGTGGTAGTCAGAATTGGCCGTCGCGCAAGCGGCGGCCAATTCACGTTAATGGGATATTTGAGGGCCCCGGGGGGACGCAGTTTCCTCCGAGTCGGGTTAGACCTCTATGCGGATGCAGACGCGCTCAATATCGCCTTGACGGGGGGCGTCTCCCGTGAGGTGTGCAGTACCGGCCCTTGACGACAGCATGGTGATGCCAACCCGCGGGATTGAGCGGCGGCGGAACCGCCCAGGAGAGGTGGATACGGAAATGAAGACCATCGACGAGCAGCCCCAACATGATGATGCACGTGCGCGCCGGCTAGCAGAGCGGGCCATGCGGATGAGGTTCGAAAAAAGAAGGCGTCGGATAATTGTAGGTGTTATCGCTACTGGATCTCTAATGGTAATAGGGGGTGTTGGGTATCTGATGAGAGATGGAGGTGGGCGTGGAACTCAAGCACTCGAAAGCTACTGGCTAAGTGTTGTAGAAAAGCCGCTGGTAGCTCCGTCGAATTCTTCGGGGGAAGATGGCACCATTGTCACAATAGGAAGGCCGGATGCGAAACACACGCTAAAGATTTACGAAGATCCGCGCTGCCCTGTTTGCGCGGTCCTCGAGCAAAATATAGGAAAGAGGATTGAGGGCGATCTGAACTCCGGAAAGTATAATATTCAGTTTATTGGGACCACGTTTATTGACGGAGATTACCTATCCAAAGATATGAGTTCGATCGGGGAAGGTGAAGGTTCGAAGAATGCGCTCAGTGCGCTCGGAGCGGCTTTGGATGTGAGCCCCCAAGCCTTCATGTCCTACAAGGCTGCCCTTTATTCAAAGAGAAATCATCCCGGTGAATCTCAGGATGATTTCAGGTGGGATTCCTATCTGCTCAAGATTGCGGATTCGGTGGCCGAGCTAAGAGGATGTCTCACGTGGTGAGTTTGGCGAGTTTCTTGTAGCAGGTCAGGGTGGCGGCGAGGCCGAGGAAGGCGAGGAAGTGGCTGCCGTTTCGT